>CANJ01000301.1 GCA_000309075.1 Occidentia massiliensis
ATGGTTTACAGCTAAAAAGAGCCATAATTATGATTATTCTATTAAAAGTGCATAGGACCTAATCACTGTAATACGGGCAGTAATTTTATCAGTCAGGAGATTATATGGTTTCATTAAGGGATAATATAGAAGCACAACCCTTGTCACATAATAGAAGAATAAGAAAAAATTTCGGTCACATAAATTTAGTAGCAGATATACCGAATTTGATTGAAATTCAAAAAAATTCATATGAGAAAAACTTTCTACAGTTAAATATTAAAGATTCTGAAAGAAAAAACAAAGGTTTACAATCTATATTAAACTCGATTTTTCCTATTTCAGATTCCTCCAATATTGCTAATTTAGAATTTGTAAAATATGAATTTGATACTCCAAAATATGATGTAGAAGAGTGCAGTCAAAGAAGTTTAAGTTATGCTGCTCCTCTTAAAGTTACTTTAAGATTAAGTATTTGGGATATAGATGAGGATACCGGTACTAGAGAAATTAAAGGAATT
>CANJ01000300.1 GCA_000309075.1 Occidentia massiliensis
GCTATTTCGGCTTCAGTTGTTGCAACATCGCTTTTTGAAGCTGCAACTTTTGCCTCTTGGTCTAATAAGGCTGCTTTTTGTACAAAGTCCTTTTTCTTTTAACGTTCTTAAAGCTTTTAAACGGTCTTGATAAACTTCAGCAGTTTTGGAGGCGGCAACTTTTTTTGCTTCTAAACCTTCAATTTTTTTCTCAAGTTGAGCAATATTTTGATGTAATGCATCTTTCTCTGAGTTATATACTTCTTTTCTAGATCTAAATAAATTTTCCTGCGTATGAATTATTTTAGCTACTTCCGGTAAATTGATATCCTGCATTAGAAAATCAGAGAATTCTATTTGTTCTAAATTATCACGTTCGGCAATTAAACGATTTTCAGTTGCTAAAAAATTACGGTACTGACCAAGAATATTTTCATGTTCGCTTTTTATTCTAGTTTCTTCAAGCTCTATTAATTTATCGCCTTCTTTGACTTTATCACCTTGCTTCACATAAATAGCAT
>CANJ01000299.1 GCA_000309075.1 Occidentia massiliensis
TTCCTCTACTATTACACCTTCTGCTATTTCCGATCTTGCACCGATAAAACAATTATCTTCAATGATAACAGGCTTTGCTTGCAACGGCTCAAGTACCCCACCTATTCCCGTGCCGCCTGAAATATGACAATGCTTGCCGATTTGAGCACATGAGCCGATAGTAGCCCATGTATCTATCATTGTTCCCTCATCTATATAAGCACCTATATTAATGAAAGAAGGCATAATTACAACATTTTTAGCTATATAAGTACCGGTTCTAACAACAGCTCCGGGCACTTTGCGTATAGCTGCTTCTTTGAATGTATTTTTATCAGTATCTGCAGAAAATTTAGGACCAACTTTGTCATACCAACTATTATAATTGTTATTATAAAGTTGTGATTCCGTAGTAATAAATATAGCAATATAGCTTTCTTTACCCATTCATTAACGTGCCAACTATTTTCTTGCTTTTCACACACACGAATCGTACCTTGATTTAAGCTTTCTATACTATCATT
>CANJ01000298.1 GCA_000309075.1 Occidentia massiliensis
AAAAAGTAAATAATAAGACAATCAGTTTCATATATTTTTTAAAAATTTATAATTTTTTTATAATACCGAAATTTTTTTAATATTCCACACAATTTTTTATATTTCAATACTACAGTCATATGTAAACGTTATTGTTATGGTGGTACCTTCATTTATCTTACTTTGCAAATCAAATTTACCGTTCATAAGTTCAACCAGCTTTTTAGTAAGCGGCAACCCAAGACCGGTACCTTCATATTTTCTACTAAGCTCACTATCAATTTGACCGAACGCCGATAAAGTTTTTGGGATATCTTTTTCCTTAATACCGATACCGGTATCTATAACTTTTATATATACTAATTTTGCTAACTCATCTTTTTCAAGTGCAATAGTAACACTTCCTCCGGGATTCGTAAATTTCACGGCATTTGATAAAAGATTTAAGAATACTTGTTTTAGCCTTTTTGGATCAGCCTTTATAACCACATGCTCTTTCGGTAATCTACTAATTAAAGCCACTT
>CANJ01000297.1 GCA_000309075.1 Occidentia massiliensis
TTAAAACTATGCTATATTACATAAATAAAATTCTTTCAAACAATAAGGTACAAGCGGTTATCTTAGGGATAATCGGGCTTGGGATTGTTACTGTTCTCACGTCATATAATATAGACGATCCGTCATTTAACTCGGTCACAACAGAGTACCATAGTAATTTAGTAGGAATTTTTGGCTCTTATTTATCGGATTGTTTATATCAATTTTTTGGGTTGGCTGCTTTTATCATACCGCTTGCTTGCTTTGTTTGGGGGAGAAATTGTTGGTATGGAAGATATCGCGGCTCATTTATCCGTATGTTTGTAATGTTGCTTGCTCTCGTTAGCAGTAGCACATTATTATCTAAGATTAAGCTAGAATTCATACCGGCAAATGCAGGTGGAGCTATCGGAATAATAGCTTCTAATTTTCTTGAGCGATTTACAAATCAACTATACTTACTATTAATATTTTTTACCTTTATTATATTAGTCGTTTTATTTGAAATTAAATTACTTTTTTAA
>CANJ01000296.1 GCA_000309075.1 Occidentia massiliensis
GAGATAAGTTGATTTTAATCCCTTTAACGGTAACATCAGCTTCTTTATCGGCAAGATATTTTTCTTCTCTGATTAAGGCAATTGCTTTATTGTGATAACTTGAGCATATTACGCCGATTTTATTGTTATCTGCGAGTATTTCTTCATCTTTAACTAATGAAGATAAATCTTCATCTGCTGTAATTTTATATATCTTTCTTCTTATAACTCCTTGATATTTAGCCCTTGAAATCACTTCCTGCCCGACATAACAACCTTTATCAAAACTAATTGCATTTAACTCCTCAGCACCATACATATTTGGAATAGATTTACCTGTGATTAAATCTTCCACACCATCTATTATTGCAAAAATTATATTTATCTTCTAGATATATTGGATTCCCGTTTTCGCAGGGAGATATTGTTGAGGGGGGGCGGTTCCCCCTCTGTCACCCTGTGGCTTGACCACGGGGTCCAGTCTTTTTAATTATTGTCTGGATACCGCACAGCGGTATGACATC
>CANJ01000295.1 GCA_000309075.1 Occidentia massiliensis
GACTTTAGCAGAAGATTTAGCATTGTCCTTGCAAAGTTTAGGATTTGTGATAGAATTACGCCGTACTCAGGTTGGAATATTTAAAGAAGAAAATGCTATCCGAATTAAATCGCCTGACGAAATTACCAAAAATGCCCTAGAGGAAAAAAGTATAAAGATAGAAGCAATACTGGACGACATCCTGGTTCTTGATGCAACTGACAGCCAAGCACAGCAAATTAAATATGGACAGAAATGTTTATTTAATTATGAAAAAGACTTTAGAC
Source organism: Occidentia massiliensis (assembly GCA_000309075.1). Taxonomy (GTDB): domain Bacteria; phylum Pseudomonadota; class Alphaproteobacteria; order Rickettsiales; family Rickettsiaceae; genus Occidentia; species Occidentia massiliensis. The sequence goes on from CANJ01000295.1 coordinate 267, forward strand.
ATCTTGCCAAATTTGCTTATAGAGAGGAATTTAAAGGAAACACGGAACGCAGCACCACAGCGTACACTTTAGTACGTGAGGATGCGAGTACCGGATTGACGTACAAATTACCCCTAGAAGTAGAGTTTGGGAAGGTGTCTAATATACAAACCAATTTTATGCTCGGTAACCTTGACGGCAGTAAAATAACTTTCCATACCGAAACTACCAATATAAAAACTTCAACAGAAGCAGGCATA
>CANJ01000294.1 GCA_000309075.1 Occidentia massiliensis
GATTCTAGCGGCCTCACTATATGAAACAAAACTAGTAGATTTCATATTAAGCGGTTTAAAAAATTCATCATAAAAAAAGTTAGCTAAATCTTTTTTAGTCACCTTTTCTATAATCATACCGAGTATAACAAAATTAGTATTACTATATTAAATTTTTCCCTATAGATATTTCTAAAGGCTTAGAAGAAACAAATTGTAATATTTTCTTGTGAATCTCTTTCTTAGGCATATTTAAATCAAGTTTAACAAAACTAAAATATTCAGCAATACCGCTACTATGCGTTAATAAATTATGGATAGATATTTTATATGCCCAATCCGGCACTTTTCCACCCCACATTTCCGGATCAAGATATTTATAAATTTTATCGTTAATATTTAATAATGCCTGTTCTTGTAATTTTAAGATTCCCGCTGCTGTAAAAGGCTTTGTAGCAGAAGCAATAGGCATCATTTCATTTGCTTTTAATTGCTCACCATTTAAAGCAAAAATTCCTTTAGCACC
>CANJ01000293.1 GCA_000309075.1 Occidentia massiliensis
AGTTCTATGAAAAATATCCCTAGTGTACTAGTGTAGATCTTGCATCTATCACAAATACAATGCAGAGAGCTATGAATATCTTTTAATAACTAACCAAATTGCTACAGAAAGCATGCAATCTTTGCTTAAGAAAAATTCCGAAATTATACAAAATAATGTTAATACTATTTTGAATACTACTAAAGAAGCAGCAACTTCTAAAGATTTCAAACAAGCTAGTGAATGTCATCAAAAATGTTTAAAATCTATTTATATCTTTTAGCTACTAGATTCCTGCTTTCGCAAGAATGACATAGTGGGAATCTCCTCTCAGTTGCTCGCCTTTCTATTTAACCAATTTTGTAAATAAGATTCTGCTAGCTCCTGATCTTCTATAATAATTACATTTTCAGCATTACGTTATCGGCAGCAGCCGTGAAATTAAACGAACCGGTTATTACTTTCTTTTATCAATAATTATAACTTTATTATGAGCGATTCCCGGTACTTTATCTATATCTACATC
>CANJ01000292.1 GCA_000309075.1 Occidentia massiliensis
ACTTTTCAAATTAGCAACTTTTTCTAGGCAATGCCTAATTTTTTAATTAATAGCCCACAAATTATAATGAAATAAGAAATAACTTTTATAGAAGATATAAGCTCTTGGAAAGAAAAGTTTGCAATTTGTGTTTATAGTAAAAAATTACTTGATAAACTCGAATATTTAAATACTAAATTAGCAAATCCTATAGATATACTCGAAATCACAAAAGGTATCTACTATGCACGTAACACGGTTCTCAAATGCGTCAATCAGGCAATCCTTATTATTCGGACCCGATTGAGGTAAAAATTATGCTTGCTGAATTTGTAGCTGAAGAAGCACCTAAGCTTTATAACATTATTATGCTGCAAGCCGCTTTACTTCATGATACTATTGAAGACACTGAATTCACTGAAGAAGCAATTACCAAAATTTTTGGACCGGAAGTAGCAAAACACGTAGAAGGTCTAACTAGAATTAAATCTTACGGGAAGATAAGTAGCGGAGAAAGCCTAAACTTAT
>CANJ01000291.1 GCA_000309075.1 Occidentia massiliensis
AAACCAGTAATTTTAAATTACTAGATGCCGGGGCAAAGTAAAAGATTAGATGCCTATGAAATTAAGATAGATAGCCACAATAAAACACTATAGTGAAACAATGCAAAAAGCAGAAATCTTTAGAGAAATTGAAAGTTTAGTACAAGAAAGCCCATTATTATACGATTACTGTAATGCATTTTATTGGAATATAAAAATATCATAAATGTTTGCTGTATTGCTGAAACTAAAATATTTAAAAATAATATTAATGAGCAAGAGGGTATAATAAAAATATTAGTAAAAGGTATAGATTTAATAACGCAAAGTTTCTTAATAGATATATTAACAGATGTGGTTTGCAGTATAGTAGCAGCAAGGCATGAGAGAAAGCATGGAAATAAAGTAATTAGTATAAACGATATTATTCGCAATAAAATTGGAATGGAAGATTTAGACGATAACTTAAAGAAAATAGTTATTATTAAAACACAAGAACGTAGAAACGAAATAATAAATCTCTCAAAAC
>CANJ01000290.1 GCA_000309075.1 Occidentia massiliensis
CCGCAAAGCAAATATATTAGTTCCTAAAGATCATATAATAGTAGATGATTCTTGTAGAATGACCCTGATAAATGTAAGCATTGTGCTGCGTATGAGTGTATAGATGAACGCTATATTGAATTACCGTTTTTAGATTTAGTTAAAGATGCAAAAAGAATTAGTAATTTACAAATGGGAAATTTGTCCAACTTGACGGGATATTACTAATTTTTGTGTCTATTTATTTGCTAAGTAAATTTAACGATACTGCTATATCGACGGCACAATTTATTGCCGGTACTTCAGGTAATTTAACAGAAATACAAAAAGTTAATCAGCAATCTTATGAATCTGCAGCGAAACAAATGAATAGACCGCTAAATTATGTGGCTAAGACGGTAAGTGCACCTGTAACTAGCCGTGTAAGTGCAGGGAAAGAGCGAGTTAGTATGTTTTTTGCCGAGAAATTTGAAAATATGATGATGGGAAGGCTTGAAAAGCAAGCTCTCGGTTCTTCAGCAAATAAAACC
>CANJ01000289.1 GCA_000309075.1 Occidentia massiliensis
GTTAACATGCCCTGATATGCAGAAAATCTTAGTGCCCGTATTGTTAGGTTTACCTATACCAGCAAACCAGCTAGCTCCTCGTCTTAAAATGGTTGGCACTACTGCGATAGACTCAACATTATTTATAGTAGTCGGACAGCCATATAACCCAAAGCCGGCAGGAAAAGGCGGCTTTAAACGAGGCATACCTTTTTTGCCCTCTAAGCTTTCAAGCAATGCCGTTTCTTCGCCACAAATATAAGCACCCGCCCCACGATGTAAATAAATATTACAATCAAAGCCCGAACCGCAAGAATTCTTTCCTATTAACCCTTCTTTATAGGCTTCATCTAAGGCACGCTGAACATTAGAGGCTTCATTATAAAACTCACCTCTAATATAGATATAACAATTATTCGCTCCTATAGCAAAGCTTGCAAGCAAGCAACCTTCTATTAATTTGTGCGGCTCAAACCTTAATATATCACGATCCTTACAAGTGCCAGGCTCAGACTCGTCGGCATTTACT
>CANJ01000288.1 GCA_000309075.1 Occidentia massiliensis
GATACTACTTCATGGCAAATAGTACCTGCCGGTCATAGGATTTTTATTAAACCGATGGAACCGGATGCTACTACTAATATGACTTTAATTACTAATAAACGGACATACTTCTTTGAACTATATGCCGCCGAAACTCTTGATATGCGTGATCCTGAAATGGTCTTTAACGTAAAGTTTCTTTATCCGGATGACGAAAATGACAATATGAGCGGTCATATGCAAACTTTTTCTGCTACCCTAGCAAGTCCCGACCTAACTCATCCTGAAAAATATAACTTTAATTACTATATTAGCGGCAGCGAAGAAATAGCTCCTATTAAAATTTTTGATGACGGCGAGTTTACTTATCTGCAATTTAGAGATAAAAACGCTGAAATTTCCGGTATTTTTGCTGTAGATGATTCACTTCGAGAATCTTTAGTAAATTATCGCCTTGCTCAAGATAATCCTAATATGGTGATCCTTGAACAGGTTTTTCCTAAGCTCGCTATACGTAAGGGCAAAAAAGTCA
>CANJ01000287.1 GCA_000309075.1 Occidentia massiliensis
TGAAACTTGGTTTTAATCTAGATTTTAATGAATTAGATTTAACCGGACTTAAAAAATTAGATCAAATATTTTTAGATTATCTCTTTAAAGCTGATAGATCTTTGCATAAAGATTTAATGTTATTTAGATCGACTCCTCTCTCCATTATTCCGAAAGATTATTCCGAATTTTTGCTAAAAATTTCCCCTCATTTAGACGATTTTTTAGCAGAGTTATTTTGTATTTCAAAAGAAATAACGATATCAAGGTTAAAACATAAAGATTTTGATATTATTTATGAATGTAAAAGAAAATTTGTTCAACGTGTTGCCGTAAAAAAATATCCACCGGAAAAAATAAAAGATATTGATTTTGAAGATGTGTATTTAAAACTAACTGATTTAATAGGTGCGAATTTTACTTCTAGAGAATTTGCCAAACAAATAATTATATGGCAACAGGCAGAAGAAAGTTTTGCAGAAGAATTAGACATAGCAGCTAGGTATGCTGCGTATAGGGTTTATTTGTGTGAG
>CANJ01000286.1 GCA_000309075.1 Occidentia massiliensis
GAAATATCTTTTCGCCCCCGTAAATCTATATCTAAGCAACATATACAACTTTGGTAATTTTCTGTTTCTCTTGCCTTACTTTAACAACTAATCAATCAAATTATACTAAATATACTGACTCAAGAGCCCTTCTTTCCAGATCCTAACTTCATCTATTACTTCATTCATTTTTTTATTCTTTTCTATCTTCATTTTTGTTTCATATACTTCTTATTACTTCTTAATATAGGCTCCCCCAACCACCACTACCCCCTAATTTACCACAATCAGCTCAAAAGACTCCTAAAAGCAGAATAATAAAATTCTTCTTTCATAGTTTTATGGAAACGTTTATAAATTCCATTAGTTTGTAATGAATAAGTTTTAGTTCTTGAAGGTTTAATTTTTTCAATAGTTAAAATAACTTAAATGCATGATTTTCTAATTTACTACAAATTCTGTGCCACGATCAGTAAGAATTCTTGGTAGTGGATTTTACTGGTCATAAAATGGTATTATTCTGTCATTTAATAA
>CANJ01000285.1 GCA_000309075.1 Occidentia massiliensis
ACTGTAGAATACGGTATTACCGATAATCAAAATATTGGAGTACATTTTTTGTACAAAGAAGATAAATTTTTGAATGAAAAAAACATAAGCACGGATGCTTCTATTTACTATAAGTTGAAGCTATTTGAAGATAAAGATTTTGTTATTGCGGCTCAGCCTAAAATTTTAATGAGTAAGAGTAAAAAGCTTAAAGAAGATTTTTTAGGCGAGATATCTTTACTAATGGGAATGTCTAAAAATATCCACCCTGTTATTATTTTTAATCTAAATATATTTAGCTTTGGACATTCAATTAATATTGGTTCTAAGAAGATGTATTATATTTCTACTTGTGAAGGGATTAAATTTAAAAACGGCATAATGCTTACAAGTTTTACAAAATACCATACTCGGCAAAATTACGGCTATGTATATGATAGTTCAGTTTATGAGCAGTTAGGAATTGCAAAGATAATTAATTTTGGTAAAGAGAATAGAAACTTGTTAACTGCTCAAATCGGTCATTTTTGGGATC
>CANJ01000284.1 GCA_000309075.1 Occidentia massiliensis
AAAGCTACCGAAAGCTATGTTACGACCAGCAGTAAAGGTATGGGAGTAGGGCTTGCTATAGTTAAAAGAATAGTCGAAGAACATTGCGGCATTCTAGATATAGCAAACAGAGAAGCAGAGGGAGCAATAATCGATATAAAATTTGATTTAAAAGAATTGGATTTAAAGGCTAAGCGTTTGGAAATGTAGTATTTTACTAGAGGATGCAGTGCTTAAGGAAAATTTAGAATCAATTATTTATCACCTAATATGAACACAAATCATAAACAAAAAGCAAAGTTATGAATGTAGAAATCACAGAGTTTTTAGCAAAAGAGCTTATTACAGAACAATCCCCTAAATGGTTTCATTTACCTATCAAATCGGTTGAATTTAGTGGTTATGATAATAGAACCTTTCATTTAGGCGATGAAATGTTAATTAGATGACCAAGTGCAGCAAAATATGTAGGTGCGGTTTCAAAAGAACACAAATGGTTACCAATATTAGCACCTAACTTGTCATTTCATATCC
>CANJ01000283.1 GCA_000309075.1 Occidentia massiliensis
TGGGATTATCTAGAAGATAGAAATAAAATCTTAAACAAACACACCGAACTTTTTAAAAATCTACTTTCTACTATATCCGATAAGAAACTGTGCTTAATATTAGATGAAATTCATAAATATAAAGATTGGAAAAATCTTGTAAAAGGATTTTATGATAAATTCGGAGAAAATATTGAATTTATTATAACAGGTAGTGCCAAATTAAATATATATATAAAAAAGGCGGTGATAGCCTAATGGGAAGTTATATAAGTTTAACCGTGCATCCGTTATCGGTATCTGAAATAGCTAAAAATTTTGATAATGACATTGATTATATAAAAAGCCCCAAAAATATCACTATAGATGAATGTGAAGCTTTAATAAATTTTGGAGGATTTGCAGAAAGTTATTTAAAAGCAACCGCTAAATTTCATAGAATATGGAGTAATCAAAGATTCGAGCAATTATTTAGAGAAGATGTAAGAAATACTGAAGATATCAACAATATTTGTGCGTTAGAATTACTTGCTAGC
>CANJ01000282.1 GCA_000309075.1 Occidentia massiliensis
CTTACTAAAAATAACTACATGCGGATTACCTATATCAACACAAATAATTTCCTTTAAATCAATCATATAACGCTCTGCAAATTCCCAAACTTTATCACGACTTGGCATCCAAGCTTCATTAAAACTTACGCTTCCTACATTAACGCTAATATTATTTTCATCATTGACATTACATAGCAATTTTTTATTGCCTACCATTACGGTAATATCTTGCTTTCCCATATCAAGATAAATTAACTTGGCTAAACATCTTGTAGCATTACCGCATAATTTAGCACTAGAGCCGTCTATGTTATATATAATCATTTCATAAAAATCATTATGCTCTTCATAAATAATAAACTGATCGCAACCAATACCTGTATGACGCTCAGCCATATTTTTTGCTAACTGCGATAAATCATATGAACTTGATAAATCTCGTTTGTTAACAATAACAAAATCATTACCGAGACCATGCATTTTTACAAAATTAATTTTACTAATCATAATGTTTTACATATTAGGAAATTGTA
>CANJ01000281.1 GCA_000309075.1 Occidentia massiliensis
GATTTGACAACGATATTAATGCCGCTTACCGCAGCACAAAATTTCTTATCTCTCGGCAACGATATTAATTTAATCGAAATTAATAGTCTAGATCCCGATAAAGCTCTCACATATTCACATAAAATACAATCACTCTTAGGTCCAACCCTATATGTATTTAATTGGCAAACCTTAAATTCACAATTTTTAAGTGCTCTTGCTGTTGAGCGTACAGCTATGTTTACTATTCTATCTTTAATTATTACGGTTGCCGCATTTAATATTATTTCAAGCTTATTTATGCTTGTTAAAGATAAAACTTCAGATATTGCAATTCTTAGAACTATGGGAGCAAGCACTAAGCAAATAATGCTTATTTTTATCTATAACGGAATGTTTATAGGATTACTTGGCACAACACTAGGTGTAATCCTTGGTGTTACCTTTTCTTATAATATTCAAACTATCAAGAATTATTTGGAGCGTATAACCGGTACTAAAATTTTCGAGGCAGCTATTTATTTTCTTTATAGTTTG
>CANJ01000280.1 GCA_000309075.1 Occidentia massiliensis
GAGTCTATTTTATATTAGGTTCTGTGAAGATCTCTAAAACAATTTGATTTGCACTAAAAAAATATCTCAAAATAAAGTCAATTAGAAATCTTTACAAAGCCTAGCATTTTATGAAATTGATTTTAACAAGTTTAATTTTTATATTTATGAGCTTTCTTCCAATATATGCTAAATCCTTACTTAAAGGGTTCATGTATCTGAAAGATATCGACCCTACAATTATTCAAAATATGCATTATTATTCAGATGAAAATTTTGTTGGTAAAAAGGTAGATGGTTATAAAGCACCGGAAGCAATTTTAACCATATAAGCTTGTTAAGGCTCTTAAAGTAGTACAAGCTGAGGTACAAAAAGATGGTTATTCACTGATTATATGCATATAGACCACAAAAAGCTGTACAACATTTTTAAGATGGAGCAAAGATAATATTGATCAAAAAAATAAGGAAAGCTTTTACCCATATACAGATAAGTCTAAATGTTTTATATTAGGTTATATAGCTGAAAGATCTAGTCAT
>CANJ01000279.1 GCA_000309075.1 Occidentia massiliensis
GTGGAACGGAATAGTATCTTTAGGGCTTTTAACATCTATACCTTTTGGGTTATTTGAACCATGCTGATGCAAGGCCACTAAATGCAGCATCACTAAAGCAACAATAATAAACGGCAATAAATAATGCAGTGAGAAGAACCTATTTAATGTCGGGTTATCAACAGAAAAACCACCCCATAACCACGTAACTATGAATTCCCCTATTAACGGAATAGCGGAAAATAAATTAGTAATAACCGTTGCTCCCCAGTAGCTCATCTGTCCCCAAGGAAGCACGTAACCCATGAAAGCAGTAGCCATCATGGTTAGAAAAATGATGATACCGATATGCCAAAGCAGTTCTCTAGGTGCTTTATAAGAGCCGTAATACAAACCTCTTGCTATGTGTAAGTATACGGCGGCAAAAAACATCGATGCACCTACCGCATGAGTATAACGCAGTAACCAACCGTAATTCACGTTACGCATAATTCGCTCAACACTATCGAAAGCATGATCAACATGCGGAGTATAGTGCA
>CANJ01000278.1 GCA_000309075.1 Occidentia massiliensis
GAGGTGCTATTGGAGGAGGAACGGAGCTAATGTAATAGGTGAAGGAGATGCTAATTTAGTGCGTATGGAGCGAAAAAAAGATAAAATAAATCAAATAAATAGTTTAAAACATCAATAGGAAATTATGAAGATAAGAAAGAGTTGATTGAAAAAGAAAGGCAAGCAAAAATAGATACCAAAGCATTAGAAGAATTTTTAACTATACCCCCTAAAATTGATCAATTAAGTGAAGGGCAGCTAAGAGAGCATTTTAATGTAACTAGAGCAAAGGTTACAGCGAGACCTGAATTTGCTCTTCCTGCTGAAAAAACTAATTTTGAAAAAGTTAAATCGGCAGTAAAAGTAGGAGTCGGTTATTTTGTTGAATCACAATTTGGTGATTTAAAAGAAATGTACGGTAAAAAAGAAGAAATATTTCAATCTTTTATAACTCCAAATAGTTAGTAATAAAGTAAAACCTGAGCAAAATAAAGCTCATGAGCAAGCCAACATATGCAAGAGAATTTGTCACGTGGCAA
>CANJ01000277.1 GCA_000309075.1 Occidentia massiliensis
TTTAATTTATCGGTCATTTGAACTAGCTTTTGAGTGAAAAATACATTGATTAACTATTGCACTGTATCGGGTACTCCGTTAGAGCATTCCAAAATACTTTTTCTGCAATTTCAAATTTTTGGGATCATATATAGCTGGTTCATATTTATGCTGAATTTCCGGCGTTGTTTCAAAATCAAATAATTTATCAAATGTAAATTCTTCACCGTTAATCTTAAGGTTGTTCTCAAGAGCATTTAAAAATGTGTTTTTTCCGCTATAAGGTAACCCTATTACTACTCTGTAGCTTCTGGTGTTTTTCCTGCTGGTATTAGTGAATAATTCACTTCAGTCAATGCATTGAGAATATTTGCTTTTAAAGCATCAAGAGCAGTTTCTTCTTCTGTGAAAGGTTTAATCTCAATTTCTGTGGGAATTTTAAATTTCATATATAACCGCTAATCTATTCTTTAATATAAATTTTTATACTGTCGCTTTCGCCGCTATCGCTGATAGCTCTAATAATAAATTCACCGGCT
>CANJ01000276.1 GCA_000309075.1 Occidentia massiliensis
GGTAAATATTACCTTTTTTACCAAGCAATTAATCAAGAAGAATTCGCATTAGCTTATTGTGGTATTTTTACCAGCGTAGTTGCTGCGTTTTATTATCTTAAAGTAGTAAAAGCCATGTATTTTTCTAAAAAGATTAAGATAATTAAGCTGCCGATGCAATATGGGCTTTTACTGATTAATTACTTAGTTGTAGGCTTCTTGTTGCTTGGTTCATTTATTATCTCGTTTTAGCCGGTGTAGACTTTTTATTAACAACACTAACTACAGTAGTTTGAGTAGGCTTCATAATCTTTTCTTTTAGATTCTTTATATGTTTTAGATTTTCTTCATCTAATTTTAGTAAATCTTGGTCTTTTTGTTTAGCTTTTTTAGCTAGACCTAATTGACTTGGAGTAACACTAACAATATCATCCGTTCCAACTTCTTTCTTAAATTTTTCTAGAGCATCTACATATTCTCTGTCTGCATATATATTTGTCTTTACCAATCTTTGTTTTGGTTCTTTCTTTATTTTATCAGAA
>CANJ01000275.1 GCA_000309075.1 Occidentia massiliensis
TAAAGCTCTCGTAAATTTAGATTATGTACCACTAAATCAAAGAAGTTCTCAACAATAGATATTTTATAAATTTCAATTAGAGAATCTAACTTATTATATATCTCCTCATGTGAAGAGAGTATATCCCATAAGCTATTCTCACTTTTATTTACAAGAAGTTCATATAATTGCTGCTCGCTTATTCCAATAATCGGTGATTTTAGTAAACCGGCAAGATTTAAATCATCATCAGGTATTAACACAAATTTAGCTAATGAAATTAAATCCATTATAGTTAGATTTTCCTTAAGGTTCATTCTATCGCTTACCTCAACTTTAAGCTTAGCTTTGCTAAGTTCTTTGATCAGATTATTACTAAATTCATCTCTCTTTCTGACTAATATCATGAAATCTTTTTCAGATATTCTGTTTGCAGTAGATGGTAAAATTTCTTCGCTTTCTATTTGTTCTTTTATAAAATTTACGATTTTTTCTATGAGTAAATCGGCAGCAGATTTAGAATTTTCATAATCTTCAGGTAGT
>CANJ01000274.1 GCA_000309075.1 Occidentia massiliensis
CCAAGTATATAACTCCACGGTCTTACCATAATGGTTAAAGGATAGCCGTTTACTTTATAAGCACTATCACGCCATGGTGCTACCTGATTACCTTCCTGTCTTGAAGTAATTTCTTCCGGATCATATCTAGCAGAGACATTGAATTTGATAAAACCGAAATCATCAGGGTCAATACAAGTATCGCCGGTACAACCGGAAAGCAGCAATAGCGATATTAATAATGTAATAAAAATATTTTTGTTCATTTATTATGTGTTATTTCCATATGTCTTAATTTCAATGTCATTGCGAGCGACCATAGGGAGCGTGGCAATCTCATGAAGCAGTACTAAATTCCTGAGATTGCTTTGTCAATTGCTATGCAATTTCCTCGCAATGACGGTGAAAATATTTACAATTATTCTTTCTTCTCTCCTTCCTCTTTCTTCACATCATTACGCTCAGCAAGAAATTTATTTGTAAATTCACCACCTACTTCCGGTTTTCTAGCTTTATAATTTTGATCAATTATCTTGTCTTTGA
>CANJ01000273.1 GCA_000309075.1 Occidentia massiliensis
AAAAAAATTATACAACAAATACTTAGTTACTAAAAGCTTAGTTAAGATAGTAAATACAACACCTAATATAGCACCCAAGGCATTTAATGCACTGCAAGAATTATTTAATGATCCTATAGAAAATTTCAAGTTCGAGGCAGTTTCAGTTTTAGTTGAAATAGTAAAGGCAAAGCCTAGTTTAGTAAAAGAAGCATTGAACATATTGAAAACACTAATCCGTAATGCCTAATTATGTCAAATTTGATACTGTGCAATGTTTAAGATCAGAATAACTATTTGGTAACCCTAATAATGAAATTTTATATCAAGCTACTCGAGAAGCTTAACTGAAATGCTAAGTGTAATGTATGAACAATAAGCTTTAAATATACTGCAAGATCTACTAAATGATTCTAATATTTATATTAAGGCTACGGCTGTTGTAAGCTTATAGTTAATATATATTGTACCAAGTTTAACATTAGCAATAAGTATATTGAAAGACGTATTAAACGATTCCGGAAACGAAGTCAAAATTGTAGTTA
>CANJ01000272.1 GCA_000309075.1 Occidentia massiliensis
GTGTTCCAATCTGACAGTTTACTTGGTGGAAGAAATAATATAACTTTCTCGGATTTTTTTAACACGAGTTGATGAAAAGACCGTTAATTCGGTAAAAATTCAGGGTAGAGTAATTGAAGGCACTTCAAATGACGGTTCTACTTTTAATACTTATGCTCCTGATTATCCTGATTTAGTAAATCGTCTTACTAGCAATGACGTTAATATTGAAGTAGTGCCTCTTGAAACAAGAATGAATACCTTTTTAGGCTTTTTAATTTCTTGGTTTCCTATGCTTTTATTGATAGGTGTTTGGGTTTTTTTCATGCGTCAAATGCATGGAGGTGGGAAAGCCATGGGGTTTGGAAAATCTAAAGCTAGGTTGCTATCAGATAAAGGACCAAAAATTACCTTTAAAGATGTAGCAGGTATCGATGAAGCAAAAGAAGAATTAACTGAAATAGTAGATTTTTTAAGGGATCCAAGCAAGTTCCAAAAGCTTGGTGGTAAAATACCGAAAGGCTGCTTACTTATAGGTCCTCC
>CANJ01000271.1 GCA_000309075.1 Occidentia massiliensis
CCTTTTACTTTAGCTAAACAAGACGGTACTCAGGTTCAGATCAGCTCATATAGGGAAATAGATTTTCCTATAAAACTTGATAAAGCCGATGGGTCAATGCATTTATCGATGGTAGCATTAAAAGCTGATGGCACAAAGCCCTCCAAAGATAAAGCCGTATATTTCACTGCCCACTACGAAGAAGGACCAAGCGGTAAACCTCAACTTAAAGAAATAAGCTCACCAAAACCTTTAAAATTTGCCGGAACCGGAGATGACGCAATAGCTTATATAGAGCATGGTGGAGAAATTTATACACTTGCGGTAACACGCGGTAAATATAAAGAAATGATGAAGGAGGTAGAACTAAACCAAGGACAGAGCGTTGATTTATCGCAAGCTGAAGATATTATAATAGGACAAGGACAAAGTAAGGAACAACCGCTCATAACTCCACAGCAAACAACAAGTTCATCGGTTGAACCACCTCAGTATAAACAACAAGTACCGCCAATTACTCCTACTAACCAACCACTGCAACCTGA
>CANJ01000270.1 GCA_000309075.1 Occidentia massiliensis
AAACCTAAAATTTCTTTTGATGTCTTATTAAATTCTTCATTATTAGTTGGATTTTTGATTGTTTCTTGAACTGCTTCCTTTAACTTGATTATTTCTTCTTTAAGGCTAAGTTCTACTTTTTGTTGACCGTGTGTTATAGCTTGTCGTTTTTTTGTGAGGTAAGTACTTTTTTATCTTGCTTTATATTTAAGCTCTTTTCCCCTACTTTCTGAACAACTTCTTCCATCAATTGCAATAGATTAATATTGCCCTTTATTTCTAGTTCTTGCTCATTAGTGATCGGTAATGAATTACTTAGTCTTAATAATGCTGAAAAATCTGAAGGGGATATTAGGATATCAAGTTGAGCCTTTGTTTTTCGACCTTTTCCGTCTTCCTTAAAGCCTTCAACTTTACCAATACTAATAGGTAGATTTTTTAAATAAATTTCTTTACTAGCACCCTGTATATTTTTATCATTTGTTACTTTGAAGTTAGCTTGTTGTTGAGAAACACACGGTCCCGGTGTTCTAGGATCTATTTTG
>CANJ01000269.1 GCA_000309075.1 Occidentia massiliensis
CTAAAAGGTAATTTACGGGAAGATTCGTAATATTGCTCCTGCGACCGGCTCTAAATTTAGCTTAATCCCACCAGATCATGCTACCGGTAATTTACTAAAAGCGTACAACGTGTACCTGTTTTAATAGATTTTGAATCCCCAAATGCTAATCTAGTTCCCGGCATGTCAGCAATCGTATCCATTAGAACGGATCAAAGTACGTAATTTTTGTTAAAAAATAGCAATAATTATTCTATTAAAAGTACATATTCTAGTATTATTTACTGATTACTTAAAAAGCTATATAATATGAGTAATACCAAAAGTAATAATTAATATGCAAAGATATTTAGATCCCACTAATTGATAGTGTATTTAAAAAAATCTTTCGTGATTTAGAGAGGTTCAAGGAATTTATCAATGCAGTTCTTGTAACTACCTGAGGGGCTTAAGAATTAAAGCAATAGAATTTTATACCTGTAGAAGACAAGTACCTATGCTACGATAAAGGAAACAAAAAGCGTATTTGATTTAAAGGTTAAAGATG
>CANJ01000268.1 GCA_000309075.1 Occidentia massiliensis
AGCTAAAGCAAGCTCTTACTCAACGGGAGCGGAAATACTAGAAAAACTTAGTGAGCATGGATATAATATTGCAGATTTGTTATTAAGATGGAGGCAACTAACAAAATTAAAGAATACCTACACCGATAGTTTGCCGAAACAGATAGATAATATAACACATAGAGTACATACGACATTTTTACAAACTTCTACCACTACAGGAAGACTTAGCTCACAGGAACCTAATCTACAAAATGTACCTATTCGCTCTAGTGAGGGGAATCAAATCAGAAAAGCTTTTATTGCTGAAGAAGGTTATAAATTAATATCTGCCGATTATTCTCAAATTGAGCTTAGAATATTAAGCCATATCGCAAATATAGATGCACTAAAACAAGCATTTATCAATAAAGACGATATCCATACTCAAACTGCTTGTCAGATCTTTAACTTACAAAAACACGAACTAACTAGCGAACATAGGCGTAAAGCAAAAGCTATAAATTTTGGTATCATTTACGGTATAAGTGCTTTTGGGCTTGCTAAGC
>CANJ01000267.1 GCA_000309075.1 Occidentia massiliensis
GATGTGCTTTTCCAAGTTCTACCTATGCTAAATATTGGGTACATAATGGGTTTCTAACGGTTAACGGTGAGAAAATGAGTAAATCTCTTGGTAATTTTATTACTGTAAGGGATTTAATGGATAAACAAATTCAAGGAGAAGTAGTAAGGTTATTTTTATTAAGTAGTCACTATAGGCGTCCTCTTGATTATAATGATAAAGCTATAGAAGATGCTAAGAAAACTTTAGATTATTGGTATAGAGCTATAGAAAATATTAATGTGCAGAAAATAGATTTACCTTATGATTTCATGCAAAGCTTACTTGATGATATGAATACGCCGCTTGCCGTTAAAATCATTAATGACTACGCTAAAGGTGTTTTTATTTCTAAAACTGAAGAAGAAAGGCAGCTTAACGCCTCTGCTATTATTACTTGTGCTAATTTTATTGGTTTAATGAATAAGACTCCACACGAGTGGTTTAATAGCGGTGTGGATGAACTCTATGTAAATGAGCTTGTAAATAAGCGTTTGGAAGCAAAAAAAC
>CANJ01000266.1 GCA_000309075.1 Occidentia massiliensis
CTCATATATAAGAAGGCACTATAACCTATTGATAGGTGAGGCTACTGCTGAAAAGATAAAGCAAGAAATAGGTACGGCTTATGTAGATGAAAATGTTGAGCCGAGAAAGATGGAAATTAAAGGACGTGATTTAATTTACGGTATTCCTAAAGAAATGATATTGAACGAAAGACAAATTGCTGATAGTCTAATTGAACCGGTAAGTCAAATTGTTGAAGCGGTAAAAGTAGCACTAGAAGCAACACCTCCTGAATTATCTTCAGATATAGTTGATAAGGGAATTGTTTTAACAGGCGGCGGCTCATTATTACGAAATCTTGATTTTGTTCTTAGTGAAGCCACTAAATTGCCAGTAATAGTTGCAGATGATGCCCTCTCTTGTGTGGCACTTGGAACAGGAAAAGTACTTGAAGATTTTACAAAGCTAAAACATGTACTATTTAAACAGGATTAAAAATGGCAATACTTGCAAATAGAGTAAAAAATTCTTACAAATTCATTAGAATTAATAAGAATAATATACAAATACT
>CANJ01000265.1 GCA_000309075.1 Occidentia massiliensis
TTTAGAGAGAAACTTATATTTTGAATGTAGTTTCGTTACAACTGCCTTTATATTAGCTATTTTTATTTCAGCTGCTTTATTAAATTCTGCCAGGTTTTTATTATGTAATTTGTGTAAAAAAATCTTATTTTGTTTAGGGTTATTAATTATTAGACCTAAGTTTTATGCATATATACATTTGCTATTTTTGTTTGTTAAATCATACTGTACTACTAAATCCGCATGGCTGATTTTATATTTTTGTTTTAATTGAGATGAAGTAGTAGCAAGTAACGTAGTATCACTAGATTTTTTAATACTGCTACAACCTTGAACAAGAAAAACTATAAACAGTAAAAAGATATATTTTTTAAAAGACATTAAAGATTAAATGTATGTAAATTTCAAATTAAGAGTGCCACTTAAATATTCTGTTAATTTCTCTAATTCTCCTCTAATATTTGGAGGGTTAATTAACATTAACCCACACTTTACCATATTTTTATCACTATTTAAAAGCTCATATTCAATAATCATAGTTTCTTTAAATC
>CANJ01000264.1 GCA_000309075.1 Occidentia massiliensis
ATTATTGTGAGCAATAATTTAAGACAAAACGTAGTAACATTTGGCTGTAGACTTAATATTTACGAAAGTGAGATAATACGAAAAAACTTGGAATTGTCGGGTATCGATAATGTAGCAATATTCAATACTTGTGCGGTAACTAAAGCAGCTGAGCAACAAGCAAGACAAGCTATACGCAAGGCTAAAAAAAATAATCCTGATTTAAAAATTATTGTTACCGGCTGTAGTGCTCAAACAAATCCGCAAATGTACGGTAATATGCCGGAAGTTGACAAAGTTATAGGTAATGAAGAGAAATTATTACCTAATTACTACCAAATTACCGATGCAAAAATAACAGTTAACGATATAATGTCGGTGAAAGAGACGGCAAGTCATTTAGTAAGTAGCTTTGACTGTAAGTCTCGTGCTTTTATTCAGGTACAAAACGGTTGTGATCATTTTTGTACTTTCTGTATTATCCCTTATGGTAGAGGAAAAAGTAGATCAGTAGCAATAGGAGCTTTAGCAGAGCAGGTAAAGCATTTGG
>CANJ01000263.1 GCA_000309075.1 Occidentia massiliensis
GAAATCAGCTCCGCTAGTTTCGGTAATATTGTCTTGAGAGAATATATAATCATTTATTACTTTATAAAGTTGACTAAGAATACTAGCCGTACCGTTTTGATGAGGTGTTACGGCTTGTTGTAAAAGTATATGAGGATTATTATCAGCATCGATAAAAATATTATTTATTGGAATATTTAAACCATTGTTGCACTCTTGGTATAGTATTGAAAAATCATTTGGGGACTCATTGAAAGATTGTTCAATGTTTTTCCAATTACACTGTGTATTATCCACTATATAACCTTTTTTAAAAGCTCCTTCAACAGTACTATATACTGATGAAAATATAGTACTGCTTAATTTATGAATGATGTGGCTTACATTACCCGGTAAACGGCTTACTATTTCATTGCTAAATATAGGCATAACGCAGTTAAAATTTATATTTAATATAGATGCCATAATGTTACTCCTTTAATTAATAAAACGTGGTTTCTAAAGTATGTTAATGTTTTTGTCAAGATAAAGTTAAAATAAATTAATATATG
>CANJ01000262.1 GCA_000309075.1 Occidentia massiliensis
GTAAAACCTACAAACCATGTATCTTTACTATCGTTACTAGTACCGGTTTTCCCGCCGATAATTTTCCCTAACTTCTTCGCAGCATAACCGGTACCTCTATCTATTGCTCCGGTTAAAAACGAAGTAATTTGATAATCACTAGCTTCATCCGTAACTCTATAGATATATTCTTTCGGTATTTCTAATATTGCGGTATCTAAATTACTATCCGAAACATTACAAGCAAGACATTCTCTATCATCTCGCCTATAAATAATTTTACCGTTACGATCTTTAATTAATTCTACAAAATGAGGCTCAACTTTTTTACCGCCGTTAGCAATAATTGCATAAGCATTAGTCATTCTGCTAAGTGTGGTTTCAATGGAACCAAGTACCATAGAGTAAACTTTTTTTGGTCATTATTAATACCGAAACGCTTAATTATATCAACGATTTTTGTAAGTCCTACGGCAGTTGCAACTCTTACGGTTATAAGATTACGAGATTTTTCAAGACCAGTACGCATAGTGATTTCACCTAAAAACTTACC
>CANJ01000261.1 GCA_000309075.1 Occidentia massiliensis
ACCGTATCTTGTGGGACAATTCCAATAGATTTACGCAGCGATTGTTGCGTGACTTCTCTTATATCCTGACCATCAATAGTAATATTGCCGCTATTAATATTGTAAAACCTAAAAAGCAAGCGTGATATCGTCGATTTCCCTGCCCCGCTACTACCGACTACTGCTAAAGTTTTACCGCTCTTGATCGTAAAACTTATATTATGTAAAATCGGACGTGCCTGATTATAAGCAAAGCTAACATTTTCGAAACTAACCGCACCTTTTTAAGATAATTAGCTCCTTAGCGTTCAAAGCATCCTCTACTTCTACAGGTATATCAAGCAGCTTAAACATATCTTCCATACTAACTAGAGCGTTTTTAATTTCTCTATAAGCAAAGCCAAGTATTGAAAGCAGAATTGATAGCTGAAATAGATAAGTATGAACCATTATTAAATCGCCGACGGTCATTTTATTTTGGTTAATAGCATTTGCTGAAAGTATCATAAGGCTAACAAGCCCTAAGGATATTACAACATCCCGCCCGATA
>CANJ01000260.1 GCA_000309075.1 Occidentia massiliensis
GTTTTTTGTTCGATTAAATCTTGAGTATTTTGTGTTAAAGAAACTTTATATGATTGGAATAGTGTGCTTATTATATTTTTTCCACACCATAAAATACTGATTTTTGCTCCTTGAGAAACAAGAGGTCCTATATCAGCATTAGGATCCTGTATGAGTAAGGTTAATGCAATTAATGTATTGCCATCATTTCCGGTATAGTTAATAAAACTACTATTTATGTATGCTTCAATTAAATCTAAAACCCTTGGGTTACATCTTTAATTTCATTTTTTGAATTATTTTTAAAATTGTTAGAAAGTATATTAGGATCAATTACCCTAATATTAGGAGTTAAGTTTATCTGAATTTCTTTTAAATTTTCCTGATAATTTAAGACATCAGTCCCATAATATGCTAAGCCTACTATTGCAGCTGTAGAAGTTAAATAAATTGGTACTGAATAATTAGGAAAAGTTGTGATGAGATTTGTAGTAATAGGGTAGATTAAATTTCCTTTAAATGTGGCAGAAGTAAGATAATGTTTCTGAAAAATACC
>CANJ01000259.1 GCA_000309075.1 Occidentia massiliensis
CCTGAACTAAAAGCAAAATTAATTGATTTTAAACGTCAAGCCCTGCATTCTTGGCATTTAAGTTTTACTCATCCGACTAGCAATGAGATTATGGAATTTTCTGTGAGTTGCCAAGGGATATGGAAGAGATAATAGTTTATAATTGACAAAATATTAATCCTTAATATTATATTAAAAATTAATATTTATTTATAAAATGAAAAAAGCTAAATGCTAAATTAGAAGAAGTCTTATATTCTATTATTCTATGGAAGAGGGTATTTTAAACCTTAAAAACAAAAAGCGAGCTTAGAAAAGATTTTTACTTTTCTGCAAGATTTAAGTACCGCCACAGACAAAATTATTTCCTTAGATATATCAAATTATAGAGATTGGCCAGAAGTAAAAGATTTTATTTTAAAATTAGGTAATAATTTATCTTTTAAACCGCAATCTATAAAAATTGCTAGCTCTTCCCAATATTAGTACAGAACATGAAATTAAAATTTCTGAATTCGTTAATGAAATTCTTTCTCTAAGATTAAAAACAGGTATA
>CANJ01000258.1 GCA_000309075.1 Occidentia massiliensis
TAAATTAAATCTTTGAGGTATAATTGATATTGTAATTAAAATTAGTGCTATTCTTACTTCATAAGAAATAACTTGAGCGAATCCTCGATATGATCCAATTAACGAATATTTAGAATTAGAAGCTCAACCTCTAAAAAGGATAGAATAACTTCTGAGTCTTGAAATACAAAGAAAGAAAATAATTCTTATTCTTAAATTTAAAGCAGTATTAGAAAATTGAAAAATTATTCATATTATAATTATTATAATAATTATAAAAATTGGAGCAATAATTTGCAAATTTTTATTTATATAAAATATTTTATTTATTTCTTTTCTAAAAAGTTTAATTGCATCTCTAAAAGGTTGAAATAAACCTAAAATTCCTGTTTTATTTGGCCCTTTTCGAAAATGACAATAACCTAAAAACTTACGTTCTATTAAAGTAAAAAAAGCAATTCTTAATAATACTATTAAAATTAATATTATAAAATAAATTAAATTTAAAATTATTAAAGGAAAGGAAATTTTCATAAAGGAAGCTTAAATTCCTTGCA
>CANJ01000257.1 GCA_000309075.1 Occidentia massiliensis
CCGCCTACGCGGGAATGACATCAACGTCACTTCAACGTCTGCGCCTTCTCTATAGCCTCGTCTATAGTTCCGACCATATAAAAAGCAGCTTCCGGTAAATCATCGTATTTACCCTCTACAAGTCCTTTAAAGCCTGCAATAGTATCGGCTAGATTAACAAATTTGCCTGCAGCTCCGGTAATACTTCAGCGACATGGAAAGGCTGCGATAAGAAACGCTGTATTTTTCTAGCACGTGCCACGGTTAGTTTATCTTCTTCGGATAGCTCATCCATACCTAAAATAAGTGATAATATCCTGCAACGATTTATAAGTTTGTAAAACCTGCTGCACTTGTCTTGCTACACTATAATGTTCTTCACCAACAATCATCGGATCAAGTACCTGCGAATTACTATCTAACGGATCAACTGCCGGATAAATCCCAAACTCAGCTATCTGACGGCTAAGTACCGTTGTAGCATCTAAATGTGCAAAAGAAGTAGCAGGAGCAGGATCAGTTAAATCATCCGCCGGTACATATATAGCCTGCACGGAAG
>CANJ01000256.1 GCA_000309075.1 Occidentia massiliensis
ATCTAGAGAATTACGCAAGCAAAAAACTATCGATTAATTTCCCAATGCTTGGTAAACGTTTGCCACATAAAATGAAAGAGATTATAGCCGCTTCTAAAAAAGGTGAGTGGGAAGCTATCGCAGGCGGTTTAGCTATATGCGGTGAAACCTTAAATAGTGACGAATATAAGCTAGTTTTAGAGCCGTATTCACATATCAAAGGAGCAGCAAGTTTTGAGAATAATAGTAGCTTGTTAATACTTGATTTAGAGCTAACACCTGAGTTAATAGAAGAAGGATACGCAAGAGACATTGTACGCTTTATACAACAGGCTCGAAAAGATGCCGATTTCGCTATCACTGACAGGATTTTAATTGAGATAATAAGCGAGTTTAATTTATCTAAGATAATTGATAATTATGGAGACTTTATTAAAGAACAAACTTTAGGCGAGTTTGCTAAAAATTTCACGCCTGATTATGTAAGTAAAGTAGAATTAGAGAACCATCAAATACAACTTAAAGTTAAGAAATCGTAAATTATCATGCACAACTCCTCCAC
>CANJ01000255.1 GCA_000309075.1 Occidentia massiliensis
CATCAAATAAAGAATATTTTACACCCTTACTTAAAACATTTTGAATCATACCGATCATAACAGCAAGTGCTAAAGGACTTGAAGCAAGAATACCTGTTAAATGCATAGCAATAACACTATCAAAAAAGATAAATACAAAAAACGCTGCACCGGTAATTAACATCATTAATGGAGTTATCATAGCTGCAGTTAGCCATGATACTTTTCTTAAAATATTACTACCTATAAGCATGAAAGCAATTGCAACCCAACCCTGATAAAATTGGAACTTCCCCATATATATAGTGTAAGCCTCTTCCGTCGGATATAATTCTTTTACTTTGGATTTCCAAACACCTTCAACTAAATTTACTGAAACACCATAAGCAATAAGTAACAATGCAATATAACCTACATACTTAGAAGTAAAGATCATTTTAAAACTGTCTATTAATGACATTTTAGCTTTAGCTTTCTTTTCTTTTACTAATGCCGGATCATAAAGTCTAGGATCGGTTAGTACGTTTTTATTCATCCATCTATATGTTAATATTACCAAAAAG
>CANJ01000254.1 GCA_000309075.1 Occidentia massiliensis
ATGATACTATAAATGCAGGGCAAACAGGCAACGCTAATAGCGGTAATATAGTACTCGCAAGCGGTAGTACCTTTGATTTATCAAATGTTTCTTCAATTAAAGTATTTTTAACTGCACAAAATAATCCGTTTGCTATTGAGCAAGGTAGTGCTTATCCTATCATCACCACGGCAGGAGGTAATATCATAGTTGGTAATGCTGTAAGCTTACCGTTTAATGTAACCGCTAATGAAGGTGGTTTTGTCAGATGGCAAATTACAGGTAATTCCTTTGTACTCATTTTAATAAATACTCCTGTTGGTAATGTTATAGTAAATACCCTTGTAGGGCAAAGATGAGAAGTCGTTGAACATCTATTACCTATAATTCAAAGACCTTCAAATGAAATACATAGAATAACTACTCCGCTTATTACCCCAATGGGGTCCTTCCGTCGGTTCGAGTGTTGGAAGTTTTAGCCCTCTACAGCCGCCACCAACTAGCGGTAGTGTAGTTAACAATATATATGTTCCGCCTACCACTCCGGGCGGCTACGACTTAAC
>CANJ01000253.1 GCA_000309075.1 Occidentia massiliensis
TCGCCCGTTTTATTATTTTTTAGCTTAATGTCAGTATCGGCTCTTGTATATGCAAGTCCGAGTACTAGATCATCGCTAACGAAGCCGTCAAAACCTATAGTGCCACCAGTTGTATCAGACTTATAACCACTTATACTGTTACACATCTTCTGCGTTGCATTACCGACAAACGGGCTTATCCACGCACCAAACTTAGCATCCATATCTTCATCACCAGAAGAAACAGGACCTTTATTCCCTGCTTGTACTTTATCCATTCTAGCATTTAGAGCAGTTATATTACTTGATATATTACTCGCTACAACTTGATTATTAACGGCAGCTATAGTGTCGCTAGGTTTTACAACATCTTGCATGAGATGAGTTGTAGCATCTGCTTCCTGTAGCGGTGTCATTAGACCAAAGTTATTGAAAGCTTGACGTGCATCTGAACCATTGGGAGCATCCTCCATTAACTTAAGCGTATTTCTTTATATTTGCAGCATTTGGGATATTTGCAAGCGGTCCACCGGTGCAAATCTTATCTATACATCTGCAGCTATA
>CANJ01000252.1 GCA_000309075.1 Occidentia massiliensis
AATGCATGAAGTACAAGTTGCTTCTAATGAGCATAATGATACAAATTTAGCTTCTAATATTATAATTCCTAACGTACCGAGACCGATAGTATCTATGCCTCCGGCTCAAGCAGAAAGTTATGTAGTGCCTCCGCAGCGACCGGTGCAAATATATAAACCAACCAATTTGCCGCCTGTGCATAAGCCTATTCCGTTTAATCCCCCTCCTGATGCTAATAAAGAGGAAGAAAGCGTAGCACCGATAGCACCGCCCTCTATAACTAATATACCTGCTGTTTCTCCGCCTGTGGTTAGCCCGCCGGTAACCCAAGATAATACATCAAGCACTATGCCGACAACAGTACCTCCGGCAGTACCTCGTAATGTACCTGCACCTTCGGTAATGCCTACAAATCAACCTTCTACACAGCCTATAACACCGACTAGCCCAAATACACCCGTTACTACTCCGTCTAAAGTAATTCCTACAACCGATTCTTCAGCAGTACTCAATAACTCGCAAGAGACATTTGTAGCTGTTTCAGATGTCCCAAAAAAACA
>CANJ01000251.1 GCA_000309075.1 Occidentia massiliensis
TAATAAATCTCTCAAAAACACCTATATCAAATTCTGATTCTACTAGATTTCAAGCTAATATAAAAGAATTAGGTAATGTAGTTAAAGAATTTAGGCTTTCTAAAACTATAGAAAGACATGATCAGGATAATATAGCTGTGCAACTAGCTTTAAAGGACTCTATTTTATTTATTGAATCTTTATATACAAACCGTGATGATATATTGAATGAAAAAACGATTTTTACGTGCAGGATGAAAAGGGTGAAAATAGTAATATTGTCTAATGTTAATCTCTTCTGACACCTAATAAATGTAAAATCAGATAAGCAGCAATTGCCACTCTCCTAAGAATGTATCTATTAAAATACGTCTTTTTGCTTCTTTTTCAGTTTGTTTTTGCTGTTTTTATAGATTTCTTACAATTATCACATGAACAACTAGAGTTATTGTTATGATTACATATAGGACCCAATAGAGCAAAACTCGTTTCTCCATAAACATAGCTATAATAATTTCTACTCTTTAGCTTAATAACTCAATTTGTATCTCGGTAGTATTTACAGAAT
>CANJ01000250.1 GCA_000309075.1 Occidentia massiliensis
CAGTGGTCATTATATTTCACCTCTTAGCGAAATAGAGATATCCTTTCTAGAGAAATTAAAAAATAAAATTTTTATCAATTGAAAAAGAAAAACGTATTTTTTCCGATATTTTAAAATTAGAAGATTTTAAGGAGGAAGGAGGAATACAAATACTTGATAAACTTAAAGTTTTTACCGAAGAACAATTATATTCCGGATTATTTGACGGATCGTCTCTTAACATTGAAGAAGGGAAAGTTATAGGGTTTAATTTATATAAACTTTCTGATGAGCCGTTTTCTAAACAATTTTACCCGACGGAGAGAAAATTTTTAGAACAATTTAATAATAATTTAAAGAAACACCAAAGTATTAGTGCAGCAGTAATTTATGCTTTTACTTATCATTTAAGTCTAGTTGGCACAAAACCTAAATATTTGCTGCCGATAATTTTGATAAACTTTACAGACCTGAGATTTATTATGATAATATAAATTTAATCTATAATAATTTGTCTCAAAATAACGGTATTTTCGTCAGTAATTTCAATTTTATTTATCTTAAGTCAT
>CANJ01000249.1 GCA_000309075.1 Occidentia massiliensis
CCTGTAAAATACGTGCAGCTAAACCTACAGCCATTTCAGGTAATACATCACCGTTAGTTTCCACAAACATAATTAATTTATCATAATCGGTAACCTGACCTACCCTAGTATTTTCTACCTTATAAGTAACACTCTTTACTGGATTAAATAAAGCATCTATAGCTATTTCACCAATAGGTAAATTATCCTCATAACTATTTGTGCTAAGTACATATCCTTTACCAACCTTGCAAGTTAATTCCATTTCAAACTGCTTGTCCTTAGCTAGATCACAAATTACATGATCCGGATTCAGTATTTCTACATCATGACCTGTTTCAATCATACCGGCCGTTACAACACAAGGTCCTGTTGCTTTTAATTTCATGATACGTTTTTCTGCAACATACATTTTTTACTTCAATACCTTTAATGTTTAAAATCACTTCAGATACATCTTCTTTTACACCGGGTATAGAAGAAAATTCATGTTCTATAGCAGGGATCTTTATAGACGTGATAGCTGCTCCTTGTAAAGAAGAAAGTAATACTCTTCTCATAGCATTACCG
>CANJ01000248.1 GCA_000309075.1 Occidentia massiliensis
CCGGTTTCGTTGCCTTCGACTTCAGGAACGTTAGTTGAGAGCGATGCAGAGAAGCAACGTCGTGAAGCAAAAAGAAAATCAGCTATAGTGTTAATTGGTGGTGTAGAGCCTAAAAAAACACCGGAACAGATTACGGCAGAAACGACCTTTAAAGATCGCGGTAATATGTCTTTGGTTCTCGGACGCGGTAAATTAATTGATGCAGTCCTTGAGACGGCAATAAATAGTGATCTCGGCGGTGAAATAAGAGCCATTATTAGTAGAGACGTATTTTCTGAGAAAGATAAAGTGATATTGATACCGAAAGGGTCAAAAATATTCGGTAAATATGCAACCTCAACTTCGTCCGATAGTTATGGTAGAGTTTCTATAATATGGGATAGAATCGATTTAACGAGCGGTTATACTATAGAATTCGACTCACCTGCAGTTGATAATTTAGGTAGACCGGGATTACAAGGAAGAGTTGATAATAAATATAAAGAACAATTTGCAAATGCCGTATTACAATCCGGCTTTAATATAGGGCTTGCTAAAGTCCTTGATAAGT
>CANJ01000247.1 GCA_000309075.1 Occidentia massiliensis
ATTTCGTGGCCTTAATTCCACTTTTTTTCCCTCTCTAGCCAATTTATAAGCTCTTACACCGTTAACTTTAAGAGCTGAGAAAGCCGGCGGTATTTGTGTTACGTTACCGATAAATTTAGAACATACGGCATAAGCTTCTTCTTGAGAAGGGATACAATCTTTCGTTGCTATTACTTTACCGGCACAATCGCCGCTATTGGTTTGCATTCCGAATTTTACGGTAAAAATATAGGTTTTTCTAGCATCAATTAGCAGATGTATCAGTTTTGTAGCTTCACCTACGGCAAACGGTAATATTCCTTCCGCTTCTACGTCTAAAGTACCGGCATGTCCTATCTTGGTTTTACCAAGTATTTTTTTTACTATGCTAACAAGTTGAGCAGAACTTATACCTCTTGGTTTATAAATATTTAACCAATAATTACTCATTTTAATGTGATTTTAACTTGACTTAAATTTAGACAATCTTTAATATATAACTCTAGCCAATAGCAAGATAGGTTAGACCAATAAAATGACGATTAACCCCAGTAATATAGAAAAATTCTTCCTCT
>CANJ01000246.1 GCA_000309075.1 Occidentia massiliensis
TGATAGCTCCTCTGATGAAGAGTTAAAAGAAAATTATACTTTACCTAAGTATCTTAATTTTTTACTTAAAAATATACTAGATATTAATTATATATGTAACTCTGAAGATTTTAAACTTAAACTAGGTTTAGTATTACATAATTTAGCTGATAGATTTTTTAAATATTCTACTATTAGAAATATTTATAAAAAAATTAAATCTGAAATATTAGTTGTAGATAATAATTATTACGAAGAAAATTTTAATATTATCAAAACTGCTTTTAATAAACATAATTATTTAAAAATTATAACAAAGAAAATATAAGTGATAAGGATTATCAAAAGCTATTGCATTGTGTATTTAATCCAAATCACTCTATTCCTAAGATAGTTGCTTTAGCAGACGGTATTACTGCTCAGCATGCAAAGAAAGTATTATTACAAGAATTGCAAAACAGTAATATCAACTTAAAAAAGTATAAGTAATAACCCATACATAATTCTAAAGGACTTTTAGCTTTTGCTGAAATGATTGGCAGGAATAATAAAATCAGCTAAAGCACCGGATTTTAGAAG
>CANJ01000245.1 GCA_000309075.1 Occidentia massiliensis
ATTTATATTATCTTGCCTTGCATAACCAAAATAGGGCATTACTAAAATTATTCGATTTGTGCTCCCGCTTTTTTTGCTGCATCTACTAGTAAAAACAACTCAATTAAGCGATCATTAACGGGTTTTGATGTGGATTGTACGATTATATCTTCATTATGAAACGATTTTTGAATTTCTACTTTTATTTCGGAATCATTGAAATAGGTAATTTTCGGCTCAATATATTTAATATTTAATGCTATAGCTAAACGCGTTGCAAGTAACTTATTACTACTTGCCTGCTAAGATTTTCATGTGAGTGATTTATGTTGTTTAACGCTATTAGCAAGCGGGCTTTGTTGCGTGGATATCTAATCGTCATTGCGAACAGTCGTAGACTGCGTGGCAATCTCATGCAATAATAACAAACTCCTGAGATTGCTTCGTCAATTGCTACGCAATTTCCTCGCAATGACGACGAGGTGTCTACGCAACAATACCTCCTCACAATGACGATTTAAGATGAAAGTGAAATAAGCTTAAGAACGACTTTCTAATTTTTGTATTAGTGCCTTA
>CANJ01000244.1 GCA_000309075.1 Occidentia massiliensis
TTCATAACCTTTTATTGATTAATAATCTGATATGATATATAAAACTAATTATTATTACAATAATAAATCGTTATAAATTGCTACTTATCTATTTTCGTTCCCGAAGAAGAAGCTTTTAATTGGTTAAATATAGTTAATGCTTCGGTTATAAAACTACTCGGTTCTGAAAGATTTGCAGGTAAAATTACGGTGTTGGTATCTTTAGCCAAATTACCGAACGCACTAATATATTGCTCGGCTATTTTAAGAGCTACTGCATCACTTCCTCCCGTTTTTTGTACGGCAGTTGCGACAATCTCAATACTATTTGCCGTAGCGGTAGCGACTAAGCCTATTGCTTCAGCTTCACCTTTTGCCCTGTTAACTTGATCTGTATAAGAAGCTTCTGAATTCAGTACGATTTGTGCTTTTTCACCTTCTGCATGATTAATTTTTGCTTGTCTATTACCTTCCGACTCTAGAATTTGAGCTCTTTTTTTGACGCTCTGCCGCTACCTGTAATTCCATAGCTTTAAGTATAGTTTGCGGAGGTTGAATATCTTTAATTTCATAACGCAT
>CANJ01000243.1 GCA_000309075.1 Occidentia massiliensis
ATCGGATAAAAATAATGAGTGTTTACTTAAAATAAAAAAGCAATATTGTGGCAAATAATCAAAGATTTGGAGTATTTAAATTAATTTCAGGCAGCACCGTTTTAAATTTTGAGTATAAAAAACAGCATACTAATGAGAGTTTTATTACCGTTAATTCTAATCTTAATAATTTAGAATTTTATATAGATAAAGTATCTATTCATAAAAAATTATATAAAAAAGCCAATTTATATTTATATACTAAATTAAATGATAAAAATTTCGATAGAAATATTGTATTTAACCTTTCAGGGCAGGATAATCTAAAAATTAACGGTAATGCCGTAATTAAGAACAATATTTATAATATTAATCTAGCCTCTGTTAAACATAATCATACGGATTTAAAAGGAAACATAATCATAGATAACCATAATCTTAATACGACACTTTATGGAAACAGATTAGATTTATCAAATGCTAATATGATGCAGTTTTTAGAAAAAGCGGGAGATTCTACACGTAATATTAATTTAAAAACTAATATATCAAAAATACTTTTAAAGAATAATAT
>CANJ01000242.1 GCA_000309075.1 Occidentia massiliensis
CTCTAAGTATAGCTTCCGTTCAATCCGGTAGTAGCTTTAGCTCTATACCAACGTTTTTTACTAAAGATTATAAAAATGTTTATAGATTGCAAATTTTTGAGATGAAAGATTTAGCTTTAAGTAATCTTGAGGATTTGGTGAAATTCTTGCCTGCTATTACTAAAGAGAAGTTTATAACGGTTAGATTTAGAAATTATCAACCTTATTATGCTAATTTCGGTTATAATGAACTTATCTCGTCGCATGATGATATGATTGCTGATGTAACTCTAGATTCTATAGATACTAAGCCTTATATATTAAAGTATAATACTATTTCTCATGATTGGGATATAGAAAATATAAAACTTCAGTAACTAATGACATTGTGATAAATTAACAATTCTTAATCGATGAAGTAATATATAATTCAACTTGGTTTGTTGCGTTATTATTCTTAATTTTATAATCTTATATTTTAGGAGAATTGCAAATTAGCTCAGAGTAGTTCGCCAACTAGGTCATTTTTGAGTGGATTGATAAATATTCTTTATGTTATTCCTGCAAAAGCGAGACAGC
>CANJ01000241.1 GCA_000309075.1 Occidentia massiliensis
GAAATATATTACTGGACGGCGTGGCTTACTCATTTACTTAAAGTAATATGCGAGCCGTCAAGTAGTATAAACATGGTTTCAGTGGTAAATTTTTTAAAAACACAATCCAAACCTCAAAAATTACTAGTACTAATCTCAGGCGGTAATATCGATCCTATTCTTTATAATGAATTATGGAAAGAGGAGTATTTAAGCATCTCACCTAAATCTTTATGTTCTGATGTCATTTCTGCGAAAGCAGCAATCTAGTAACCTTTAATGTTATACTGCAACTTGATCGCGGTATCTTAGGACTCAGCTGGTGATACAAGACCCCGTGGTCACGCCACGGGGTGACATAAAAAATCTAGATTCCTGCTTTCGCGGGAATGACATAGAAGCAATGTAACAACGCCTCCTCACAATGATGAAGTTATATTAAAATTTAACCCTTTCTTCTTACTGCTTCTTGATTTTTAGTAGAAGGATTAGGAGTGATGTGCGGAGGTTTTATATTAGAACTTCTTAGTTTTATTGAATCTTCAAATATGGTTTTATCAAATGCTATTGGATTGATTTTTC
>CANJ01000240.1 GCA_000309075.1 Occidentia massiliensis
ATTACAAGATGGAAAAAGACTAAAAAAGTACGCTTTCTTTAAAGCTCATTATGGTATTTTTTTTGTGTATTATTCCCAAATCGAGAATCAGTAAAGCAGCGATTACCGTATAAAAAATAATCCAACTCATTTATTTATCTCTTCATTTTATATTGCATGTGGAAATATAGTCCTCCATCAAACATAACTCTTAGCTGGAATCTTATAGTATTTTCTCCTTGTTTTAAATAACGCTTTATATCAATCGGTAAATTTTTAGCTTGTAATGCTTGACCTTGGTCATTTCCATTGTTACAGTACCTTTTCTCATCTAGAGAATCAATGTTAGTAGGGAAGCTAAGTAACTTTGTGCCGTTGACATATATTAATGTGCAATCATCATACCATAAATCTTTTACTTTAAAATACTCAATATCGTCCATTATTGCATCTAAAGTTACTTTGAATTCTACAGTATGCAATATTGTATTGTCCGGTTTATTTGTTGCAGTTATACGTGCTCCATCCTTTGGAAATGCCATAATGCTCCCATGTGGTACCGGTTTTTTGTTGAAGATATAGT
>CANJ01000239.1 GCA_000309075.1 Occidentia massiliensis
TAGATATTTGCCTCTTCGGCCAAATTAATAATATTTTCAAGAATTTTATTAATCTCTGTTTTGTCCATCAATAAAATATTCTGCTCGACAACTTTACTTGCGGTTTTTAAAATCGGTAGCTCATATATTTTATCTATAACACCTTGCGTAAGCAAAGGCACTTTGGCGTCATTATTCTTATAAACAAAAGATGTAGTACGCTGTAATAAATTACCTATTTTGTTTGACAACTCGCTATTAATACGGGTAATTAAATTACTACGAGCAAAATTGCCGTCCGCACCAAAAGTTACTTCACGCATCAGAAAATACCTAACTTGATCAACACCGAATTCATCAATTAACTTAATCGGATCAATGGTATTACCAAGAGATTTAGAGATTTTCTGCCCCTCATTCGTCCACCAGCCATGAGCCATAATTGTTTTCGGCAGCGGAACTTCTGCAGCCATTAAGAAAGCAGGCCAATAGACGGCATGAAAACGCAAGATATCTTTACCGACTACATGTAAATCAGCCGGCCAAAACTTATTGTAATTACTTTGTTCGTCAAGATAACCGAG
>CANJ01000238.1 GCA_000309075.1 Occidentia massiliensis
CAAATCAACTATTAATGATGCAACCTTAATTCTAGACGATAAAGAGCGGTTAGTGGGTGATAATTTAGAAGAGCTAATTAATAAAGTGGTTAAGTTTAACGGCTTGCTTGACCATGCTAGCAAAAAATTTAATCGCTCAATTACCGAAATTCTTGCTATTAATGACTTACTTAATAACAAAATATTTGAGCCTGAAAGTGATTTAAGACTTAAAAAAGTTTTAGATGTTTTAAATAGCTTAGAAGATTCGCCTGATAAGACTAATTGGGAAGTTTTAAAACATGAAAATAAAATAGAGTTCTTCTGCTTTAGTAGGGGTTTAAAAGAAAGTAAAATATTATTGAAAGAGCAGTTAGAATCATTTGAGTTTGTACAAATATCAAAGCTTGCTTTAACGATTTTTGATATATTTAGTAAGCAATTAAAGCTTATAGTGAAAAGTCAGGAATTCGATATTTTAACACCGAGTCAGTTGTTAAATACCATTATAGAATGACGGAAAAAGAGGTATAAATATTCAGCGTTTTAAGGGGCTTGGTGAGATGAATTCCGACCAGCTATGGG
>CANJ01000237.1 GCA_000309075.1 Occidentia massiliensis
AACTCTATAGGTTGACGCATCGGCTCACCGCCGGTTATTACTACTAAATTAATCGATTTTTCATTTTTAGAATTTAATGCCAGGCTTTCTACTTTATTCAAAATCTTATCTATATCTACTAAATCAAAATCTTCAAACTCCGTATCACAAAAATTACAAGCAAGATTACATCCTCCAAGCCTAATAAAGATCGCAGGACAACCTACAAAAATGCCCTCCCCTTGTATAGTCTTAAAAATAGACTGTACCTCTAACTGAGTACCGTCACCGTTTAATATGCTTCTTTTAGGATTTTGTCCCAACATTTTTAAATTATTATCGATTGATTAAACACATTATAGTACATTTTTATAAAAAAATCTTGCAATAACTAATAAAAAAACTATTATCTAGGTTTCATCGGTCATATGGCTTTGGTATGCCTAATGTTTTACCGTTTAAACCTAGAAATACCAATTATAAGGAACAACATGCCTAAATTAAAAACAAAATCTGCCGTAAAAAAACGTTTTAAACTTACTGCTAGCGGCAAGGTTATTGCATCTCAAGCAAGGTAAAAACTATTTTATG
>CANJ01000236.1 GCA_000309075.1 Occidentia massiliensis
GTACGGGTATTTTAGTCATCAACGAAACAATAGTCGTAAACAAAGCACAGCCGGCAGACGGTCCATCTTTTGGAATAGCTCCAGCCGGTACGTGAATGTGAATATCAAAATCTTTATAATTGTCGTACTTTAATCCAAAATTTGTTGCTCTGCTTCTAAAACAACTATAGGCAGCCATTGCCGATTCTTTCATAACATCACCGAGTTTTCCGGTGGTCTTTATTTCACCTTTCCCTGGAAATGCTAAAGCCTCTATAGTTAAAAGCTCTCCGCCTACTTCAGTGTAAGCAAGTCCCGTAGTACTTCCTATTTGATCTTCTTTCTCGGCAAGCCCGAAATTATATTTCTTAGCTCCTAAAAATTCTTCAAGATGATTACTATCTATGGCGATATGCTTAACACTTTTATCTGCTAAAATCTGCTTTAATGCTTTTCTAGTTAATGCCCCTATCTCACGCTCTAAAGCTCTTACACCTGATTCCTTGGTATAATATCTAATTAAATCCAAAATGGCCGTCTCGGATATAGTAATTTCATCTTTTTTGATTTTATGCATTTTAAATTGTTT
>CANJ01000235.1 GCA_000309075.1 Occidentia massiliensis
ATTACGGATATAAGTTTAGTAACATCTGTTTTTAACAATCTTGTATCTGATCGTAAAATTGATCAATTACTTTCCGGTACAATACCTGATAAAGAAAAGCTAGATAAAATAATAAAAAGCGCTAAAAATCAAGGCGGTAGAGTGATTATAGAAACTTGGCCTCTTTCTGCAGACGAAGCAACAAATCTTATCACTGCTAAATTCGGTATTACCTCTGAAGATCAAATTTACGGATTGAAACTCGAAATTAATGAAATCTTAAAAGATACAAATAATGCTGCTGAAACTTAAAAAAATAATGTATCACAAATATCTAGGCAATTTCAAAAAGATTTAAGTAAAACTGAGGTAAATCCTATTGACTTTAAGTTTATTAATACAAAGAAAGTTATGAATGATAGACCTAAGGATATACAAGTAGAACAAACAATATCATATGAACCTCCAAAAGCAAACCAACCACAACCGCAAGGTTTTTTTAAAAGAATTTTTAACTATTTTAAAGATATAATCACTAATTTTAAAGAAGCAATATTCGGCAAAAAAGAGAACCTAAAACTCACGAA
>CANJ01000234.1 GCA_000309075.1 Occidentia massiliensis
TAAAACTATTAAATTCAAGTATTATCTTTAAAAAATTATTATTTCTGTTTCTTTTTATAAAAAGTTTGCTATAAACCCTAATAAATTAGAAAATTATTACAAAAATTTTTAATTATTTACTAAATATTAATGAAGATTAATTCAGTGTTTGATAAGCTATTACCTGAAGTTTTAATTATAGAAGAAAAAAATAAAAAAGTGTTAATATTTCTTTAAGTAATTGATATAAGAGAGAGCAGGATTTAATATAATGAGGGCTTCAACTCTAGAAAAAGCATTAACTTATTTTTTTTTAGTCAGCTGCTTGTTGTCATGATTATTAGTGCAGAATTACAAGAAAATCCTTTAATAACAATAAATAACTAACAAAAATATAACGTACTATTTTTTTATAAGCCCTTCTTATCTGAGCAAATAGTAGGTGTAGGTACTTTAAAGAGCTTATTGAGACGTTTCAAGTCAGTTGTACAAGATAATATTATTAAATTTAAGAATCTAAATATTGACTTAAATACTGAAAAAGTATACAAAGACGGACTGAATATTCCTCTAGGTCCTACTGAGTTTAA
>CANJ01000233.1 GCA_000309075.1 Occidentia massiliensis
CGCTCATATTGTAGATTTATCAAAACGTTTAGTAGCTGATCACGAGGGTAGCTTTGACCAGGCTCTAGATTAACCATCATTTGGTAATATAAATCGGGAGAGCCAAGGCCGTAAATACAGGAAACGGAAGAAACTACTATAACGTCACGACGCTCTAATAGCGATCTTGTAGCGGCATGACGCATTAAATCAATTTGTTCGTTAATTGATGAGTCTTTTTCTATAAAAGTATCGGTGCGTGCTATATAAGCTTCGGGCTGGTAATAATCATAATATGAGACAAAGTATTCAACGGCATTCTTTGGAAAAGCGATTTCATCTCTGAATAGATTTGGGCAGCTAAAGTTTATTATGAGCCATAATAAGAGTAGGACGATTAGTTCTCTCTATAATATTTGCCATAGTAAAGGTTTTGCCTGATCCCGTAATACCAAGCAACATTTGTGAGCGTTTTTTGCTACTTAACCCTGCTATAATTTCATCTATTGCTTTT
This sequence comes from Occidentia massiliensis, assembly GCA_000309075.1. Lineage (GTDB taxonomy): Bacteria > Pseudomonadota > Alphaproteobacteria > Rickettsiales > Rickettsiaceae > Occidentia > Occidentia massiliensis. Next base: position 494 of record CANJ01000233.1, read on the forward strand.
GGTTGATCGCCTGCCGGTTTATATTCTGAGATAATAGAAAAATTATTCATGCATTTTTACTTGCTTTAAAAACATAGTT
>CANJ01000232.1 GCA_000309075.1 Occidentia massiliensis
GTTTCTCTAAATTATTATCTGCCGTTATAATGAAAGGAGCATTGCCGCCAAGTTCCAAAGATAAACGTTTTAGAGTATTTGCGGCATTTTGATATAGAATTTTACAGACATTTGTAGCGCCAGTAAATGATAATTGCTGAAGCCTAAAATCTTCACAAAAAGCCTTACCTATAATATCTGAACTACCTGTAATTACATTAAATACTCCGGCAGGCAAACCGGCATCGCTTGCAAATTTCGCGAGGCTCCATATAAAATTTCTTTTTTTGATTCAGCAAGTACTTTACCCTGCTCTAGGGTTAATATATGACTTAACTCCTCAATATTTTCGATTACTAAATTATACCATCTTCTAAGAATTGCTATTCTCGCTCCAAATGAACTTTGTGACCATAAAGAAAAACTAGTCACCGTATTATTAATCGCTGAATTAATCTCAGATAATCCTAAATTCGGAACTGTAGCAATTTCTTTTAAGGTCGCAGGATTAATAACGGATATTTGCTTCCCGAACTCTATAAATTCACCGTTTATATAATACTTTCCCGTAATGTTTTTAAGTAAGTTCATATA
>CANJ01000231.1 GCA_000309075.1 Occidentia massiliensis
AATGCAAAGAGCAATAACGAGATCTTCGTTTGATATAGAAATTTATAATAAAATCAAAGAAATTCAACTATCACAAGAAAGCAAAATAGCAAAAGCAGATTTTGCTATAAATAGCGGCGTTGATATGTTAGACTTGGAAAAACAAATAGCAAAGCTAATAAAGGATTCGGAATGTCGAGTTTAAGAGAAATAATTTTAGATACCGAGACTACGGGACTTGACCCACGACAAGGTCATCGAATCGTTGAGATCGGTGCTATTGAGATGGTAAATAAGGTATTAACAGGCAGGAATTTTCATTTTTATATTAATCCTGAGCGAGATATGCCGTTTGAGGCTTATAGAATTCATGGCATATCCGGCGAATTTTTAAAAGACAAGCCTCTATTTCATACAATAGCCGATGATTTTTTTAGAGTTTATTTCAGATAGCAAACTGATTATTCATAATGCTCCTTTCGATATTAAATTTCTAAATCACGAATTATCATTATTAAAAAGAACCGACATTAAACTCTTGGAACTAGCAAATACTATTGATACTTTAGTAATGGCTAGAAGCATATTTCCAGGCTCA
>CANJ01000230.1 GCA_000309075.1 Occidentia massiliensis
ATATGGTCCTGATAAAGGTTATATAGAAAAAACTTGTAAGCATTTAGTACAAAGCTTAAATATGCTACAAACTTCTATAGAATACGCAGATCTTAATATTTCATCTTTAGAAATATTACTTAATTCGTCTAATTTTTTTGGTCAAAAAGAATTAATTAAAATTAGATCGGTTGGGAATTCAATCGATCAGAATTTAAAAACAATTCTAAACAGTGATTATATAAATTTTCCTGTATTTATAGGTGAAGAAATGACTTCTAGTGGGAGCATTAGAAAGTTTTTTGAAACGGAAGAATATTTAGCAGCAGTTGCTTGTTATCATGATGATGAAGCAAAAATTGAACGAATTATTTTAGGTAAAGTAGAAAAAACTAATAAAGTTATAAGTAAAGAAGCTATCACTTATTTAAAAGCTCATTTAAAAGGTGATCATGATTTAATTTGTAGCGAAATAAATAAATTAATATATTTTGTTCACGACGCACGCGAAATTACTTTAAACGACGTTCTAGAAGTTATAAGTAGCGAAATTACGGCAAACGGCAGTAATTTAGCAATGTATTTTTCAAAAAAA
>CANJ01000229.1 GCA_000309075.1 Occidentia massiliensis
GATCGGTAATTACTCTGTTAACTACTTTTTTACCTGTTAACGGACAGTTGTATTCTTTTAATAATTTAGCACCGCCATCTTTTGCGTTATGTTCCATTATAATAACTACTCTTTTGGTGTTAGCGACCAAATCCATAGCTCCTCCCATAACTTTAACCATTTTACCCGGAATAGTCCAGTTGGCAAGATCGCCTGTTTGTGAGACTTGCATAGCACCTAAAATAGTTAAATCGACATGCGAACCTCTAATCATCCCAAATGAAAAGCTACTGTCGAAATAGCTGCTTTCAGGAATAGCAGTAATAGTTTGCTTACCGGCGTTAATTAAATCAGGATCTTCCTCTCCTGCGTAAGGAAATGGTCCCATACCAAGCATACCGTTCTCACTTTGAAATATTACATTCACTCCTTGAGGTGTATAATTTGCTACATGCGTAGGCATACCTATACCAAGATTGACATATAATCCGTCTTTAAGTTCCTCTGCGGTTATTTGATAAATTTCTTCTTTGCTCCAAGGCATATCTTATTTTTCCCTGACAGTTAATTGCTCAATACGTTTCTCGTATTTTTCACC
>CANJ01000228.1 GCA_000309075.1 Occidentia massiliensis
CGTTTCTGACTATTATATCAGGAGCTTTTGACTCTATTAATTTCTTTAAACGATTATTTCTATTAATTACTCTTCTATAAAGTTCATTTAAGTCTGAAGTAGCAAATCTTCCGCCGTCAAGCATAACAAGCGGTCTAATTTCAGGAGGAATAACCGGTAAAACATCCATAATCATCCATTCCGGCTTGTTTTCCGACTCTAAAAAATTCTCTACTAATTTTAAACGCTTTACTAATTTTTTCTTTTTGACTTCTGAAGAAGTGGTTTGTAATTCCTCGTATAACTCTTGCTTTAACTTTGAAAAATCAAGCTCTTTAAGCATTTGTTGTATTACTTCTGCACCTATAGAGGCAGTAAATGCATCTTCACCGTACTTATCTTTTGCTTTCTGTAATTCTTCCTCTGTTAAGAGTTCGCCTTTTTGTAAAATCGATAGCCCTGGGTCAACTACTACATAATTTTCAAAATAAAGAATCTTTTCTACATCTCGCATTGTCATATCAAGAAGTGTACTAATTCTTGAAGGTAGCGACTTTAAAAACCAAATATGAGCAACGGGAGCTGCAAGTTCAAT
>CANJ01000227.1 GCA_000309075.1 Occidentia massiliensis
TTATAAGTTATTATTACATTGTCATACTGTACTATCGGCGTCATAAAATAACTAGCCGCAAAACTTCCGCTAGGCTTTCATGTTCCCATACGGTTTTTAAAGTTTCTGCATTTAAAGCAATAGTTTGATTACTGATAGTTTGCACTAAGACAGTATTATCATTGAGCACAATAGGCTTAATTCTAATAATATCCGGAAGTTCTTTTCTAATTATTTCATAACCTGATTTTGCATCTAGCACTACTAACAACCTTGAACCGTATGTTACGTATAATTTTCCGTTATGGTGTAAAATTCCGCCGCCTATATAATTATCTTTTTTATGTCTACTTAAATTATAAGACCAAATAATCTTATTTTTCTCTATAGAAAATGCAGAAATATTCGATCTAATATCCAATGCATAAATCATATCGCCTATAAAAACCGGCTCGGTAATCGTTTTACTTCTAGCGAAACTATACTGTTTATTCTTAAGCATATTTGCATTAAATGCATATATATTTGTATTAGAATCTAAATATATAGGCTCATGAGTCTGAATTGCTAATTTAGAAGTCAACTCAGCTAATTA
>CANJ01000226.1 GCA_000309075.1 Occidentia massiliensis
AATAGTACTAATAGCCTGATTAGACATTTTAGAGATTAGTTGCAAACTTTATCTAATCCTTTATAAGCAGCTAAAGTTAAAGCCGTATCGTTGTTATCGTCTATCCTGTTAAGCGTGTCACCGTTTAGCTCTTTAACTAAATTTTCTGCTTCTTCTTCCGTACTTTCTTTTATTACTAAAATTAGTTGATTATATTTTAGCTCATCAAGCTTGAGGTTTTGCTGTTGTTTTTCTTGTTCTTCCAATAGTTTTCTTTTTTCTTCCTCTACTTGTTGTGTTTCTAGTTCTTGCTTTTGCTGTTCTTCATATTTCTTTTCTGCTTTTTTTGGTTATAGTTTTATTTCTGTACAGATATTCATTAATTATTTTAAATGTTGCCTCGCCTATGTTGTTCCAAGGAAGATAAAGCGACGTTAAAGATCTATTAGCTTTAAGTGTTGCAGCTAAATCTTTTGCTTGTTCATCAGTTATATTTTTATTACTAAGGTCACTTGTTGTACTTTCAGATAATCTTTTGTGCCAGTTTGTTTTAAAAATGTTTAGTATGAACATAATTATATTCTTATTAAATTCTAT
>CANJ01000225.1 GCA_000309075.1 Occidentia massiliensis
ATCAACCAAATTTAGTCTACCTTGTGATCTATCATTTATTATATTTTTATGATCTTCTCGAAATTGTTGAGCTTGCGGAGAGTTATATAGTGACCCTACATTTATAGGTGGGGTTACAGCTAAATTTTTTGGTAAGCTATCCATATTAGCAGTCGGCATAGAATGACTATTTCCCCCATTTGGATTAAATCCAACATCTACATCTGTTTCTATATTATTAAAGTGTTTATCTGCTCTGCTTTTAATAGCATCCAATTTTTTTTCTGCTTTTGCATTATAAGCTTTTATATCTTCCGGTTTGCGTATTAATACCTGCTGTAATTTTTGAGAGATCTTAATTGCTTCTCGGTAATCATTTTCTATTTCCTGTAAAACTAAACTAACTGATCTTCTTTGAGAAGGACTGGTTGTTTGCAGTATTGCGGTTCTCTTTGCATCTAAAAGGCTTATAAGCTGAGTTGCCTTTTCTATGCATCCACTAACTACACTTAAATTAGACTCCTTATGATTCTCATTTCCCCAAGCGTGGCCAAATTCTCCCTCTTGATCTACTGTTCTTTGCTTTGAGGTTTCTACATC
>CANJ01000224.1 GCA_000309075.1 Occidentia massiliensis
ATAGTGGTATAAAAATACAACTATTTTTTAAATTATATAAAGATAAGGTATTTATGGGGTAACCCTTTATTGTTTAAAAAGAATTTAAAGGGTTATATCTTACTTTTTTAGAGTATATTGCAATAAACTAGATGATTTAGGAGCAAAAGCAAGTAAATAAATTGGGTATAAGATTTGTTGTATTGTTAACCAAAGATAGATATCGTTATGAGCTAAATAATTGAAAGTGTTGTTGCGTGGAGGCCAAATCGTCATTGCTAGGCGCGAAGCGACGTGGCAATCCAAAAAAATAATTAAAAAAATTCTGATTTACAGAATTTTTTACTGAATTGCTTCGTCGAATTACTACGTAATTCTTTTCGCAATGACGGAAAACCAATCCACGCAACAATGCCACGCAGGAATGACATTAAGGGCATTTTTATAGACCGCTTAGTCAATTACTGAGTAATTTCCTCACAATGGTGTTAAGCAATAAGATTTAAGCGTACTTCTTCGTTCAGTTCTTTAGCAGAAGATAATTCTATATCAAGTTCGGCAAAATATCTGACACTAAAGCTACAGATAAATCAATTGATCA
>CANJ01000223.1 GCA_000309075.1 Occidentia massiliensis
AAGTAAAAAGGAAGAAGAAAAAATTACAGCAGTAAAAGCAACTAAAGTACAAATTGCTGAGCTTTACGACATATTTAATATTGTAGGGCAATGCCAGAATGATAATAGTCGAGATTATTATGCCAATGCCACCGGAGTAGTTGAACAAGTCTCAGCACATCAAGGAGAAATAGTAAAAAAGGGGATATATTGCTAGTTATAGATAAAAACATAGCAGAAACCACTAAATCTAGAGCAGCAGCGTTATTAAATACAAAACAAGAAGATTATAATAGAAAAGAAGCTTTATTCGCTAAAAAATTTGTAAGCAACGAGGAATATAAAAGGTCAAAAAGCGAACTTGAAGATGCAAAATTTAATTATTCCAAAGCTCTAAAAACATATAATGATATGATAATTACTGCACCCTACTCTGGTAAAATAGGCGTAATTAAGTCTATGGTCGGCGATGAAGTAAAAATAGGTGACTATCTTTTTAGCATTACCGGAACAGAAAATTCACAAGGTATTTTTATTGAATTGCCGGAGTCTTTAAGCGGAAAAGTTGGCGTCGATACTGAAGTTTTAATTGCAGGAAAA
>CANJ01000222.1 GCA_000309075.1 Occidentia massiliensis
TTTTTCCGAATCATGATAAAGTCGTTGCTTTAATACTTACCTATAGTGTTCTTGCTGCGTCTTTATTTACACGTCTCATAGGCTCTTATGTTTTTGGCGTAATTGCTAAAAAATACGGCGGTGTTTTTGCTTTATCTTACTCTTTAATCGGCGTTGCTTTAACAACTAGCCTAATCGGTTTAATACCTTCACATGCTCAAATAGGCTGGCTTGCACCGCTATTATTAGTGTTGCTTAGAACGTTGCAAGGAGTATATTCCGAGGGTGAATGTGCCATTGCTAAATTATTTATTTTAGAGAATAAAGAAGAAAAAAAAGCGTTTAGAGCTTCTTACCTTTATCAAACATCTACTATGGTCGGTATTATTCTTGCTTCATTTATCAGTACTATAGTTTTAAATGTAGAGTATAATACATATTGGCGTTTATGTTTCATATTTGGCGGACTTACAGCACTGATAGGTTATTTTTTAAGAAAGCGCGAGGATATTGTAGTCAAGCCCTCATTTTCATCCCGCGGCTTGACCACGGGATCCATAAAAAAGATAAAATTACTTTACGTAATTTTTGGATACTGTGGT
>CANJ01000221.1 GCA_000309075.1 Occidentia massiliensis
GTTCATTTATATTTTGTATCTCATTTAAAGCGCTATTAAAATCTTTCTGCAATAAATACGTTTCAGCAGCTTTATTTTGTTCTAGTGTTTTAAGTAAAATACTTTGTAAAAATCTATAATAATAGTCGTCTAGTTTAGGTATATCAGACATAATAATAAATCATATAATTATTGAGTTCTTAATTTATATATAAATTTTTTAATAATTCAATAATTTTTAACAGATTTACATATACTTAAGTCTTTATCTATTATGTCGGACTCTATATTTAAACAGTTAAGGATTGAATGAAATACATAATCATGGCTAATTTCGGTATTAGCATAATTTTTAATTGAAGATACTGATTTAGGATATTTGGCTTGAAAATCATCTGATACCCAAACTATAAGAGGTACGGTTATTTGTTCTGCAAGTAGTGGACCGCCGTGACCATAATAACCATTTTCTCCGAGGGACTCGCCGTGATCAGATACATATAATAAAAATGCATTTTTATCTTTAAGCAAATCTATTAAATTATATAAAAAAAATCGGTATATAAAATAGAGTTATCATAACTGTTAACTAAAGCGAGC
>CANJ01000220.1 GCA_000309075.1 Occidentia massiliensis
CTAGTAATTTATTAATTGCTGTTCTTAGCATTCATTATATTGGTTTTGCTTTTGATGATGTTATAGATTCTTTAGTAGAAGTTAAAGCAGTAAAAGGCAGAATGGAGAGAATAGATAACACTAATATCTTCGTTGATTATGCCCACACTCCGGACACTCTTGAAAAAGTTTTAACGGAACTGAAAAATATTAAATTACGTGATAGTAAGCTAAGCGTAGTTTTTGGCTGCGGCGGTAATCGTGATAAGGCAAAGAGAAGTCTTATGGGGCAAATAGCCGCAAAACGTGCCGATACCATCATAATTACAGATGATAATCCACGCCATGAAGACCCAAAGCTTATTAGAGCTGAAATCATAAGCGGTATAGAGAAAGCAGATTATACAGAAATAGCAAATAGAGAAGAGGCTATTAAATACGGTATAAATAATTTAAAACGAGATGATATCTTATTAGTTGCCGGCAAAGGTCATGAAAATTACCAAATTATAGGCGATAAGAAATTACCTTTTGATGATGCTGAGGTTGTGAGGAATGTGTAAAAGTTTGTCATCCCGTGGCTTGACCCATAGTACCGGAC
>CANJ01000219.1 GCA_000309075.1 Occidentia massiliensis
AAAGATGGAAGATCATTTTTTAGTGAAAGCGAAAATATTAAGTGCAGAAGAAATGAAAGCTATTATTTCAAATCATGAATTATTAAATACATTATTTAAAAGAAATAAAGGTTGAAGATTGTTTAGATATTCATTTAGATTCTATGCATATGAATACTCTTAAACTTATTATAGCATCAAATGTGATTCTTAGTAATATCTCATTCAATTCTGATACTACCGTAATTATAGAAGCAGGAAGGTTTTTGAATATCGTTGGTACACTAAATCTAGTATCAGGCAGTACTTTAAATATATCTAGTGAGGGTATATTAGGGTCATATATTGTTCCAAAAGGTATAATAGAAAATATAAATCATGGTCAATCAGTAATTAAGGAATCACTTCTGAAATTCTTTTAAATAATACTATTGCACTCAATTTAAATTTTATGGAAGAAAATACGAAAAATAATTCAGATACAACAATATTGGGAAATACTGATCCGGAGATTTAATAAATAATATTGCAAGTTCTTTCTAAACTCTATTTTTATTCGCAACTAGGGATAAGATTGTTTTAAATCTTATCCCTTTTTTGCCGGT
>CANJ01000218.1 GCA_000309075.1 Occidentia massiliensis
TTACCAGATAAAACAGAAGCAACAACTAGCCCGTTTTTGTTAATAGTTTCCTCTATTTCTGGATTTAGAGGTCCGGAATTACCGATGCAAGTAGTGCAGCCGTAACCTACTAGATTAAACCCTAATTCATCTAAATATTTATCAAGACCACTAAGCTTCAAATATTCCGTTACGACTTTTGAACCAGGAGCAAGAGAAGTTTTAACCCAAGGTTTTACCTTTAACCCGTGTCCTAGTGCTTTTTTAGCAAGAAGTGCTGCACCAATCATAACCGAAGGATTAGAAGTATTAGTACAGCTAGTAATTGCTGCAATTACCACATCGCCGTTACCAATTTCGTAATTCTGATTTGCTACGGCATATTTTTTATCAATGTCTTTATTGTCTAAAGCAAAATTCGGTAATTCATATTTAAACTTACTTGCTACATCATTTAAGTTTACTCGATCTTGCGGACGTTTTGGACCGGCAAGTGAACTATGTACCATAGATAAATCTAGCTCTAAAACCTCAGTATATTCTACCGCATGTTCAAAATCATACCAAAGATTCTGCTCGGTTGCGTATTGCTCTACTAATCTGA
>CANJ01000217.1 GCA_000309075.1 Occidentia massiliensis
TTATTAGATTATGGGTTAACCAATGTTAATGAACCTGTTAATTCTTTACACAAGAAATTATATGAGGAAAAACAAGAACAAGAAAATCGTGATAAGCTCAAGGAATTAGCTAAAAATTGGGGATTAATTTTACAAGTAGATAATGCTTGCCCATATTGTAAAGCTTTTGTTCCTATTGTTAAACAATTTGCTGGTAAATATGGGTTTCAGTTAATTTTTGTCAGCAAAAGTGAAGCTAAGTTTCAAAATATTGAAACAGTTAAAGATACCGGTTTATTACAAGCACTAAATCCTGAAAATATTGTACCAGTACTATATTTAGTAGCAAGTAATGGTCAAAAAATATACCCAATTGCTAGGGGTTTAATTAGTGAAGACAAGATAATAGATAATATTATAAGCATTGATTCTCATTATCAAAAACTGTTGAAAGCTGGGGCAGGTAATGAGTAATAAAATCAGGATCTACTGTATTTTAGTTGTATTTCAGATAGTTTTACTGCAAGGCTCAACATCTTATGCCTGGAACATAAAAGACATGTTTCAAGGGATGAGTGTCAATGTCACCCAACCTGGATCATACCAAA
>CANJ01000216.1 GCA_000309075.1 Occidentia massiliensis
AATGTGCTTACTGTCATTATTCGATCAGTCATGGCTTTACCTCTTTTGCTACCTATCATTACGTAGGCTTCACAAGGATAACATTTATCGATGTTACTAGTTAAAGGTATATTACTTGCACACGATTTAATGAAGCATTTGAGTAATTATTGCCAGTCTTACCTTAGCGACTTCCCACCTAACAAAGGATTAAAGTCGACCACCATACCTCAGCTCTTTTCATAAAAATCGCGTTCTATTAACCCTTCTACCCACTCATTGGCCTTCTCCTCAGCTTTTGTATCTTGAGCCATGGCTTTGTAAGCGGCTCCAAGCTTCTCATTAATTACATAAGGTTTTAACAACAAGTTGCTCAATAAATTTGCTAATTTTACGTTCACCTATTACAGAATAAAGCCTATAATAAACCGCTTAATCTATAGTAATTGTCATTTCTTCTGCATAAAATACTCGTATACACGTGTGTTACACGTATGATATCATATATATAAATTAATCAACATAAGGATTATTTACTTTAGTAAACAAAGATAATAGCTATGAAAACTGACCACACAGGCAATAAGCATGATATTTTAAGACACCAGT
>CANJ01000215.1 GCA_000309075.1 Occidentia massiliensis
AAGAATTGCTCATTATTTTTTTACTTTAAAAAATTAATTATAATTTTACTACTTTATTTTTACCCGTTGTTTTAGCTTCATACATAGCTTTGTCAGCACGTTCAATGAAAGATTCTATTGATTCTTCTTTTTTATATTTCGTAACTCCGATTGAAATAGTTGTTTTTAAAGGTCCAATTTGATCTTCAATGTGAAAATTACATATATTCTATTTTAACTCTAACTCTTTCCGCAGTTTCAATTGCTTTAGAAATATCTATATCCGTTAAGAGTATAGTAAATTCTTCACCGCCGAATCTTGCTATTAAGTCTGTTACTCTGAGAGTATTCTTCAAAATACGGGATACAATTGTTAAAACCTTATCGCCTGCTTGATGACCGTAAGTATCGTTTACATGTTTAAAATTGTCGATATCGCACATAAGTAAATATAATTTAATACTTTCTTTATTAGTTTTCTCAATAATTTGTTTGAGATGTATATCGAAATAGCGACGATTAAATAAGCCGGTTAGACCGTCTTTAACTGCTAAATTGACACTTTGTTCAAGATCATTACGTAAATTATCTTGATATTGCTTACGTCTTA
>CANJ01000214.1 GCA_000309075.1 Occidentia massiliensis
CTACTGCTAATGCTTGTATATTTTTATAATTACCTATATCTGCTTTTTGTGTTTCTTGATGAATATTATGGTTTAGCTCCTTAATTAACTTTATCCTATCTTGGATCTGATTGACCGAATCTTTAGAACCTTTTAATGATTGTAATCCTATATTTATTGATGAAATTATTTGTGCTACATTATTACCGACTATAGCTGCTGATATCCCCGCCACGTTTTACTATATTATTTATTACATTTGTTATAACCGATGCTATAAATAATGATTTAGTACCTTTATTACTTTTGTCTTTCGTTTGTTGCTGCTCATTATGTATATATAAATCATCTTTTAAAATATCTTTTTACTTTGGATCAATTTTTAGAAGAGCTTGTTGTTTACTCAAATCATCACGATGTTTTTCTAATAATTTATTTTCTTGTGTAAGAAGACGTATCTTGCGAGTATGTACTACATCTATTATGGCTTTACCTACTATAGATGTTGCCATGGCAGCAGCTGATACAAACATAAATGGAGCTGTGGCAGGTGCTATAAGTTGCCAGCATAATACTACTTGCTATTAATCCGAGTACGCTAGCTGTGGTTTTA
>CANJ01000213.1 GCA_000309075.1 Occidentia massiliensis
TGAACATTAGGATTAACACCTAACTTAAGCAAAAGTTTTATTAAATCAAGATTATTTCTTTCTGCGGCTAGCATCATTCCGGTAATACCGTCTTCATATCTTAAATTAGGACTCATTCCCTGATTAATTAAAAGTTTGGCAATTTCCGGCTCCATAAATCCTATATTTATATGGATTAAATTCATAGGTGCACCACACTTTAATAAAAAATCGGCAATTTTTATATTATTATTCGATATAGCATAATCTAAAGGAGTCCAGCCCAAGTATGGTTGATTTACTCCATATCCCTAATCTAATATTTTTTTACTTCATCAATATTATCTGCTTTAATAGCATTTGCTATCGGTGTAATTGGATTTTCGACTTTTTGATCATACTCAACACCATTCACATATATCTTTTTTAAACTCAAGTTTACATTCCATAACATGAATAGAAGCAATAATAAAAATATAAACTTTAAAATTACTTGAATAATTTTCATATAATCAATCTAGGTACTATGTAGCTATACAGCATTAAACCTTTGTCGGTAAGATAGATATTTTCATCTAGTCTAATTAAGTCTAACGCTTGATAATGCTTAAGA
>CANJ01000212.1 GCA_000309075.1 Occidentia massiliensis
CAATTTTATCAGCGAGTTCTTCTAGTAATTTTTGTGCTTCCTCTTCAGATATTAAATCAATATTTTGCATTAGTAGTTCATACTTTTATTTTAATTTACAATCAAATCCAATTCCTAAAATTTTTATTTTCTTCAAAATCGCTAATTGCTCGTTTTAGTCTTTCAGCATTTTTAGGACTTTTTAACAAGTATAGTTTTCCCCATAGCATTATGATCTTCAAGCGACATAATAACCACCGGTCTTTGTTTTTGTCTAGTTACAATCACTGAAGTGTGATCTGCACACACTTTTTTCATAACATAACACACTTAAGTACGTTTACATATAATAAGGCATGTTTTATAACTAGTCACTTTAAGAATCAAAATCAAAATCTTTACCTAGTTTAATATATGCTCTAATACGGCTCATGAGATTTTGGAAATATGTTAAATTATGCCATGTCATTAGCATAGAGCCAAGTATTTCACCGATTCTAACTAAATGATGTAGATAAGCTTTACTATAGTTTCTACAAGCAGGACATAGGCAATCATGTTCTAGCGGCTTGTTATCATCGGCATATTTGCTATTGCGGATATTTACCGTACC
>CANJ01000211.1 GCA_000309075.1 Occidentia massiliensis
CTCCAGTATATGCAAACGACCGAGTCGTGCTTGTTCTAAAGCTACTTTCATTATTTTAAAATCTACTCCGGATATTTTGATATCCATTTGTAATGCAGTAATCCCTTCGCTAGTTCCTGCAACTTTAAAGTCCATATCACCGAAATAATCTTCATCGCCGAGAATATCCGATAATACGGCAAAATTTTTACCTTCCTTAACAAGTCCCATAGCAATACCCGCAACCGGTGCTTTTATCGGTACGCCGGCATACATTAAAGCAAGAGAACTACCGCAAACAGTTGCCATTGAAGAAGAACCGTTAGATTCCGTAGTTTCGGCAACTACTCTAATAGAATAAGGAAATTGTACTTTATTAGGTAATATTGGATTAATAGCACGCCATGCGAGTTTACCGTGTCCGACTTCACGACGACTAGGTGCTTTCATTGGCATTGCTTCATTTACAGAGTAGGGCGGAAAGATATAATTGAGCATAAAACGCTCTTTATACTCACCCTCTAAACTGTCAACTATCTGCTCATCTAAACTAGTACCGAATGTAGTACTAACTAAGCTTTGCGTTTCACCTCTAGTAAATAAAGCTGAACCATGTG
>CANJ01000210.1 GCA_000309075.1 Occidentia massiliensis
GGAACATTACAAGGACCAGCTTTATCTTGGGCATCGAATCATTATAAACATCATAGATATACGGATCAAGACCAAGATCCACATACTCCTTTAAAATTTGATAATAAATTTTTAGGCTTTATGTGGTCTCATATAGGATGGATGCTAGTTGGAAGCGGTAGCTATAAGTCTATTGATCGCATTACTTGGGCTAAGCACGGGAAAAACAATTTATTAAAATGGCAGCTAAAATATTATTGGCAAATAGCAGCTTTTATGAATATTGTCGTGCCTTTATTTATCGGTTACTTAGTCGGTGGTACTATGCAATCGGCATATACAGGATTTTTATTTATGGGGCTCGGTAGATTCCTACAGCAGCAAGCAACCTTCTGCGTTAATTCTTTATGCCACTTTGCCGGTAGTAAAAAATATTACAAAGGCACTGCTGGAGATATTTGGTGGATGGCATTATTCTTACTCGGTGAAAATTGGCATAATTACCATCATGCTTTTCCTTCAGATTATCGTAACGGTGCAAAATGGTATCATTTGGATGTTCACAAATGGATAATATTTTTAATGAGTAAAATCGGTTTAGCTTCAGAACTTGAACG
>CANJ01000209.1 GCA_000309075.1 Occidentia massiliensis
GCAATTTTAAGGCAAGAAGGGCAAAACCAGTTGACCGAATTCTTTAAAAAACATATAGGACAGAAAGTGGAGTTATTAGTAGAGAATAATAATATTGCCCATACCGAAAATTTTATTCCGGTAAAGCTAGATAAACCTTTAGAAATAGGGCAGATATTTAAAGCGAAGTTGGTGGCGATAGAAGAGAATTATATGAAGTGTATGTTGGTTTAACGTCATTGCAGGGAGGTATTGTTGTGTAGATACTGAAGGTCGTCATTGCGAGGAGCCGTAGGTGACGCGGCAATCCAGAAAATAATTAAAAAAATTCTGTATTTACAGTAATTTTTAACTGGATTGCTTCATCAATTGCTATGCGATTTCCTTGCAATGACGGATAAACAGGTCCACGCAACAATGTCCGCTCGCAATGACGTTCTACCTTACAATAAAAAATCAAAAACAAAAAAACAATCATGGAAAATATAGAAACAATATTAAGGCTTGCTGAGGACAAAATCTTATTAGTACAAAACTTAAAAGCTCTGCAAGAATATAAAGTAGAATTTTTAGGCAAGAACGGTATAGTGACCGGTGAGCTTAAAAAATAGGTAGTTT
>CANJ01000208.1 GCA_000309075.1 Occidentia massiliensis
ATTGCATTTTACCGATCGCTACTGTTCTATTAACAAAGACAAAGCTTTGCGTCATAACAAATTCAAAAGGCATTTGCAGGAATCCGTCAAAAATTCCTGCCGAAGTATTAGGACCGTATTCAAGTATACTGATCATTCCAGCATATTTCTTGCCAAGCGGACTTCTTACTTCAATAGTACGAGAATCAAAAAATAGCGATGAGTCGGTAAATACTCGTCAATAGTACCACGCGGTAATGCTATAGGACCCGGTGAATCGCCGCAATTGATTAAAGATGAAAGGATTCTAAAATTTCACAATAACTACCTGACTGCGTTTGACGAACTCCAAGTAATCTTGCTCCGTAACTTCTGAATGTATTAATCACTCTAGTTGACATTTCTTGAAGATTTTCTTTCATCTCTTTCATGTCGTTTTCCCAAGCGGTTTTATTAGATTTCTGTCTAAGCTTCTTTAGAAAATACTCAACTATAGCAACACCGCCAGTATCAGGCTTATATAAATACTAACATATAATTCATTAAAAAACGACCTAGCCCCAGCATGTTTCTTACGCCATTCTGCACCTAAATAAGTAATAAAATCATTAGGGAC
>CANJ01000207.1 GCA_000309075.1 Occidentia massiliensis
ATATTAGTATTAAGAAAAAAATACTCGCTACTGTCACTTAATAAAATTACGTCTTTTATCGTTGCAAGCTCATTATTTTTAATCTCTTGTAGCTTATTTAATTCTTTAAGTGCTGTTGAAAGGTTATTATTAATATCTTCTTGTAGCTCAGGAAATTTTTCACTAAATATTTGCGCAAATTCCTGTAGTAAAATCACAGCATTATTAAGATCAAGCCAAATATGCCAATTATCTTTTATAGTGGTTAAAGATTTAATATCACTGATTTTTATAATGTTTTTGCTATGATTATCAATTAATTTCTCGGCAAAACCGTCAAATTGTTCATTAATATAAATTGCTATATCAGAATTTTTGACTTTTACTAAATCACTAGGTTTTAAATTATAATGATGTGGACAGTCACTACTAATAGCTAAGCTCTCGATATCCGCTTTATCCTTAACAAGCATCGAAACAATACTGCCGATTGGCGTAATACTTACAACTATCTTAGGCTTAGCATAGCTAGTAAGGCTGAGGAATGTAAGGAATAGTAATGCTAGGTATGTCATCTCTGTGAAGGCTTGCTTGCGTTGATACCAAATCGTCATTGCTAGCGACT
>CANJ01000206.1 GCA_000309075.1 Occidentia massiliensis
TTGATAAATTTACTGCACATGCTAAATCAGTGATAGCTAGTAGCCAATCACTTGCTGCTAAAAATGATCATCAGCAAATATTACCTTTGCATTTATTATCTAGTCTTTTAAGTGAAGAAACAGGTATAATTCAAACCCTTATTAATAATACTGGCGGTAATATAAACCTATTAAAAGATCAAGTTCAGCTAGAACTAAATAAAATCCCAAAAGTTCAGGTTGAGGGAGGGGGACAAGTTTATTCTTCTGCTGAAGCTCTTAAAGTTTTAGAAAAAGCTAGTAGCATTGCTAAAGACAGTGGGGATAGCTTTGTAACCATAGAGCGTATATTTGAAGCATTAACGTATGATAATACTATAGCCGGTAAAATTTTAATGAATAATGGAATTAATATAAAAAAATAAGCAACAGCATTTTACAGTTTCGTAAAGGCAAAAAAGCAGATACCGAATCGGCAGAAAATAGTTACGATGCTTTAAAGAAATACGGCAGAGACGTAACAGAGCTTGCCGAAAGCGGTAAGCTTGATCCGATAATCGGACGTGATGAAGAAATAAGAAGAACGGTGCAGGTACTATCACGACGTATGAAAAATAATCCT
>CANJ01000205.1 GCA_000309075.1 Occidentia massiliensis
ATCTATAATTATACATACTTAATCGGGTCTTGTACATTATTCTTTTTAAAAGCATCAAGTCGTGCAATGCATGATAGACATTGACCACAAGATAAACCGTCTTCTGTTGGATCATAACATGATATTGTTTTACTATAATCTACTCCAAGCTCAAGCCCTTTTTTTAATTATTTGCTCTTTGGTCATATTTATTAAAGGAGCATGGATAGTAATTTTTTCTCCATTTACTCCTACCCTAGTTGCTAAATTTGCCATTGCTTCAAAAGATTTTATATATTCAGGACGACAATCAGGATAGTTAGTATAATCATTAGTGTGTACCCCAATAAAAATATCTCTAGCTCCTATAACCTCAGCAACTCCTAGTGCGTAGCTTAAAAATATTGTATTACGTGCCGGTACATAAGTAACCGGTATGTCACTTGGTAATTGATCTGTGTTTTTAAATTTTGGTACATCTATATTATCATCAGTCAATGCAGAACCGATAAATGACTGCAAATCAATATTAATAACCCTATGTTGTTTTACATTATAATCTTTAATTAATCCTTGGATTTTTTGGACCTCCAGACTATTGCGTCTATGATAATTAAAACTTAGAGC
>CANJ01000204.1 GCA_000309075.1 Occidentia massiliensis
GCTTTATTGTGAGTTATTTGTGGAGATTTTAAAATATATTGAATAGCCATAGTTAAAGAAAATAAACACTCACGGCTTTTAGAAAGTAAATCACCTTTTCGACCTATTTTCTTTAATACATTGGTATGATCTATACGCAAATCATTAATATTATTATCAAGTATTAAACGTCCATAATCATCAATATCCATACTAATCGACTGTACAATATTCGATAATCTTGTTACCATATTACGAAGTAACATAAATAAAATATTTTCTGCATTATGTTTGTTATTAAGCTGCTTAGCAAATTTATTTATACAGTCATTAAAGGGTATTAATTCTACGTAACGAACTGTTATAAGACAACATTTATGCAAAATAAATACTATAGAATGTGTTTCAGGAAATTCTTGCTCTTTATTAACGAGTTCCGTAATAGTTAGATATAACGCCTCATTTTCAACATATAACCTCTCAGAAATCTCAATTTGCGATATGTCCTTTAAAGTCGGTATTTCTATATTTAATGTATTTTTTACTATTACTTTTTCTTCATCTGTTATATTGAATAAATCAATCCATAATGTAGATTCATTAATAATATATTCTGCATTTTTTACTAT
>CANJ01000203.1 GCA_000309075.1 Occidentia massiliensis
ATTGTCGCTTCAGTAGCTTTGATTGCATATATTAATTATCTATTCAAACAATATTTGGGATATAAGTTTTATTTAACTTGGTTCTTAATAGGTTTTAGTTTTCCACTATCGGTGAGGTTATGCCATATTCATATAAGATCAACGCATTAGTATATGAAGTGAGTTAAGTTGTACTTCGTTTCCTTATTTATCGTATAAAGCGAAATTTCCTATTGACTTTTACATAAAACAGTATAAGTTTCTTTACAATTTTATTTTTTATAAAGACATTATGCTCGGCTATGAGAAAGAACAAAGACAGCTTAAATCGTAATCAAAAAGAAGCAATAGGTTTATTATCTGTTGGTACATTTCTTGAATATTTTGACCTTATGCTTTATGTACATATGGTAGTAGTATTCAATGAATTGTTTTTTCCAAAGGCTGATCCAAAAGTAGTTTTTATTTATTCATCTGCTTTTTGTTCAACATATTTATTAAGACCTTTTGGAGCTTTTTAATATTTGGTTGGATAGGAGACGCTATAGGACGTAAAACAACAATTATTACTACCACCTTTTTCAATGTCTATATCTTGTGTAGCATAGATGATGTGAAGAAAGATGAGTCT
>CANJ01000202.1 GCA_000309075.1 Occidentia massiliensis
GTTTTTCTTAAATCTTTTGTGCAAAAATTCTGTTCCTCTATCTGTTTGTATACGCTGAATGGGAAATGGCATATAGTCTATAACTTGCTCAAAAATCTCAGCTATTCTCAGCTGTATGTCTTTATATCAAGCTAAATCATCAATACTGTATATTGATACAAGTTACTTGCAATCTTACAAACATCTATCTGCATCTATTTTCCAAGTAGCTTGCAGCTATGTCTTTTTACCTGTTTCTTATAATATAAGGAATATTATGTTTCTTAAAAACTTTATGAATAGTGGCTAATGAAAGTGAAATATTATATAATCTTTTGATTTTGCTTTGAACTCTTCTTACTTCTAGTTTGTATTCAATACATAGCGATAATACTAATTTTTCTTCTTGAACTGATATTTTTCTAGTACAAGAGTTAGGCTACGGCTAAGTTTTTTTAATCCGTCTACACCTTTTTCCTTATACTCACCAACCATTTGCGTAATGTTGAGCGATAAACACCACATCTACAGCATACAACTTCTGCATCTCCACTTTTTCATATAATTTTATCCAATTCAAACAAGCTTTTTGTAATTGATTCATTCTTTGTTTTTGTGCAATTAATTTTTATA
>CANJ01000201.1 GCA_000309075.1 Occidentia massiliensis
ATAATAAAAATCACTTGCATGAAATACACTTATGATATGTTTCTTCACGTTGGGTTTCAATTTTAGCTTCTATAAAGTAACCCAGCACTATTATCTCTCAGCTAATAGTGGATATAGTGTTAGTTGAGTACAAAAGTAAAAATATAAAAAAACAAGTAAAATATCGAATAGGCAAAAAATCGTTTAGCTTGTTTGTTATCAGGGGGTGTCATAGAATAAAGAACCGGCATAATATAGAAATACTACCCCAAGGATACCAGAAATTATTAAATATATAAAATTATTCATTCCAATAAAAAAAGGCATTAGCGAAACAATAAATAAAAGAATACTGTAAATTAGAATTTGTTTTTTAGTATATAAAGTCCCCTTTACTACAGGCATCATCGGTACTTTACAGTTTTTATAGTCATCGTTACAGAATAAAGCAAGAGCCCATGAATGCGGCGGCGTCCAAATAAAAATAATCAAAAAATAATATAATCGACTCTAGAGATATAGTATTGCTTACCGCTGCATAACCTATCACAGGAGGTAATGCTCCCGATACTCCGCCAATAACGATATTTTGTATAGAACGACGCTTTAACCAAATAGTATAAATACAGATATAAT
>CANJ01000200.1 GCA_000309075.1 Occidentia massiliensis
TATGTTATTCGGCGATGCTAAGAAAGTAGTTGAGGAGATAGTTAAGTTTCTAAATGAAGATTGACTTAAATAACTCTATTTGTTATAATTTCTTAAATTAAGCCAAAAAACAATTATCATGAATTCGCAAAAAACATTACCGCTTCTGCCAAAAGCCACGGCTATATGGTTAATTGAAAATACTTCTTTAACTTTTAAACAAATTGCCGATTTTTGCGGTATTCATGAATTTGAAATAAAAGGTATGGCTGACGGTGAAGTAGCACAATCTATAAACGGTTTAAATCCAATTGCAAACGGTCAGTTAACTTTAGAGGAAATTGAGCGTTGCAGTAAAGATCCTAATGCTAATTTACAAATTTCATATAGCACTGCTTATGAATTGATGAAAAATCAGAAAAAAAAACGTGCTAAATACACTCCTATAGCAAGACGTACAAGATAAACCGGATGCTATATATTGGTTATTGTCTAATTATCCGAATATCCAAGACCATCAAATAATTAAATTAGTAGGTACTACTAAAATTCTATAGATGCTATTAGAACCCGTAGCCATTGGAATATGAATTCTATTCGTCCTCGTGATCCCGTATTACTGGGATCTGT
>CANJ01000199.1 GCA_000309075.1 Occidentia massiliensis
TCTACACCAACTGAAGCTTTATCGCAAACTATCCCTTCTGAAGCTAAAGTTAGTTCAATTAAGTTAGCCATTTCCGGCTCGCCTTCAATTAACAAAACTCTCATTATTTTTCTCCATAAAATTCAATTTTTATATTGTGCTATAATTTAATTACAGTTAATTATTGTTAACTAAATTATAATTTTTTATCTAGTGCTTTATACATTCATTAATAACATAAGTAAAGAATATTTAATCAAATTGATAAAATTTTTACTATTAAGTTCTATCTGTGGTTTAACAAACATGGCGTTTAAAATGAAATTTATTAAATAATTAAATGATTTTCTTAGTTTTGATGCTCTGACATTTTCTTATGATATAAGGCACCAAATCTATAGGATCAATCATTAAAGGCTGGAATCCTGCATCTTGAGTACAGCTAGCTATAATTTTTCTGGCAAATGGAAATATCATTGCCGGACAATGAACGGATAATAAAACCGGATGTTGTTCAGAATCAACATTAATTAAATTAAATACTCCAGCATATTTTAATTCTATCTGAAATAATTTATATTTCTCATTTCTTGCAATTGCCTCGATATTTAACTCTACTTCATAGAAATTTTC
>CANJ01000198.1 GCA_000309075.1 Occidentia massiliensis
CTTGCTTTAAAGGTGCAGATTTTTCCGCTATATTATATATCTTATTATCAATATCTTTTAATATTTTATTATTATACTTTATTGCTTCATTTGTTAACTGTTCTTCACTTTTTATCAAAATATACTTTACATTAGAAACTGTTTTTACAAATCTTTTAAACCAAGGCAACGATCTATTATGTTCTTTTTCTAGTTCTTTAGTTTCATTTTGTATTTCGATTAAACCTTGCAACTGCTTATTTTGTTTGCATAATTCATTTACTTGGCTCAATATAGTATTTAAAGCATTATTTTCTTGTGCTAATAATTTATTTATATCTATTTCTTTAACCATGCCATACACCTAATATAAATTAATATCAGTATTATAGCAAATTTCTTGTACAAAAGCAAAGAGAAAGTTAATTTATGTAATGTATTTTGATAAATAAAAGATAGATACACGAATATAGTTAACGTAATTTTAAGGATGATAAGCCTATAAGAGCAAATATAACTGAAATAATCCAAAATCTTATTACGACTTTTGATTCTGCCCAGCCGTGTTTTTCAAAATGATGATGGAGCGGTGCCATTTTAAATATTCTTTTTCCTTTAGTAGCTTTGAAGTAATAT
>CANJ01000197.1 GCA_000309075.1 Occidentia massiliensis
CACAGAGACGGGTTTGCTCTAAAAAGCTGTCTCGGAGTAGCTCGCTTAGTTTCGGGTAGTCAAACTGAAATTCGTTTTGCTTGATTATGACTGGCTAGACCATTATGCAAAAGGTACGAGGTAAGTTCTCTGCTTTTTGTTGCTTAGTTAATTATTTCATTTCTATTTCATCTTTCCCTTACGGTACTTTTTCTATAGCTATTATGATTGTTTCTATCGCCTATACTAAAATTTTAGAATGGTTTAATTAGAAATTTATGAGAAATATGAGGTTATTTGTTATTATAATTTGGAATGCTAGGTTTTTGGCTCAAAGTAATCCGGGTTTAACAGATATTGTTTCGGTGTAAGCGAAAGGCTTTGGTTAAGCTATACTTTGATTCCAAGCACACCTTCCGGTGTGCTTACCATGTTACGACTTGCCTCTTCTTTGTGTTAATTGTGTGTTTATAAAATTGGTTGATTTTTGTAGAAGAGGGTGACGGGCGGTGTGTGCGCGCTCCAGGGCCGTTTTAAAGAGAACTCTCTTGTTTCTCTTTACTGCTAAATCCGCCTTCCGATCTGGTTTCATAGAGATCTTTCGTTTATTCTAAGGTATAGAAAATGTAGCCCATTTCTTC
>CANJ01000196.1 GCA_000309075.1 Occidentia massiliensis
AATCGCTCATAAGAACTTTGAGAAGTAAGGTATAAAAATTATTACAAATGCTAAGTTAATTAAGCAAACAAATCAAAAGATAAGATAGAAGTTGAGTTAGAGTTAGCAGATAAAACACAAAAATTACAAGCTGAAATTTTACTTATGGCAGTAGGTATTACAGCTAATACGGAAAATTTAGGTCTTGAGAAAACAAAAATTAAAGTAGAAAACGGCTATATAACTACTAACGGGTTAATGCAAACTGCGGCATCAGGAATTTATGCTATAGGCGATGTAGCAGGAGTGCCTTGTTTAGCTCATAAAGCAAGCCATGAAGGTATTATTGCAGCGGAAAGCATAGCGGGCTTAAAACCGCATACTATTAATAAACATAATATTCCTGGTTGCACTTATTCTTTGCCGCAAATAGCAAGCGTCGGTTTGACTGAAGAAGAAGCAACAACCTTAGGTTATGAACTTAAAATAGGCAGATTTCCTTTTATAGCTAACGGTAAGGCTTTAGTAAGCGGTGATAGTGATGGCTTAATTAAAACTATATTTGATGCTAAGACGGGTGAGTTGCTTGGAGCTCATATGATAGGTTCGGTAAGTTACGGAATTAATACAAGGATATGT
>CANJ01000195.1 GCA_000309075.1 Occidentia massiliensis
AAAAGTCAAATGCTCTACCGCCTGAGCTACGAGCTCTTAAATATATTGCATATATTCAAAAATTATGTTTACTTTATCGCCGAAAAAGGCTAATCTGTCAACAATTATTTTTTAATTTAAACTTAGGAAGTTTATGCAGCATCAGGACGTGGCTATAATTATCCCCTCAAGGCTAAGTTCAACTAGGCTTAAACAAAAACCGCTGCAGCTTATCGGCTCTATAGCTTTAATCGAGCGGGTATTCAAACAAGTAAATCAAGCGGGCCTTGAGCATACATATGTTGCGACCGACTCGGAAGAGATAGCAAGCGTTATTACAAAAGTCGGAGGAAAAGTAATATTCACGGATAGTGCTATCCCAACCGGTACTGATCGTACTTATGAAGCTTTTAAATTAATTCCAAATAATCAAAACATTAATTACATAGTTAATGTACAGGGAGATATGCCTTTCATTGAACCTAGCTCTATTTTGAAAATTATAGAATATTTAAAAAACAGCAAATACGATATTGTTACACCGATAGTAAAAGTAGATAGGGAATCAGTGAAAGCTAGTAGTAATGTTACCGTAGCGGTTGACTCGGCGGGGACAGCATTATATTTTTCGCGTAGTCTTAT
>CANJ01000194.1 GCA_000309075.1 Occidentia massiliensis
TTATTATCTGCAAAATTTAATAAAATTTCTGGATTAATCATAATAGGCTCGCTTAAAAAACCAATATTTATAACATCATGATTTACAATTTTTCGGTAAGATAGTTTTGATTTTTTTGCTTGCAGTAAATTAGCATCCTTACCTGAAATACCAACTGCATAACAACCTATACTACTTAACTTTGTTACTATAAGCTTGTTAACGTAACTGGATAAAATTTCCATAATAATAGGATTATTTAGAGAACTATAGTCGCTTATTTTACTAATTTTTTTGTACTAAAATTTTCATCTATTTGTGATATTAAAGACGAACTTCGTAAATCAATATGATCATGTACTATATATATTTTAGCACCGCACATCTCAAGCAATCTAACAGATTCAATAAAAGCCGTAAATAATTTATCGTCAATAATAATAGTAGCAGGTAATTTTAGAACTATTGCTTGATTCTTCAACTCACTACTACACTTTATTATATTCTTAATTATAGCAATGTTATTTAATGAAGAAATACTATCTACCTCTTTATTTTTGAGGTTTGATGCATTTTGCCAAACTAGCTTTAAGTTCTCTTGCACCTTCTTTACTCCTATTGCTTACATACATAACATTACATG
>CANJ01000193.1 GCA_000309075.1 Occidentia massiliensis
AGCAAAAAGCTTTCCTGAAAAGAGGGTAATAGCAAATTAATCGCAACAGCTTGCAGTACCGCAAGAGAGTGACTCGGCGATGAACACCAACGCATCGGTTGCATCATAAATGGAGATAACAGTTCTTGTAGACTTTCTCGATGCTTTAAAACATCTATGGAATCCGGCTTATCTTCTTTACCGAGATATTTGGCAATTGCTGATTCCGAGTCAAATTTTTCTATATTACTTCGTACAAAATCTAATGGTCTTAGAAAAAAACTATTAAACATTTCTAAGGAAAGAGCGGCAAAATTATAAATTACCGGTTTATCTTTTTTCTTTTTATGCGAGGTAACTCTTCTTAAGCATATTTCAGAGCGGCTAAATAAATATTTTTGTCAATTTCTAACTTCTGCACTACAAGATCAATCATAAGATTAATCGTTTTTAATCTAGAGTTTTAACTCAAGAATCTTGCTTTTTATCCTTAAAATATATTCTCTCACTTTCTGAAAATACTTCCTCTATTAGGCTGTTATTATTATCTACAAAATTTGGTAAATCTTTTAATTCTTTTCTTGGAACTCATCTCTCATGATTCTACCGAGAGCATAAGCAGCAGTAGAGATAACCATCAATC
>CANJ01000192.1 GCA_000309075.1 Occidentia massiliensis
ATTCTTTGCCGTTTAGGGCGTGGCGTTTAGCTACGTCATTGCGAGGCTGCAAAGCAGCCGTGGCAATCTCATTTTGTTGTCCTGAGATTGCTTCGTCGCTATGCTTCTCGCAATGACGTGCTACAGTAATTCCCCCTTTTATCCTATCTGCATCGTAAGCATGCATCGGCTGCCCAAAGCTATAGGAAATATAATTTGTTACATCCACTAAGCTTGAAATGGTTTTTACCCCAACATTTTTTAATAATTTCCGTAACCAATCAGGGCTTGGTTTATTTTTAAATTTCTTATCTCTCTAAAGGTAAATAACGGACAGGCTTCCTTATCTTGCACGTTAAGCTTCATTTTAGAAATAAATGTACTCTTTATTGCCGAAATTTCTAGCTCTTTAAGTATTCCTATTCCTTTAGCTGCTAAATCTCTTGCGATGCCGTAAACTCCAAGTGCATCACCACGATTAGGAGTAACATTAATAACAAATATAGGATCATCTAAACCGTAATATTTAGTAAAATTCTCTCAACTACGGCATCTTCAGATAGCTCTATAATCCCTTCAGACTCTGAAGCTAGCAGTAATTCTTCTTCAGAGCAAAGCATACCACAGCTTTTTTCGCCTCT
>CANJ01000191.1 GCA_000309075.1 Occidentia massiliensis
AATTATAGCTCTTACAATGCTTGGTATGCTCGCAGGAAGCATAGCAGGTACAGCTTATATACTCGTTATATCCTTGTTTACAGCAGAACAAAGATTTACCGGTGTTGCTTTCAGCTACAATTTTGCAATAGCGGTATTCGGCGGAACTTCACCTATTATTTCTCGTTGGCTTGTAGAGTGCACAGGCTTATTTTATGCTCCGGTCTTTTTATATTATGATCATTGCTGCCGTATTTTTAGTGATTATGTATATGATGAGGAAAGTAATTAAATCATTGCTTAATAATTATGAACATAGAAAATAAAGAAATAACAAGTAGTTGGTTTACTAATTTACGTGATTTATTGTGCAAAGAATTTGAAAAAATCGAAGAAGAATATGCACAAACCAAAGGTTTAAAACCGGCTAAGTTTGTACGCTCAAGCTGGCAACGTAATGGCGGCGGTGGCGGTGTCATGTCTCTCATGAAAGGAGCAGTATTTGAAAAAGTCGGGGTTAATATATCTACCGTATTTGGTAAAATTTCTCCCGAATTCCGCAACGAAATTCCAGGAGCAGAGCTAGACGGGAAATTCTTTGCAACAGGCATTTCATTAGTCGCACATCTTAAATCGCCGCTAATTCCCC
>CANJ01000190.1 GCA_000309075.1 Occidentia massiliensis
GGTATTTCATGAAGCCCTGCCATATCATATAATGTTTTAATCCCTATATTTTGCCTTTGTTGCATTACTTTCAATCCGCTTGCAACAAATGCACGATTTAAGCCTGTTAATTTCATCATATCGCAAACAGTACCAAGAGCCACTAAATCTAGATACTGCATTAGATTAGGCTGAAGCATTGTTTGCGTGAAATAATTTTGCTTCTTTAAATTCGATAATATTGCAGTTGCAAATAAGAAAGCAACTCCTACGGCTGCCAAATGTTTATATTCGCTTTTTTCATCAATACGATTTGGATTTACTATAGCTACTGCATCCGGTAATATTTCCGTAGCTATATGATGATCGATTACTATAACATCAAGGTTAACGTCTTTTGCGTATTTTAGGGCTTCATGTGCCATAGCACCGCAATCAACCGTAATTAATAATTCTGTACCGTTATCTTTAATTTTTGCATAGCAAAAGGAGTTGGACCGTATCCTTCAGCTATACGATCAGGAACATAAATATCACATAGTATATTTAAATCTCTAAAAAATATTTTTAAGTAAAGCGGCTGAAGTAGCACCGTCTACATCATAATCGGCAAAGATTACATATTTTTGGTTATTTAAAATAGCTGTAAC
>CANJ01000189.1 GCA_000309075.1 Occidentia massiliensis
CTTATTCTACAAATCTGGTTTCCGTTGAGGTTAAACAAAGCGAAGATGTAAGAAAATGTGAAGAGGAAAGAGTACAAGAAATAATCAAAGATTATTTGCTTAAAACTCCGGAAATAATAATAGAATCAATAGAAGGGTTGCAAAAACGTAAAGTACAGGAAAATGAGACTAAAGTTAATAACTATATAAAAGATAATAAGTTAAGTATTGAAGATAGCACAAGTTTTCCTGTTATAGGAAATAAAGACGGTGATGTAACAATAATTGCTTTTTATGATTACAATTGTTCTTATTGTAAAAAAGGCGATGTTTCTATAAATGAATTATTGCAAAACGATCCAAAAGTTAAAGTTGTATTACGACCGCTTCCTATCCTTGGAGATGTTTCCGAATATCTTGCAAGAATAGTTTTAGCCGTTTATAAGGTTAATCCAAGTAAATTCAAAGCTGTTCATGATGAATTAATAAAAATAAGAGATGTTTCTAAGGAATCTATAAAAGAATTATTAACTGAGAATGGCTTAAATGCTACGGAAATTGAAGAAATTGCCTATAGTAATGAGATTAAAGATTTAATACTCAAAAATATAGAAAATAGCTAGAAGTCTTAGAATTCAAGGAGTACCT
>CANJ01000188.1 GCA_000309075.1 Occidentia massiliensis
ATTAATAACAAAGTTACAAAAGTTATTGTACTGTAGTACCGATAAGGCTGTATATCCAATTAATGCAATGGGATTATCTAAAGCATTAATGGAAAAGTTAGCAATAGCAAAAAGCACGTATGCGTTCTCCAGGTGAGACTGTGCTGTGCGTTACTAGATACGGTAACGTTATGGCTTCTAGAGGTTCGGTCATTCCCCTTTTTATCAATCAAATAAAACAAGGTAAGGAATTAACCATTACAGAACCGTCAATGACACGTTTTTTAATGTCGCTTGTAGATTCGGTGGATTTAGTTTTATATGCGTTTGAGCATGGTCATCAGGGTGATATTTTCGTACAAAAATCTCCGGCAAGCACAATTGAAGTACTCGCAAAAGCGTTACAAGATATATTCAATAGTAAAAATGAAATACGTTTTATCGGTACACGTCACGGCGAAAAACATTACGAATCATTAGTATCATCAGAAGAGCTGGCAAAAGCTGATGATTTAAGGGATTATTACCGTATTCCTATGGACGGGCGCGATCTTAATTATGCAAAATATTGTGTTGAAGGTGAAAAGAAAGTAGCTCTTTTAGAGGATTACACTTCCCATAATACAAAACGTTTAAATTTAGAAGAA
>CANJ01000187.1 GCA_000309075.1 Occidentia massiliensis
ATCTTAAACTATCGTGACCAAGGTTTACCGCTAATTAAAATAAAGCGATTTAAAGATTTACAAGAAAATACAATTTATTTTCCCGACGAAAGTTTCCAAGCAAGTAGTTTTTCTACAAACTTTGAGGAAGACGATATCAGAATAGATTACTCTTCTCTAGCAAGACCCAATACCACTTATAGTTACGATTTTAATAGCGATAAATTAACGATATTAAAGAGCCACGAAATACCTTCAGGCTTTAACCCGGAGGAGTATAAAGTAGAGAGAATATTTGCAGATAATGAAGATGTAAAAGTACCTATAACCTTGTTTTATAAAAAATCTTTATTTAAAAAAGACGGTTCAAATCCTTTATATCTAATGGGTTACGGTGCTTATGGCATCGCTATGCCCGTCAATTTTAGAAATACAGCAGTGACACTTGCCGATCGCGGTTTTATTTACGCAGTTGCTCATATTAGAGGTGGCGATGATCTAGGTCATGATTGGTATGAAGCTGCTAAGTTTTTAACCAAAAAAAGACATTTGAAGACTTCATAGCCTGTAGTAGAGCTTTAATTAACGAACAATATACAAGTAACAACAATATAGTAATAATGGGCGGTAGTGCCGGCGGTATGTTAAT
>CANJ01000186.1 GCA_000309075.1 Occidentia massiliensis
ATTTATATTTAGTCTTATTATGTTGTCTATTAATCTGTAATCCGACACTAGGCATAACCCCGAAAAAGACTCGCGGAAACTGCTCAATCGAGTCTAAAAACTTAATTCTAGCAGCTTTCAGCTCCTCATTATTCTTATATCCTTCAGTTAAAGCTCCCTGCAAATCAACTGCTGCAACCGAACTAGTTAGTAATAATGTAACAATAAATGTAATTAATTTACGCATAAATTTCTTGAATCATTGATAATATGTTAGTTAGATTAGTTTAATCTTTCAAGAATATACCCATATCCTAATAAAACAATATAAATCTATTGTAGCAATGTTAGCACGTAATATAACAAAAATTAATATCAAGGGCAATGATAACTATTTTACATTTTATTTTACGGTTATAAAGCTTTAAGATTAATTAATATTTGATAACAAAATAAAATTTTATGTCTATAATTGATTTTTCTAGTTTCAGCGGATTAAATAAAGAATAACAAAGATTTTTAATAAAATTAAAAGGTTTTACCAAATCTTTGAAAATGAATGTAAAAGATTTAGAAGATCTTATTTTATATTTTACAAAATTCTTTAATGAATTATCTCACACTGAAAATATCGATGTAGCGAAAATAG
>CANJ01000185.1 GCA_000309075.1 Occidentia massiliensis
ATCTTCTTTAGAAAGATAATTCAGCTTATCATGTATTTTATCTATTAAATAATTCTTAGTAATCATTATTAAAAAATCGCTTTGATTCCGTTAAAACTATTTTTAAAAAAACTAGGTGCTATACTATCAAAATCTTCAAGTATTATGTCCATTAATTTTGGTTTTGGTTTTAATTGATAATCTTTAACTAGTAGATTAACATTAATTTTCTGAACTTCCTGTAACCATTTTAATGCAGTATCTTCCGAGCCTATAGCATCCACAAGCTTTAACTTTAAAGCCTGACGACCTGAATATACTCGTCCGTCTGCGAGCTTTTTTACTTCTTCTATAGGAAGATTACGCCTCTCTGAAACAAGTTCAAGGAAGAAATTATAAGTATCTTCTATATTGTCCATAATGGCTACCCGCACTGCTTCCGTCAGTTTTTCGGTAGGATTTGGGACAGCTTTTAATTCACCCGATTTGAAATTATTAAACTTAATCCCCAATTTTTGAGCAAGCTCCGTTACCTCGGCTGTTTGTAGTATTACACCGATTGAACCCGTAATAGTTCCGTTATGGCTGATAATATAATCACCTCCAAGAGAGATTAAATAACCGCCGCTTGCAGCCATTGTTCCCATAACT
>CANJ01000184.1 GCA_000309075.1 Occidentia massiliensis
ATTTCTCATGCAAAAGGTTGGGATAAAGTTTGGTCTAATATATTAGATATTCCTCTGGTTTGTAATTAGGCATTAGGAAATATTATTAATTTATATTCAAGCACTTATCATGGCTTTTGCCCTTAATGTTATGCCGGCTGTACCAAATTGTTTTAGACATTTTCCAATCTTTAAACGTTTTACTTCCGTAACATTTACATATGCTGTATCAGCTGCTTGTATGTATGTTATTAGCTCTTTTGGCTTTCCTCATTTAATAAAAACCTTTAGAAACTGGGAAGTATTAATTATTATGATTCCAACAAGTATTGGATTTGCTATATTTCATTTTAAAAAATTGGAGAAAGAAAGTGGAAATTATCCGACAAAATCTTTTGCTCCTTCTCCGGTGATGTCTGCTTAATTGATAAATATTTATAGCAGGTTTCCTGTAATATCTCTTAGTTTAAGCGTATTATTAGAGAATCACAGGAAATAATACTAAAAGTTTTAATAATTATAATCTATAATATTACGTTTCACTAAGCCTTGCAGCTTAAGACCGCCTTTAGCACACATCCATCGCAATAACTCGTTAGCAGCGTTCGCATATTCACCTCAGTTTAGCTTTTGCTGCAATGTTGATGCTTGAAGT
>CANJ01000183.1 GCA_000309075.1 Occidentia massiliensis
TCTAAAAAGGAATTATGATAAGATTTGAATATTATCAATTTTTTTTGTAAAAGCAAAAAGTCCTTAGTTTATGATATGTTTACTGTGTGAAGTATTTATAAATTGAAATAGCAATAAGATATGGTGGAGCCAGGGGGATTCGAACCCCCGACCTTTTGAATGCCATTCAAACACTCTACCAACTGAGCTATGACCCCCAATATAGTCAATTGATTTGGACTCGCCTGCATCGTCATTCGTCGTTCTCCTATTTAGTTAAGGTTTACTCCTCGTCTTCTGGTGTGCAAATCCCACTGACTTGACTATAACAAATTAATTCTCTTATACTATAATAATAAAACTAAATCTATTAAATTTAATCTTTATTTTGCTAACAATGCCATAGCATCTCTGGAAGACATTATATTATCTACTAATCCAAATTTTTTTGCTTCTTCCGGTGACATGAAATTATCACGTTCCATACTTTTTTCGATATGTTTTAACTCTTGTTCAGTATGTTTACTATACAATTCGTTAAGTAACCTTTTGATTTTTAGGGTTTCTTGAGCGTGGATTTCTATATCGGTAGCTTGCCCTTTATAACCTCCTGATGGTTGATGGATCATAATACGACTGTGAGGTAAACTATAACGCAT
>CANJ01000182.1 GCA_000309075.1 Occidentia massiliensis
CATATAGGTATTTAATGAGCAATAGCAATATAGACAATGATCTAGATAAAATAGATAGTTTACTTAAAAAAGCTAAATCTAAAAAGATACCGGTCACTTATGATGATATAAACAACGCTCTTCCTCTTAATAAAAATCCTTCAATAAGACAATTAGAGGAAGCTATATTAAAATTTTCCGATGCAGGAGTAGATATTTTAGAATCTAATGAAGATGATGAAATTAAGCTTGATATCGGAATGGATGAGGAATTTAAGCTATCTACCAATGTTGATAATGAACCTGAGGATGAGGTAGAAGAAGAAAATATAGGTACTACCGATGATCCTGTAAGATTATATCTTAAGGATATGGGGGGGAGTCGATCTTTTAACTCGTGAACATGAAGTAGAAATAGCAAAAAGGATTGAGGAAGGACATAAAACAATGACTGCTTCCTTATGTAGAAGCCCTATTGCTATGCGTTGTTTTATAGTATGGTATGAAGATTTAGTTAATGAAAAAATGTTACTACGTGATCTGATAGATTTAGAAGCTAACATGTTACATGACGAAACACCCGAAAATGATGAAGAAATAGTAGTGAGACCGAAGGAGAAGAGCATGAGGATAATCACTTATCTATGTCTAGAG
>CANJ01000181.1 GCA_000309075.1 Occidentia massiliensis
AAAAAGCATGCCAAAATCTATCAAAATCATTAATAATTATCTTATCTTTAAATTTAAGCGGATAGATTATAATTAATAGTAATGACG
The DNA here is from genome assembly GCA_000309075.1 of Occidentia massiliensis. GTDB lineage: Bacteria > Pseudomonadota > Alphaproteobacteria > Rickettsiales > Rickettsiaceae > Occidentia > Occidentia massiliensis. The sequence continues at coordinate 88 of CANJ01000181.1, forward strand.
GTATACATAAAATTGCCATAGCACGATAAACATCTTGCCAGGATATGATAGTAGATAAATATAACGCTCCTGAACCTGCTATAAGTATACCTATTCTAAAGCCTGTAGTACAAGCTGCCTCACTTATGCCCCAATTTTTATTTGTAATCAGTAACATCTGTGATGATTGAAGTAACATATCATAAATGGACGAAAAAAATGCCACAGCTACTAAGCATAAAGCAAATGGTATAAAATGAGTATTAGGGTTAAAATTTGTTAGAACATATACACAAAAAATACAACTAACCAAAGCAATAATTAAACAATATTTATATCCCCGCTTACTTAAAGGAGCAAAACTTACTTTTTCAAGCAAAGGACCCCATAAAAATTTAAATATATGAATAAATTCACTAAACTAAAAAGCCCGATAGTGATTTTATCAAAACCGGATTCTCGAAGCCAAAAAGAAAGAGTTGAACCGGTAAGTAAATAAAATTAAACCTCCAGGAAAAGAAATTATTAATATAAAGAAAATATTAGATATATATTGAAATCGTGAAAAAT
>CANJ01000180.1 GCA_000309075.1 Occidentia massiliensis
ATCTAAAACCATGTCTTCTTTTTCTAACTAAATTACTAGGTTGAAATGTACGTTTCATAATATTTATACCGAACGAAAATAAAAATTAATTATTACAAATATGTCATCCCGTGGCTTGACCACGAGATGACATTAAATACTTAAATATGTGCTTTTGCTTTTTCTACGATACTTACGAATCCGTCACTGTTATTGACGGCAAGTTCTGCAAGTACTTTACGATCTATATCGATTTCTGTTTTTTTAAGTAGCTCCCATAAATTGAGAGTAAACAAGCCCATGTTCTCTTACTGCTGCATTTATTCTTTGAATCCATAAGCCTCTAAAATCACGTTTACGGTTTCTACGATCTCTATAAGCATATTGGAGGGCTTTTTCTACTTTCTCAATAGCTACTCTAAAACAGCTATTTGCTCTACCTCTATAGCCTTTGGCTAATTTAAGGATTTTTTTATGTCGATTTTTGGAAATTTTTCCTGATTTTGCACGTGTCATTGCTTTAGCTCCTAGTTAATTAATTTATACCGTACGGTAAAAATATTTTTTAATATTATATCCGTCTTGAGGACAAAGTATTGTAGTTCCTCTAAGGTTACGAATTTGAGCTTTAGTACGACGACGCATAAAATGTTTTTTACC
>CANJ01000179.1 GCA_000309075.1 Occidentia massiliensis
CTCAGACATTATCGGTAAGTCAGTTATGCTGATGTTGCTTATTGCCTCTATTTGGTCATGGGCTATTATTTTGGATAAAATATTTAAGCTAGTGCAAGTGCAGAAAAGCATGCGGGCATTTGAAAATGTGTTTTGGTCCGGTGGAGTATTAGAACAATTATATGAAAGCATAAAGAGGTCGGTTAATAATCCGCTAGCTTTAATTTTTGTCTCAGCTATGGATGAGTGTAAAAGCTTAAGCACTAAAGGGCTTTCTGAAGGCTTAAAAAACAACCATAAAGAGCGTATAACGGGTGCAATGTACTTAGCTCAAAATAGGGAAGTCGAAAAGCTCGAGAAAAATTTAAGCCTCTTGGCAACTGTTGGATCAAGTGCTCCTTTCGTAGGTTTATTCGGTACCGTTTGGGGGATTATGCATAGCTTCCAATCGATTGCTACTTCAAAAAAATACTTCTCTTGCCGTAGTAGCTCCCGGAATTGCTGAGGCGTTACTTGCAACTGCGATAGGCTTATTTGCAGCTATTCCGGCAGTTAATTTTTTATAATTATCTGTATTTCCCGTATTACTCTTATCAATAATAAGATTGAAGATTTTATTAGTGAGTTAAACTCTATACTTTCTAAGGCAATTGATCAGGA
>CANJ01000178.1 GCA_000309075.1 Occidentia massiliensis
GCCCTGAAAAACCTGTGCATTTATTTTGGGTTAATGAAGACGGAGTTAAATTTTTAGTTACTATTACTGTCGATGAAAACTATTTATTTACTATAGAGCAAACCATCGTTAATTATAGTAATAAAGAACTTCCTGTGCAATCTTACGGTTTAATAAATCGTAAATATATTGCCGTAGAGAAAGCGGTGAATATATTACATCAAGGACCTATCGGGTGTATAGACGAGAATCTTAAAGAATATTCTTATGATGATATTAAAGATAAGCAAAGTGAAAAATTTGCAGCAAGTAAGGTTGATTGGATAGGGATTACCGATAAATATTGGCTATCTTCCTTGATTCCGGATAAATCAAGTAATTACAGCTCGAATTTTAATTATGCTCTTAAGCAAGGGACTGAAAGATATCAGGTAGATTTTATTTCACCGGTACAAATAATAAAGCCTGGCGAAAATTTTTCAATTAAAAGCAGAATTTTTGCTGGAGCAAAAAAAGTAGACTTGCTTGATAAATATGAAAAGCAATATGATATTAAACTATTTGATAGAGCTATTGATTTCGGCTGGTTCTATATAATTACCAAACCGGTTTTCTACGCCATGAATTTTTTCTATGGCTATGTCGGTAATTTCGGTGTTAGT
>CANJ01000177.1 GCA_000309075.1 Occidentia massiliensis
CCTGCATTATCTCCGTCAAGACATAATATAATTTCATCGCCAGCACGCCATAATTTATGTAAGTGATTCTCAGTAACGCTAGTACCGAGACTCGCAACCGTTTCACTAAAACCTGCTTGATGTAGTGCTATAACATCAAAATAACCTTCTACTAAAATCGAATGATTTTTTTTATAGCTACTGCTTATCGCTTTATGCTCACCGTATAGAGTTTCACTTTTTTGAAATACTGTAGTTTCAGGTGAATTTAAGTATTTAGGCAGCCCCTCCCCTAGTACTCTACCGCCAAAGCCTACAATTTTATTGTAAATATTTCTAATTGGAATAGTAATACGGTTAGAAAATAAATTATATATTTCACCGTTTTCTCGCTTGCCGATTAGCCCTGCTTTACCAAGCTTTATAATATCTATATTTTTATCGTGAAAAAATTTTTCAAATTTATTATTCTTCGGGGCAAAACCTATTGAAAACTCTTTTACTGTTTCTTCGGTAATACCCCTTTCATGTAGATAATGTAATATTTCAGGTGTTAATTGTGTCCTGAAAAACTTATTGGCGAGTTCTAAAATATTTAGAATTTCATCGGATTCTTCATAAAATTCTTTCTGTTTTGCAGTTAATTTCGGTATCTCTATACC
>CANJ01000176.1 GCA_000309075.1 Occidentia massiliensis
GCATTTTTTAGTAAAATTCTTTTGCTTTTATAGGGTTCTCTATTAGATAGACAATTTTTGCTGCTAAATCTTCAGCAGAGCCGGCTTTACAAATAAGCCCGTCTTGCATGTCGTTTAAGATTGCTGCAGGCCCTTCAGTATCTGTACTAACGATAGGCATGCTTGCCTCCATTGCTTCAAGCACTATAATTCCAAACGGTTCATGAAGAGACGGTAAGCAAAAAATATCTATTTGTTTAAAGAATTTATCTCTATCGTTAACCCATCCCGTAAATGATATTTGATCTTGTAAATTAAGTTTATGTGCTAAAGCAATTAAATTATCTTTTTCTTCGCCGCTTCCACCTATAACTGCATGAAGATCATTATTTTTTTTCTTTAAAATTTTGATAGCTTTAAATAAAAACATCAACACCTTTCTTAGCTACAAATCTTGCTAGTACACCAATTACGACAGGTTTTCTATATGTTTTATTTGGAATAAAGTCTTTAGCAATATTTATCATATTCGGTAGGATGCATATTCTAGAGTCGGCAAAGTGATTTTTTAATAAAAATTCTTTCATATGATGCGTCAAGGCAATAACAAAATCACATTTACGTAGTCCTTTTAAACTATAATTATGAGCGATACCGATTA
>CANJ01000175.1 GCA_000309075.1 Occidentia massiliensis
CAAATAATACTGGTTCATTGAATCAACAACATAGAGTCAATGATTTTGTTCAGTCAAACATTGAATATTGTATATTAAATTATTAAAGTATTAACTGTTTTTATACTTTTAGTTGTATTTCTTTTCCCATATACTATGGTATGGAAAAAAATTAAACCTATAGGAGAGAATGTATTTGTTAGATAATAAAATTTATTACTACAATGCTTAATTATCCTGCTGTTTATTATTATTGTGGGTAGTAAAAATATGTTACTTTACTAACTAGTAGGAAAGTTAAAGTTTAGTGATAAATTATGTTAAATTGATTAATTAACATAAGTTAATACACTTAAACTATTTTATAATATTATAATCTTCTCCTAAGACCACAATAGTTAATTATATTTTTATCTTTATTTTAAACTTTTTACTTGTTCTTTAGATAAGCCTGTAGACTCTGAAATTAAATCAATAGATAATTACATTTTCAGTAAGTTTTTCACCATCACTATTTTTCCTTTGGCTTTACCTTTATCTTCTCCCTCTTTTCTGCCTTTAGTTAGACCAATCTCAACTCTTCTTTCTTCAGCTTTTCTAAACCCGAATTCTGGATTAAGAAAGATAGGAAGATAAATATTTACAAGGGATAGAAGATACTCTATAA
>CANJ01000174.1 GCA_000309075.1 Occidentia massiliensis
TAAAGAGAGATAAGTCATTGCGAACGACTAATAAGGAGCGTAGCAATCTAGTTTTAATTTCCCGAGATTGCCGCACTCCTTGCAGTCGTTCGCAATGACGCCAATTTTTCAAATTTAAACGAGTTACCGTCCAAATAAGCGTTCGATATCCTTAGGCTTCAACTCAATATAAGTAGGTCTGCCGTGATTACATTGACCTGAAAGCGGCGTATTTTCCACTTGACGCAGTAAGGCATTCATTTCATCTGCCGATAATTTTCGTCCTGCTCTAATAGAGTAATGACAGGCATAAGTTTCCGTTACATGCTCGATTAACTCTGTCAAAGCTATATTCTTGCCAAAATCCGATAAATGATCGGCGAGATCCTGAATTAACTTTTGTACGTTTACATCTCCAAGGATATTTGGAATTTCAGTTACTATAATAGATTTTTCGCCGAATTTTTCTAGAGTTAAACCAAGTTTATATAGTTTTTCTCTATGGTCATATAAACAATCTGCTTTTTTTTCATTTGGCAGTTCTACTATCTCAGGGATAAGCAGACGCTGTTTGATTAACTCTTCCGTTTAGGTAATCTTTTATTTTTCATACCTAAACGTTCGTGTGCTGCATGTTGGTCGGTAATCACTATACTATCTTCGGTTTGTG
>CANJ01000173.1 GCA_000309075.1 Occidentia massiliensis
GCTTACCGCGAAAATGCTTTAAAATTTATTAAGGACAACCAAAAAGTCCTAGATGAATATTTAAACGTAATTACGAAGTTTCTTTGATAGAATTTAACTAAAAACTTTTATTCTCCTAAAAGCTCTATAGTAAATTCAGGATCTACGTGACTGATTTCTATACTTCCGCTATTTTCTAGTATTTTCTTATTCAAATACCTATAATACCCACTATTTATAGGCAAAGAACATCATTCACCTTTATAAACGGTTAAGGCCGGATACCATTGGTCATGGAAAATTATAGGTGGGTTTGGCAACGATAACTTATTTAATTTTCCGTCTCTACCGTAATGTATCTTTAAAAAAGCAGGATCTGCTTTAGGCATATTTGCCCCATCAGAATATTTTAAAATTAGCGAAATATCAAAAGTATCTTCTGTAGTATCAGGGACAATCATGCTTCTAAATTCTTTAATCTTAACTATACGCTTGTTATTTAATCTTAATGTTAAGGAAGCTTCAATTGTCTCTTCCAACACAATACCCCACTTATAACCGTTTTCGGTTTTAAATTCTTTTTGAACAACTTTAAGCTTAGTAGGTTCAGAAAATATAAATTTTTCCTTACCGGTGCTGTTAAAAATCACTTCCTGGACCGACGACTT
>CANJ01000172.1 GCA_000309075.1 Occidentia massiliensis
TTTCCTCGCAATGACGAAAAGCTAAAAACAAATAATAGAGAAAATTAATGGTATATGATTTTAAAGCAGAAATTGTAAAAGCAAAAAATAGCGGTTCTGCTAAAAGCGGTTCTCATCATTGGTTATTGCAAAGAGTAACGGGGATTATATTAGCTTTATGTTCTGTGTGGCTAATATATTTTACGTTAACCAACAAAAATAAGGATATAAATATTATTATGTTGTGGGAACTTAAAAAGCCTTTTAATGTAGTAGCTTTGTTAATTACGGTGGTTATTTCGTTGTATCATGCGATGCTTGGTATGCGTGTAGTAATTGAAGATTATATAAGTTATCACAAATTACGTAATACATTGATTATAATAGTGCAATTATTTTGCATTGTTACTATTGTAGCTTTTGTAGTAGTGCTGTTTTATAAAGGATAAAAATTAGTCATACCGCGGCTTGACCGCGGTATCCAGAAAACAATATTGTGTATTGAATTACTGGACCCCGTGGTCAAGCCATGGGGTGACAGAGGTAGACAATTCACGTATCAAAATAGTAAAAAATTAAATTTAATGACCAAAGCGTATAATATCATTCATCATAAATTTGACGTAGTAGTTGTAGGTGCAGGCGGAGCAGGTCTTCGTTCTGCATTCG
>CANJ01000171.1 GCA_000309075.1 Occidentia massiliensis
CATTTAGGCGTTGTTAAAGAGGTGATGGATAAATTTGAAATGAATATCCTTTTGTTTGTATGTCAAAAGGAGTAGATAGAAATGTCGGTTTTGAACAGTTCCATGTGATAGGTAAGGAAGTATTTACTCTAGATAAGAATTTGCCGGTTATGAAATATTTACAAATCTTGCGAGATGAGGCACATAATTTTGCCATAAAGAATCATAGACTAGGTAGATCACGTGCTATAAAAATATCACGCCTTGACGATATAGAGGGCGTAGGTGAAACTCGAAAAAAAGCATTACTGCATTATTTCGGTTCGTATAAAGCAGTATGCGACGCAACCATATATGAGCTTGCTAAAGTAAATGGTATTAACAAGTTACTTGCTGAGATGATTTTCAATGTTTTGCACAGAAAAAACTAATATTATAACTCATGAAAAACCTAGTTGTATGAGTCGCGATGTCATTCCCGCGGAGGCGGGAATGCAGTCACTAAAAAGTCTAGACATACTAAATTTAAAAAATTAAAAGCTCGATTTTCCTACTTGTCACTGAATTCCTGCTTCCGCAGGAATGACATCGAGCAGGTTTCTGGATGCATGCAAAAGGCTAGCTTTTTATATCCTCAATAGGATCTTTAAGTTCTTGGCATGCTTCGCCTAT
>CANJ01000170.1 GCA_000309075.1 Occidentia massiliensis
GTGCAACTATCGCTTTGTAGGTACTATTGCAAGGACTAGTTTAAAAGAAGCAGAGGCATTTTCAAATAAAAGAAACCAATTAAAACTAAGACTTCAAGAAAATAATATTATGCTTGAAGAAATTGACAAAGATATTCTAGATCAAAAAGTTCCAAACACCACTTCTATTTGGTATTTCTTTATCCAGTGTGCTAGACCACCGTGTTTTTATTTCGTATATATATATTGCGGTGATATATTAAAAAGAGAATGTGGATTTACTCCAAATCAAATTATAAATCAAAATTTTTGGGTATCTATAATAGATTTACTCGGTATTATCGCTCTTGCATTTATTAGCTATAAAATCCATCCTTTAAAAATCCTAAAGGTGAAATTATATCTATTTTTTACCTCTCTCTATTTTTTTTCCTATAATGTTAAATTATAACCCTACTCCTTTATATATTTTTATTTTTCAATGTTTAGCTGCATTATTCGTATTTGATCACATACCAGCAGCTCCTATATTTTATAAATATTTTCCGGTTTTTAAGAGATTTACATATACTAGTATGCTAAGTGCAATAGCAAAATTATTTACTTATATTATAACGTCATTTGGTTTAGTTTATATTACCAATTATCTAGGATATTGGGGATTATTTTTAA
>CANJ01000169.1 GCA_000309075.1 Occidentia massiliensis
TCATCTTTTAGTAACATCATAAGCGGCATTGATTTCTTTAAATTCTTTTCTAGCATCTTTAGCATCAGTAGTATCAGGGTGATATTGCTTGGCTAGCTTGAGGTAGGCTTTTTTAAGGTTCAGCTTGGCTAGCTGTTTTACTAACCCCTAATATTTGGTAATAATTTTGTGACATAAGTTAATTTATAAAATGAGATTGTAACGTCATTACGAGGAAAATTACATAGTAATTTGACAAAGCAACCTCAGGATATTTAACGAGATTGCCACGTCGCTTCGCTCCTTGCAATGACGAAATTACTTCTACTTCTTCTCTACATCTTGAAAGTCGGCATCTACTATTTTTTCATCATTAGTGGCACTTTCTGCAGCAGGTTGGCTCTCGCTTTGTGCTTTATACATCGCTTCACCGATTTTCATGCTAGCTGCAGTTAAACTTTCGGTCTTTTCTTTAATCAAAGCAGTATCTTCCGACTCAAGCACGGCTTTTAAAGCGGCTAGTGCTTCTTCAACAGCTCCTTTATCGTCTGATGATAATTTATCGCCATATTCTGTAAGAGTTTTTTCAGTAGAATAAACTAAACTATCGGCAGCATTTTTTGCTTCAATAAGTTCCTTACGCTTTTTGTCTTCATCAGCATTTTGTTCGGC
>CANJ01000168.1 GCA_000309075.1 Occidentia massiliensis
GATAGCTCTAATAATAAATTCACCGGCTTTTGCTTTCCATATTACTGCTTCGTTTGGTTTCGTGGTTGCTATTAATTCATTTTCCACAAACCAAAAAATGTTGTTGGTTTTATTATCGCTAATCGCACTAAAAGTAATGTTATCACTATTTTTAATTGAATGTACGGAATTTTTTAACGGGTATATAATTTTAGGTTTTTGATGATGCCAATTTATCAACCTATTGCAATGGTTTGTAGGTATCGGTTTCGGTAATATATGTATTCCTGCTTTTTGATAAACCGCAAGCATATCTGTTGGCCATAAATTTACTGTTTTATATTCTGTTTGTCCTTTAATAAAGTTACAAGCAGGCATACCGGTTTTTAAATCTATCAACATTTTTCTATAAATACCGGATTGTTTTATTGGTGATTTGCCTTGAATGAATAAGGTTTCTGCTTTAACCGGACACATATCGTTATCGATATCTCCCGTATCTGCACAAACTTTTACTTTAGTAATATTTAGTGCATTAATTCTTGCAAGGATTAAATCCTCATCTTTATTTGGTCTAGCTATGGCTTCGATAATATTAAAGAATAAAGGGGCTGCAGCAATATTACCCGTAAATGTTCCGTGAGTTTGCCCTTTGAAATCCCCAACCCAAACAGC
>CANJ01000167.1 GCA_000309075.1 Occidentia massiliensis
CCGACTTTTTTATTTCCAATCTGTGCAAGCTCAAGACTTCCACCTCCAAGATCAGCTACAATACCGAAAGCATCACTAATACCGGAAATTAATCCGGCAGCAGTTAAATAAGCTTCACGTTCACCTGAGATAATTTCAATATCAATATTGAATCTCTTTTTAATTATAGCTTTGAATTCATCTGCTTTAGGATGCCCCCTAAGTATAGCTGTTGCAACACATCTAATATTAGTAACAGACAGTTTGGTAAAAATATGAATAAGATATTGTAGAGATAAATATGTTTGATGTTTTACGTCTAAATTATCTAAATTAAGTAAATTTGTAAGATAATTTCTAAATTTATAATTAAAAATTTCCGGCGCTCCAAGCTCATCACTTTCATAAACTACAGCTCTTAAAGCATTTGAACCGATATCAATAATAGCTGAACGCATTTTACTCATTATTTTCCGGAACAGTTATTGTTTCGGTCTCTTCCGCAGCCCCATTATTATTTGCCCTAGGGTCAAAAGGTACTTGAGTAGGTACAAAAGTCGGCGGTAATAATCTACTAGTAAAAAACTTATCTTCATAATACTTAATTTTACGCGATTTTATAGGCGGAAAGGATTCTATTAAAACAATTTGCTCATCTCTCGGTAACTGTATTACTTC
>CANJ01000166.1 GCA_000309075.1 Occidentia massiliensis
ATTCAAATAATTAATGTATTGTGAAAACTTAGCCTCATAAATATCTTTTGAATGACTTGGAATAGGGTCCTCTATTTCTTGATAAGGTTGCTGCTGAACTTTTATTGGCACTAAGTACCCCTCTTCATCCTCTGGTTGTTCACCTAAAATTCTCTGAACCCCATGACTTAATGGTATAGTTGGCTTTGCTTTTGGAGACTGCTTATAAGTAGGACCGGTAGAACTATTATAAACAACAGGAGTTAATAACTTTAGATTTTCCTCTATCTTATTTAATTGTTCAGAATCACCATTCATTTTATCTTGCATGGCTCGTAATGCCGTTGTACTTGTTTCTTTTTCCGTCACTAGCAGCTACTTCTTTAGCTTTATCTGATGCCGTTTTTATAGCTTTTTCTTGTTTCTTTATTTCTAATAACTGCTTTTGTGCTTCTTGTTTTTTCTTTTCTCTTTTTGTTCCAGCACTACTTTTTCTTGCATTATCTCCGCTTGATTTATTTTTATTAAATACACCTTGCCGAGCCTCATTAATTCTTGCTTGCTGTGCTTGAAACGCACTAACTTTGGTTGACGCCGTTGTAACCGGAACTGTTTCCTGCGATTTTATCGAAACTTTATTTGCTGGAATATCTATTTTTTCTATTTTCTGAAATAATCTATC
>CANJ01000165.1 GCA_000309075.1 Occidentia massiliensis
CTATTATAACTATTAACATATTTGTTTTATTTTTTACTTATTACCTATAATATTATTCTATTTCCTACGTGATTGGGCTAAAATATTGCAAACATGAAATCATTATTACCTATAAAAACCCGACCGAAAAATCCTTGAAATATTATCGGCAATTAATAATCTGTTATCTGCTTACATAAGAGGACAGCTAAATATTTGCTTATTATTATCTACTTATTATAGTATTGCATTTACCGTAATAGGTATTGATCTCGCTCTTTTACTTGGCATTTTAACAGGATTTTTAGTTATTATTCCTTTCCTTGGTACTTTTATATCGTTTCTTTTAACTCTAATTATCGGCTATTTAACTTTTGGTGTAACTACTAAATTACTATATATAATGATAATTTATCTAGTTGGAAATATTTGCGAGTCTTATATTTTCACCCCTAAAATTATCGGTGATAAAATAGGGTTGCATCCTCTTTGGATTATATTCTCAATTTTTGCCTGCGGCAGTTTATTTGGAATTATTGGAATATTTTTTGCTATACCGATTGCAGGGATTACAAAAATTTTACTTTTGAATCTAATTAAATTTTATAAATCTAGCAAATTCTATCGAATAGACGACTAAAGAATTCTTATAACAGTGCAGCAATATATATTTCGTTTTACT
>CANJ01000164.1 GCA_000309075.1 Occidentia massiliensis
TAAAAAATAAGTAATAGCACTAATTTCATAGATATTATAAATATATTAGCCTCACATTTGATAACTTCACTTGAGGCAAAGCAGCATTTATTAGAAGAAACGAGCCTTTTAAGCGTATCACTACGGTTATTAGTATGCTTACTTCCAATATAGTAAATTCAGAAACCGAGCAGGCATTGCAGCAAAGAGTACGAAAGCAAATCGAAAAAACGCAGCGTGATTATTATCTGCACGAACAAATGAAAGCTATTCAAAAAGAGCTTGATGAAGATAAATCAGAACTTGCCGATATTGAGAAAAAAATTAAAAGTTTAAAATTATCAAAAGAAGCAAAAGAAAAAGCTGAGGCTGAACTTAAGAAACTCCGTACTATGAACCAAATGTCAGCGGAGTCGGGAGTAACGCGTAACTATCTTGAGACATTGCTTAGCCTGCCTTGGGGTAAGTATGATAATAGCAAAATAGATATTAACCAAGCAGAGAAAATTTTAAATCGTGACCATTTTGGACTCGAAAAAGTTAAAGAACGAATTATAGAATATTTAGCGGTATTACAGCGTTCAAGTAAAATTAGAGGACCTATATTATGTTTAATAGGTCCGCCAGGGGTCGGTAAAACTTCACTTGTAAAATCTATTGCCGAAGGAATGGGCAGAAAATATG
>CANJ01000163.1 GCA_000309075.1 Occidentia massiliensis
GTAAGATGACCATCAACGTTCGGAATTGGCATCGTTTCGTCTCTAGGAGAATAAGTGTTAAATAAATTATTAATGTTTTTGTATGATTTAATAGCACCGCTCATACTTTTCCATAAATCAATAGCATTATCGAAAGGAGCAAGAGCTCTACCGACTATGATAGAACTCATAATCATATTACCGGGAGTCATATCTGCACTGTGAGATTTTACAACAATGTAAGCACCGACTCCGGTAACAGCCATTTGCATTATATTACGGATAAACCTTGAAAAGTTAGAAATAACACCGTTACGATAGCTAGCAACCGATTGCTTATCAAGTGCTAATATGTTAAATTTATGCCAATTTTTTGTAACATTCTTCATCATTCCCATTGCTTCAATTGCTTCTGCATTTCTGTTTGCAATATCGGCTTGTGTCATACCTTTTATCGAAAATTCGGTAGCTTCACCAAGTGTTTTATTAGTAGCTGCAGCGTTAAAGAAAGCGGTTGAAACTATTATAATTGCACCAAAAACGGTAATAAGACCGATATATGGATGAATTGAAAAAATAACCGCAATATAGATAAGGCTCCAAGGGGCATCGAATAAAGTATTAATTCCGGTACTTGTTAGGAATGTTTTGACGGCTTGAAAATCACGTAATAATTGGCTAGAACCCATATTTGCTCG
>CANJ01000162.1 GCA_000309075.1 Occidentia massiliensis
TTAATAGAATTTCGTTTTGTGTCATTCCCGCTCCTGCAGGAATGACATCAAACGCGGTTTTTGAGCTATGCAACAAATCTTTTAATAGCTCGCAATGACAAAATCAATAATTATTAAACGGTGCTTTTAACAAGAATAGTGGATTATGCGATAATTCGTTATTCGGAAGAAATTAATCAACATATTGTTACCTTCAATTCTTTATCCTTTGAATTTATTTTAACCGTTTTACCGCTACTTATTTCGCCTGCTAAAATCATTTTGGCTAAATTATTTTGTATTCCCCGCTGGATAAGACGTTTTAAGGGTCTTGCTCCAAAGCTTGGATCATAACCTTTTTCGGCTAAATAATTTAATGCAGATTCATCAAATTCAAGAATAATATTTTGTGCTAGTAAAATTTTCTTTAAACTTTCAAGCTGTATCTTAACTATATCATGAATATTATTACGATTTAGGCGATGGAATAATATAATCTCGTCTAGTCTGTTTAAAAACTCAGGTTTAAATACTGCTTTTACATATTCCATAACCTCATCCTTTACTTTATATGTATCTTCGTCCTCTTTCTGATTAACGAGTATCTCAGCACCTAAATTAGACGTTAAAACTATTATAGTATTCTTAGAATCAACCGTTATACCTTGACTATCTGTTAATCTTCCCTCATCAAGTATTT
>CANJ01000161.1 GCA_000309075.1 Occidentia massiliensis
GGTGAAGGCCGAATTGTGCGGATTTGCCAGTAGCTGCTAGAATTAATCCAAGAAGTGGTAACGTAAGGTTATCTGAGTTTAATATAAAAACTTGTTGTATTTCCCATGAGTTTAGGTTTATCGCTACTCATGCTATGCTAAGAATTAAACCAATATCCCCGACTCGGTTATAAATTACTGCTTGGAGAGCTGCTGTGTTTGCGTCTGCTCGAGCATATCATCATCCGATTAAGAGGAAGGATATGATGCCTACGCCTTCTCAACCAATGAAAAATTGAAAAAAGTTGTTAGCTGTGACTAAAATAACTATGGCTACAAGGAAAGTAAGAAGGTATTTAAAGAATCGGGAAATTATTGGGTCTGAGGCTATATATCAGGTGGCAAATTCTAAGATAGATCATGTTACGAATAAAGCGATAGGGATAAAAATAGAAGAATAAATATCAAATTTAAAGCTCATATTAATGTCAAATGTATTAATGTTTATTCAGTGAAAGTTAGTGGTAATTGATTCAAGACCTTGGTCTAGAAAAATGATAAGTGGAATAATGCTAATTAGGAATGCTGTTTTAACTGATGTTTTAATTAAGTGATGGAGGTTTATAATATTTATGTTAAATGTTGATATGAGGATGGGTAAAATTAGAATTGAGATTGTAATTAATATGGAGGAGTTGAAG
>CANJ01000160.1 GCA_000309075.1 Occidentia massiliensis
CTCAAATATTTTGAGATAACCTTGAAAAATGAATATGATAAAATGCTGTTCTAATGCTGCTAAGAAATCTTGTAATTGATATTTACCAAGCTTTTTAAAAGCTTCTTTTGCTACTTGTTCTAAGCTTATCGGATTGCTAATATTTTCGGCATATACATATAAAATAGCTTTCATGATTGGCGAAGTGGTTGAAATAAAAGGCTCAGGTAAATTTTCGTAATAGAAGCTAACATTTTCTTGTTCGTTAGTTAAATCAACAGCTTTTTCTAGAATTACCGGTCTAATATTAAGGCTAGTAAAAAACTCTTTTAAATTATTAAATTCAATTTTTCTGTTTATAGGTATGTTTTGATGACATAATAATGTCGAGCGGAACTTTCTATTAGTGATAAAATCCATATATTGCTCAGTACGAACAATATCATTAACGGCTTGTAGCTTTTCTGCTGCCTGAGTAGGTAAATTACCGATAAACATTGCAGTAAGCGACGTGTCACCTAAGTAATTTAGATGATTTTTTTGAGCTTTTTCTATGAATTGGTGAAAATATATACCTGTATTAATTTCGCCTAAATATTCATGTAATACATATGAGTCCGTATATGCAGATAATAATTTTGTTTCATCTCGTAAGAAATTAGAATAAGGCGTTGTGGAGCTTTCTAATGAGTCATTGATGAAC
>CANJ01000159.1 GCA_000309075.1 Occidentia massiliensis
TGTGNGTTTTTTAAGTCAAAGTCATTGCGAGGAAAATTACGAAGTAATCTTAGGATATTTGACGAGATTGCCGCTTCGCCTACGGCTCCTCGCAATAACGATTAAATATCCAGCTCACTAATAATTTTATCCATTTTAACTAAAGCCTGTTCATAAATAAATTGAAATCTTTTTTCCGGCTTTTTACCCATTAAATCATCTACTATTTTATCAACATTTTGAAAATCTGCTAAAGTTACCTTTAAAAGCGATCTTTTTTCCGGATGCATAGTAGTTTCCTTTAATTGTGCAGGCATCATTTCACCGAGACCTTTAAACCTACCTACTTCAATTTTAGCTTTACTAGCTTTTAATAATTTATCCGTTAACTTAGCTTTTTCCTCTTCATCGCCTGCATAATAAGTTTTATTAGACTGCGTTAAACGATAAAGCGGAGGCTTAGCTAGATATAAATGCCCCTCTTCTACCAATTTCGGCATTCGTAAAAAAAAGAAAGTCATTAATAACGAAGCTATATGAGCACCGTCAACATCTGCATCAGTCATAATAATTATTTTTTCGTAACGCAGTATTTTCTTTTTTATAATTCTTTAAACTACCGCAGGCAAGAGCTATCTCTAAATCTTGTATTGCTTGATTATTAACGATTTTCTCAAGCGTAGAACTCGCAACATTTAGAACTTTACCC
>CANJ01000158.1 GCA_000309075.1 Occidentia massiliensis
GCTAACAAGTTTTATATTTAGCTCAATTTTATCCTTAGAGGCTTTTATCTTTTTCTTGTATTTCTCTAAGTTAATACCTTGTATTTGATTTAATATTTGTGCTCCTTGAACTATGAGAATCGGATAACCTCCAAATGCTTGAGTCAAACAATTTATTAATTCCAGATTTTTATTTTCCAATATATTTGTTGCAAGTAATGCAGCTTCTGGCTTAGTGAAAGCGTTTGCTTTGATTATGTTAGATAATAATTCATCGTCCTGGGTACAAAATATAATATTACCTTTATACTCCCAATTAATAAAATCCTCTATTTTCTTATTCTCGCCTATTTCTAAATTATCAAACACCAATAACCATTTATCCTTACTTACTAGATAAACCATTAAATCTTTCTTCATCACTGCCATATCTTCTGAAATCACCGATGATTTTACCTCGGTATTAATAGTTTTAGATAATTTGAGTAATTGCGGCTCTATATTTAGATTACAATCAATCAACCAAATTATGTTATAGTTAACTTTATTTTCATAAGCGTACATTCCTAGCAAGCTGCGTTTTACCCATACCGCTTACCCCTACTACACTAGATTGCTTATATTTATTAAGATTTTCCTTTAGTTTTTCCAATTGGGATACATGATTTATAAAATAGCTAACCGATACAACTAAATTGGATATTTGAC
>CANJ01000157.1 GCA_000309075.1 Occidentia massiliensis
CCTCATAATATTACTATTCCAACGTTACCATTGTCAGAATTAGAAGGGTAAAGCTCTTTAAAATTTTTAATTATAACGATATAATTTCCCTAATTGTCTTTGTTGTTCTACAGAAGGGAAAGGTAAGATAATTTTGTCAGCATCTATGTTGCTTTTTGATGTTGATGTTATCATAGACTCAATTGAACTTTCGGTACAGAATTGTTGGAGTTGTACTACATTTAATTACCTGCCTTTCATTGTCTAAATTAGAAACCTTCGCATTTTCTGCTTGTTCTCTAACATTTGTTTGGTAGCACGTATGTAATATACTAAACTAAATCTAAGTGAATTTTGCATTCCGGTTCTTTATTTTTAACAAGAGTATTGATGCATAAGAATCGTCATCTTCACTCTCGCTGTCACGCCCAATATAGTCAGAGTCAGAAGAGTACATAATAGATTCAAGGAGAAAATCCTTATTATATCCTTGGCAGCAATTTCTTCTCCACAGTTTGAGGGATTTGCACTACGCTTAGGTTGTATCTGTTTCATAATTTCCTACAAAATATTTCGGTAGAACCAATTTCTTTCAATATCCAATAATTAAAGAATTTTAACTAAGGAATATATTACTCCTATATTCTAGTCAAAAATTAATTACTTGAATTTTTAATTGTAATTAAGTATCGATAATGAAGATTTAT
>CANJ01000156.1 GCA_000309075.1 Occidentia massiliensis
ACCGCGGTACTAAATTCGGCTTAATGACCGATGGAAATGTCGAAGCAATATTAATGTCGTTGCCACCTGAAGTAAAGTTTAATTGACTTTTTTAAAATCATAACCGGAATGGCAAAATGCTATTTCGGTGTGTTGAAACTTCTGTCAAAAGTGAGAGTATTTTCCACGAAATCAATGCAATCCTTGGTTTATAGTAAAATGCATTGAATAGGTGATATTTATAAGAAATATTTTATTTTTTAAGGATATAGCGAATGCCAACCCATTTCTGTTGAGATTACTTTTTTTACCAGTTTTATTTTCCAAGACCGTTTTAGCGTTTTTAGCTATACTTCCTCCTATTTCACCTGTAACCTTATTTTCTTCCATTCCTGTTGCATTATTAGTTTCTACTACCTGACGAGTAGATAATTCAGCAAGAGCAGTAAAAATTAATTCTGCTTCATTCATGTAATCACGTAAATTTTGATTTGTTAAGCCCTTTATATTCTTGTGTTCTTTAAGTTATACCAGCCCATTCTTGATAAATAATATTAGTTAATATAGCAAATTCATTCTCTTTTGTTACTTCATGGTTTTTCCAGTAATACAGTCTGTTATATATTTTTTCCATCTGTGGCAGTTAATTTCAGTCCGTGACAGTTTGTCATGACCTCACTTTTTCTTCGTTTAACCTTTGTTTAGTTTT
>CANJ01000155.1 GCA_000309075.1 Occidentia massiliensis
ATTGTAACTTAATGTTAGGTATAGTTTTTACGACTATATTGAATCCTATTGGTACTATAGGCTTACAAAAATATGAGTTATTAGAAGCAAAACTACTAAAAAAGCCTTGAGTGAGGGTATAATATCTAAATCAGGCTTATTATTTTTTGAATCTTTAAATGATGAAACTCAAATTATCCAAACACAATTTATTAATGTTGCCGAGAAAAAATTAAATAATATTACAATTTTATTTGTTGATCATAATAATTCTTTTTTAAAGAGAATTGATGCATTATACGGTATTATTGAAAATAAAATGTTACATTTAAATAGAGTTAAGGTTTTCACAAAAGAGGAAACTAAGGCTTACAATAATTTAACTATGCAGACAAATTTATCAATTAATAGTTTAGTAAATAAATTTATTCGTCCTGAAATGGTTTCTATTTGGGCTTTACCTAAATTAATTAATGAATTATTAAATTCAGGTTTACCGGCTATTAATTATCAAATTTATTATTACAAGCAATTATTTAAGCCTATAATGATGATGGCAACCGTAATTTTAGCAAGTTGTTTTATTAGTCTTAAACAGCGTGATAATTCCCAAGAAAAAATACTGCTATTAGGTTTATTTTCAGGTTTTATAGCATATTCGTTATCAGAAATATTATTAAAAATACTTACTTATAATAATTTGTCTTTAAT
>CANJ01000154.1 GCA_000309075.1 Occidentia massiliensis
TGACTACTTAACTCTTCCATCTTTCTAGATAGGTTCTCTTGGAGTTCTTTAGTGCGACCTTGTAAGAAATCCTTAACCTGAGTTACTAAGTCTCTATAGACTTCCTTGTTTATTTTACCGACGCAAGGAGCATAACAACGTTTTATTTCATATTGTAAGCAAGGGCGAGTACGTGAATTAAAGTAATTATCCGTGCAGGAACGTAATTTAAAAATTTTTTGTAGTTCGGTCAAAGTAGTATTAACTTCCGCACTCGAGGCAAAAGGACCAAAAAACTTCCCGTCACTTAGAGTTTTACCTCGATATTTTAGTAATTGTGGGAAATCATGATCTAAACGTAACTTAATGAAAGGAAAAGACTTGCAGTCCTTAAGAAGAATATTAAATTTCGGCTGAAATTTCTTGATTAACTGTGCTTCTAAAAGTAGTGCTTCAACTTCGGAATTAGTGATGCTATACTCTAAAAAACAAGTATTTGCAATCATCCGAAGCGTCTTATTATCTAAATTGCTTTTAATGTAATTAGTAAGGCGTTTCTTTAAATTTTTAGCTTTACCGACATAGAGAACTTGCTTGTTAACGTCAAACATTCGATAAACCCCTGAACGTTCAGGAACATCTATAAGTTTAGATTTAATTAACTCACTTCCGGTAATTTCTAGGGTCATGTGTATAGTGGTCCTATGTCATTCTTAGCTAAAAGCCG
>CANJ01000153.1 GCA_000309075.1 Occidentia massiliensis
GCGGATCTAGCCACAATATTGGCTTTAAGATATGTTAATAGTAGAGTATAAGCTAGTATTATAAAATTTGTAAACTACATATCCTATTTATTTATTTTTGATAATTAGTAGAATCCTAAGATAATATCTGTAAAGCAGCTTCCATATAATATGTAAGGTGCTATTTGTTTATCAAATCCTAGTGATATTATAATTTGCATACTAGCATCATAAACAAAAATGCTTGAAATCATTCCTATCATTATCCAAAATAGTCCTAAGACAATTTTTAGTATAGGTTTTAAAAATAAAGCCTAGCGTGCCATATGGATTGTACGGTTAAAGGTTCGGTTGCAAAACCTTGTTGCAAGTTTCTAGGGATTATAGAAGTAAAATCGATAAAATCGTTTTTATCAGCAATATTAGGTTGAAGTAACTATTATACGCAGTAGAATTAATGGGTCCTATTTTTAGACAATCCCCTAATTTAGCTGCTATTTTAATGAATATTAAAGGAATTTTTATTAGTCTTCCATGACTCCAAGCCATCTTCTGAATCCAAGCAAGATATCCTTCATGTTCACTATGTCTGGTCCAACTATTTTTAATAATGTGTGGATTTTTCCTTCCCTTTCTATACAGTGAATAATTACTTTCGTTAAATCATCAATATGAATAGGTTGAAATTGTTGTAAACCATCACCTATTAAAGGAATAAAATACGGTAATGT
>CANJ01000152.1 GCA_000309075.1 Occidentia massiliensis
CTTAATAATTAAAGCGTAAAACCACTTAAAACCTTTTGATCATCCTATATAAGGCTGTTAACAAAATAACTTTAATTGATAATTAAAGAGATTTTTACAGTAATAAATATCCCTATTTCAAAAAAATCTTATAATTTGCAGTTAAAAAGAATTTAATGAGCTTTAAAATTATTTTGTTAACAGTCTCATAGGATAAATACCAAAGGTCGAGCTATTATAATTAATTAAAAAATATTTGCAGTCATTTATTGAAATAATTACAAGAAATTCTATATTTATTTTTTGTAGGAAGAGTTTTCTTAAAGAGTTTATTTTCAAATTAAGCAAAGAATCGCTTTAAAACCCATTTGTTGCATAAATCAGTTGTGTCCTACTGCGACTTTTAATAATGTGTTGTACAGCACGTTGTTAAAATCGTCATTGCGGAGCAGGCATTGCCTGCGTGGACTAGTTTCTCAATTGTCATCCTGCGAGCTTGTAGCAGGATCCAGTTTAAAATGCTAATATTATTAGTATTGTTTTCTGGATACCATGGTTAAGCCACGATATGACATTGAGCAGGTTTTGCGGTCCATGCAACAATACCTCCTTACAATGAGGGGAACGAGCAATACAACAAAACGGGTTTATTAGATCTATTGCATAACCTATCTTATAGAGATATAGACTTAGAAATCCATACCGCCCATGCCTCCCATACCGCCACGCA
>CANJ01000151.1 GCA_000309075.1 Occidentia massiliensis
TTTACCTTTTCTAGTTCGAGCATTAGAATGCGTGTTCTGTCCTCTCACCGGCAATTTACGTATATGTCTAAGTCCTTGATAACATCTTATATCTTTCTTTTTCTTAATATTAAGCGTAACTTCTCGTCTTAAATCACCCTCAACTTTATACTCACTTTCAATAATATTACGTAAGCCTATTAACTCTTGATCTGTCAGTTCTTTCACTTTTTTATCTTTCGATATTTTTGCTTTATTACAGATCTCTGCTGCCATAGTAGGCCCAAGACCGTAAATGTAAGTTAAACTCACAACTAAACGTTTATTATCAGGAATATTAACACTTGCAATTCTTGCCACAAATAATCTCCAAAATTTTACTGGTAACTAAAAAATCATATAAAAATCTTTGATAAAGTCAATTTATTTTTAGTATTTTCTGTATATCAATTTCTATTTCTTGTTCATTTTTACTTCCATTAACTATATAAAAATTACCACTATTTTTATAATAATCTATTAACGGATATGTTTCTGTTTTATATACTTCAATTTCTTTTTTTTATTACTTCTTCATTATCGTCTTTTCTATAATCAAATGTACTTGAACCGCAAACATCACATACATTATCAGTTTTAGGCTGCAAGAAGTATCTATTATATATTTTACCGCAATTTTTACAACTATATCTTCCTAAAATTCTTTTAATTAATAATTCATCTGAAACATCAAAAT
>CANJ01000150.1 GCA_000309075.1 Occidentia massiliensis
ATAGCGTTTTTTAAATCTTGCTCTAGATTCTTTTTTTTAATTAAAAATTCTGATTCTAAAGAGTCTATTTTTTCTTTTTTTAGTCTATCTATTTCAGCATTTGTTTTGTCTATTTCCTCGTTATAATATTTATTTAGCTTTTTCTACTTCTATGGTCAATGTATCAGCTTGCGCAATATTATCTTGAATATTCGTCTGTCTATTATTAAAAATTTCTTCAGCTTTTGGAGTTATAAATTTATAAACAAAGATATACAATAAGCCGAAAGTAATGATAAGCCAAAAAATTTGTGAATAATAGGTAGCAATATCAAATTGAGGCATCTTATTTAAAAATGAATTTTAAGAAAAAATAAGTAACATAGCAATTACAAAGGAAAAAAGTCCCATTGCTTCAGTAAGACCTGCACCGATCAGAGCCATTCTTTGTAAGTTTTCTGTAGCCGAAGGGTTTCGTGCTATTGAACTAAGTAGAGAGCTAAATATATTACTAACGCCTAAAGCTGCACCGTACATGCCGATAGCCATAAGTCCTGTACCAATAAATTTTAAAGAAACCATGTCCATAAAAAAACTCACTTTTAATTAATCAAAAAATTTTATCTAATTATCTGTATAATAGGCTTTTTGCACAATGAAGCTAATAAAGAGGAATTTGCAGAAAACACGAAGCACAGAACTGCAGAGTACAAAAAAGTACGTGAGGATTCAAGCATC
>CANJ01000149.1 GCA_000309075.1 Occidentia massiliensis
CCGCCTAACTTGTTAATTATTTCATTAACAAAATCCTGAATTGGAGTTAGTTTAGTAAGGTAAGTAGTGCAGCGCGATAAGCAAGTCGTCTAATAAATCATATATATTGAATTTTGTGCCGGCACTAGCAATACGAACTTCTTTAGTATCTTTTATTTATAAATGCGACGGCTTTATAAGCATATTTAGCAGTGTTGATATTATCACATGAAGCAGTCAGTATTTCCCAGCCGCTATCTGTTAATTGTTCATTAACCTTTGATGCTTTTAGCTTATAAATATTTAAATCATCTGTTTTATATGCGAGGTCTAAACCTATATAAGCAAGCTTTTTAGTGCTAATATGTTTAGAATTTTTGTACGTAGGCATATCTACCTCTTTTTGATCAATTTTACCATAAAATATGGTTTTTTCTAAAAATGTCAAGTCAAAGATTAATTTATTATTAAATAAAGGATTGATATTTGATTACTCTTGTAATATAGTGCATTTACAACCATGAAATATGGTGATTTAAATTAAGGAGATAGACTATGTTAAAATTATTAATGCAAAACTTATTCGGAAGTAATAAACCGATTACTTACTTATCTTTAATAGAAAAAGCAAAAGCAGATTATAGTTTTTATACAAAATTAGCATCAGGAAGCTTTTTTGTAGGAGTAAGTAGTTTGTTTTCATTTAGTAGTTGGTTAAGCAAAAATACCTTTAATAACAT
>CANJ01000148.1 GCA_000309075.1 Occidentia massiliensis
AATTCCAGGATCAAGAATGATATTTTTTCTATCAAATCCACATTTTTCTAATTTTGTTATTTCTTGCTCTGTCCATATATTTAAGCTAGCAAGCGGAGATTTATCGAAATCAAGACATTTTTTGTTTTTGCGGTGGAACGGTTAATGAATGCATAGTAATAATTTTACAATTATAATCGGCAATTAATCGTAATGTATAATCATCTAGATTATTTTTAACCAAGTTGATACAGGAAATAGGGTTATTTTTTTTAACACGTTTAATTACTTCAGGAGTAAAACTATCAATACTGACTATAACTTTTTTTCCTTATAACTTCCTTAAGCTCTTCAAGAACATTATTAAGCCTTGCATATTCTTCATCTTCATTAATAATTAAAGCAGAAGGACGTGTTGATTGTGATACAAGCTCAATTTATTGTAGCCCCTTCATTTATCAAGCGTACAAAATTTCTAACGGCATCTTCTTTATGAAAACTCAATCCTCCATCAGAGAAAGAATCAGGAGTAATGTTTAAAATACCGACAAATTGAGGATTTAAAACAAGAGAGCGTATAACTCCTTGATGTTCAATTAAATGTGCTATTTCTGCAAAGGTTTTATTGTTGTAAAAATTATTGATCGGACATGAATAACGACATTCCAAGCTTAAACCTGCAATTAGATGAATAAGAAACGGTCTGTTTAATATTTCAGGATGCGGTATCTTTAAATCAGGTAAATCTATATGG
>CANJ01000147.1 GCA_000309075.1 Occidentia massiliensis
GGTATTTTTCGGCTATTCCAAGACCTACAAGCAAGCTAGCTGCAAAAATTTCAGCAGTATAACCGTCATTAAAGAAACTGATCCTGTTTTAAACAACCTATTTTGGAGTTTTTTGGTATGTTAATCTCACCGAAAGCTGGCTCTTCTTCCTTAGTTAAGACTTTGAAAAAAGTTGTTTGACCTGCTCCGTTGGCACCTACTACACCATATCGTTTATTGTTTTTAATATGCAAATTTACATCGGTAAATAGTATTTCTTGTACCATAACTCATGGCTAAATCGTTTATAATAATCTTATTTTTAGATGTCGTGGTTAAATGGTGTTATTGTATAGACACCTAATCGCCATTGTGAACAACTGCAGATCTTGTTGCATGGCTCGTTTTATGTCATTCCAGCGAAGGCGTTGTTGCATAGATACCGCCCTGTCATTGCGAGCAGTCGTAGACTGCGTGACAGTCCAAAACAATAATAAAAAATTCTGTAAATCAGAATTTTTACTGGATTGCTTCGTCAAAACTTACAGTTTTTCCTTGCAATGACGACCTTCAGTATCCACACAACAAGACCTATGCAGGCATAACATAAGAGCCATGCGGGCAATGCCGAGCTTGTGGCAAGAGTCATAAATGCTTATTACTTAAAGTTAGTTTTGATGGATACCATGGAAGGTTCACGGTATAACAATAAAAAATCTTATTTCTTCAATAGCCCAAGAGCTTTTGCAAAATC
>CANJ01000146.1 GCA_000309075.1 Occidentia massiliensis
TGCTTGAATGTACCGGAGAATTTAACAAAATGTCTGAAGTTTTATGTAGTGTTTCGGAAAATTCTATAGATAAATTTTCTGACTTGTTTATTGCGTAAGGCTATTATTCATTTAATGTCGTACCGCGGCTCGACCGCGGTATCTTAGGACACAGTCTGTGATGTAAGATCCCGTGGTCATAAAAAGCCACGGGATGATAACAGAACTACACAACGGCAGGTATTTAGCCGTAAAATGGCTATTAAGGAACTTATCCAATTAATCTAAGTTAAAATTAATTAAACAATTATATTGAAAAAATTTATTTTTACTATTAATCTGTCTTTTAATTTTTAGTTAAAGAATTAATTTTATAAATTACTTGAATAGTGTTATGAACAGTCTTGTGGATTTAAGTTCTAAAAGTTGTAGGTAATATTTACTAAGAATAGAGATATAGAGAATTTTAGGTAGCAGGAGGGGGTTTGATTTGTGACATTATTAATCTGCTTAAAGAAGATTTAAATAAGGCAGATATAGAAAATAAGATATATATGCGTCTTAAAGAACCTTATTCTGTTTTAAAAAAGATGAAAAGGAAAGAAGTGCCGGTTGATGCATTGAAAGACTTAATTGCATGTAGGATTATAGTTAAATCTAAAGCTCTATGCTATAATGCTTTGGACGTAGTTAAGAGTTCTCCGCATTTAGATTGGTTATACACCAAAGATTATATCAATAGACCAAAAAGTAACG
>CANJ01000145.1 GCA_000309075.1 Occidentia massiliensis
AAACGTACGTGAGGATTCGAGTACCGGATCGACGTACAAATTACCTTTAGAAGCAAGTTATCCAAGAGATCGACTTGAGAAAGGTAGCTGCGATATAGATATAGCTACTAATTTGACACCTAGTGAAGTAACAAATATTTTATCTGGAGCTAAAATAAAAACTATTCCGACCGGTTTAAAATTCGGCACGATTACGGCTATTTTAAATAATGAAAAATTTGAGATCACGACTCTTAGGAAAGATATTGAATGTAACGGCAGACATGCCAAAGTAATATTCACCAACGATTTTGCCGAAGATGCCGCAAGACGAGATTTTACTATTAATGCTTTAAGCTATTGTCCCTTTAAGAACGAGATATATGATTATTTTGAAGGATTTAAGGATTTGCAGCAGGAAAAGGTTGTATTTATAGGGGAAGCTCTAGATAGAATTAAAGAAGATTATTTGCGAATTCTACGCTTTTTTCGGTTTTCTAGCTATTATGCGAATCAGCTTGATGATGGCAACTTTAAAGCATGTAAAGCTTTAAAAGACGGCTTAAAAACTTTATCACGAGAGCGAATTAAAAGCGAAATGGATAAAATTATTGTTTCAAAAAGAGCAGCACAAATTTTAAAAGCTATGTTTGAAATAGGAATATTAGAACTAATATTCTCTATCCAAAATTATGAAATAAAATTTTTTGAGCAGGCAAATGATTTTAAATTAGAGTTAGTTACTCGATATGCACTCTTAT
>CANJ01000144.1 GCA_000309075.1 Occidentia massiliensis
TATAAGTTAATTAATAAAGGGAAAACTAATTATTGTTTTTAGCGGGCATTTCTTAAATGCTATTAACGCAACAGTGTATATTCGAATTCCGCGTAGGCATTGTTGCGTAGTTCGGAAAATACCCTTATAATGTCATTCCCGCAGAAACGAGAATCCAGTCAAGCATAAAAAAACTTGTTTTTTATATGCTTATTTTATCAAATATATAACTTCCAATATTGAAGTTATTTTTCTGGATTCCTGCTTTCGCAGGAATTACATAAGAGCTATATATCAATCATTTAAATAATTTCCAATTTCGTTCTTGCGGTGGAGAATCTTCTCTTCCTTCAGAAAGAAAATCATTAGTAGGATTTGAGCTTAGTTCTGTAAATAGTTCTTCCCAACTTTTTGCGGTTTTAAGCTATTATCTGATGATAAATATTTGAGTTCTTCAGAACCATTTTTAGTTGATCGTTCATCAATATGTTTGTTTTTACATATTCTATATACTGTAATTGTTTAAAAAAACAATTATTAGTTATTCTACTTCATATTTCTTAAATGATCTTCTAATTTTCTTAGCTTTCTACCCTCGTTTACTATAGGCTTTACATAGGTTTGCATTTTGGCTATTTTCTCTATATTTATTAATCTTATCGATCTGAGCATTGACTTCATCGGTAATGGCTTGCTTTCTATCCTCTATTTTATTTAATACTTCAGTACTATATTCATAATTTTTAACATCAGCATT
>CANJ01000143.1 GCA_000309075.1 Occidentia massiliensis
ATTACTGAAATACCTCAAGAAATTTATGGAAAATATCGTGATTTAACTGCACAATATTATCCTACTATTTTTAATAACGATAAAAATATCCATCTGCCGTATAGGTTTGTTAATGAAGCACTTAAGCAGATATCTGATTTACCGGATAATTATTCTATTTTGGAACTGGGAAGTAATATAGGGCTTGTAGGTTATGAAATACAAAAACGTTTTCCGGAACGGTTGACTTTAACCGGTGTAGAAGTTTCTGCTTTAATGAATAAGTTACAAGCAACATATTACCCGAACACTAAAATTTACGATCAAATATATAATATTGCTATCGATGAATTTTTAAAACAAAACTCTAATAAATTTGATATTATTTTTAGTTTTTGCGGATTATCGTTTACTAACAATTTAATAGAATATTTTAATTTAATATACTCACCTCTTAATAAACAAGGGTATTTTGCCCTTTGTTTATCGAATGCGACGAAGACACAATTTTCAGTAAAACGCAAAGAATTTATTTTTAACTTGAATGAAATAAATAATTTTTTACAAAAAAATAATCTTACTATATTAACTTCGGAAGAAATAATACTAGCGGAAAACAATAAATATAGTATTATTGTTTGTAAGAAAACAGCATAAATCAATGAGAATATTAATTATATTATCCATTATTTTATGTTTCATTATCGATAAGTAGCTGATCTTGAATATGTTGATAATGAAATNTATATAACTATAATGG
>CANJ01000142.1 GCA_000309075.1 Occidentia massiliensis
GTTATTTTTGGAATAGCAGCAGCAATACTTACCGCTATTATTCAATGAAGATATTATGTTGGATTTCATGGCAAAACTAAGCTAGAAAAGACGTTTTTGAGCATGCTCACGAACCGGCTAAAGTAATGAATAATCCACTTATATTACTTGTCGCCGGGAGCTTTTTTAGCGGTATGATCGGCTATTATTTACTTGCTATGGACAAACCAAACGGCTATTTCCATGCAAGCCTATTTAATTTACATATTTATAAATTACTAATTAGCCACCCGCCTTTATATATTAAGCTACTACCTATGGCAGTCGGTATGGTGGGAATTGTTACTGGGATTTACTTATATAAGTCAAGTACTGTTATGTCATTGCCGCAAAAGCGGAAATCCAGTAAAAATATTAAAAACGCCTGGATCCTGCGGTCAAGCCGCGGGATGACACCCCTTGTATTAATTTCCAACATATTACGCAATAAATATTACTTCGATGAAATATATAATTGCTTAATTGTGAAACCTATTAACTGTTTAGCTTCTTTATTTTATCTTGGCGATCAGCAAATAATCGATCGTTTTGGACCAAACGGTTTTTCACGAGTCGTTAATTGCTTTAGCGTTCTTACCGGCAAAATACAAACAGGATATGTTTTTAATTATGCTTTGTATATAGTATCATTTATTGTTGTAACAATTAGTTATTTTGTTTGGAAAAACATAATGTACTGATGTTATTTGCGTTAAAAACTAAA
>CANJ01000141.1 GCA_000309075.1 Occidentia massiliensis
TAGAATAGAATTTTTACAAGGTGAATTCTAATAAAGTAGAGGCAATATTCCCAAAAGAAAAAATATCTGAAATAGTACATCCCATACTTTGAATAGAAGATACTCATATTAATACTATAGGTACTTTAGAATATTTTTGAAGAAGGGGATTATTTCATCATTGAAGATACTAATATTGACTATAATAATGCGTGCTATGATGTTTGGAGGAAAATTTTAGATGAAAAAACTTGTATAGCAACATTAGCAAATTTAAACAATAAAGTCGTTAGATTAACTAGCTGGTTAGAAAAGAAAACAAAGATTTATATTTAGTAGATACAAAATATGTAAATTATACAAAAGAATTAAAGATGCCGTAAATAATAATGCAAGAAATTATACATATAAAAAATATCGATACAAAAAATTATAATATAATGACTCCCTATGACGGTGAGGTACAGATTAGCGGAATAGAAGAATTAATTTGTCATATGTATGGAGTAATAGGGATAATTGGTAGTTTGCCTGTATTATATAAAGAAGATAAGAATATTATTAGAGCAGTAGCACCAAGACGTAATTCGCATAATGAACATAGCTTTCAATCGCCGTATAATGATTGAGATTGGCATGTAGATGCTGCATACCGTCCAAATGACCTAAGAAGAGTGATAACTTATCTCCTAGACTACTTAATTTTGGGGATTGTACATAAAGGACATGAGAATCTACCTATAGTATATATTAGCCTTAAAG
>CANJ01000140.1 GCA_000309075.1 Occidentia massiliensis
GTTTTTTGCTCTAAATTAATAGTTTTCATAAGAGCTAGCAAATCACAGATTTTAAATATTAAATTCTTTACATATTTCTTTTCTGTTTTATAAGCATAATATTTGTCAGCATTTATCTTCTCTTGAAGATCTAAATTATTCAGAGAAAAGTATCTTTAGTGTTTTTGAATTTTCACTGAAATAACTTATAGGGATAACTTGATTATTAACTAATGTTCTATCATATTCTTTATTAGAACATGCTTTTTTAAATTGAGTTTTCATATTATGTGAATTAGCAAATCAAAACAATATTGCAACTTAATTGTAAGCTAGCTCAAGCTTTGTCTGCTGTATATATCGGATAATTTTTTCCTGTCCTTTTTCTTCCGCAAGTAAAGCCATCAAGGAAGAAGAATCAAGAATTATTGTTATGAGAAGACATTATTGGGTTACAAGTTAAAATTTAGAATTTTCTTTATTCGCTTTTTGATATTTCTGTTTTAAAAATTCATCAACAAATGATTCTGATTTAGAGCCATGTTGTTTAAACAATGCTTGAGCTTCTTTTACAGTCTTATGACAAGTGATTAAATGTAATTCATTATTAACTTTATTTATAAGTTTCAATAGCATTTTTTATATTTGATATGGAGTTAATATTACCAATTAAGCATATCTACGTAAACATTCTAACTATGGGGATCTTTGAAGGGGCGAGTAATTTTTTCATCTGTGAGAAAGTTTTTACTATATTTTCTACGGCAG
>CANJ01000139.1 GCA_000309075.1 Occidentia massiliensis
GACATTGTGTAAATTTCTTAGCGAGCATATTAGTTTTGATTTTAGAATTACCGCTAAATACTACACTACTTATAAAAGGTGTTTCAGTAACGTTAACTATTAAATTACCATCATTTGTTATATGCATATTTATATTTCTAAAAAGTGAGGTGGCATATAAACGTTTTATTACCTCATCTTCTTTAGAATTATTATAGGTTTCTCCTACCTTAAGCTTTAAATAGCTCTCAATAGTAGAACGCTCAACCCTATGATTACCTTCGATAGTTATTTTACGAATTACAGAGTCAGCTAATGAAATATGATAATAAAAAATCGTTAATAATAAAATTGTTAACTTACTAATTGATCTGATTGTCACCTAAAACCTTCTTTAAGATTTAATTTAAATTTCTGTGTTTAAACCCAATGTCATCACGTGGCTTGACCACGGTAAAAATAATAAATTAGATACCGCGTTCAAGTCGCGGTATGACAAAGAACTGGATTTCCGCTTTTAGCTAAGAATAATACAAAGTTCTCCTAACTAATGCATTCAAACATAATTAATGTACTCCACTATAGTAGATAATATAAACGAGAGCAAGCAAATCTATAATTTAGGAAAACAAATTTTGTATATCGTTGGAAACAGCAATTATAATAAGGAAAATTATGATTATTGCTCCTAATTGTAACAAAATATTTTTAGCTTAGGATGCGGTAATTTACCTGTAATTGCTTCATATAATATAAAT
>CANJ01000138.1 GCA_000309075.1 Occidentia massiliensis
GAATAATATATTTGCAAATTCGCTAAATCTTTCTATTTCTGCTCGGAGCCCTTCATTTCTTAAAAGATTATTCAAGTTTTTAAATATTAATATTAATTCTTCACGTGATATTTTAATTTCTTTCGGTATAGCCCAAACTTCATTACTGCTTGCTTCTAAAAAAGCAGATAATAATTCTTTTTCATGTAGTAATTCCCTTACTTCATCACCGATTTAATATAAGCTCTTTATTATTAGCAACAAAACGAGCTTCGCAGTAAGCTCCATTCATTGCGAACACTATAGGTACATCAAGCAATTTTGCATATTCCGTTGCTTGATCTAAAGCTTGCCTTAAATCCACTCCTGCTTTTTTTGCTTCTATTATTGCAATAGGTTTATCATTATTACTTTCATATAAGATATGATCAGGTCTTTTTCCGTTTAATCTTGTCTGTTCTGTTTTTGATTTTGGTTTTTGGAAATAAACATTCTTTTTAGTATCATTATCTATATGCCATCCCTTATTTACAAGGTTATTGCTGATAATCCATTCGGTTTGCTGTTCTGCTAACATAAGAATTGCTTAGATATTTTTTTATAATTAATAATTATATCTTCTTACACTTATTATACAAGCTTATAAAAGTACAAAAAACAACTTTTATAGAGTTAGTTAATGACGGTCTCATGACTTTCTTCTTTTATTAATAGGTTTAGAGATGAAATTGCACCTAGTAGAAGGTGAATATAAAATAAAAAACTAATATTA
>CANJ01000137.1 GCA_000309075.1 Occidentia massiliensis
GGATGACACCGAGTGCGTTTTTCAATTCGCATAATAATGTCGTAATTTCCTCGCAATGACGTCAAAATAACATCCTATTCATCATCTATATTAGAAAGCTCATCTTGTAATTCTCGAGAAAATACATCCTCATCATCGTTAGAATCATTCGATTTCTTAAGAGAGTTTTTGAAATTATTTAGGTCTTTATTTTCAAATATTTCAATAGATTTTAAAGTCTCGTTTGGAATTATAACTATAATATTTTTACTTAATTCATCTAAATAATCAGTGGTAACGGCAACTTTCAGTACTCCTCCATATTTGCTCTGTTTGCTACTTACTACAAAATCTTTTAAAGATTTACTTTTAAAATAGTTTTCAGAAGTAAAGATCATTGTTATAAAAAATAGTACTAACGAGATAGTAGTACCTACGGCAAATCCTGCTAATAGCCCTAAGAATCTGTCAATAAAACCGTTTCTCATAAATGAAATTATAGCAAGAAATTTATAAACTATAAAAACACATAAAATTAAAGCAATAACATAAGATATAACACCGGCAATAATTATTCTTATAACCTCATTATCCATATATTTCCCGATTAGGTCAGAAATATATGGATATAAAAAATATCCTAACATTATAGAAGTAATAAAACCGAGTATTCTAGTTGCAAACCCGATTATGCCTTGATATAAGCCGAAAAATGAGAAAAGAGTAATAATAGCAAAAATAGTAATATCAAAAAATGTGATCATTATTGTTAAC
>CANJ01000136.1 GCA_000309075.1 Occidentia massiliensis
CCTCGGCTTACAGACTCCTTGCTCTTTTCCAAGTTGATCTTCGTCTATACTATTCTTTCATTTATTAGGGTGTAAGGAAATATAACTTAAGCTTATAATAGATTAATCGGCTTTTGTCTATTCTTAATTAGTAATATTAGACAAAAATACTTAATTATGATATCATGAGTGTTTATTTTTATAACGGTTTTTATGATCAAAATCGGCAATATTGAGCTTTCTTCAAATATTATACTAGCTCCAATGTCAGGTGTTACGGATTTGGAATTTAGAAGATTAGTGAAAAGATTTGGTGCAGGGCTTGTAGTTTCTGAAATGGTAGCAAGTAGAGCAATGATTGTGGAATCTAGGCAGTCCTAAAAAAAAGACGCCATTATGCGTGATGATGCAACAAGTGATTGCGTACAGCTAGCAGGCTGTGAGCCAAATGTGATAGCAGAAGCTGCTAAAATGAATGAGGGTGTGAGAGCAAAAATTATCGATCTTAATTTTGGCTGTCCGGCGAAAAAAAGTAGTAGGCGGTTATTCAGGCTTGGCTCTAATGAGGGATGAGCAGCTGGCAGCTAAAATTTTTGAAGCTACCGTTGAAGCGGTTAAGCTGCCGGTAACTGTTAAAATGCGTATGGGTTGGGATGATAATACGAAAAACGCTCCGATTTTAGCCAAAATTGCTGAAAGCTCAGGTGTTCAGATGAGATTACCGTTCATGGTAGAACTAGATGCCAGTTTTATTCCGGTAATGTCGATTGGGATTTTATA
>CANJ01000135.1 GCA_000309075.1 Occidentia massiliensis
GCTGAAGAATGATTAGCCATCACCGAGTCCCTTATATTTTAATTTTTAATTTCTTCATTAGCATCTTGCTGTATATTTCCTTTAGCATTAATATCTCTATCTACAAATTCAATATATGCTATCGGTGCTAAATCACCATAACGGAATCCGGCTTTTATTATTCTAGTATAACCGCCAGGTCTATCTTTATATCTGGTACCTAAAATATTTATAAGCTTTTCTACTGCTGTTTTATCTTTTATTTTTGATAAAACGCTTCTTCTTACCATTAAATCAGCTTTTTTAGCTTTAGTAATTAGAGTTTCAATATAAGGTCTTAATTCCTTAGCTTTTGGTAAAGTAGTTTTAATTTGTTCATGGGTTACAAGTGATACAGCCATATTAGCGAGCATTGCTTGCCGATGACTACTTGTTACATTTAACTTTCTGCCTTTAATTTTATGTCGCATTTTTTAGTCCTTAATTATAAGAATCTTCATAACGTTTAGATAATTCCTGAATATTTTCCGGTGGCCAATCCGGTACATCCATACCGAATCTTAAATTAAATTTTGCCAATATTTCTTTAATCTCATTTAAAGATTTTCTACCAAAATTTGGAGTTCTTAGCATATCGGATTCCGTTCTTTTTACTAGATCCCCTATATATATTATATTATCATTTTTCAAACAGTTTGCCGATCTAACCGATAATTCCAATTCATCAACTCTCTTAAGTAAATAAGGTGAAAATGGTAAAGCATCAGTTTTAACTTGCTTATCT
>CANJ01000134.1 GCA_000309075.1 Occidentia massiliensis
CCTCAATTCTGGATTAGATAATTTTTTGATATAGCTGGTTTGTTAGGTTTCATACAGTAGGCAACTAGAGTAGACAAGATATGCACGAGTGCATTCCAAATTGATCTATGTCTTGTATGTTCAAGTTCGAAAGAACCCTTGAGTACACTAAAAACCGTTTCAATAATTGAGCGTTTGCGTAGTAAAATTTTTTCAAATAATGGCATAAGTTTATTCTTCATTTTCTTCTTTACTCCAGTTACTAACTTGATCCCTTTACTATATAAATCATTAAAAAGTTCTTTTTTTATATACCCTTTATCGCCAAATAACAATCCAGTAATATGTTTGGTTATTCCTTGCACTGGAACTCTATCATCTACATTACCAGGAGTTAGTTTGAGTCCTTGTATTTCCCCATGGTCATTAATCAATAAATGTAATTTTAAACCAAAAAACCAACCTTTTGTGGTTTTACCTAATGCACCAACACCAGTAAATACCTTATTACGAGAAATTCTTTTTGAATGACAAACTGCTAAAGGTGTTGTATCAATATAAGAGAGACCAGTATGTTGCGCTTGCTGTATATACCATTCAAGCAATAAAACTAGATAAGTTATTACTCTGGGTTTTAAAGCTATAAAACGAGTATATGATGGTAAAGTTGTAAATTCAGATTTGTATAATTGTAGATAGCTCATATAAAAATATTTAAAGTTTTTACAAGGTGATTGATAATATAAAAGTACAATTGTCAAGATTTCAGAGTAGCTTAACCCAGGCTTTC
>CANJ01000133.1 GCA_000309075.1 Occidentia massiliensis
CTCTAACAAAAACTTACGGCTTCTCTTTTTGTGTTAAAATAATAGCCTTTTCCTTCAACATTTACTGTCCAAGGCCATACTACTCTAATTTTACGGGTTGTATGTTTTTTTCCTGATTCTTTTAAAGCTATTGAATGTAACGTATTAGACGGGATATTAAATTTTTTTTCAAAGTAAGGAAAAAGTTTTGAGCATTTAAAGGATTCAGCTATTTCAGGATCGGCAATAGCCGGCTTAGAGAAGAGGATAAAGGATAATAATAGGAGTAGTATGGTTTTAACGTCATTGAGAGGAAAATTACAGAGTAATTGACGAAGCAGTCCAGTAAAAAATTCTGATTTACAGCATTTTTTTATTGTTTTGCTGGATTGCCACGCTCCTTTCAGTCGCTCGCAATAACAATTTTGGCATAATTCCCAAACCATACCGACAACGCTAAAATAACTTGAGTTACAATAAGATAAACTAGCCTACCATAACTTATCTTATGAAGCAAGGGAAGTTATAGAATTTAAGAGGTAAGGATTTAATATAAATCCCAAACAGCATCATTAGTGTTTTGAGGATTACCTAATATATCCGGGTACCATATCCAACAAATTATTAATATCGCCTCCTGTCGCTTGCAAAAGATTACTTACTTGTGTTACAAAGTCTTCAGCAGTGCTACCTTGAGCATCTTGAGGATTAGTAGTCCCATCTAAAACTTGAACTCCGGCATTAATTAATGTTACTAAATCCTTAGCATACCTACAATAGTATCTTCTGTACCGCTCTCTCCTCT
>CANJ01000132.1 GCA_000309075.1 Occidentia massiliensis
TTCACAGAACCTAGTTTACTTTGAACAATTGGCGTCGTATAATAAGATCTGCGGTTCAAACTATATTAAGTATACACTGCGATCCAAGGACTTGAGATGCCTTGCTCTTGTCCAAATTAAACTTCGTCTACTTACTGTTCATTTATTAGGAGTATACATTGCCAATATGTTAAATATCGGTCTTAGTGGTTCTACCGGTAAAATGGGAAAAACCATTCTAGAGAGAATAGATAAATTTAAAGATTGCAAAATTGCAGCAAAATTTAATAGTACTAATAATTTAGATGATTTAGATAATTTTTGTAAAAATTCTGATGTGATCATCGATTTTTCTACCCCTGAAATATTAGAAAAATTAATTAATTATGCATTAAAACATAATACAAAATTAGTAATCGGAACCACAGGTCTCCAACCTCAACATTTTAAGCTTTTAGAAAAAGCAGCTCAAACTTTACCTGTTTTATATTCTGCAAATATGAGTATAGGAGCTAATTTGCTTAGCTATCTAGCTAAAGAAGTAACAAAAATACTAGATGATTACGATGTTGAAATTCTAGAAACGCATCACCGTAATAAAAAAGATTCACCCTCAGGAACTGCTATTATGCTTGCTGAAACAATTGCCAGCAAAAAAGGATTAAATATAACATTTAATCGTGGTAATAGACTAAGAAGCGAAAAAGAAATAGGTATTTCCTCGCTTCGTGGTGGAAATGTTCACAGTATACATGAAATATCTTTCCTAGGTGACGATGAAATAATCACCTTAAAACACGAAGCTCT
>CANJ01000131.1 GCA_000309075.1 Occidentia massiliensis
TGTGTATCTTGGATAATTAAAAATAAACGAACTCTATAACCTCTAAAATAAGCTATACCGGCTTTAAAAGTATCCATCTTCCCGAGCGTCGGGAACTCGTCAAGTAAGAACATTACTCCATACGGCTCTTCCTTTAAATCCGGCATTTTGCGGCTTAAAAATTCTGTCGCCTGCTGATAAAACACCTGCATTAATTTTTGTAAACGCTGTATATTATCGGGTGTTAACCCTACATATACGGTTGTTTTGACTTTTTTAAATTCTTGTATATTGAAATCAGAAGATGCTGTAGCTGAATCAATAAGTGGATTTGCCCATAATTCAAGCGATGAGTTCATTGTAGATATTACGCCGGAACGCTCTTTATCGGCTTTTTGCAAAAATGCAGCAATATTCATATATGCAACAGGATGTATTACACCACCAAGCGTATCGAGTACGACCGCTAGATTATAAACTACGTCGTCACTCCTCATAGTACGCACTACTTCACCGAAAGATTTAGTTTTAGTAGGATCGGCTATTAAATATAGAGTTACAACCTAAAAATAAGCTTCGTGCCTCATTATTCCAAAAATCCTTTTCCGGCATTATAAGATTTGAAATTTTTTGAACGTCATCAACCATTTGCCCAGGCTTAGTACTAACCCAATCAATCGGATTATAACAATGAGTAACACCATCAGGATTAGAAGGCTCCCATACAAAAACTTTCTGCCCTTGCTTCTCACGCCAACCACTTGTCAACCCGTGATTTTCAAGCTTTATGTCATGCACTACTACCGAATC
>CANJ01000130.1 GCA_000309075.1 Occidentia massiliensis
CGGTAAGGCTAAAAAAATACAAAAACATAATGCCAGCTTGAATATTCTATAATATAGTCCCCTATAGATGAACCTAGAGAAGGGATAAATAACAGCCACGGAGATAAGCTAGCATAGACATATGATAACTCTAAGCCTTGATAGGAGTCTCCAGCCATACCTGCCCAATAACAGAACCTACACTTACACCGAAAGCTTGCACAACACGAGCTATCATCAGCATTTCTATATTAACTGCAAAAATGCTAATAATTGAAGATACAACATAAATAAAAAGCCCTAATAAAGCTATAGGTCTCCTGCCGTAAATATCCGATCATCTGCCGAGTGATAATATACCAAGCGCAAACCATAGAAAATATAATGTAGATGTAATTTGAGTGAGACCACCGTCAATGCCGAAATATTTGGTTAAACTCGGTAATCCTGAAGTATAAATTGTTTCCGTAGTCGGTGATAAAATAAATAAGCATAGAAGCATCCATGCCGGAATCTTCGCAATAATTTTCATAAATGATTTTTTTTATTCGGTTCATCGAGTTTTATCGATTAATCCGCTCCAAACAAATTTTTTCCATTTATCATTTTTAATCTTTCTATTCTCTCAATCAAGTAAGTCACTGCTCTCTGCTAATTTTATAGTTTTTATCATATCTTGCATCAACGTAAGCTTTTTCTAGTAATTCAAAACATTCTTTTTGTTCGGGAGACGATTGCAGAAATACTTTAAGTAGCTCAACATTATAAATTTGCGCAATATCCACCTAGCTTTCTTATATCGTGTAACT
>CANJ01000129.1 GCA_000309075.1 Occidentia massiliensis
GCAAAAAACTGCCCTAAAAGTGCTATTAAAGTTAAAGTTATTTCAGGAAGTAGCAGTAGCATATAAAACTAACATTATTTATGGAAATATAAATATTAGTAAATAAATCATTTTTTATCAACAAACTTATATATAATATTGCACTTTAGTACTACCTCTAATTAAAATTATTTTCTTCGTAAAATTATATTATACAAAAAAAAGCCTAAACATGATGAGATTGTACGTAGTGCATTTGAAAACCCCATAGTTGCTAAAGCCCTTTACAGCTTAGTTCTAATAATCCTTCTTTGTTCTTATTCTTTAGCAGGCTTCATATACTGTGCAAATATATTATTACCGGCTATTAAAATTCCTATGGCTAATATTTCATAACTATAAGTGCTAATTTTGTTGAGTGTATAATGTCTTATACATTAATAATTAATAGTTGCAATAAATAAAAAAATAAATTATTTTGGTTAATCAACTTTAAATTGCTTAAATAAAATTAAATTCTTAAACTCACACCTATAATTGTTTTAATCTAATTAGGTTTTCTAATAAAAATATACTTTCTACCATTAAGTAAAAATATGAGGCCTTCTACTTCAAAATTAGTAACTGACAAGTTAAGAACCTTATATAGTTCTCACGATACTTTACCAAAGCTAATAGAAGATACGAAAAAAAAGCTCAGTCTTTAGATGAATATTAAGTAAAATTACAGTTAAAGCCATAGATACGGAAAAATAAGAGAGCTGTTTAATAAAAATTATCAAGTTCAAGAAGAAAAAATTGATAATATAGT
>CANJ01000128.1 GCA_000309075.1 Occidentia massiliensis
ATATAATTATCTACTTTGTCCAACTTCTTTTTTAGCACTAATGGGAGTAGTATTTAATGATGAAGGATCAGAGACTTTCATATGAGCTGCTAGAGATTGTAATTTGTCTGTTAACCCAGCTTGATTTATTATCTCTTTTATATTAGGTCCACTTTTTTTTCGTTGCCTTGTTGTTGCACCGTTGTAGAGTTTATTGTATTTTGTACATTTTTGGTTACATCTCCTACACCTGTGGCTACGTCTCCTACACCTGTAGCAATACTTTCTACACCTGTAGCTAAGTTTTGCATAGCACTAGGTAATGCAGCTATACCTTTAGATGATATATTCTTAAAACTTTCAGTTATTTGTTTGAACCCTTTAACTACTTCCCCTAAGCCTTTAAGTTCTTTACTTATGAAGTCTGTTATATGCTCTAAAAAGTTTTGTGCTATTTTTGAAAATTTTTGTAGATTTTCTTCATTTGCTATATTTGAAACAGTGTGTATGGCTTTATGTAGCCAATCAGATATTTTAGAGAAAAAAGTTTTTTGCTCTTTAGAGTCTTTCTGAGAAATCCCTTTAAATTGTGATACTAATTCTTTTCCTTGTTTTTCTAGATCCCTGTTTTCTTTATTTATGTCAGAAAAACTATTGGTTACTTTTTCAAAATCGGATTTTAGTGTTTCTTCTTTGTTCTCAATTTGCGTATTACCCATAACTTTACACCCTTTTATTTAAAATGACTTGTGTACAATAAATTATTTCAAAATATATAATTTATTATCCTATTACCTTTTCGTCAGGCTAATCTT
>CANJ01000127.1 GCA_000309075.1 Occidentia massiliensis
AACTCTTAGACGTGGGTCTCGACCTAGAGGTCGTGATATAGTAAGAGCAAATACATCTAATGTAAGTATTATAAAAGTACAAAATATTATTAGTTGCTTCATATTATTTCTGATTTTTATTCCTTAATAACTTTAGCTTGTAACTAGTAACGGTAAAATTGAACGGCATATTAGGTGATGTATTTGTACTGATAGAATCCATTATAAATCCGATTCTTGCTTCCCATACCATATTTTCTAAAATTGCATCCGTACTATTTTTTGCCAATGATTCAAAAGTAACAATTGCCTCGTTATCGTTTATATTTTTAATTGATAATATATTAATTGAGCGTCTATATAGTTTTTGATATCTTATGACCGGTGATAATGGGTTGTCAATATTCATAAAATTAGCAAATTGCATATAAACAATACTCGTAGAAGCATTTTTGATAAAGGTAAATTGTTCTTTTAATATATCGTAATTGTATTCTTCTCGTTGGTTTACATAATTCTGAAGCATAATATTTGCAATAGAGATATAAGGCTTTACTAATGTTGAATGTTTAGTATTAGTAATGGCAGCTTGTTTTTCGGCATCATCTTTTATTAAATAATTTACTTTTTTGTTTATAGGTAGCAATATGTTGATATTTATACAAATTAAGGTTAATAATAAGGTAAAAATCGTGCATATTAAAAGCAGAAGACTTCTATGACTTAACGGTAAGATATACTTAAAATTATACCATTTTCTTGCATCAATAAAATATTCGCCGGATTTTATATATTCTTGTATTGCGTTGGTTAAT
>CANJ01000126.1 GCA_000309075.1 Occidentia massiliensis
GCTTGCCGTTTTTAAAGCCGTATCTATTTGCCCTTTACGCATTCCGTTAGCAGAATTAAAACACTCAAATTCAGTTAATCCTTCCTTAAAGTTAGAGATAATAGGAGTTTGTATAATTTGACCGTTTGATTTGGTCATTAAACCTCGCATACCGCCTAGCTGCTTAATTTGCTGGAAAGAACCTCTTGCTCCGGAAATAGCCATCATATATATAGCATTTTATTTTCTGATGATTTGGAGCATCATTAACCGGCGGCATAGCAATCTCTTTCATCATGTCGTTTGCTACTCTATCGGTACATCTTGACCAAGCATCGACTACTTTATTATATTTCTCTCCGTAAGTAATTAAACCGTTTGAATATTGTTGTTCAAATTCTTTTATTTCAAGCTGAGTTTCGTTGATATGAGTACTCTTAGATTCCGGTACTACCATATCGTCCATTCCAAAAGAAATACCTGAAGAACAAGCATATTTAAAACCTAGTTTCATTAGCTGATCGGCAAAAATTACCGTAGCTTTTTGACCGCAGTGACGATAAACTAAATCTATAACTAATGATATGTCTTTTTTAGTTAGTCGTTTATTAATACACTTGAATTCTATATTAGGGTTAGAAGGTAACAACTCACCGACCATTAACCTACCGTAAGTAGTATCAATGATAACAGGGACCATTTTACCTTCGGCATTTAACTGATTTCTGCGATATTTTATCTTTGTATGAATAGTTATAAATTTATTATATAAAGCATGTTCCATCTCAGCTAAATCTGAGAACATCATCCCTGCACC
>CANJ01000125.1 GCA_000309075.1 Occidentia massiliensis
AACAAATGCTGTTATTGGCGGGATAAATACATTAATTAATAGCACTACCTACTTTGGGTGGGGTTGAGGTAAGTCAAAATGTATCAATAGGTGCTTTTAGTGCAACAGTAGGTCTTACTCCTAATTTCACTCCTCTTAAATTTATTAATAATAATGTTACGTCAATTGTTACCGGAGTCGGTAATCAAACATTTAGTAATATAGATTTCGCCGGTAAGAATTCTACTTGACAAATTAATAACGGTTAAAATATTACAACTCAGATAGATAATACGGTAGCTGGCAACAATAACATTTGTAGGTACGGGTACTATATCAAATCACATAGGTCTAACTAACTCTCGTGCCGGAATAAATGTAGGAAACGGGGAAGCACAGATTTATATGTCCGGAGCAGTTAATATTACAATTAATGCTACAAATATAAATCTTACTAACAATAACTCTATACTGACTCTTTTTGACGGTAATATAACAACGTTAATGGGTAATATAAATAATACTACCGGCGTTGACGGTCAAAGGGATACTAATCTAGCTCATGATCTTGGTATTAGTAACATAATAACAGGCGATATAGGTAATATAGGCTCATTAGCCGCAGTAAAGTGTTTTACTTGGGTCGGCAACACTTAATTCTACAATATTAAAAGCTACTAATATTAATGTACAAAGTAATAAGTCCGTACTTAATTTAGATGACGACATAACGGTTACGGGTAATATAGACGGTGCTAAAGGAGTAAACGGAAATTTTATAGGGAATGCTATACTTAACGGAAATATAAATAATTTCA
>CANJ01000124.1 GCA_000309075.1 Occidentia massiliensis
TTAATAAGTCTGCACTAGTAATTGCTGTTTTTTCAGTGTAAAGTATCAATAAAAATGTCTTGAGCTCCTAAATATCAGGATGTTCTGTATCAATTTACTCCATATGTTTCTTTAGCATCTTTTTTCTTTTCTAAAGCTTGTAATGTGTGATTCTATTAAAATTATTCATTCTATTTGTGCTATTTTTGCTTCAAGCACATTTAACCTTTTC
The DNA here is from genome assembly GCA_000309075.1 of Occidentia massiliensis. Lineage (GTDB taxonomy): Bacteria > Pseudomonadota > Alphaproteobacteria > Rickettsiales > Rickettsiaceae > Occidentia > Occidentia massiliensis. The sequence goes on from CANJ01000124.1 coordinate 212, forward strand.
TTTAAATTATTTAGATCATTTCTAAGTCAGATTGATCTTACTCCTCCATGTGATATTAATATCCCTTCCTTCTTTAGCTAATTGGATACTCTTAACTATCCATAGGCAGGATATTCTATTACTATTTTTATTACTGTTCTTCTACGTATCTAAGTACTCTATTTGCTAATATCGGCTTCTTGCAGCTAATCTCATATAACACTTCTTCTCCGCTAGTTTCATATAGCTCTTGAAATCTATAGTAACTATCTCTACTGTATCTCCATAGCCTTACATGCCCTAGATATATTTCCTAACTTTTTGCTAATTTTTTAGATCATATATTAAGGATACTCCTTCATATAAAGGTATTTTTAAACATAAGCTCAGAGTATTTCTTATTAGGGGTTTTACCCAGTAAGAAGCTATGAGGTTTATTCCAATTGTAATAACGTTTCCAATATCTTAATTGCTTCAGAAGGTTAAGACTTTTTATATCAATACTTGAATAAAATTCATCTAAATTGGTGTGTTAGCTGCGTTTGACTTTTCCATTTAAATGTGGGGAAGCTGGTCTAATTGGACAAAACTTAATAACATATTCTTTTA
>CANJ01000123.1 GCA_000309075.1 Occidentia massiliensis
CCTGTTTATCGTTTTCTGCCCAAATTTTTCCGGCGTACAGTTCTATTACTTTCTTACATAATGCAAGTCCTACTCCTCTACCTCCTACCGTACGTGTTTTAGAACTTACGACAAATACACCGAATATACTCTGCAATTCCTCTTTTAGTACTCCTATTCCATCGTCTTTTATACTATAAAACAAGATATTATTTTCTTGCATGTGTAGATCAATTTTTATTATTCCCTCACTACAATAGCTGATAGCATTTATTATTAGATTATCGAATGTGTGTTTAATATAATGAGGATCACAGTTAAAATTGAAAAGAATATAATAATTATATTCTTTTCAATATCAGATACAAAATTTAAGATTTTGCCGTTTAGATATAATTTCTTACATATTTTAATCCTTTCATGTAGCAATTCGCCTAAGTTTATATCTTTTTTATTGAGTGCATAATTAAGACTGGATAATTTTGAAAAATCTAGAATATTATTTATCAAGCTATTTAATTTAATAGAGCTTTTAGCTATAATCTCTACTGCATTGCGACGCTGATCTTCATTAAATTTATCATAATTAGCCCATAAGGTTTCACCAAGGCTAATAATACTGGTTAGCGGCGTATTGATTTCATGGTTTATATTACGTAAGAACTCATGTTTCAAATCAAGTAACTTCTCTAATTCCTGCTCTCTATAATTAACTCTATCTTGAATTATCGATTAAAAAAGTCTAGTACCGATCCAAGTAGCAATAAGAGTTGCGACTATTGTACCTGTAGAAAAATTCCTTGTTCCTATCGCA
>CANJ01000122.1 GCA_000309075.1 Occidentia massiliensis
ATCTGTAAAAGTCTGCATTGGAGTTTTACCATAACAATGTTTGCCGGAATGAGGTCTTTCATTGTTATAATGAACAAGCCAAGTATCTAATCTACTTGTAATTCATCCAGACTATTATAAATCTTTTTACAGAATAAAATATGATAACATTCTTCTTGCATAGTTTTGTGGAAACGTTCACATATATAATTAGTTTGAGGAGAATGTGCTTTAGTTTTAGAATGATCTATATTTTCAATTCTAAGATATAATTGATAAGCTAATTTTCAATACATGTAATAGATATCTTTATATTATGGATATTTCTTATAGAATTTTACAATATCTTTTTCTGTTCATGTTTTAAACTTCCAATCTAGATATAATAATCTGTACTACTAATTATATTACTTGTACAAAGGCAGTATTTCATCTGGTTCAACCCACATCTGGTGTATAATCTTTGGTATTAAAAGAAAGATCTTGCTACATGGTATTTTTGATATAGGTTTTACTGTATAATGTTTTTCAAACATTTCAAAACTTCCATAGTTAATAATATCTTTCTGTTTGTTTCTAACTACTTCTTCTAATATTTTAGAATATCTGGCTGTTGATTCCCCAAAAATGGTACAACTCTATCATTTATATAATCTGCTGCAGTAATAGCTGTTTTTTCTGTATATAATTTACACATTGCTACAACACAAGAGTAAGTATCAATAAACGAGTCTTTAACATTGATTGTGGTAAATTTGGTTAAGATTAAATTCACCCTCAAATTTGATCATAAAATGGCCATAGTTTCATTCCAATTAGGAATTAGCATAGTCCA
>CANJ01000121.1 GCA_000309075.1 Occidentia massiliensis
CGGACTCGGTAATACCGGTAAAATGGTAGCAAGAGTTTTGGAAGCGGAAGGTATAAGTTACGTAATACTTGATTTAGATGATGATAGAGTAAAAGAAGAGCTATCAAACGGTTTGCCGGTTTTTAAAGGTGATGTATCGCAAGCCGATACTCTAAAGGCATTAGGTACGGAAAGAGCATTCGCTATAATACTTACTATGAATAATCAAGTAACTATCAAGAAATCGCTTAAAACAATTAGTGGTAATTATCAGGATATACCGGTTGTCGTTAAGTTAAAAAATTTAAAAAATGCTAGAGAGTTTTATGATTTAGGTGCCACAACTATTATTCCAGAAAGTTATGAGACTGGATTACAAATAGGTGGAACAGTCCTAAAAAATATAGGTATTAGTGAACAGGAAATTAATAGAATAAAAGTACAATTTAGGCTTGGTAATTATATAATAGCAAAAAAAGAGGATGCTTTATCTGAAGCGGAAGATAATGATTAAAATTCTTATTACTTTAATTATTGTAATATTATCAACAACAATTAATGCCGATAATAAAAAATTGCCTATTCCGAGATTTGTTTCAATAAAATCTAATGAAGTAAATGCAAGGAGCGGACCAACTACTAAATCTGCCGTAGAATGGGTTTTTGTTAAAAAAAGGCGAACCGGTAGAAATAACTGCAGGGTACAAGCAATGGCGACAAGTACGTGACATTAACGGTGAAGGCGGTTGGATACATTCAAGCGTTTTATCAGGTAAAAGATCAGTAGTTATTACTTCTGATAAGGAAATAGAACTTACCAAATCCGCAGACCATAAAAGCCGAGTTATAGC
>CANJ01000120.1 GCA_000309075.1 Occidentia massiliensis
TTTTCGGCTTCGATAAGCCAACTATTGTATAGCTTATTATGTTTTAAGTTAAACTCTAGGCGTTCAATTATCAATGGTTGTAATATCATTATGAATTGTACTTAAGAAGTATTCTATATCATTCCGGCTTTTGCAGAGCATTATTGCATGAGCTGGTTTTTCTAGTGTCACCCCGCAAGCGTGTAACGGGGTTCGGAAATTATTAGTACTGTAAATACGTTACTTCTTTTAATTACAAGCTTCTTTCATTTTTCTTCCGGCTCTAAAAGTAGGTTGATTGTAAGCATCTATTTTCATTTTTTGCTCCGGTTTTTGGGTTACGACCCTCACGTGCTTTTCTATGATGTATTTCAAATGAGCCGAAACCTGTTATATTAATATTATGGTGGCTCTTTATAGCACTAATCACACTATCAAGAACTAAATTAAGTGCTTTCTCGGCTTCAGCTTTTGTTAATGTTTTATGTGAAGCATGTTTATGATTATGACCATGGTCGGCCATAAATGCTATAAACTCGGTTTTATTCTATTTTTTTTGGTTCTTTTGTGTTATGTGTACTCATAATAAAATCAATTCTCCTTTGATAGGTTAATATGTATTGATTGTTTTTTTATAAAACAATATATACAACTGGCAATAATATACATCAATATATTTTTTATGTGAGTTAATTATAACAAACTACCCACATACTGCAAATGCCAGTTATTTACAAAATTTAAAATATATACGTTATTATATTAATTTATAGAAAAATGTAGCCATTTTACATCAGTTATACTGTTAAAACTATCTTAATCAAGTAATTAAAGTGAAAATTTATCGTTAAA
>CANJ01000119.1 GCA_000309075.1 Occidentia massiliensis
AAATTAGAAACAAGGCTTGCGTTAAGGACAAGATGTATTTCGAGCATAGGAGAGAGGCTTTCCTGAATTACACAAGGGACTAATCTTAGGTTAAGGTCACAACAGATTCACTACCGACAGATGCTTTTTAAACTTCATAAGTAATCCGGCCTAGGTTAAGGTACGGCAGATTCAGGGCATCTTGCATCAGACATCACTCCAGGTTGGGTAAAGTGAGGAGGGGTTGAAACCAGGGTATCTGCTAGAATTAGTTAATTGTGGATTTAAAGAATTAATACTGCTTAATTGAATTTACAGTTATTAGCTAAAGTTTTGTTTATCACGGAGACTGTTTATTAAGAATATATATTTATTTATAATATTAGTATTATTATGGATTTGTATGTACGATTACACATTTAAAGTACGTATTCATACATTATTTATTGATCTTATATGTTTATTGTTTATATTTTTATGCAAAATTATAATGAATGTTTATTATTCATTTTTTTGTATTTTTCATTATTAATATTTTGTTCTTATATGTATGTTAATATGAATTTATAAGTTAATACGGTATAATATGTTGTTTTGGAAGTATACGATAATAATGAAACTTGTATTATGATATATGGAGTGAAACAGTACGTATGGGTATAAAACATAGGAGATGTACAACTGGAATATGAAATGGGTATTTGTAATTGTTTAGTATTTTGCATATTCATGTTTTAATTCATGTTATGTGAGATATATTTTTTTGTTGTTATAAAAAATGTTATTTTTCATAATTTTGGAAAATATATTTCAAGTTTTTAGATTAATTTTTAAGTAATTATGGGATTAGTGGTTGAGAATT
>CANJ01000118.1 GCA_000309075.1 Occidentia massiliensis
ACTATTAGTGATTTTTAAATATGAGGATAGACTTGGAATTAATACATTTTCTTTATAAGAATATCTTATGTTATTTGGCGTCTTATTATTTGCATCTTTTACATTTTTATATGTGAAAACTTCTCCGCCATGTAGAGGTTTAACACCGTCTTTTATAATTACGGAAATTGTATCTTCTTTATCTGTAAGCGGTGGTATATTAGTAATAATCGTAGCTTCCGTATTATTGGTATTGAATTTGATAGAAACGGTAATTTTTCTTTAGTTGAAGATTTTATAAACTCTATTCTTTCCTCTAGAGTTTTAGGATCGATAGGATAGTTAAAAGCTATTTTAGTTTGAACGAATTTTTTGGAAATATCGATATTATCCTGTAGATAATTCATTTCTTTAATAATAGGAAGTAGTGGTAAAGTCGTGAAACTTATATTATTACTTTTTAAACCGACAAAATTAGGGAATATATAATCTTCGATAGTAATCTTATAAGTTTGATGAGCTACAAAATTGCTTTCTGGCGTAAAATTTATGTTATACCACCAGCCAAATCGCCATTCTCCTTTAATATCAGGTGAAATAGATATGTAATCATTGATTTTTTTTCCGTTAAGCCCTAGCTCTCTTTGTGGCTTTGTACACCATTCTTTAATTCTAGAGTCGCAAAGGTCAATATTTAACGCATTTTGTCCTGCTAACAGATTTTCGTTAGTTAATTTAAAATATAAAGGTATTTTTTCGTTAAAGCTTGCAGCAATTAGTTGTAAATTTATTAAACATATGAAAATAGTAAATACAAATTTGCGGAAAATATTTTTCATATCTATAGCTTATTATTTATGAT
>CANJ01000117.1 GCA_000309075.1 Occidentia massiliensis
TTTATCGCCGTTTAAATAAACTTCTGAAATTCGCTTATGTATATTATTTAAAAATCTGTCGAATAAGTAATTTACGTGCTTAGTATCTTTTTCCATCTCACTATACGCTATTTCAGCAGCCATGCCAAGCCCTACGATTAAAGGAGTTGGTAGCGTACCTGAACGCATACCTCTCTCCTGCCCGCCACCATTTATGAGCGGTGTAACACGCACACGAGGTTTTTTCCTACATATAATGCACCTATTCCTTTCGGACCGTAAATTTTTATGCCCTGAGATACTGGCAAGATCAATATTAAATGCGTTAACATCAATTGGAATTTTACCAAAACCTTGAGCAATATCGGAATGAAAAAAAACGCCCTTTTCACGGCAAATTTTCCCGATTTCCTTTAAAGGCTGAACAACACCTATTTCATTATTAACCACCATAACTGAAACTAACATAGTCTGATCGGTAATGGCATTTTTTAGAGTTTCTAAATCGATTATTCCATTTGGCTTAATCGGTAAGTATGTGATTTTTATACCTTCTTGCTCTAAATGCCTGCAAGCATCAAGTACGCATTTATGTTCACTGACTACGGTAATAATATGATTCTTTTTATTGCTGTAAAATTTTGCTATTCCCTTTATTGCAAGATTGTTAGACTCAGTTGCACCGGAAGTGAAAATAATTCTTTAGTATCCGCTCCTATAACTTTGCTACCATACTCCTTGCCTTTTCAACGGCGTTTTCTGCCTCCCAACCGAAAGAATGGCTGCGTGAATGAGGATTGCCGAACTTGGTAGTAAAATAAGGCAACATTGCCTCCATTACTCTTGGATCTATTGGAGTCGTCGCC
>CANJ01000116.1 GCA_000309075.1 Occidentia massiliensis
GCTGTTGACCGACAAATTCTTGCAAATATGACGGCCTTATCGGCAATTCTTGATCATTTTCACTTTTTTCAGGTGGTAATATATTAGTCATTATTTTAAATCGAATATAATGACTAATAATAGCCAAAAAATAGTTTTATGCTATAAATTATTTTAGACTTTTATATTAGCCCTCTTCATAGAAACTAGTTACCCCTTCTCTAAGTTTATTTACGGTTTCAAAAAATTTTTCTGTATAAGTGACGCCTAAGTTTTGTAATTCTTCTTTAAGGTAATTTTGATTTAATCCTTTACATAACTTGAAATAATGGCCAAATATCTCATTTAATAATATTATATTAGGATTTTCATAATAATTTTTCAAAACTTCTGCTACATCTTTTAGAGTAAGGTTATTTTCATCAGTTATTTCTGTAATTTGTGTGTCCAATTCTTGTCTATCTTGAGATTTCATTCCTATCTTATAACCTAAAATATTACATCCAATTAAGCTTTTATTCTATTTTATAGCATCCGATAAGACTTTCTTTTATTCCTCGCTTACTTCTGTACTTAATGAAAAATTCAATCCGGCAAGTTTAGTATTTTTAACAAATGAGGATCAGACAGGAACATTATTATCAAAAAATATCCCACTTATATCTAAATCGCTTATTTTTGTTGCGTTTACTCTTAAGGTATCTAAAAGAACATCTATCTTATTAACATTATTCAAAGCATTTATAAAACTAATGTCGGTAATGCGGCATAGCGGATCTTTAAAAAATTCAGCAAATAACTTTATTGATTTTAAACTCCACGCAAAACTATCAGTACTCAAGTACTTTATAGTAGCGTCTCCTTG
>CANJ01000115.1 GCA_000309075.1 Occidentia massiliensis
AATGAATTTTTTCATAAAGAAAGCAATAATAGAGTAGTGCAGGGACGCATTGAAAAGATGAGTAAGTCTAAAAAGAATCTCATCGATCTTGAGACAATGCAAGAGCAATATGGGGCAGATGCTATTAGGCTTTTTGTACTGTCCGATAGTCCGCCTGAGAAAGATCTAGAATGGTCGGCAAGCGGTATTGAAGGCTGCTCACGTTTTATTAATAAGCTTGAGTATATGTTTAAGGCGATAGATTCTTTAAAAGATGATGTTAATAGCGAGGTTAATAAAGAGCTTAATAGGTTAGTACATTTTACAATAAAGCACGTCGCCGAAGATATAAAGCATTTTGCCCTAAACAGAGCAATAGCACGTATACGCGAGCTTTCTAATGCTATATCTGCTGAAATATCCAAAGATAAAATTGATGTTAAAACCGTAAGGCATGGCTTTAATGTTTTAGTACAGCTACTAAATCCTTTTATTCCGCATATTACGGAAGAAATTTGGCAAAAGCTTTGCAATAAAGAGCGATTATATAATTTGTCTTTTCCTGCATTTGATGAATCAATGCTAGAGTTAGATACATATATTATGGCAGTGCAGGTTAACGGCAAACTCCGTGATACCTATGAGTTTAAAACTTCCGTAAGTGAAGATGAAATAAAGCAAGTTACCGTCAGTCTGCCAAAGGTACAAAGTTCTTAGAAGGGAAAGAGCCGAAGAAGATTATCCTCGTTCCTCGTAAAATTGTGAATATACTCGTTTAATTTGGAAATTTGGCTACGTTGTTTTGGTAAGTCTTCGGATGCTCACGTATTAGGTATATGCTCCGCTCCTCGGCTTACAGACTCCTTGCTC
>CANJ01000114.1 GCA_000309075.1 Occidentia massiliensis
GATGCACATATATTTTGTGCTGCGGAACAAATTACCGATGAAACGGTTAGTTTTTGTAAATTACTGACTGAAGTTTATAAGGATTTCGGCTTTACTGATATAAAGGTAAAATTCTCTGATCGTCCTGAAATCAGAGCAGGGAGCAATGAAGTTTGGGATAAGGCTGAGAATGCTTTAAAAGAAGCAGTAGCACAAGCAGGGTTTAATTATACACTAAACCCGGGCGAGGGGGCATTTTATGGTCCGAAGCTTGAGTTTGTATTAACCGATGCGATAGGGCGGCAATGGCAATGCGGTACGCTTCAGATGGATTTTGTTTTGCCGGAGCGGTTAGACGCTAGCTATGTTGCAGCAAGCGGAGAGAAAAAAAAGACCCGTAATGCTACATAGAGCGATCCTTGGCTCACTTGAGCGTTTTATTGGTATATTGATCGAAGAATATGCAGGTAGGTTTCCGCTTTGGCTTGCACCAGTGCAGGTTGCTATTGCAACTATTACCAGCGATTTGAACGATTACGCTTTGGAAGTGCAGAAAGCTTTAATTGATAACGGGGTAAGAACGGATTTTAATATCTCACCTGATAAAATTAACTATAAGATTCGTGAGTTTTCTAATACAAAAAATACCGATGATTGCAGTAATTGGTAAACAAGAGCAAGAAAATAAACAAGTAGCGATTAGAAGGCTTGGAACTACTGACCAAGAAGTATTATCGGTTGAGCAGTTAATAGCTGTGGTTAAAGAAGAGAATGAGAAATATTTGTAGATTTTAAATCTAAAGGATGATATAAGATAATAATACGTATCATAGGGATATGATATCCTAATTAGGAAAAAATCCTAAGGAGATTATGTGAG
>CANJ01000113.1 GCA_000309075.1 Occidentia massiliensis
TTTTCAATCTATTCGATATAACTACTTTTACTACTTTTTATAGTATTTGAGTATATATAATTCTTATAAAAATAAAAAATAATCTCTCTCCTATATAGTAGGCATTACATTATCCTAGTAATTCTGCTTGCATGCTATCACCATTACACTGTAAGGATGCTGAAGAGCTACTTTGTTGTCCATCATTTATTATACCTACTTGTGAGCCTTCCATCGTTGTTAAAGTTATGTAATTTTGAGATTCATTATTAACACTAGTAAAATATCTATATGCAAACATAAAACCCACACTAAGAACAAAACCAACACCTGCACCAATGCTAACAAGTGATATTTGAGATGGTAAATTAGATGACTCAGATATTAACAGTCCTGGCAACTCAGATGATCCAGGTAATTCTTCTTTAAAATCCGACTCTTCCACTAAATAACAATTCTCACGAATAGTTTGTAAAAAATTTTCTACTGTTATTAAAACCACATCAAAAGAGCACTTAATAACATATTTAACTACATCTAAAGAACATCTTTGTGGATTAACCTTAATAACACTATTACAGATTCCATAATCATAACCAGAAATAATTGACCTATAATCACCATACGGATTAAGAACCTTTTGTACATGTCTTAATAAAACTTGACCTGTCTCATCATGCATATCACGTACAAAGTTAAGCATAGATTGCCAATTAGATAGCCAATCATATGATATTAATAAAGCATTATTACAATTTATTTCACTAACATTATTTTTTAAACTAAAAATATTAGGATTACAATTTAATTGAGATTTTGTAGCAAACATTGCAACAACATCTGTAGTAAATTGAGTACAAAAATTATTAACTACTTCTATAAA
>CANJ01000112.1 GCA_000309075.1 Occidentia massiliensis
TTTGGTATCCATGCAAAGCCTTAAGTAGGAATGACATCAATTGTTCTCTCAATTCTAATACAAGCTTTTTCTAGCTCTTCCATAGAAGTAGCATAAGAGATTCTAAAATATCCCTCTAAGCCGAAAGCGATACCAGGTACTACCGCAACTTTTGCTTCTTCAAGTAAATATTCGGCAAAATCATTACTATTTGCAATAATTGTTCCTGATTTAGTTTTATGCCCAAATATTTTATCGCATTTAACAAATAAGTAAAACGCCCCTTCCGGCTTATAGCATTCAAAATATTTTACTCTTTTCAAAATTGATAAAGCAAGATCACGCTTTTTTTGACAATTTAAAGCATTAGGCTTTATATAATCTTGAGGACCGTTTAATGCTTCAATAGCAGCCATTTGACTTATTGAACAAGGGTTTGAAGTACTTTGCGACTGAATAATAGTCATTGCTTTAATCAAAGTTTTAGAGCCTGCACCGTAGCCTATACGCCAACCCGTCATAGAATAAGCTTTAGATACTCCGTTTACGGTAAATATTCTCTTTTTTTAAATCAGGTGCTATTTGGGCTAATGTATAAAATTTAAAATCATCAAAAGTAATATGCTCGTAAATATCATCGGACATTATGTTTACATGTGAATATTTTCTTAAAACTTTAGCAATATTTTCTAGTTCTTCAAAATTATAGCTTGCACCTGTTGGATTACTAGGTGAGTTAATAATAAGCCACTTAGTTTTATCCGTAATTGAACGTTCTAAAGCTTCTGCACTTAATCTTTATAATGCTAAACAAGGTGGTCGAAATAGAATAATTATGTTATAAAAGTCACTAAGTAAAAGGTTTATAAACATACTTTAAAATTAT
>CANJ01000111.1 GCA_000309075.1 Occidentia massiliensis
CTATTTTCTAAACTTACCGATTATATCTGGCCTATAAAACGCCATGAAGTTTCTAAATTTTTATTCATCACTTTATTAATGTTCTGTATTTTATTTATCCAAAATCTAATCAGAGCTTTAAAAGATAGTATTGTTACTACTATGATCGGTGCTGAGATTATCTCGTTTTTGAAGTTTTGGGGAGTGATGCCGTCAGCTTTTTTAATGACTGCTATATATGTAAAGCTTGTTAATAAGATGAAAGCAGAAAATATATTTTATCTTATTATATCAATATTTTTAACATTCTTTGCTCTTTTTGCTTACGTTATTTTTCCAAATCATGAAATACTGCATTTCAGTCCTGTGACCGTTCAAAATTTAACCGCAAGTTTACCCAATTTAAAATGGTTTATATGGCTTTTATCAAAATGGAGTTTTTCGTTATTTTATATAATAGCCGAATTATGGCCAAACGTAGTTTTCGCATTACTTTTTTGGCAGTTTGTTAATAATATTACTACAGTAGAAGAATCTAAAAGATTTTATCCGTTATTCGGTTTACTTAGTCAAACAGGTATTTATTTAGCAGGGCAGTTTTTAGAAATCTAAGTAATATTAATGATTACGTAACTAATAAATTTGCATTGCAATCGTCTTTTCATACACTTTCTATACAAATTATACTAACTATAGTATTAATTTTAGGAATAATAGCTATTAAAACTTTTTGGTTGCTTAATCATAAAGTACTAGACAAAGAGCATATGGCGTTACTCAGGTTTAAAGCAAAGAAAAAATCTATGACTATTGCCGAAAGTTTTCAGATGCTTCTATCGTCAAGACATATTAGATTAATTGCAACTTTGCTTATCTGCTATGGCATTGCC
>CANJ01000110.1 GCA_000309075.1 Occidentia massiliensis
TACTAAAACACAAATTGGCTGGATATTAACTGCTTCATCTATTATGTATGGAGTTAGTAAAGCGTGTAATGGATTTATTAGCGATAAAGTTAATGCTCGGATATTTATGGTTTTGGGTCTTTTATTTGTCGGGATCATTACTATGCTAATAGGTTTTTCAGATTCTTTATGGCTTATAGGAATTTTATGGATAGCCAGTATCTGGTTTCAATCTATGGGCTGGCCTCCTGCAACAAAGATGCTTACTCACTGGTTCGCTTCAAAAGAACTAGGAACTAAATGGGCTATGGGTGCAACTTCTAATCAAATAGGTGGTGCCCTTGCTATGATAAGCTGCGGTTATTTAATCGATAAATTTGATTGGAGAGCTGCCTTTTTTGTTCCAGGTGTAGTTGCTTGTGTAGTATCGCTTTTTTTATATAATAGGCTTCGTAATTCTCCAAAAGAAGTAGGTTTATCTACCGTAGAGGAATATAAAGAATATCCGCTTGAAGCTATAGGAGATTATGAGAAGCTATTAACTCCACAATTACTTAAAATGGTCTTTTGTAATAAGCTAATATGGTATGTTTGTTTAGCAAACATGTTTGTTTATATAATACGTTCCGGAGTAATTTATTGGGCTCCAACATTTTTAAAAGATTTACGTAATATAAGTCTTGCAAATGCAGGCTTACAAATCGGTTTATATGAAATGATAGGTATCCCAGGGGCATTAATAGCAGGTGTTTTATCTGATAAACTATTTCAAGGTCGTCGAGGTCCTGTTGCATCCATATGTATGGTATTGCTTAGCTTATTGTTAGTCTTGTTTTGGAAACTTCCTATTCACAGCGAATTATTAAGTATAGTAATTCTTTCTTTAATAGGTCTTTTTTGTTCAGGACC
>CANJ01000109.1 GCA_000309075.1 Occidentia massiliensis
GCAAGTGTTCATTACATAATTGATAAGGATGGGACTCAAAAAGAATATCATAATGATTTAACAGATCAAGCTTTTTATGCAGGCAAGAGTAGTTGGAAAGGAGAAGTAGGTGTTAATAAGTTTGGTATTGGAGTCATGCTTATTAATGATGCAAAAAGTGATTTTCCTGCAGAGCAAATAGGGAAATTAAAAGAATTTCTTAAGGATGTAACAGAAAGATATCCAAATTTAGATTTAAAACATGATTTAGTCGGTCTTGGTGAAGTAACTGTAAACCGAGAAGGCAATGCTCATATAGCTCCTGGATCAAAATTTCCTTGGAAAGAATTAGCTGAAGCTGGTTTTGGTAGATATTTTGAGACTACGCAAGAGCAAAAGAGTAAATTATTATTAAGTCTTGATAGTACTGGAGAAAAAGTTAATACTTTACAGGAAAATTTAAAAGAATATGGCTATGGAGTGGAATCCACAAGTACATTTGATCAATTTACTCAGCAAGCAGTGAGAGTATTTAATGATCGTTATGGTACAGGTTTACCAAACGAAGAGCCACCTGTAAGTTGGACTGAAGCAGGTCAAGATGTTCTATCGCAATTACTAGGGCAAACGGTATTAGAACAAACAGAAAATGCATAGTTTAAGAAATGAATTCCTTTTTCATTTTGTAAGCCTTGCTGCATGGGTACTGAATCGTCATTAAGAGGATTAATGGCTTGTTTAGGTCATTCCTGCGTGGATCGATTCCACCCCTGTCATCCCCGCGACTTAATCGCGGGATACAATTTAAAATACTAAAAATTTAGTATTTTAAAGTTACTTTTATGGATGCCGTGGTCAAGTCACGGTATGACATCAAATACATTTTTCGATCTACGCAACAATGTTATGCGGGG
>CANJ01000108.1 GCA_000309075.1 Occidentia massiliensis
CCTGCCGCTCTACTAATTAAATTATCTTCCATTGAGTGAGCAAGACTTGCTAAGGTCTTCATACTACAAGGGGCTATTATCATGCCTGAAGTTTTAAAAGAACCGCTTAGAAATAGTAGCACCTAAATCTTTATCGTCATAATAATAATTAGCCAGTAGTTTAACTTTATCTATAGAATATTTAGTTTCGAGCTTTATAGTAAGAGCTGCTCCCTCTGAAATAACCAAATGAGTTTCGATATTTTGTTGTTTTAGTACTTCAAGCAAACGAATACCGTATATTGCTCCTGAAGCTCCAGAAATTGCTATAACAATTTTTGTTTCTTTATTCATCTAGGTTTCTATAATTTATCAGTTTAGTATATAATAAAAAAAAAATTATAAAATACATTATATATGCGAATAGCAAAAATATTATTACCGGTAGCAAAATTATTTCCGCTAGATTATTTAATACCTGAAGATTTAGAGCTAAACATAGGTGATCTTGTTGTAGTGCCTTTTAGAAATAAGGAATTAACCGGCATAGTATGGGAGCTTGTTTCAAATTCCGAGGCAAAAAAATAAAAACTATTAGAGTGAAAGTACCGTTAAACTTAAATATTACTTCAGAAGTTTTAGAATTAATTAAATGGATGAGTAGCTACTATATGTCAGAGCTTGGGAGCATAGCCAAGTTAGTATTACCTATGGATATTGCTGAAAAACCGATTAAAGTTAAGGAGCAGAAAGTCAATAATAACTTTGTGCTACCTGATTTGTCGGAAGAGCAGAAACAAGCAGTAACAATTTTAAATGAAAGTAATAAGCCAACACTTGTTAAAGGTGTTACGGGATCAGGTAAAACAGAAATATATTTTCATCTAATAGCAGATTACTTAGCAAAAGGCAAAC
>CANJ01000107.1 GCA_000309075.1 Occidentia massiliensis
GGTAAAGAATATGATTAATCAGTAGGAGTTTTCAGTATTGTCTGCATGACTTCCTAATCGTCATTGCGAGGAAATTGCATAGCAATTGACTAAGCAATCTTAGGAGTTTGTTATTATTTCATAAGATTGCCACGCAGCCTACGGCTGCTCGCAATGATGATTTGGGTATCCAAGCAAGCCTGTTGCAGGAATGACAATGAGATCTTTATCACCTTTAAGAAATACAAAGTATAAATAAGTAGAATATGATAAAAGAACTATTAAATAGTAATTTAACTCTGTTGCTAAAGTCAAATAGAGTAGTAGTGCAAGATATAGAACATTATGTAAAACAATGTAGCTTTGAAAATGTTTTAAAAGAGTCTATTTTGCTCTTGATTAAAGTGGGCCTAGTAAGGAGTTTAAATGAATTACGTGCAGTATCTACTACTGAACTATTTTCGGTATCTACAAATAATGCACTAAAAGTTGGCTAAATGGTTAGTTGAAGAAAAAAAGCAAATGTTAATATGTGTAGTGATATTTTGAAGAATACTCCTTGAAATTCAGCCGCACGTCACGGAAATTGTAGCAGAATATCTAATATCAAAAGGCACTGCAGTAAACGGGAACGAGGAGTTTGGCTAGGATCACCTTTATATGAAGCAGTAAGCACTTTAATGTAGCAAAACTATTACTTAAGAACGGAGCTGAGGTGGATCAAAGAAAATCCGGAGGAATACCTTTGCATGCAGTTGCTAAAAATGTTCGATGTACTTCTAAAGATATTAAGGATGATGAAATATATAAGCTGTTAGTATCATATGGTGCTGATATCAACGCAAAATTAGAATTTACAGGAGTAGGGTTTAGTATATATGATGGAAAAACGATATCAGAAATAGTAGAATTTAAAAT
>CANJ01000106.1 GCA_000309075.1 Occidentia massiliensis
GATTCTAGTCATTTTGAAGCTTGTCTATTATTGCCCCCATTTTTTCTTGAGTTAGATCTTCATAATAATCGTCATTAATCTGTACGACCGGAGCGTTAACGCATGCTCCCAAACATTCTATCTCGCTTAAAGTAAATTTTTGATCTTCAGTAGTTTCTTTGAGTTGTACACCTAATTTCTTTTCGCAAATTTTCATTATATCATCACTACCACGCAGCCAGCAAGGAGTAGTAGTACATACTTGGATATGATATTTACCAACTCGCTTTAAGTTAAACATAGTATAAAATGTTGCAACCTCATAAGCCCGTATATAAGGCATTGCTAACATATTTGCGACATATTCGATAGCAGGAACAGGTAGCCAGCCGCCGTTTTGACGTTGTGCTAGATCAAGCAGCGGAAGTATTGCACTTCTTTTTCCATGCGGTGGATATTTTTTATAATCTCTTCTGCTAGATTTAAATTTTTCTTATCAAATGTAAAATTTTTAATTTTGTATTCATATATTTTTAGTACGGTATAGTTTTATGTCATTTCTGCGCAAGCAGGAATCCGTAGAACTATTTAATTAAATCTTTCCATTCAGGATTAGTTTTTTCTATCAGTTCTATTTTCCAACTACGTTGCCATTTTTTCAAGTTTTTTTCTGTAAGTGCTTTTTGAATATCAGTAAATTCTTCTGTATAAACAAGTTTTATAATATTATATTTTGAGGTAAAACCTTTTATTATTTTTTGTTTATGTTCATAAGCACTACTTATTATATTATTAGTAATACCAATATATAAAGTACCATGCTTATTAGAGCATAATATATATACCCAATACATTTTTTGTTTTTTAAATGTATTGTTTTATTTTATGGATTCCTGTTTTCGCAGGAATGACAGAGTAACGCG
>CANJ01000105.1 GCA_000309075.1 Occidentia massiliensis
TTATCTGCATGGTGTCCATGGTATGGTCAAAAAAATAACACAACTACTTTGGCTGCTTTTTGTGTTAAGCTACAACCGTGTACTTTTTGGGATAATACTAGACTTGATATGTGTACTCCTAATCCCGCAAATCAAAATGATGCAATGATTAGTAATGCTCCATGTATAATGACAAACGGTGTCGGGCTTTATTTTCTTATTGCCGCTAAAAATACCGATCCCAATATTTCACCGGACTCACAGAGTAAACCGCAAGGTATAACTCAGCATTTAGGAGAGGAGCTTACTTCGGGCTATGAATTTTATAGTACTAGTAGTACAGGACAATTCTTGGAAGCCGGCGGTATAAATTATCAATATAAAGGTGAAGATAAGTCAAAATATGCTCAATCTCCTCTTTATTTTAAGATTATAGATAAGTTTTATAATGATAATAGCGGGCAATATAGATTAGTAATAAAGTCTGGAGTTACTGATACTAGACCCGATCCGCTACAATTTCTAACGGATTTAATAAAAGGAGTATTATTTGGTAAGGATGGGACTATAAAGAAAACTTATCAACAAATAATTGATACGTCGGGTTATAGGATGAGTGTCTCGGCTATTTTAACTCTATACATAATGTTTACAGGTTTTTCCTTTTTAATAGGTAATATAAACCTTACTCATGTCGAACTTATAGTTAGAATATTAAAAGTTAGTATAGTCTCAATATTGTTAAGTACTGATAAAGCTTGGACATTTTTTCATGATTATTTATTCGTATTTTTTATTGATGGGGTTCAGCAAATACTGCAAATAATTAATGAAGCTTCGGCTACCGGTCCCGGTTCTCAAAGCTTGCTTGGGTTACTTATTGCTCCTCAAACTTTATCTAAATTATTTTCTTTACTATTTGTTGATTGGCTTGGTTTTATATAT
>CANJ01000104.1 GCA_000309075.1 Occidentia massiliensis
GAAGAACACAAGCCTCACGATGATATATATAACAAAGCTCGAGAAGTAATTAACGCTGTTAATCCTGTTATAGAAGCATTAGAAAAATCTAAAGAACCGGTAGTGTCGGCAGAAGAAAGAATTGTACAAGAAACTTCTAGTATATTAAATAATATCTCTAAGCTTGCAGTTGAGAAAGTCAATAATTTTCGTGCTATGCTTTCTCCAAATGGTAACCCTAAAACTCTTGAAGAAAAAAAAGAGGAATCAATAAAAAAAGTAGATGAGCTGGTAAAGGCATTTGGTACTAAATCTTCTACTGAAGAACAGCAAAGTTTCATTAAAACTAATTTAATTGATGATAAAACTTTATCTAAAGAGGTACGTTTACAAACTATAGATAAGTTATTACAAGACAAAAACGAGCAGAAGCAATTGAAAACCCTAGTGTTAAAACGGAAGATGTAAGGGTAGTATCAGGAAAGTCTAAATTAAAACCTATAAGTAAAGATAATCCAGATATTGAAAAAGCTAAAATGGTAGTAGGAAGAGATAGAGTTAATATCAAAGGGAATATAAAAATTATGGGAGCATTAATGAATGCAAGAGATATCATTCAGTCAGAAAATTTAAATAAATCAACACCTATTAAAAGAGAGTCTTCCCCTCCACAACGCTGATCAAGATTTGTATTCTGTATATTATCAAGGCAAGCAATGTTATTCCTGCTTCTGCGGGGATGACATAAATTATATCACAACGTAATCAGGATGGCAGCTTGCCGTTATGCATTAGTTTTTAGTTTTCTTTCCAGCTAAACATTTTACTAAATTATTAACGGCTTGTTGTTCTTCCGTGCTATTAATTTTCATAAAATTTCTTGAAACTTCAATGCACATACGTTGATGTTGAGTATGTACGGGCTGCGGTTTATTAGCTTTCTTCT
>CANJ01000103.1 GCA_000309075.1 Occidentia massiliensis
ATCTTGGTTAATATACATTAGCAATTGAACTTTTTGATCAGTTGCAAATAATTCATAATAATCCTGTTCGTTTACACAAGGTAATTTTAGTAAATTAATAATTAAATTGGTCACATAATATGGACATGAGAATTAGTTTTTATAA
This sequence comes from Occidentia massiliensis, assembly GCA_000309075.1. GTDB lineage: Bacteria > Pseudomonadota > Alphaproteobacteria > Rickettsiales > Rickettsiaceae > Occidentia > Occidentia massiliensis. The sequence goes on from CANJ01000103.1 coordinate 146, forward strand.
CTTCCTCTAATTCTCTTGTATCTGTTCCGGTCTATAATGATTAAAGTAAAATATAGGTAATATAGTCTCGTTTTTTTAAATATTTAATCAATTCTTTACTATCGTTATATTTACTACTAATTTCATTTTTTTCCTCTGGTGTTAATATTAAATTTGCCGTTAAATCAAGTATTGGTTTTGCCGCTCTACTATATTCATATGAACTATTAATTAAGCGCTTTAAGCTTTCAAAATTTTTAGGCTAAAAATATTTTATCATACATTTTGATATGGTACATTTTTTACGAAATCTGTTTTCAAAATTTGAAAACTATTATTTAGTGGGATACTTGCATTGTATAAAATTTTCTCTATTGCATAATGTCCAAATTCATGTGCTATTATTGATTCTAAATTTAATTTTTCTGCGCCTATACATATTAGGTTATTGTCTCAATCGTAATGAGAAAATGATTTATTATCAAATATTATTTTTAGGCTATCTTGCACTTTAATATTAACCGCTGCTATATAGGCTAATAACTTATTTGTAGGCCCCTATTGCAAAAGCTTTGTATAGTTATGAAGAATTATATTGTCATTTAAATCGCTTACATTGTAAGTCCTTGTCATTAAAATAGTAATATCAGAGTTTTCGCTATATGCAATCGGTGATAATTTTTCTATTTTAAATTTTGCAATATTAAGTTCTTCAATATTTATCTCAATTTTATTATCTTCAATAAAGCTTTTAAACTCTTGAAAACTTAAATAACTAGCTAATTTTTTAATTCAAATCCTTCTATTTTAA
>CANJ01000102.1 GCA_000309075.1 Occidentia massiliensis
AGTTAATTTGACCGCTTGCATTTGTTGTGGCAGGTGAAGCATCTAAACTACATTCATTTAAATTAAGCTTGCCTTGCGTTATATTTCCTCTGGCAATTAAATTTTTGAAAGATGTGGATCCGCCACTAAAGGAGCTGTTAATAAGTCGCAATACTCCTTCGGTATTTTTAGCATTATTTACCGCATCTGCGATTCGGTTTAAATCAAATCCGCTTATTTCCCCGTTATCGCTATTTACGTTAAATTGTCCATTTAGATTATTAACATATGTATAAACGCTATTACCGCGAGAAGTAAGATCGGCTTTAAAGCTTAGTCGCCCATCAGTTATTTTATTTTATCCGATTGCGGAGTGAAACTTTTGAGATAGGCATTTTTTAAATCGATTTTAATTGCAGCATTTTGATCTTTGGCTGAACTCACATAACCGGTGCTACTTAGTTCGCCACCGTAAATGTTTGCATTAACTGAAGTAATATTCAGCGTGCCGCCGGTGATATTTAATTTTGCTTTTAAATTATTTATGATTAATGAGTCGTTAGTTAATTTATCAATATTTGCGGATAATTGCCCTTCAATTTCATTTAAAAACCCTAAATTAATAGGATTATTTGACCAAGGAGAATTATTTTTAGCTGTAGGTATGTTTTGAGTAGCAGGACTATTAGTTTTATTTGGAACAGGAGTAGGACTATTACTTGTAAGAATTTTATCCAAATTAACTAACGGACTATATAAGTTAAGATTAAAATTGGGCTTCTGAGTTTCTAAATTAATATCTCCTTTAATAGATATATTAGTATTAAAAGCGGATATTTTATTATTAATATGGAAAGTATCTTTAATTTTTTGCACTCCTCCGTTTAACTGCAATACTCCAATCTGACTTAAATTACTTACTCCCATAAGAGACATAAACGACTCAAAATTATTAATTTT
>CANJ01000101.1 GCA_000309075.1 Occidentia massiliensis
TTAAAAAATTGGGATCATCAATAAAGGGTAAATTAGTTATATAGTTTTTAAAAACATATTCCCCATGCCTATCTATAGATGATGCTCCATATAAATTTATATTAACACATGTAGAAAGTGCAGAATGTAACTCAACTGAGTTAATTTCTCCTGCTGGAAAAACTAATACATTAATCTTTCTCATTAATCACCTTAATAATTTTTTTCATGTCTTGTTGCATCCACCTATGATCAATTGGTAAAGGCAATAAGTAATTTTGTAAATATATTTCACAAGCATCACTACAACACCACTTTTTACTTTCGGCCAATACTCAGCTACATATATCTTGTTATCTATTAATTTTTTCCTTAAATTTCTATCTTCAACTAATAAAGAATATACCATAGATACATCATTTTGACTAAGATTAAATCTTAACTGATTAAACTTATGCAATTTATCATAAAGACAATAAAAATTATTCAACCTTATGTTTTTAGCTTTTTCATAATCAATAGATGATAATATCTTTTTTGTTAATCTTGACATTAGCTTAATATCTTGACCAGTAAGGTTATTTTCATTATCTTGAAAAATTTTATAGGCTTCACTTGCTGATACATCAACTCTTTTAAGCAAATAAGTAAACCTTGTGTAAGAAATATCTTGTTGTACTATTTCAACACTAGTGTTATCAGTAAATAAATAACCCCCATCAGGTACTCCAAAAAACTTTCTTGGTGAGAAAAAGCAGTCAATATTTTTCATAGGTACAGAGTAAAATGCCTGTGAATTATCTACAATTAAGTTACTATATTTTTTAGACAAAATGTTTACATTATTTGAGCAAATACCATAATAATTAACATATAAAATAAAATTATCATATTTAAAATCACCAATGGGCATAAAATTTTCATCAATATTATAATATAAAACTTTACAATTTTCAGATCTTATAA
>CANJ01000100.1 GCA_000309075.1 Occidentia massiliensis
TCGGTACACCGTACACTTCAAAAAACACGTTTTTATAAACTACTCTATGCTCTGCGGAATGAATATAAGTATCCTTAGCAGCAATTTGCCAAATAGGATTTCTATTACAAGCAACATCACAGGGGTAAACTCGGCATGATGCAGCTTAAGATTATTTTCATCTATTCTTTCGGCAAGTTTAGCAATTAAAAGATTATTATCACCGGAAAGCAAAATAAATTCCGATATGATACCTTTCTTAAATTTATCTTTTAAAACCGCTTTGTCTCCCTCTATTATCCGATTTTGTTTATCCTTAATTCGGATATTACCTTCTGCCCTTAAAATATCGTTTTCTATATCATAAAGTAAATTATCTGCTGTTAATAAATACTCATCCGTGATAATTCTTATATTACCTTTAGCATATATCAAATCCTGATTTTCATTATACTCTACAAAGTCAGCTATAATATTGCTTATTTTAATATTTTGACCATGCTTAGAAAGAGCGGCAAAACTTACCAAAGAAAATATTATGATAATAAGCAAACATATTATTCGCAGTAGCATTTATATTAATAAATATATTTTAATAGTAAAAATAATAGCAAGCTATTAGCAATATATCAAATAATAAAAAATTTTAGCTTGCTCTTTTGTAGTACAAGGTTATTCTATGGAGATGATAATCATCATTGCGAGGAGATGCATAGCATCGACGTGGCCATCTCATGCAGTAGGATAAACTCCTGAGATTGCTTCGTCAAAACTTATAGTTTCTCCTCGTAATGACGAATAATGTGTTACCCTCAGCGCAAAAAACCAAGTACTAATAAAATGCTAGACAATTTCATTGCGCATCAAGCAACCAAAGAGTTTTCAGTTAGTGAGATTTCTAATAAAATCAAAGAGCTATTAGAAAATAATTTTGGCTATATTAAGGTAAAAGGCGAAATTTCAGG
>CANJ01000099.1 GCA_000309075.1 Occidentia massiliensis
TTTTTTACATCTGCGCTTTGTAAATAGATTGTAGCTTTAGCATTACTCTGATCTTCATTATTTATACGAGCTGCAAGCAAGGTTACTATCTGCTGTAATTCTTCATGATTTTGTGGATAAAACTGTAGTTCAAATTGTTTATTATTAATTGCATCCTCAATTGATGAAAAGCTTTTTGCCGTTAGTTTTATTCCTCCCTCATCTTTAACTATGTCACAGTTAACAACTACCAAACTTTTAACATCAAGTAAATGTACATAATCTTTTAAAACTTCCTCACTAAAAATACTAAGTTCAAAGATATTCTCAGGATCGGAAAGCACGAGCGTCACAAACCTACCTCTTGCCGACATACGAGAATCCTTTTTTTGTATTACACCGGCAAGATTTACTCGGTTAGTACCATCAGGTAAGTTATTATGCAAATCCGCAGTATTTAAAATATTTAAACGACTAAATATTTCTTGATATTCCGTAAGAGGATGATTAGAGATAAATAAACCCATAGCCTCAAATTCATAAAAGGCTAAAGTATTTTTATCGGCATAATCGCTTGATACTAAAATAGTTGGACTTAAACTAGAAACTTTAATTAAGCTAAATTGATTAGATTCCTGCTCTTCGTGATATGCAGTTGAATAAGAAAGCAATTTTGGAATGCTTGACAATAATTGCAATCGATTATCATGCAGCTCATCAAAACAGCCTGACTTGATTAAATTTTCCAATAATTTACTGTTAATAGATTTTGGGGGTAATCTTTCAATAAAATCAGTAATTGATTTAAACGCCCCTCTTGCTTTTCGCTCATCCGTTACTAACTTACCGAAATTCGGCGTAACTCCCTTAATAGCACCTAAGGCGAAGATTATTGCACCCGCGATGTCACACCGTGGCTTGACCACGGTATCTTTTGAAATTTCCTGGATACCACGATCAAGTCCCGGGAT
>CANJ01000098.1 GCA_000309075.1 Occidentia massiliensis
ACTGCCGTTCTTCTTCCAGCGGTAATTATCATATCAGGCGGGGACTTATCCAAAAGATACTGCAATAGCTCACTTTTTATATGAATAGGATAATATTTTAGTAAAAGTTCGGTAGCTTAGCTAAGCAATTATATTCAAGCTTAATTGTTGTATATTCTTCCGTTAATTTTTCAGCAGGTGCAATAGCCTGATGGGTGTTGCCTGTTCTATCATCCTCCAATACGTGTATTTTCATTGTAAATACTTCTCTAAAGGTAATGTTAATAAGTTTGTTAGAGGTAGTGATTTATCGCAAGCCTCGGCTATTTGTGGTGTGATCGGAATTTGAGCGATTAGTGGTATATTATATTTTTGTGATAAATGTCCGCCACTATTATTTTTAAGCATATAGCTCACATTCTCAATTATTCCCAAAATAGGTAAATTTAGTTTTTGATATAAATCTATAGAACGTATTACGTCTATTTCTGATATTTTTTGTGTTGTAGTTACGATTATTACGCCGTCTAAATGATAATTTTCTAGTATACTTAAATGAATATCACCTGTTCCCGGCGGCATATCGATAATTAAATAATCTAAATTATCCCATTTTGTTACCGATAATAATTGATAAATAGTCTTACTCGCCATAGGACCACGCCAAATTATTGCCGAGTGGTCTTTAACGAAGAAGCCTATAGATATAATTTCGATGCTTTGAGCAAGTACCGGTATTATTCGTCCATCTTTCGTTTGCGGTACTTCGTTAATGCCGAATATATGCGGAATTGACGGACCGTAAATATCCGCATCTACTATCCCGACTCGGTAATTTGCTAGACTTAACTGCTGAGCGATAAGAGCCGATATTGTAGATTTTCCGACTCCGCCTTTACCTGACGCTACTAAGATAATTTTTTTACATTTTCTACAAAATGTTTTGGTTTTTGAACTTTTTTCTCCATCGGTTTACTTTC
>CANJ01000097.1 GCA_000309075.1 Occidentia massiliensis
TAATATTATTATCTATATAGTACGATTTTTTACCTAAGCATCATCTGAGTTGCTATTGATGCGATATAGTTTGTTGCCTCACCTTTATCAGCACCAAATTTCTGCTCTAGCTCTTTTTCTGTAGGAATATGGCTATCGGCTATATATTGTGGCTTTTCTTTGTCCATAACTTTAAGTCTTATTGACTTAATATAGCCGTCTCTATTATCATCACGAGATATACCAAACTTCTTTTTTAACTCTTTTTCTGTAGGAATATGGCTATCGGCTATATATTGTCCCTTTGCGTTTTCCATAATTTCAGTTCTTATTGAAGCAACAAAAGATTGTGCCTCATCTTTATTCATGTTAAGAGCAGTCCTTACTTCTTGCATTTCAGGGATAATATCATTATCAACATAATGTTTGTATTTAATATTTCTGTTTATTGAGCTGATATATAGTTCGATTACTGCTTTTTTGTCTTTTTCTGCACGACGTACCTTTTGATCGTGTTCTACATTATTGTCTATTTTGCTAGGGTCATAACTTATTCCAAGATTTGTTGCTGCTTCTATATCTGTAGGAACTACACCTTGATTAATATATTCTTGTTTTTTTGTATCAAAATCCTGTTGTTTTACTCTTTCGATGTATAATAAAATTTCAGCTCTTGCTTGTCTTGCTTTATGTCTAGTACTATCTAAAAAACTTGATAAATCTGTTTCCTTATACTTGATTCCTAGATCATTTTGTGCTTGAGTAAAACTAGGAACTAAAGCTGCTTCTTGCCATTTTTTGATTTTTTCATTTGGAGTCAAATCTTTCCAAATATTTTGTTGCTGTGTTGAATTGTGCTTTTCCCATNCCGGGGTTTTACTAACTAAATCTTTAAAGCTTGCCGCTCTAGCACTTGTACTTAAAAAGCTACTAGTCAACGAACATGTTGACATGAAAAAAGTTAAAACATATTTTTTTGAGTGGGAATTTTGTAGATTCATTCAAACCTCGATTAGT
>CANJ01000096.1 GCA_000309075.1 Occidentia massiliensis
TGGACAATAGATCTAAAAGATTGTTGGCATCGTTGGTACTCTAGTCTTTCTGTTGAGACGTTTGAAAGTTGAATGGGACGCTGAAGTGCACCTCTTACAATTGTAAACATTTGCAATTAAAATCTCGAGGTAGTTATGAAAACTTATCATAATTTTATTGGAATTGACATAGGAAAATTTAATTTTGTAGTTTCTGTTTATAATAGCAAAGAGACTAAAGAATTTGAGAATAATCATGAAGGGATAGCAAAATTTTTTGAGCATTATAACCACATACTTGAAGAATCATTATGTGTACTAGAAACTACAGGTGGGTATGAAATTGAGTTATTGATGATCCTCTGTAATAATAACATTCCAGTGCATGGCGCCAAAGTTAAATTTTATACGTTTGTTCGGTAATGATGCTAAAACAGATATTTTAGACGCTAAGGCTTTAGCATTATATGGAGCTGAAAGAAAAGATAAGCAAAATGTTGATTGCTGAGAAAACCAGATTACAAGGTCCAAACATTGAGTTTACTGAAGCAAGTTGTAAATTTATGATTGAAGCTATATCTGATCAGATTAAGTTAATTACCAATCAAATTAGTTCTTTAATAGAAAGCAATACTGTTTTGAATTCCAGAAAAGAAACTTTAAAGACTATATCTGGTATAGGTGATAATAGTGCTAATCAACTGCTAATATTACTTCCTGAACTCGGAACATTAAACAGAAAACAGATAGCTTCTTTAACTGGTCTTGACCAAGGAGTAATGAGAGCGGAACGTATAGAGGATATCGTAGTATTATGAATGGTAGGGATAATATAAAACCCATATTATTTATGGTTGCTATGGCTGCCAGAAGATCTAAGTCTATATTTAAGATTTTTTATGAAAAACTTAATAACACAGTCAAAGGCAATAAAAGTTTAAACTGAAAAATTTTAGATTTTTATTAAAAACATAGTTGATGTAATTCCTAATTGGAATGAAACTATGGCCATTTTATGATCAAATTT
>CANJ01000095.1 GCA_000309075.1 Occidentia massiliensis
GAGGCGATAGAAATGTTTCTTATGGGCAGGTAGTAGAGATAGTTGCCGAAATTCATGCTGCCGGCTTTTCTCGTGTATCTCTTATTTCAAATATTAAAAATAATGAAAAGTAATCAAAATAAGGATAATTTTACGGTTTTCCTTAGCCTCTCTATTGTTCTGCACTTACTTCTTTTATATTTTTTTCTATTCGGTATGCCGTCACTTTTTGAAAAATTACCGGAAGAGCAAACTATAACTTTTGAAATGTTACCTGTTAGCGATAAATCAAATATTATCACTCAGACAAAGCAAAAAGAAGCCCCTATAGAAAACGAAGACGCTAAAAAATCTGAGCAGAGTAAGCCAAAAGAAGAACCGCAAGATTTGCCTAAAGAAGAAAAAGCAAAAGAGTCTGAGGCTAAAACAATCGAAGCAAAGCCTAAAATAGAAGAGAAAAAACCTATAGAAGAACCAAAGTCTGAAGAAGCAAAAGAAGCGTTACCTGAGAAGAAAGAAGAAGTAAAGGAAGAAAAACCTAAAGAAGAAGAAAAAAACAAGCAGAAGAAAAGAAGAAGCCCGAAGAAAAGAAAGAGGAAACGAAACCGGCTGAGAAACCTAAAGATGTGAAGAAAAAAGAGCCTAAAACCGATGAGCTTGATTCTTTGCTGAAGCATTTAGAGCAATCTTCAGAAGGGGATAATGTAAAATCCAATAAGCATCAAAGGTCAAAAAAAGCTGATAATGCACAAGAAGCTAAAGGGGTTTATACGGATGGGCTGCCTCTTTCCGATAGTGAAACATCTTTGATAAAAAGACAGATTGAAAGACATTGGAGTAATGTACCGGCAGGAGTTAGAGGTAATAATAAGGTAAAAGTCATTATTAGTATTACGCTAGATAAAGCAGGTAATGTTGAGCAGGCAAAGGTTAACAAAAAAATCTGTCCTAATATTCCGGCTAGTGTTTGTGAAGCTTTGGCAGATAATGCAATTAGAGCGGTATGGCAAGCAAGCCCTATCGAAAACCTTGACTCTGCAC
>CANJ01000094.1 GCA_000309075.1 Occidentia massiliensis
TAAAAGAGCTTTATACAGTAAGGTATAACAGGATTAAAATAGTCCTATTTTTCCTTAAATATTCAATATTGGATAGTTGTATGTATAATGACTGCTATTAATTAATTTTTGTCTGTATGTTTGGCACCAAGCTTTATTTACATAAGATTTCGGTTGGTTTAGTTTGTATCACTTCATCATCAATGCTTTTGTTATTATTTATATTAGACAAACCTTTTCGAGGTCCTTTTGCCGTAAATCAATATGACCTTATTAAGACTGTACATTATATTGAGAGATTAAATTAGTGATATCTGTAACAACATAACGCCATAATTTATCCGTGCCTTTAGTAATACCTATACGAGCAGTAGTAGAGTAGGGTAGCTTTAAGCCGATATCGCCGACAAAAAATTCGTTGTTATTTATAAGATCGCATTTATTATGAGAAATATTAATTCCTAAATATTTGCATAATTTACCGGACCGTTGAGGTATAGATTTTCAGGCGAAATAACATGTACGCCTCTTATTAAGGTTGCAGCAGGGAAGCCTTTAGCTTCGGTTACGAAATTTAAACAATAATACATTCCGTAAATTAAATAGACATAGCTAAAGCCTGCAGGACCAAACATTATATCCGTTCTTTTTGTCCGCCCTCTTGCTGCATGGCAAGCAGGATCATTCTGCCCTATATAGCTTTCAGTTTCAGTAATGATAGCTGTTTTACCTTGGAAATAAAGAGCTTTACCGATTAACTCGGTGCTTACTACATTAGTATCTCTTGCAAAAAATTCACGAGGTACAGGGATTAGTTTATTCATGTTTTTGAAAAAAAATATTTAAATTCTTATTCCATTGTGTAGGAGTGAAGTTAGTAATTTCATATTCAGCTATATTATTTATATAAAAAGGATCTTATCTTAATATATCTTTAAGTTGACTTAGTTTTTCTATATTAGCTAAAATAATACCGCCAATTCTTGGATGTATAGGACCTAATAAAATGTCCTTTATCATAACATGTATCTAAACATTTTCTAT
>CANJ01000093.1 GCA_000309075.1 Occidentia massiliensis
AATTTGTTTGGTACATTAAATAAATGCATCGAGCCACCCTTACCTTTCGAGCAACCTGTAGCACGCCCCATAAGCTCGGCAAGAACATACTTAGGCTCAGTGCCTGCTAAAATAATATGAGCATGGTCACGATAGCTAGTAATAGTGCTATCACCTTTTTGTTTAACCATATCTACCGCAGAAATTACTGCTTCTTGCCCTATATATAAATGACAAAAACCACCGACTTCTCCCATTCCGTATAACTGACCGCATTTTTCTCAAAACGCGCAGTAGGAGCATATCTTTAAAGCTTTTTANATATTCTTCCTTTGTCGGCTTATATTTTCCTAACTTAATATCCACTAATTACTCCTTAAGACTATTGTCATCCCGTGGTCAAGCCACGGGATGACATCTGTAAATTAAAAGTCACAAAATATGGTACATGATCCGAAGGTGAAGACCATTCACGTGCTTCTGATAGTAAATGCATAGAAAATAATGCACCTTTTAAATTATCGCTAACCCAAATATGATCAAGTCTTCTACCTCTGTTAGATTTTTTCCAATCTATATTTCTATAACTCCACCATGTATAAAATTTTTCGTCAAGCGATACGTAATGTCTGCTACTATCAATAAAACCTAACGCATTTTGTAGCTCTACCAATAACGAGCGTTCAATATCGGTATGGCTGATAACATTTCGCAACTGCTTACTAGACCATACATCATGTTCATGCGGAGCAATGTTCAAGTCCCCAACAATAATCATTTTATCGTTTTTAGTACGGTTAGTCGTTAACCATTCCTGCATTAACCTTACATATTCGAGCTTATGCTTAAATTTTGTATTTACCTCGATATCAGGTATACCACCGCCGGCAGGAACATAAAAATTATGTATTTCTATATCATTAACTATAGCTGCTATATGCCTTTTATCACTATTATATAACTCCAATGAAAAAACATCATTCAAAGGAAATTTTGAAATAATAGCAACACCATTATATGATTTCTGCCCTGAATATATTA
>CANJ01000092.1 GCA_000309075.1 Occidentia massiliensis
GCCGTAATGTTTTTCAATCAAGCCTATAGAGACGGATTTTTTCATGCTGATTTACATGCAGGGAATATTTTAGTGAATAAGCAAGGTAAAATAATTTTACTTGATTTCGGTATTATGGGCAGACTTAAAGAAAAAGATCGTTTAGCCGTTGCCGAAAGTCTATTTGGCTTTTTAAGGCGTGATCATAAATTAGTTGCTAAAGTACATTTAAGAGCCGGCTATATCCCATCAAATACTGATTTAGCTTTATTCGCTCAAAGTTGTAGAGCAGTTACCGAGCCTATAGTAGGGACGCCCATAAAAAATATTTCCATAGGTAAGCTGCTTGCACATTTATTTAAAATCACGGAAGATTTCGGCATGGAAGTACAACCGGAGTTGTTGTTATTGCAAAAGACTTTAATAATGGTGGAAGGGATAGGCAGACAGTTAGACGGTAATGTTAATATGTGGCAGCTCGCTGAACCTTGGATTAAAAAATGGGCCGTGAAAAATCTAAGCCCTGAAGCGAAGTTGTTACGATTGGTAAAGCATTACCTAGATAGTCTAGAGGATATTATTTGACATATAAAAAATTAGCCTTATATATTAAGAAATTTTTTATTATGAAACTAAAAGATTTATTTATTAAATATCCTATTACTACTCCTTTTTTGGTTGATTGTAAAAATGATAAATTAGTATTTCCTTCAGATAAAGAACAAAAATATAAAAGAGACCTAAAAAGACCTAAAAGAAAAAATAGGAGAGGAAGAGTTTGAAAAATTAACGGCTTTAGATAAAATTGTTTAATACCCCGAAAACTTAGAAAATATAGCTTTAGTAAGTATAGAAAGACATCTTGATAAACCATTTATAGTAGCGAAATTGTTTAATGATGTACAACGTGAATATTATAAATCCATATAGATCCCGATAATAATATTAAATCGATTTTGCATTTCTCAGAAATATATTTTATCGGTGATGTAGGGTGAATGCCGGCTGAAGTTTTAAAACGCGAGTATAATGTCGGTACTATACAGCAAAAATCTTTACCGAAAATCATGGAATTATGGCCCGACCCTTACT
>CANJ01000091.1 GCA_000309075.1 Occidentia massiliensis
ATAACAGGATTTAACGAAGAATATTTAAAAATACCAAGACATGTAGTAGAGAGTATAGAAAAGACATTGACAAATAGTAAAGAAGAGTTAGAAGAAGTAGCTGGTAGCAGATGGGTAATTGAACAATTATCTGAGAAATTAAACGATATGTTTGAAACAATGAGTCTAGTTAGCAATCAGCAGCAAGAAGAGGAAACAAAGTATAATAGAGGAAGTCGCTCTGTGGAAGGAAATTATTTAAACGACAACCATTATAAAGACGACATTGCAACTATTAATCAAAATCTAGAAAATCAATTAGCCAGTAGTTCAGATAAACCTTCCTCGTTTATTAATGTTGTTGTCAATTCAGTAATAAACTTAGCTACAACATTGCTGTTAGGAACAACAAATAAAGTGAAACAATATCAACAAATAGATATAGAGGAAGATAAATATAGCTTTAAAAAATCTTTTTTAACTCAAGCAGTAGAGTGGATAAAGGACACAGTCAATAATTTAAAAGGTAATAAATATTTAGAGTGTAGGAGCATAGGATTGACTAGTGAGAATTTAAACTATCACAACAATATTAAAAATAATAGTTTAGGACAAGAAGTAAATAATGAAATAATGGAAGATAAAGGGGTACCACTAAACTTGATAGGAAGTGCGATTGTATGTTTTAGTATTATTGTTGCTTGCTTTAAATGGTTAAAACCAGCAAAAACCATTTCACAAGAATCTAATAATGTAACTCCAGTAAAAGATTATCTCTTAGCTAAGACCAGTGTTTATTCTGCAGCTATGTTAGAAGATGCGGTAAAGAAGTGGGGAGAAGAAGAAGAAATTATTGCCTTTATAACTGAGAAGGAAGATTATCACTGTAGAACTGTTTTAAAAGAAGCTTTACAATATGGTAATAAGACTGAGCTTGCTGATTTAGCTTTAAGGTATGAAGATACCATGAAGAGATGGGAACATGAATATATCTCTGTTGCTTTAGCAGCAAAGCATAAACCTTACACATTTTCTTTACCAAAGCAACAATCACCAGCTGACTATATCAATTTTATTTTAAGGCTAAAAGATACACTCTGTGATTGGGAGATCGATAACTTCTTTTGTTCAAATGAATATTGA
>CANJ01000090.1 GCA_000309075.1 Occidentia massiliensis
GTAGTATTATGAAGAGCGGTAAGAGAAGCAATATGCTCTACGGATAATGGCGACATTCTACGTATAAAGGCAAAGTTAGCAGGTAATTGCGACCAAAATATTTGCTCAATATTAATATCTTCTTTTACATGAATAATACCAAGTTTAAAGTTCGGTTGATGCTTTAGCTACGGCTGCATCTAGTTTATTTTCATCTTCTTCTATAACGGCAATTGAAATTTGCTGATTACAAAATTGAAAATCTAAATTAGCTGCATCAAGCTTATTAATCCCTTTGTGATTAAGTAAAGTTGAGTCGTTAGTAATTTTTTAGAATATAATCTTGACCACGCAATTTGGATATTACTTGTTTTTTGCTAACAAAGTAAAATATTTCAGTTATTATTAATTCAATCGGTAACTGTAAAAATTTATCCAGTGTATGAGAAGGAGTTTCATGATATTCTTTTTTAGATAGTAAGAAACGAATTTATTATTTTTCTCATGATCCGTAACTACCATTTTATCGCTGCTAATTGTATAAATACTTCTACCTATTGCATCGGATAAATCTATTATAGGTACCAAACAATCATTATTATTAAGGTTAGCTATGCGATTATATAAAAATAAAGGATTAGAAAAACATTATCATTTTCAAATATTATACCGAGTTTTTCAGCACTGAATTCGTTTAAATCATTTAAAATATTATTAGTGATATTGTCTAATTTTTGAAAAGCTGAATCTAAGTAGTTATTTTCAAAATCAGTAATTAATTTATGAGATAAAGAATTTATTAAAGAGTTAAAGTTTGTGATGTTAACTTTAGCAGAATCATGTACTATAGATATATATAAAGTATTAACGAATTTATCATTCCAATGGTTTTTTCTCTGCCATAAGGTATGAATATTTGCCGGTAATAATTTTTTGTAAGGAGTTGAATCATCTAAGTTTTGTTTTTCTCGTATTGTATGTAGCCAAAAAGCAAAATCATAATCGGTTATATTCTTTTTTATAGAAACTCTAACCATTTCACGTAAATTTTGTATGTTATCGCTTATTTTCTTTGAGGTAATGCCGTGTATTTTGATAATTTGTAGTAATTTACCGTCTTTGGTAAGTAAAGTATTTTCATTATAAT
>CANJ01000089.1 GCA_000309075.1 Occidentia massiliensis
GTATCACCGGTACGCAGACCAAAGCGACGAATCTGACTAGGAGAAATATAAATATCATCAGGGCCTGCTAAGTAGTTTACTTCCGGTGAACGTAAAAAACCAAATCCGTCAGGTAGTACTTCAAGTACCCCCTCTCCCACTATTAAAACTCCCTGCTCTACGGATTTTTTCAAAATTGCAAAAACTAATTCTTGTTTAAGTAATGAATTAATATTTTCAATTTTTAATTCTTCTGCTTGAGCTTGTAGTTCCTCCGGTAATTTACGTTTTAATTGTTTTAAATTAATAATATTACCGTTCTCTGCAAAATTATTATAATTGTTATTGGATTCGGTATTGTTAAGTTCTGCTGTGGATTCTTTATTAGTTGTGTTCATTATTTTATTATTAATAGATTATAATTGAAAAGTTGAGTTAGCAATCAAGTTTAAAGGTAAGCAATATACTTATTTAAGTTAGGAATCAAATTAGATTTTTAGAAAGTTTTATTTATTCTTGCGGTTTAAAGAATTATTTATCTTGTTAGCTTATAAGAGCTGGCTATGTATGTAAAAGCATACTAACAACGTTAATAGCACATTGTCAACCCAAATCGTCATTGCGAGCAGGTAATTGGTAAATGGTCATTGCGAGAAAATTACGAAGCAATCTTGGGAGTTTATTATTATTGCATGAGATTGCTGCACAGCTTACGGCTGCGTAGCTCATGACGACCCTGGTAACCTCTTCTCGCAATGACGGATGAATCAATCCACGTAACTCTAGCAATCCTTTGATTTTAACAATAACACATTTGTATTAAGTAATGGCATGCATACGTTTTTAACTTCATTTAATAAGGCCTCATTGCGTATTTCTTGGTTTAATTCGTTGCGTACCGCATCAAATATTTCTCTTAAACTTTTCTCTTCTACCATATATTTAAAAATATATTTAGTGCTTCTAAATATCGACATTGAGATATTAACATTATTTAATATCCCATTATTAATAGTAAAATTAATAGCATTATTTACTGCTGAAGGATTAGATTCCAAATGCTCATAAATTTGTTTAGCAAAATTGGTAATATTATGAAAGTACGGTATATTATCAAGGTCATCAAGAGAGGCTACACTATCTTTTTGATTTGATACGTAAAATGAATGTTTAGT
>CANJ01000088.1 GCA_000309075.1 Occidentia massiliensis
GATGCAAAAAATGCCAAACTATAAAACAACAACTTATAAATTATGGTCTGGAAGCGAATGATGTTACAAAGCTAACGAGCATAATGCCTATATTACTTGATCAATCTGAATCATTAAAAAAGGTTTTTCGAGCTTTTATTCAAGGTGATTATACGGGAATGGCAAAAGAGTTAATAGCTTTAACTAAAGACAATCCTGAAATTAAAAAATATTTAAACAATAATAGAGAAATATTTGCAAGTATTTTAGATAAAACTTTAGTAGAAATACCAGGTATAAATAACCTTGATAAGAAAGAATTATATAATGTACTTCCATCAATGTTAAACCATCCTAATGAATTAGTTAAAGTTATAGAAGAGGTTGAAAAAAGTAATTATCGTGAGGCTGCTAGTGCTATATATACTCTAGCTCAAAAAACAAATTATTTGGAAGGGCAATTGCCGAATATTATAAAAGCAGGTTTTAGCTATGCTACTGAAAAACTAAAAGACGTATTTAGTCCATCACAAGATTTTAAAGATAAAACCATAGATGCAATTACTCTTAGAAATAATTTACATAAAATACAAAATGGAAAATTCAGCTTAGAGGGAGCCATATTAGTAGGTGATTTATCTAATATCGACTTCTCAGGCGTATCATTAAAAAATGCAGATTTAACTAAAGTCACTTCTTTAAAAGATTGTAATTTTAAAAATATTAATTTAGCAGAGGCTAAATTACCTGATCATTTAATGCTACTTACTGATACTTACAATCTTGATAAGGCTATTCCTCCTTTAGTACCTAAACTAATTAAAGAACAACAAGCAAAATTAATTGATAAGGCAATTGATAAATTATTTTTACAAATACAAGCTGAAGGAAAAGAAATGTACTTAGTAAAAAAATTTTTGCTCAACAAGTAAAAAGATTATATGAAGAAAATCAAACGATTAAAGACTATATTATAGAAAAACTAAATTCACTACCTATGAATTTGGTTACTAACCTAGCTACTCCTAGAACAAATCAATATAAACATATTACAAATCATGTAAATTCTCCATTACAAATATTGAACCCTTTATATGAAAATATTGTAAATAAACAAAATATTAAGAGTAATTTATTGGCAAATATTTTAAGTGAGAAAATATCACAAAAACTTTTTGATAAAGGTGATAATAGAGGTGAAGATTTTTACATGATAAATCAGATGCTAAAACCTATC
>CANJ01000087.1 GCA_000309075.1 Occidentia massiliensis
AAAATTGACCATTCTCCGGTGAGTCAGGCATTATTTAAACTAGAGAAGAGGAGAAGTGCAGATGCTGCTGCTTGTGTTAAAAAATATTTTGTTGAGGCTTCAATGGCTCGTGGGTGTTTATGTTGGGTTATAAGTGGAATGATTGCTAATGTGTTAATTTCTAAGCCTATTCAGGCTAAAAGTCAGTGGCTACTTGATACAGTAAAAATTGTTCCGAAGGCAAGGCTGGTTAGTACAACTGAAAATGTGATTGGGTTCATTAGTAAAGGAAGGGGTTTAACCAACATGTTTGGGGTATGGGCCCAAAAGCTTTTTTAGCTGACTTTACTAGGAAGTGGTATAGTGGGAGTACGGAGGGTTTTGATCTCTCAGGTGCAGGTTCAATTCCTGTCTTTCTAAGGAGATGATGGGGTTTGAACCCATATATTTCACTCTATCAAAGTGATCCCTGACTTTCGGGCACATTTCCTAGGTTTGTGATGGTAGGCCTAGCATAGAAATTGGTAATGAGATATGTCATAATGTTATGGCTAGTGTGATTGGGAGGAAGTTTTTTCATACTAGGTGTATAAGTTGATCATATCGAAATCGTGGGTATGATGCTCGAACTCATAGGAAAATTATTGATAAGATGGATGATTTAATTATTAAGGAAATAGTAGTTAGTTCCGGTTGGTTTATAAATGAAGATCCGAGGAAGAGAATAGTAGAAAGTGTATTTATTATTAGGATATTAGCGTATTCGGCTAAGAAAAATAAAGCGAAAGGTCCACCTGCGTATTCTACATTAAAACCTGAAACAAGTTCAGATTCTCCTTCTGTAAGGTCAAAGGGTGCTCGGTTGGTTTCTGCTAGGGTAGAAATATACCATATTGCTGCTATTGGTCATCCTGGAATAATTAATCATATTTGCTCTTGAGTGGTATTAAAGTTGTATAGGGTGAATCCACCAGCTAATATAATCATGCATAAGAGGATTAATCCAAGAGTTACTTCGTATGAAATAGTTTGTGCGACTGCTCGTAGTGCTCCAATTAAGGCGTATTTTGAATTGGATGATCATCCGGATCCGAGAATAGTATATACCGTAAGGCTTGATAAGGCAAGGATAAAGAGGATTCCTAGGTTTAAGTCTGCTAGTGAGAAAGGTATAGGTAGTGGGGCCCAAATTGATATGGCTAAAGCTAAGGCTATAGTTGGTGCAATAAGGAATATTGTTTGGGAGGATGTTGAGGGTCGAACGGGTTCTTTAAAT
>CANJ01000086.1 GCA_000309075.1 Occidentia massiliensis
TGATGAACAAGATATTCGAAAAATAGGAGGCCTACAAAATTCTTTACCAATCACTACATCTTGCTTAACAATTAGCAGCCTAGCCTTAACCGGGACCCCATTCCTAGCAGGATTCTTCTCAAAAGACGCTATCATTGAAGCCCTTAACACCTCTCAAACCAACACCTGAGCCCTAACACTCACATTAATTGCAACATCCTTTACCGCTATTTATAGCTTTCGAGTAATTTTCTTTGCATCTATGGGTCATCCACGATCAAATCCATTATCACCTATTAACGAAAACAACAAAACAGTGATCAACCCAATTAAACGATTAGCCTGAGGTAGTATTGTAGCTGGCCTATTAATTGCCTCAAATATGCTTCCAATTAATTCCCCTATTATAACTATACCAACATTAGCAAAACAGGCAGCTATTATCGTTTCGGTTACAGGATTAATCATTGCAATAGACCTTTCTAAGCTAACAACCTACATTAACCAAGAATCAAAAACAAATATTCATTCCTTCTCTAATCTCCTTGGATTCTTCCCAACTATTATTCACCGAATAATACCAAAAACCAATCTTAACTTAGCACAAAACATTGCAACCCATTTAATTGATCTATCCTGATATGAAAAATTAGGTCCACAAGGAATAGTAAACCAACAACTGCCAATAATTAAAACCACCACAAATATTCAACAAGGGTTAATTAAAACTTACTTAACCCTTTTCCTTATAACTTCGGCAATTATCATTACCTTATTCTAACGCACGAAGACTCCCACCATATTGACTTCGAGTTAACTCAAATACCACAAACAAAGTTAATAATAATACTCACCCACCAATAAACAATAATCACCCACCACACGAATATATTAAAGCCACCCCTACCCAATCACCACGCATAACATAACTTCCTAGCTCACTAGACTTATTTATTCCATCTACCTCAACTCCTCCTAAAAATAAATACCACACTAATACACCAATTAAATATACCAACACATAAAATACAACTGACCAACTTCCTCATGCTTCAGGATAAGGTTCTGCAGCCAACGCTGCAGAATAGGCAAACACTACTAACATCCCACCTAAATAAATCAAAAAAAGAACAATAGACAAAAATGAAGACCCCAAAGCAACAATAACTAAACATCCAGCCCCGGCCGCTAATACCAACCCTAAGGCAGCATAAAAAAGGNGAAGGATTTGAAGCAACAGCTACCAATCCTAAAACCAACACAATTATAGAAACAGACACT
>CANJ01000085.1 GCA_000309075.1 Occidentia massiliensis
ATTTTAGTAGTAAAGCTATAGGCAGACAAAATCTAAGTTTTAGGGATCAAGAATCTTTTACTAAAAATATTGCGGATGCTAGAACTTTTGGCTTTATAAGAGATGTTGATTATTTGAAAAGCAAAGGGCTTGCCCAAGGTGCCTCATTTGAGAATGCTATAGGAATAGATGAGCAGGATAAAATCTTGAACCCAAACGGCTTACGTTATGAAGATGAATTTGTTCGCCATAAACTATTAGATTTATTCGGTGATTTATATACCAACGGCACTAGCATTGTAAGTGCAATTAAAGGCTACAAAACTAGCCATGCTCTTAATAATGAACTATTGCATAGAATATTTAGCGATACTACCTCCCCCCTTACAAATTTGTAACTAGCAGTGAGTTATAATAATCATTTCATATTGTTAAATTTCGCTTTCTTTTTTGCATCCTTTTTAAATTTCCACTTTTTGTCCTTTTTATTTCAGCATTATTAACTTTATCTTTATCCATAGCTTTAGTTAAAGGATTATATCCTTCGGCTTTACTAGGATTTTCATAAAATGGATTCATTACATTTTTAATATCTTTAACATAGCTCTCTTTGCTATTATCCATTGTTATTTTATTTTCTCTAAAAAATTCTTCTAAACTGTTTCTTTTTATTTCAGAATTAAAACTGCCTATTATTTCTCGAAATTTTTGTATTGTTTGGTCTTTATTCATACTCCAATAATTCTTATCCGTTATTAATTTTTTTAAAGCTAATGTTTGCAATACTTGATTCTTAGTATAATTCTCTAATTGTTCTAAATTTTTATATATAGGAGTATCTTGTTTTTTATATTCTTCATTTATATTTAATTTAAATATTGCTTTTATTTCTATTTTTTCCTTTTCAGTAAGACCGTCGATAATTAATGATGCGGTCGTAACTACACCGTAACCCGTAGCTTTTAATATATCAAGCACATTACCGCTCGCACCTTTAATAATAGAAGCGGCCCAATTTGCGGCTCCACCTAAATATTGCCAATATTCGTCCTGTACTTTTCAATTTATTTACATTTAACTCATACTTATCTTGAGTAGCATCCTTACCTGCCGTTTGCGGCGTATATAATTCATTTTTCAAAATATCTTTTAAGCTCGGTTCTAATGATAATATATAATCTTGCTGACTTTTAGCATTTCTGTTATGTACTAATAAATTATTCTCTTTATGAAGTTTACGCAAATCATGCACTTTCAAAGTCTCATTTACAGCTTGAATTCCTACGCTAACTCCTGAAACAAC
>CANJ01000084.1 GCA_000309075.1 Occidentia massiliensis
AATATAAGCTTATATTTAGTAGGAGATCAAGGCAGCAATAACTATCTTAATAGCGTGTCTGTCAGGGTTGGTGATTTTCAGCCTGACCGCATGAAAATAAACATAAACTTCAATAACTCACAAGATGAGCTATGGACGAATCCAAAAGATCTTAAAGCAACCGTTAATCTCATAAATCTTTACGGCACTCCTGCAGAAAATAGAAAAGTCAGCGGCTTTATTGATATTAGACCTACCGAGTTTTTCGTACCTAGATTTAAAGAATATAAATTTTATAGTAGCGAAGGAAATAAAGAGTTTTTTTACGAACGTTTAGGAGATATTACTACCGACTCTAAAGGTACGGCAAACTTTGACCTTAACCTTGAGAAATATTATAACGCTACTTTTAATCTAACATTTTCAGCAGAAGGATTTGAGCCTGATTCAGGAAGAAGCGTAAACGCAAGCAAATCGCTTATAGTGTCACCTCTGCCTTATATTATAGGATTTAGAAGCGATAGCGATCTAAAATATATTAAGACAAAAACAAAGCGCGGCAATAGAATTCATAGCCATATCAAATAAAGCAGAAAAAGTAGCTGCACCTAATTTAACTCTTAACTTAAAAAAGATTAATTATGTAAATAACTTAGTAGCAGACAGTAACGGTAATTATTCTTACAGTTCAGTACCTATTGAGACTAATATATCTTCTGACAAAATTAATATCACGGCAAACGAAAGTTATATTTATAAAGTGCCTACTAAAGAAGCAGGCGATTACGTTATTTACTTAACCGATAAAGAAGATACAATCTTTGCCCAAGCTGAATTTTCGGTAATAGGCGAAGGAAATGTTACGGCTAATTTAACAGACAAAGCAAATTTAAAAGTTAAACTTGATAAAGATGATTATACAGCCGGCGATACTATTCTTTTAAATATTATAACTCCTTATACAGGTTATGGGTTAATTACTATCGAGACCGATAAAGTACATAATTTTGAATGGTTTAAAGCTGATGAAAATAATAGCATTCAAGAAATAAAAATTCCTGACGGCTTTGAGGGTAAAGGATATGTAAATGTACAATTTATAAGAGACATAGAAGCTACGGAAATCTTTATATCACCGTTTAGCTATGCAGTAGTACCGTTTACTGCGGGCATTTATAAACATAAACAAGATATTGGATTAACACTTCCTGCAAAAATCAAATCGGGAGAAAAGCTAGCAATTCGTTACCGTACTACAAATCCCGGTAAAATATAATATTTGCTGTTGATGCAGGGATATTATC
>CANJ01000083.1 GCA_000309075.1 Occidentia massiliensis
ATCAAAAGATTTCAATTTAATTCTAATTTCTTGATTATCCATTTGTTAATAAATTCCTTAATAAAATAACAGTTTCATTACTCTAATATCTTAGATACAACACCAGCACCTACAGTCTTACCACCTTCACGTATAGCAAATCTTAACCCTTCCGCCATAGCTATAGGACTTATTAATTCAATAGTCAACGTCAAATCATCACCAGGCATCACCATCTTCACTCCCTCAGGCAACGTCATTACCCCAGTCACATCCGTAGTCCTAAAATAAAACTGTGGCCTATAATTACTGAAAAATGCCGTATGCCTTCCTCCTTCTTCTTTCGTCAATATATATACCTTCGTCTCAAATTTACTATGCGGCGTTATACTTCCAGGCTTCGCTAACACCATACCTCTTGCTACTTCTTCTTTCTTCGTCCCTCTCAACAATATTCCTACACTATCCCCAGCTTCTCCTCGACTCAATGACTTGTTGAACATCTCTACTCCAGTACATGTCGTCTTTTGTGTCTTCCCTAATCCAACTATCTCTACTTCATCCCCTACTTTTATTACTCCTCGCTCTATCCTTCCCGTTACTACCGTACCTCTTCCAGGTATCGAAAACACTCCTTCTATCGACAACAAAAACGGTTGCTCTAAATCCCTCATAGGCTGCGGTATCGCTTTATCTACCGCTTCCATTAACTTCAATATCCCTTCTTCCGCTTCTTTATCCCCATCCAATGCCCTCAACGCAGACCCTCTTATTACAGGCACCTCATCCCCAGGAAACCCATACTTATTCAATAATTCCCTTACCTCTAATTCAGCTAAATCTAAATATTCACTACTCTCCGCAGCATCAGCCTTATTTAAAAATACTACTATCGCAGGTACATTTACCTGTCTTGCTAATAATATATGCTCCCTCGTTTGTGGCATCACTCCATCAGTCCCAGCTACTACCAATATCGCTCCGTCCATCTGCGCCGCCCCAGTTATCATATTCTTTACATAGTCAGCGTGTCCAGGGCAATCAACATGTCCATAATGTCTATTCTCAGTCTCATATTCCGCATGCGCAGTCGATATCGTTATCCCCCTCTTCTTCTCATCAGGTGACGAATCTAAATCTTCATACTTCTTCTCATTAGCACTACATCCTTCCCGTTTCGCTAATATCTTCGTTATCGCCGCTGTCAATGTCGTCTTCCCATGATCTATATGTCCTATCGTCCCTATATTACAATGCGGCTTATTCCTGCTATAACTTCCCTTGCTCATCTATCCCCTACCTCTTTCTTTCC
>CANJ01000082.1 GCA_000309075.1 Occidentia massiliensis
GGTGCATTACTTGCGGCTATAGCTTATTATTACGCTAGTAATTCCGATATCCAATATTTATGGCGTTTTAATTTCTTTATTGGTGCAATATTTGGTTTATTTGCTATTTTGATGAGAAAATTTTTTAAAGAAAGTAGCGAGTTTTTAAGAACGTCATCAAAAAGTACCTTGCGGCAAATTATATGGAATAATAAACTACCCGTTATAATAGCATTACTAATAAACGGTGCTATTGGAGGAGTGTATCACTTTTTAGTAATTTCCTTAGGAGTTTTTTTAACAAAAATAGCTCTTATAAATCATCCTGAAATAAGATTTATGAATATAGCTCTTACTATTGCCTATGGAATATCAGCTGTTTTTGCAGGACTGTTTGCCGATAAAATAAACCCTTTAAGACAGATTACATGGGCTTTATTTGTCAGCATTATTGTTGCTTTAGGAATGCAAATAATGTTATACAAACAAATATTTAATATTCTCTGTCCCGTTATATTAATAGGACTTGCAGCATTTATGCAGTACCGCTACAAATTATTGTTCAATCCTTATTTAAGACTAATGTTAAAATGAGGCTTTATAGTCTATCACATTCTTTTGGAGGTATTATTCTATCCTCAACTACTCCTTTCTTTAGTATGTTGTTATGGCAAAATTTTAAGTCACTATCTCTCACTTTAAGCTTTTTCATATTTTTGCTTATAATATTAATGAGTACAGTGTTGGTTTTACGTAGGATATCATCCTCACAACAGTAAAGTCTTGTTGCATGGCTTGAAAAACCTACTCAATGTTATCCCTGCGAAAGCGGGGATCTAGCAAAATAACTTCAATATTGATATATTTGACAAAATAAACACATAAAAAACTTGTTTTTTTACTGGAGTCCCGCCTCCGCGGAAATGACATAAACGCGCCATGCAACAAGACCCAAAAACAAGAATAACATCAATTGCCTTATATATTTCTTCCGTCTTTACTGCAACCTGTAGGTTTTATGTTAGGACTACTTGAAGATTTGGAGCGTTGCTGTGCTTGTGTCCCAATTTGCTTCGCTTCTTTTGCTAAGTTTTCAAATTTGTCTTTAAGTTTTTGTATTGCCTTTTAGCTTTAAATCGTGAGTTATTTCGTTAATATTCAATTTTTCAGGAGTTGGATGATATATAGGCTCTTTAGATTGAGTATGTTTAGAATGTTCTATTGCAAATTTTGTACGAGGTCTTATTAGTTCATTCTCTTTTCCTATACCTTTCTATTTTTCTTCCTCCCATTTATCCTATCCCGCCGGTGATGTCCAGTATCTTGTTGTTTTACTATCAAAGCCTTTTTCAAATTTGTTTATTAAATTTTTGGTACTATTCTCTTTAATTTCTTTACCTCGATTTTCAAACTCAAAATTTTTCTGAGGTGTTATATAGTCAGATTGAGTATTTTCATGTTGTTTTTCTACAGTCTGTTTCTTTTCTTCTGTCCAGTATTTTTTGATTTTGCTGTCAGAGTCTGCTTCAATTTTTGCTATTCTATCTTTTATACCGGTAACTGCTCCTGTAGATATTTTAGGTTGATCTTGGGTTGATTGCTTAATATGTTTCGGAGATGTATTTCTAGATAATTTATAAGTCAAAGATTCTAAATTAGATAAATTCTTTTAAACTTTTTCTATATTGGAATTTAAATATTCTATTTCGGGTCCTTTATATTCCATTATATTTTTTAATGTGGTATTAATTTCTACAAAAGATGCTTTAAT
>CANJ01000081.1 GCA_000309075.1 Occidentia massiliensis
GTCGAGCGCTAAAGACTCCGGGAAAAACAAAAATTTTTAGTCAATTGATCTAACAGGTCATAATGAAAGAGAAATTATGACACCGGCAGATGCTTCTGATCCAGAATGGTCAGGTGTACTGAACTAATGTCATTTCTACGAAAGCATTGTTGGGTGGATCGTTTTTCCGTTGTTATACCGTGACTTAATCGCGGTATCCAGTAAAAATACTATTAGTTGTTTTTGGATCCTGTGGTCAAGCCACGGGATGACAGTCCAATAAGGCTTAAGCTGCTTTTCTACTATGGTTTAAAATAAACTTCTTTATTTTTTCAAAAGCCGTATTTTCTATTTGTCTAATACGTTCCTTAGAAATATTATACTCATTGCTTAGAATATCTAGAGTTTTAGGAGTATCCGTTAATTTACGCTCTGTTAAAATACGCAGTTCCCTGTCGTTTAAAATCTTCATAGCATTTGATAGTAACTGCCTTTTACTGGTAGAATTTTGCTTATTAATAGCCATAGTTTCAGGAGTAGGGCGTGTTTCCGGTAATAGTTCTATTAATTCTCCGGATTCTGCATCGTCACTATTTATAGAGTTAT
>CANJ01000080.1 GCA_000309075.1 Occidentia massiliensis
ATTGGTGGATTTGACTACTCGCTTGCATAGCTTCTTTAAATATTGCGTTATGTTTTTGCTGTTGTTCTTCAAATTGTACTTTTGCAGCTTCTAAAGCTGCTTTTCTTTGTTCAGGAGTTAATTTTTTAAATTTAGACATAATAATTACTACTTTAGTTAAATTCCTCTCGTTTTATTATTTGTAACTTTAATATTAGGAGTACGAGCAGGAGATAAACTCCTAGTATTAGTATCTTTTACTTGTGCTTGTTCTCTGATTTTTTTAGCTAAAGATTTAGTTTTATCCACGTTTAATTTTATTTAGTACTTTATTATGATGCTCTATATCTTTTACAACGCCGTCTGTCTTAATTGCTTTATGCTGATGTTTTAGAACTAAATATTTTTCATATGCATCTAAATATTTTTCTGGTTCTTTTTTATAACGCTCTTTAATATCACTTCCTAATTTCTTTATTTTATCTTTATTTATGTTGTGTTCTTTTTCATGTTTAATAATTTCTTGATCTAATATTTTTTTACTATTTTCAATCTTCTCTACATGTGCCTTATGTATTTTTAACATTTCTTGGTGAAATTCTAATTCTTCTTTTAATTCTTTAACTTTTTGTGGTGCTAAGCCTTTTTCTTGTAATTGTTGTGATAAATTCGTTATTGTTTTATTTAATTCATTTAATTCTGTATGTGCTTGTTTGTGTTCTTCAGTTATTTTTTTATGGTTTTTATGT
>CANJ01000079.1 GCA_000309075.1 Occidentia massiliensis
ACAACTGATATTAAATTTTAGTACTAGGCAGTGCATCAAGAGACTTAATTAAACAAGGTTCTGAAACACTAGCAGGTAGAATAGGTTATATTGAAATGACACCGTTTACCTTATCTGAAGTGTCAGGTACTCAGCAATTATGGATACGCGGCGGATTTCCTTTATCATATCTTGCAGATGATGAAGAGTTAAGTGCTTTATGGCGTCAGAATTACATTAAAACATTTTTAGAAAGAGATATACCAAATTTAGGTTTTACAATTCCGTCTATGCAGTTACGTAGGTTTTGGTTAATGCTTTGCCATTATCACGCTAATATATTGAATGCTTCAGAACTTGGAAATTCTTTCTCTATCTCATATCATACCGCAAAGCATTATTTAGATATTTTAGAGGGAACTTTTATGATCCGTATTTTGCAGCCTTGGTATGAAACCCTTAAAAAAGATAAGTTAAGACTCCAAAAATCTTTTTTAGAGATAGTGGAATATATCACGCTTTATTAGGCTTAAATAATTATGAAGCTTTAAGCACTCATCCTAAAATAGGTGCATCATGGGAAGGATTTGCCTTAGAACAAATTGTTAGATATTATAAAGCCGAACCCGAAGAATGTTATTTTTGGTCATCTCATAATGGAGCGGAAATAGATCTTTTAATTTTTAAAAATGGAAAACGTTTGGGGTTTGAAATTAAATATACAAATACACTGAGCATTACAAAATCAATGCAAATATCTTTAGAAGATTTAAAACTTGATCAAATTAATGTAATATTTCCAGGTGAGATTAGCTTTAAACTGTTAGAAAAAATACAGGCAATAGGTCTTTCGAGCTTAATTCAAAATGATACAAAAGCTGCAACTAT
>CANJ01000078.1 GCA_000309075.1 Occidentia massiliensis
TGAGGATAAGGAAAAACCTCTTTCATGAATTATATTACGTTTAAAACCGAGCAAGGAGACCCGCTTACTATAGCCACTACCAGACCTGAGTTATTACCGGCTTGCGTAGCCGTATTTTATCACCCTGACGATGGACGTTATAAGCATCTAGCAGGTAAATCAGCTATAACCCCACTTTTTAATGAGCAAGTTCCACTGCTTGCTGACCCTTTAGTACGACAAGATAAAGGCACGGGACTGGTAATGTGCTGTACGTTTGGTGATCAAACGGATATTACTTGGTGGAAGACGCATAATCTACCTTTAAAAACTATTATCACTAAAAAAGGTACAATAGACTTCCAACATGAAACTTCTATAGATGGGTTGAAAATTAAAGAAGCTCGAACAAAGATAATAGATATTTTAAAAGAACAAGAGTTGCTTATTAAACAAGAAGACATCACTCATACCGTTAAAATGTGCCGTAGAGGTCAGGTGCTCCTCTTGAGATACTAACTGTACCGCAATGGTTCG
>CANJ01000077.1 GCA_000309075.1 Occidentia massiliensis
GATGGCAAAGAAATTAATGGCGGAAGATTATCAATTAGTAGATTTGCAAGCTGTGACAGATGATGAAATCGTCAAGAAAAAACATTTAGGTATGCTAGAATATATGATGCAGCATATCCAATATGCAGGATATGATAAAACTATGGGAGAAGTTTTTAACAGAGTTTAAGCATATTATAATATTGGATAAAGAAAAAGGTTATATTTACCTAAGATCGTTCTTATGGTATACTAACGTAAAATTATCAACTATCAACACAAAAACAACCGGAATTAGTAGAAGTATTGGATACACATCTATTACCGCAAGATAAGGATACTATTATGAAAACTATCGCTGATACATATAGAGATGAAGGAAAGGTGCAGGGTATTGAGATAGGTAAAGCTAAGGGCGAACATAATAAGGCAGTAATTATAGCGAAGGAAATGTTCAGTCAGGGCTTTAAAATTCCTGTTATTGCCAAAATTACAGGTCTTCAAGAAACTTTCGTTCGCTCAATTGTAAATAAGTACTTAATCATGCAAGCACCACTTGCACAAATCCTAAATAT
>CANJ01000076.1 GCA_000309075.1 Occidentia massiliensis
CGCATAAATTTGAATTTGCATCAGAGGCTAAATCAAATCCTAAACTATATTTTTACTTTAAATTTATCATGAGAGTACAAGCTTATCTTTGGATACTCCGATAATTACCGTATTCAGTTTATCGAATTCCGGTTTTAGCTTGTTAAAATCTTGTGCTTCAATAGTACATCCAGGTGTATCGTCTTTCGGATAAAAATATAGTATTACGAATTTTCCCTTTAAATCCGATAGTTTAATTACGTTATCTTGACCTATGTGTAAAGATAAATCAGGAAGTTTTTTTCCTAGTTCTAATGTCATAACACCCTCAAATTTATTTGATATAATAACTATATATTCAATATGTACTTTTTAAAATTGCTTTTTATAATTATATTATTTATGATACCGGTATATAATATTTAAGTTTAATTTTTATTAACTATTTCAATAAATAGGTTTTATAAGAACTATAAGTGAAGTACTTGAAGAATTACATTTAAATCTTAAGGACTCTGCTAAAATTATTACTGTCGATTTTAATAAAAAAATGTCATGAAGTAGCAGATAAATTATCCGTCAAAATTAATGATTTAGAGGAATATGCTAAGGATAGTAAAGACCATTCTTTAGAAACTATAAAAGCGCAATATAAAAATTTAATGAAAGAGTTACAGGATTATCAAAAAATTAAAGATGATAAAGTGGAAGAATATAGACAGACTCTTGTGAAAAACTTGATGATTTAAGTAAGAAAGTTGAACAATATAATAATAAACATAAATAATTGGAGAATATAATGAAAAAATTTTTAATAACATTAGGTGCTACCGCTACTTTATTATTAACACCTAGTATTTTTGCGGATTTGCCTACCAAGGATGAAACAAAAGCAAAT
>CANJ01000075.1 GCA_000309075.1 Occidentia massiliensis
TTTAATATTTTACCTTTTTTTCCTTTGTGCTTTCCGGTAATAACAACAACTTCATCACCTTTTTTTACTTTTAATTTAATCATTTATAACACTTCCTCTGCAAGCGACATTATTCTAACATATTTTTTCGCTCTAAGTTCTCTTGTAACAGGACCAAAAACTCTAGTACCGATAGGTTCATCTTGTTTATTCAAAAGCACTAATGCGTTTTGATCAAATTTTATTGTACTACCGTCAGGTCTTACTACTCCAGTCTTTGTACGAACAATCACGCCTTTATAAACATCACCCTTTTTAACCTTACCGCCGGGTATAGCGTCTTTAACAGATACAACTATAACATCACCCAGCTTTGCCACCATATGGTGAGAGCCACCTAAAACTTTAATACACATAACTTTTTTAGCACCGGAATTATCTGCAACTTCCAAGATGCTCTGCATTTGAATCATAAACTACTTCCAATTTTTTATACACGAGAAATAAAATAAACAATCTACCTTATAAAGTCAAAGATTAAAAAACTTTATTCCCCATTTACCACTACCC
>CANJ01000074.1 GCA_000309075.1 Occidentia massiliensis
ATTTCTTATTCTAGTAGATGATGAATTTCTAGGTAATTGTGCAAGTGACATTACCAAAGAAAAACGCTCTTCTAATGAAATATTTTTATTCATAAATTTTACTTTTTAGTTGCTAAACGTTTATTATGTAAACTTTGTGATTTTTTTTCCTACTTTCGTTCTTTTTTATTAGAACTTACTTTTGCCATTATATATATCCTAAAAATTAATTATAAAAGGTAAATTAAACCCTGATAACAAAAATTTACTTTCTTGATCTGTTTTAGCAGATGTAACGATTGTAATATCCATACCTCTTATTGTATCGGTTTTATCGTAATTAATTTCAGGAAAAACTATCTGCTCTTTTAACCCAAAAGTAAAATTCCCTTTACCATCAAAACTTTTATAAGAAAAACCGCGAAATTCTTTAACACGGGGGTAATGCAACAATTACTAACCTCTCTAAAAAATCATACATTCTATCTTTGCGTAATGTAACCTTGCAACCTATTTTCATATTTTCGCGTAACTTAAAAGTTGCAATAGATTTTCTTGCTAACGTTACAACCGGCTTCTGACCGGAAATCAAAGTAAGATCATTTACTGCATTATTAATTACTTTGGAATCGGCTGTTGCTTCCCCTACTCC
>CANJ01000073.1 GCA_000309075.1 Occidentia massiliensis
TGACCATGAACCTAAGCTTCTTCGACCAATTTATGAGCCCTGTAATTTTAGGTATTCCACTTATCGCAATCGCTATACTTGTACCTTTACTTTTATTTCCTGACCCATCCAATAAATGGCTTAATAACCGACTAATCACCTTACAATCATGATTCCTTCACAATTTTACCAAACAAATTTTTTTACCAATTAACTTACCTGGACATAAGTGAGCCCTATTATTGACATCATTAATACTTTTATTAATATCTCTTAACCTATTAGGTTTATTACCTTACACCTTTACACCAACTACTCAACTATCCTTAAACATAGGCCTAGCAGTCCCATTATGATTGGCAACAGTAATCATTGGCCTTCGAAACCAACCAACTATTGCACTAGGACATCTACTCCCTGAAGGAGCACCAACACCATTAATTCCAGTTCTTATTATTATCGAAACAATTAGCCTATTTATTCGACCATTAGCCCTTGGAGTTCGACTTACTGCTAATTTAACAGCTGGACATTTATTAATTCAACTAATTGCCACCGCAGCCTTTGTTTTACTTTCTATTAT
>CANJ01000072.1 GCA_000309075.1 Occidentia massiliensis
TCTTTTATTACTAGCATCATCTGGGGTTGAAGCAGGAGCCGGAACAGGTTGAACTGTGTACCCGCCTTTAGCTGGAAACCTAGCACATGCTGGAGCATCAGTTGACCTAACAATTTTCTCCCTTCACTTAGCTGGTATTTCATCTATTTAGGAGCAATTAACTTCATCACAACAACAATTAACATAAAACCACCAGCTATATCTCAATACCAAACCCCACTATTTGTTTGATCAGTATTAATCACAGCTGTACTTTTACTTCTTTCTCTTCCTGTCTTAGCCGCAGGAATCACAATGTTATTAACAGATCGTAATCTGAATACAACTTTCTTTGACCCTGCCGGAGGAGGTGACCCAGTACTTTACCAACACCTGTTCTGATTCTTTGGGCACCCAGAAGTGTACATTCTTATCTTACCAGGGTTTGGCATGATCTCCCATATCGTAACTTATTACTCAGGAAAAAAAGAACCTTTCGGCTATATAGGAATAGTCTGGGCAATAATATCAATTGGACTTCTAGGCTTTATTGTCTGAGCCCATCACATATTTACGGTTGATCTAAACGTAGATACTCGAGCTTACTTCACATCAGCAACAATAATCATCGCAATTCCTACAGGTGTTAAAGTATTTAGCTGATTAGCTACAATACACGGTGGGACAATTAAATGAGACGCCCCAATACTTTGAGCCTTAGGCTTCATTTTCTTGTTTACTGTAGGAGGTTT
>CANJ01000071.1 GCA_000309075.1 Occidentia massiliensis
ATTAGATGCAGGAACTCTAGAAGAGCTAGAAGAGCTACTTATCTCAAGTGATATGAGTGTTTTGGTAGTAACTAATATTATTGAAGAGTTTAAAAAGGTAAAATTTGACAAAGAAATAGATAGTGATACAGTAAAAGAAGCCCTTGCTAAATTAATAGAGCAGCAGCTATCAAAATCAGCAATTCCTTTTACTTTAAGCGAAAATAAATTAAATGTAATTTTAGTTTGCGGTGTTAACGGAGCAGGTAAAACCACGACTATAGGTAAGCTTGCTGCAATGTACTCGGCACAAGGGAAAAAAGTAGCAGTTGCAGCCTGCGATACTTTTAGAGCAGCTGCTGTAAATCAGCTAAGTACTTGGGCAGATAGAGCAAATGCACTACTTATTACCGGTGAAGAATCGGCTGACCCCGCAAGTGTTGCTTATCGCGGGATGGAAGAATCGATAAAACAAAATATCGATATACTTTTTATCGATACAGCAGGTAGGCTTCATAATAAGAAAAATTTGATGGATGAACTGTCTAAGATTGTAAAAGTTATAAAAAAACTAGACGAGAATGCCCCCACTCATAGCGTTTTAGTCATTGATGCTATTACCGGACAAAATACCTATAACCAAGTAGAACATTTTAATGATGCT
>CANJ01000070.1 GCA_000309075.1 Occidentia massiliensis
AAACTTATGAAAATTTTTATAACATACATTTTTAGTATATTAGCCTTTTTTTCCTTAAGCGGCTGCAAAACTATCGAAAATAGAGGGCAATCTATAGATGATTCGGCACTTGTAAAATTAGAGTCTAAAAAACTAAATAAAACAGAAGTCGTAGAGTTAATAGGTACACCTACTATAGTACCGGAATATTCCCAAAATACCTGGTATTATGTTGAAAGAGTTATGTCTCAAAGAGCTTGGCTCAATCCAAAAATTGAAAAGCAGAAGATAGTAAAAATTACGTTTGATGCTAATAATTTTATGCAGGAAGTAGTAGTAATAGATGATTCTCATAGACAAGATATAGAAATAGTCCATGAATATACTAGGACATATGGAACGGAACTTAACGGACTACAAAAATTTGTTTAAAATTTAGGTAGATTCAATAAAACCACTGACGGAAATAAAAACAAAAGCAAAAATAAGAAAAAGAGATAAGTACCTTAATCATCATTGCGAGCCATAGGCTGCGTGGCAATCTCATGAAATAACAAAATATCCTGAGATTGCTTCGTCAATTACTTACGTAATTTCCTCGCAATGACGATTTGATACTCACGCAGGCGTAACACCAACACCCATAAAACAAAAAAACTATCTAAT
>CANJ01000069.1 GCA_000309075.1 Occidentia massiliensis
ATCCCAAACCCACCATGTCCCCCATATAGGTTTTCCCCATAAAGAACCTGTTACTAAACTAATCAAAGTAAAAGTAGCCCCAACGTAACTAGAAGCTACGGCTAGCAAATAGCTAATAGTAGTTTTCCATACTAAATAGCTAAAGCTGCATACTGCCATGAAAACATAAACACCAAGAGCCATCCAAGAGGCAGGGACATGAACATACATAATGCGTACAAAATCACCTTGCTGATAATCTACCGGCGAAACTATTAGGGCTAAATAAAGACCTATAATCATCATTACGCAAGTAGATATAGCTAATATAGGAATTATAACCTTTGATAATTTATTAAAATAATAGGGGGTTAATAGTTTTAGCATGTTTTCTTACTTCTTTATGTCATTCTGTGGCTAGAAATAACAGTTCTTATCCTCTTAAAAAACTCTTTCATTAATAGCCCCGAATCTTCGGCAAGAATTCCGCTATATATTTCCGGTCTATGAAAACAAGCACTACTGTTAAAATATCGCGAATTACTTTCGACTGCTCCGTGCTTGGAATCAGAAGCCCCATAAAATAAACGTTTTAACCTGCTATGAGCTATAGCTGCCGCACACATAGCACAAGGTTCTAAAGTAACGTAAATATCATAATCATTTAAATTTTTAGAAGATATAAGATT
>CANJ01000068.1 GCA_000309075.1 Occidentia massiliensis
CCTATGTATTTATTAAACTTATCTTTCTCATCTTTAAATTTATCGGCATCAGGCAAAGCAGTTTTTTTTTTGTAATATTTTTCCATCCTTTATTTTCTATAAAATCTTTTGCACGTTCTACCCATTCTATTAACCCCGGTGATTCAGGTTTAATAGCACCTATAGGACAATCAGGAACACAAACGCCGCAATCTATACATTCATTGGGGTTAATGACTAACATAAAATCATCTTCCCTTTCACCTTCATAAAAACAATCTACAGGACATACTTCAACACAATCGGTATATTTACATTTTACGCATTCATCGGTTACAACATAAGTCATTTTATTATCTGTTTTTGATTTTGTCGATTAATATAGCAGTTCTTAAAAGTAATACTAATAGAAAATATAATATAAAACTAATAAACATGATAATTAAAGGCTTTAGCATTGAAGAGTGAATAGTTGGACTCCCTAGCCTTAAAACACTAGCAGGCTGATGCAGACTATACCAAATATTTAC
>CANJ01000067.1 GCA_000309075.1 Occidentia massiliensis
CATACAATATGCAAAGATAAAGATTCATTTTATAACAAATTAAATGAGACTATTGAAAAGTTTTATGAAGATATCAAAAATAACGATGTTTTAGACTTAAAAGCAATCAATAATATATATAAAAACTTTTTACAGCATATTAACAATTCTAGCACTGATGTTGAAAATTTAGATAATATTAAATTATTTTTAACAAAGAGCTTTAAGAATTTTAATAATATATTAGGTATAACTATAAATAATAGCATTAGTAATTTAGAAAAACTAATAGGCTCAGTCAGCAAGCAAGAAACTAAATCTCTTTGGAAGTATATTACCGCCTCTAAATCTATTACAGAAATATCTCAAAATCTCGATAAAGTAATATATGATAAGCTTTTACATCAGCCTGTGTTACCTGATCAAGCGCTACCTATTTATAATTTATTAGGAAAATTACTAAAAGAAACTCACAAATCTATTAATGATTGTTATAAAAACGAAAACTTATATAAACATCAATTAGCAAAAATTTATTGTCAACAAGCACAAATCTGTACACCTAATGGTTCAACAAAACTATCTAAAAACTCAATAGGATTGTATGAAAACGCTGCTAGCCTTGGTTCTGAAGAGGC
>CANJ01000066.1 GCA_000309075.1 Occidentia massiliensis
AGTCTAACCACAAGTTCAAATATTTTAGATAGTTTTTATATAAAAAACGCAAAATATTTAACATATAACAGTTCTTATTTGGATGCGGCTAATTCATCCTCTGAATCTACTATTGACAAATTTTTCCTACAAAAAATTCTAACTTTTCCCTTGTCAAAGCCAATGCCGGTATATTTGAACAATTTACTAAATTATATTGATATAAATGAAGGTAATTTATCTATAGTAGTGACTAATAGCCCAAACAAGCAATAATCATACTCATATATCTAAAATTATTGATGAAACTATAAAACTCGGTAATTTTAGCGATGAACAAAAGAGTATCATTAATAAAATAAAAGATTCTATTTTTACTTCAAGCTAGCGAGCAAGCAAAAGACTATACAAAGCTATTAAATATTAGAGATGATGATTATATCATTCTAGATGAATATAATAAAATAACAATCGACGGCGAAAATTTAACATATATTTTAAATTCTATAAATATAATTAATAAAGAAGTACCAATTTAGTATCAATGAGCTTAAAACATATATAGAAAATAATTTAAAGTTTTGAAGATGTTTTGCCTAAAACAGACAAATTGAAACAATTAATAGATATAGTAAATTATTATAAACAGTTAGAAGACAATGCCAAAACTATAGGAAATTTCTTAGAAATCGTTAAAAAATTAATCAGC
>CANJ01000065.1 GCA_000309075.1 Occidentia massiliensis
TAGCTGCAAAAATTAGACCAATTTTTTTCTTACAATTTAGAGGACATAGATATAACAAATCCAAAATGTAAAATTGCGATTCTTGATCAAATAACAGATACACAAAATATTGGCGCAATTATTCGTAGTGCCGCTGCTTTTGATATAAATGCTATAATATTACCTCAAGATAATTCTCCAAATGAAAGCGGCAGCATTGCTAAAGCGGCTTGCGGTACTTTAGAATTAATACCTATAATTAAAGTTACTAATTTACGCTCATGTATGAATTATCTTAAAAAACACGGCTTTTGGATTATAGGTCTAACAGGTTCTGCAAATGACTACTTTACCGATAAATTAATTTCCGACAAAATAGTATTGGTATTTGGCTCAGAAGATAAAGGCATACGAAGATTAGTTGCAGAAACATGTGATTATTTAGCCAAAATCCCTATTTCTCAGAGAGTAGAAAGTCTTAATGTATCAAATGCCGCTTCTATAATTTTTCATTCATTACATAAATAATATTTTTAATAAATCAAATATTGTTTTTTATTTACTTCGATATAAATATTTAGTCTACTAAAATTCAAGTCATAACTTTTATTATATCAATTAATTTGAGAGAAAAGTAATGAAAAGGGAACCAAATGAACAAATTATCGAGAGTTTTGAAAAACAATTAGACATATTTATAAA
>CANJ01000064.1 GCA_000309075.1 Occidentia massiliensis
CTATGGTCTTTGAATTAACCTTTGTTATAACTTGAGCCTTAGCGTTACCGTTTCTCTCTATCATGCCGATTACAACGGTTTTTGTCTTTGTGCTGCAACCTTGTGTACTTTAGTTTTTTATTTTTGATGTGTGTTCTTTTCTTTACCACCAATATACGTCTCATCTATTTCTACAGTGCTTTTTAAAGGAATACTAAAACTTTCTAGTTTAGTCACTTCTCTAATCCTATGAAGCATAAACCATGCAGTTGTTTGGGTAACATTAATATCTCTTGAAAGCTGTAACGATGATAAACTTTTTTTGCGTAGTAACTTGCAAAACTGCTGTAAACCATTTCTTTAAAGAAATCTGACTATTTTCAAAAATTGTGCCAACTTTGATATTAAAACGCTTTTTACATGCCTAACATTTGTGATGCGTTCCATCCGCATAATGAAAAATCTTTTGGTTGCCGCAATACGGACAATAAGCTCCGTTAGCCCAACGTATATCAGTAAAATATTATGCACTTTTGTCATAGGTAATGTTGCGAATAAATCAACAACACTTTTAAAATCTAA
>CANJ01000063.1 GCA_000309075.1 Occidentia massiliensis
TTATTATTAGGTGATAAAGGTTCTAAACTCAACAGGCTTTTTTCTATAGGATTTAAATCCGAAGTTAGATCAAAATGCTCTAAGTAGACAGGTTTTAGTTGTTTATCATTACTAGAAACTTTTTTTCTTTCTATCGCTGAAACATTGTTCTCGGTCTTATTAGATTCTCCTAGAGATTTATAACTACTTATACTACAACAATACTAATATAAATTTCTTTAACATAAATAACCCTGTATATTAAACAGTTAATATAAATTAAATAATATATGCATCAAGTACTGAAATAAATTAAGGAAATTATATACTTGTATAACCTATATTTTCTTTTTATTTACCCAAGATGTAAATTCAGACATACTAAACACTTCTATTAAATTACTGCCAACTTGATCCTTGAAACATTTCAAGGCTTCTTTTTTATATCCATCACCATCAATTATTATTATAGTATCATAAATTCCTTATTTTTTTATGTTTAGCACAAGATAAGTATATTTTGCATCAACCGATCCTCCTGATTGTTGCCACTTAGATTCTATAACTAGGCAATTAGGGTGACGTTCTGGATGATATAATATAAAATCGCTATCTGAATTTGAAATAAAATATACACCTTTCTTATTTAATGCTATGCATTTTTCATAAAGCTTAACCTGATCTACCTCTGTAAAGCCAAGCTTTGTATATTTTGTAAATGAAGTATTATTAATAGGTTGATATGGCGGGTCTATATAAACGAAATCTTTAGGCTTAGGCGAAATATTGCT
>CANJ01000062.1 GCA_000309075.1 Occidentia massiliensis
TTGCAAGTAATACAACAATTTTTGTACTATTAAAAAACTGCGTTAATCTGGAGACATTAATTAAATTCCTATGTTTTTATTGCGATAAAATGCTTTTAGGCACACTTCTTTTACATGCAACAGAGACAGCCTAGAAATTTAGATATCTATATGGTTTGCAACCATTTTTCTTAAGCCTGGTGGACTAAATACTAACTACCAATTGAAATATAGGAGCTGCCCCTGAACAATATCCCAAGCTTTTTTATTGCTCATAATCTTGATTCCAGCAAAATGGAATTTATATTTTGTACATAAAGCAAGCGTAAGATCTAATGTTTCTGATATTACTTTATTAATTAAGAATCTTATTAGTGTATCATTATGTTGTGTAGGTGGTTAATATACTTGAATTACACTTTTGTTTACTTAAACCTACAGCCATCTGAGTCAATGTGTAATGTTGTATATATTTTCCCTAAGATAGGTATAGTGTTACTATCTATGGAATCATGAACTCCAAAATCTTGAAATTTCCTTCTAACCCAACATTCTTTTCTAACAAACATTCATAGCCTATATCAAAATAATCTTTGCTTGGTAAAACTAACTCAGGTCCCTTATATCCAACTCCAATAAACATTTTCCTAGCCCTAGTGCTACACCTCACTAAAACTTTAATATCAAAGCCAAGCCTATTTAAAACCACAAAGGATGGAATTTGTTGTTGATATTTCTTCATCTTCAAATTAAAATAGCTCTTTTCAAAGTTAATTTATTAAGGATAAAACACCAAGCTAAGGTTGTGATTTGTATTAGGAATTGTTATTGTTTGATTTTAGTTTTTATAGTAATGATAATAATGTTTTGTCAGATCTGTTAATGTTAACAAAACTGACTATTAAAAACTAGCAATTTAACTTTTTATAGCTATAGTATTGTTAGTGTAATAAGGCAGTATACTCCTGATAAATGAAGAGAGGTAGACGAAAGTTAACATCAATAAATGCTAGGGTTATTAAGTAGAGCAGCGGAGCATACTTTAGCAGCGCAGATCTTAACTTAACGACAATGCATTTATTGATGTTAACCGAGTATATTATTGTCTTTGTAAAACAAAGTAATAATACTCCAGATTATCTTTGCTTTAGCTTTCTTTTTGTCCAGCTATAGCTATAATATCATTTACTACTTTTTCTACAAATTCTCGTACTGGATCTAAGTTGACACGAGCATAAACTGCCGTCGATCCAGGATTTTTATGGTTTAAAGCTTTACTAATTATATATTGATTTGCACCGCTCATTGCCATCCAGCTTCCATGGGTTCTTCTAAGGTCATGGATTCTTAAATCTCTAATTTCTGCTCTTTGGCAAATCCTCTTTAATGCTTTTCTAGGTTCTTGCAGGTGACCAGTTTTACTTGCATCACTTGGAAATACCCACTCATTGTTAGACTGTCTTTTTCTTTCCTCTAGTATCTTTATTACTGCATCTGCCAATGTTACCGTGTAAGGTTCTCCATTTTTAGTATCTGGAATATACCATTTTTTATCAACAAAACTAATATGTTCCCAACACATAGTAAGCACATTATCTTTACGTACTCCAGTAAATAGGGCTATTAAAATAAAATCTTTCATTATTTGATTTTTTTCTTGGTTTAATGCCTGAAAAAATCTTGGTAGTTCTTCTCTAGTAATATACCTATCTCTTGATCGTTCTTTGTGTTTTTTAATACCACTAACAGGATTTATTTGTAATAATTCCCATTCAATGCCTTTATTAAATACAGGACTTAACATCTCAAGAAATCTGTTAGCACTATATTTACCAGCTTTAGTTATATCGTTAAATGTTTTTTGAATATCTGATTTTTGAATGGTAGAGATTTTCATTGGATAAAAATCTTTTGCTTGCCTATTTATTGTAGCAACACAATACTGCCATCTTTTGTTATTATGCTTGGCATAATTGTTAATGTATTTGTCAAATAATTCTTTAAATGTAAGTTCATTAGATAATTTAGCTTTTTCTTCCATAGGGTTAATACCCTTAGCAATTTGATTCTTTAACTCAGCTGCTTTCACTCTAGCTGCAGTAATAGATAAATCTGGAAAACGTCCTATCTTGATTCTAGGATATTTTTTGCCAATAGTTTTACCTAAGTAAAATGTTTTACTTCCACCGTATGATACTATTAGAATTAGTCCTTTTTCTTTAGTATCTTTGTAAACATTTTGTTTTTCTTTTGGTACTTCTATTTTATGTAGGACATCTTTAGTAAAAAATAATTCTAGCATATTGATAACCTTTATAAATAATAAATCATTACTTAGTTATTAAGTAACATTGTTTACTGTAAGGTAGATTTTATGTGATATCAAATCATTAATAAAGTTATAATTATGTGATGATTGTGGTCTATTTTTAAAGGACAAAATTAGTATGAATATATGCTGAACATATGCTGTTATTATTTTAAAATATGAGTACATTTTTATAAATATTGACAGGTAATATAAATTTAACTACAGTAAAGTTTGATATTAAGTTAATGGAGAAAAATGCCATGAGTGCTAGAATTTTAACGGACATAAAGCAAAAAAATAATAGTTATTTTGCTTTTCATAAAAAGTTATGGATTGGGCTAAAAATAAGTCTATCTGGTTTGGGACCAGAGGGTCGGGAGTTCGAATCTCTCTGCTCCGACCATTTAATTCAAGGCTTTTGAAGCTTACAGTTTTATCAAAAATTTATATTTTTCCTATATACTCCTTTGGACTTGAGAGCATAAGAGGATATAGCTTTTCAAAGCCCCCTCTATAACTGATGTTTAGGAAGAAAGCTTATACAGCTTGCATGCTCCTCTTTTTTTACTGCATAT
>CANJ01000061.1 GCA_000309075.1 Occidentia massiliensis
CTTGCTGCATTTTCTAAGTTACTCAAATAATTAACTGTTTCATTGTAAATTTCATGCTTTACCATTAAGTCATGTATTTTTACAAAGTCATCTTTAGTACGCTTATCACATTTAATTATATTTTCAAGCCAAAGCTGCTTATCTTGCGCTAACTATTATTAAAAAAATCAGCGGTAACGAACTTTTCCTTCTAAGAAATCATCGCCAATATTTTTGCCTACCTGTTTATCATTACCCAAATAATCAAGCAAGTCATCTATAACCTGAAATATCGTACCGAGTAATTTCCCAAAGTCCTGCATATCTTTAGAAATATGGTCTACCTGCCCTGCTATAATAGCTCCAACTGCACAAGCAGTTCCAAATAGTTCGGCGGTTTTAGATTTAACTATTTGCTGATATTCGTCTATAGTTATAATACGTCGTTCATTTAACTTCACTAGCTGTACTACCCCCCCTTCGGAAATAATTGCTGAAGCTTTAGCTAGAACATTCATAGCTTTAATAGAGCCGGAAGCTACCATTAACTTAAAAGACTGTCTAAAGAGGAAATCACCCACTAAAATACTTGTTTTACTGCCCCAAATAATGTTAGCCGTAGGTTTGAATCTTCTTAAAGTGCTGTCGTCTACCACATCATCATGAAGCAATGTGGCGGTGTGAATGAATTCAACGGCACTTGCGAGCTTTATATGATTATCGCCTTTATAATCAAACATTTTAGCAGTTATTATAGTTAAAAGCGGACGAATTCTTTTACCTCCTGCTTCTAGTAAATATTTACCGACCTTTTCTATTAACTCTTCATCACTTTTTAAACAGCTAATGATTAAATTGTTTAACTTAGTTACTTCATCTTTTAAATCTTGCTGATTTTTACTATAATATTCATGGTTGGTATTTTTATAGGTTGTTCTGTCATTGCAGAAAAAATTGAAAAATTTGACTCAGCAATCTCATACCAAAACCCTGAGATTGCCACACTCCTTTCAGTTACTTGCAATGATGATTAACGAAGTTCATCGAGTATACATTCCTCTAATATTTTTTGATTAACATTAGGAATTAACTCCATAATTTTTTCTTTTACATTTTCACCGGG
>CANJ01000060.1 GCA_000309075.1 Occidentia massiliensis
CTAACGCCTTTTTTTAAATCACAAGCGATTTTAGACTTAATATTACAGATCATATTATTAGGTGCTATTATGGTTTTAAATTTAAAAGGTCCTGAAGTAGCAGGAAAAGCAGAGTTTTATTTAACTCTCTTAAAATTTGTTCCATTGCTTATAGTAGGTTTATGTGCTTTATCACATTTTAATATAGATAATATAACTATTGCCGAGGAAGTAGAGAATTTAAGCATTCCGAGCATTATGGGAAGAGTTGTACTTCTTACTTTTTTGGGGGATTTATCGGCATAGAATGTGCAACTACCACGGCAGGTGCGGTAAAAGATCCGGCAAAAACCATTCCACGAGCCATAATAGTTGGAACTTTTTGCGTAGCAGTGTTATATATTATTAATAGCATAGGTATAATGGGATTAATCCCTGCTTCTGAACTTGTCAGTGCTAAAGCTCCTTATGCCGATGCCGCTTCATTATTATTCGGGGGTAAATGGTCAAGCGTAATTACGGTTATAGCCTCGATTATATGTATAGGTACGCTCAATGCTTGGGTGCTAACTAGCGGACAGATAGCTCTTGGGCTTGCAGAAGACGGTTTATTACCGAAATTTTTTGCTAAGAAAAATAGCAATAACGCTCCAACTCACGGAATTATTGTAAGCTGCCTTGGCATTGTGCCGTTATTAGTCTTTACGGCCAATGATAATTTGGCCAAACAGATTACACAAATAATAGATTTCTCGGCAATCACATTCTTATTCGTCTATTTAATTTGTAGCTTAGCTTTTTTAAAGGTGGTTTTTAGCTCAAAAGAAAATTTTTCTTATTATTATTTACTTATAGCTATAATATCGATTATCTTTTGTGCATGGGTTATCTATGAAACACCTGTTAAAACTCTGATTATAGCTAGTTCTTTTACTATCTTTGGTATTCCTTTGTATTATGGATGGTATAAATGTCATTCCCGTCTATGAGCGTTGCCTAGCTGGATGCTGAGCTGTCATTGCGAGCGACTGCAAGGAGCGTGGCAATCCAGAAAAAATAAGTAATTTCCTTGCAATGACGGCTCAGCCAGCGGGCA
>CANJ01000059.1 GCA_000309075.1 Occidentia massiliensis
ATTGATGCAATCGGGTACATCAAGGAGAAAGCTTTTGAGGACGGTAAATTAAATGATTTTAAGGTAATAATAGGTAGTAATGCACTTATTCCCGGTTTTGAGAAACAATTAATAGGTTCTAAAACAGGTAGTGAAGTAGATGTTAATGTTACTTTTCCTGAAAATTACCATGCTAAAGATTTAGCAGGTAAGGATGCTCGTTTTGTAGTACAAATTAAAGCAGTACATACTGCAGAACCTACCGTTATCGATGACGAATTTGCTAAAAAATTCCAAAGTAATAGCCTTGAAGAATTGCGTACACATTTTACTAAACAAATAGAAAATGAGTCGGAAGAAGCTATTAATACTATAATGAAAATGAACTTATTTGATAAGTTAGAAAAATTGTTAGATTTTGATGTACCGGAATCTTTATTAGAGCAAGAAAAAAATATTCTAAAGTCCGGAACCGATAAAAATGAACAAGATGAATCATTATTGAAAGATAAATACCTACTAAAGAAATAACAGCATATTATAATAAATTAGCCCTACGCCGTGTGCGAATAGGCTTATTACTTGCTGAATATGCAAAATCTAAAAATTTGCAATTAGAGCCTGATGATTTAAGAAAAGTTATTATGCAACAAGCACGTAATTTTCCTGGGCAGGAAAATATGATATTTGATTTTTATAAAAATAATCCTAGAGCAATTGAAGGACTTAAAGGTCCTGCCTTAGAAGATAAAGCTGTACAATATATATTTAATCACGAAATAAAGCTTAAAGAAAAGAAATATACTAAGGAAGAGCTAGAGAAATATCTAGAAGCAGAAGAGCAACGTATTACTTTAATTTAAAGCTTATTCATTGTCATTGCCAGCGAACGTTAGTGAACGTGGCAATCTCAGGAATCCTCGTAATGACAATCCTCAGTATCCACGCAGGCAATACCTAGTATTATTACTCCTGATTTTTTATAGTCTCTAAAGCAAGTTTAACTATTTTATTTACTCCAGTCATTAGTGCAGGTAGAGATAGGAAAAATTTCTTTATTAGTAACTTTCTGCAGCTTATTTATTTTTTCCTGTATTTCCTCATCTGTGAGAACATCGCATTTATTAAGACATATGATTTCTATTTTATTTTTTAGATAATCGGAGTATAATTCAAGCTCAAGACGTACCGTATTATAATCTGCAACTACATCATTACTAGAGCCATCTATTAAATGTATTAATACATTACATCTTTCTATATGCTTTAAGAATTTATCGCCAAGTCCGTGACCTTGATGAGCCCCCTCAATTAAACCAGGAATATCGGCTATGACAAACTCTTCGTCATCAACATATACGACTCCAAGATTTGGCACTAAAGTAGTAAAGGGATAATCGGCAATTTTAGGCTTGGC
>CANJ01000058.1 GCA_000309075.1 Occidentia massiliensis
CGAATATGTCTTTTTTGACCGCAAAACTGCAATTATTAAACTCTTAAAACTCATGCCGGCAAAGAGTTTACTGCTTCTAAAATAGCAACCTAGCTAGTTGATACTTATCCTGAAGAAGCAAAGAAAAAAGAGGAAGCAAGCAATGATAAACGATTACTTAATGCTAAAAGCAAAGTAAGAAAGAGAAAAATTATTATCATGATTTATAGAAATGAATTGAATAAGCTATTGAACGCTATACAACAAATAGAACCGAACATTAAGATAATAAAAAAAGGGCTTGTGACTAAATATTGTTATGTTAATAATACTAATAGAGCGGTTAATTATAATGAGGTATATTATAATAAAAAATTTGACCGTAAAAATGCAGTTATTGAGTTCCTTAAGCTCATCCAGGGAAAGAATTTAGTAATGCTCAAATAGCCTAAATGGATTGCTTAGTACTTATCCTGATGAAACAAAACGAAAAGTACAAACAAGCAACGGCAAACGATTACTTAGCACTAATAATAAAGTAGCAGAAAAAAATTATCATAATGATTTATAGACACAAATTAAGGTTATTACGTACTATAACATCAAACCGAACATTAATACAATAAAAAAGGGAAATCGGGCTAAATATTGTTATATTAATAATACCGATAAGATATTTGATATACCCAAAATTATTAAAGCCATTGAAAATTATAAGAAGCAGGAGCTTACTGCTATGGAAATGGCTCAATTGCTGTTAAGTGCTAACGCGAAATAGTTAGTGATTGCAAAAATAGACTACTATATGCCAGCAAAGGTGAGTTCTGCGAAACT
>CANJ01000057.1 GCA_000309075.1 Occidentia massiliensis
GCTTCCTGCCCCTATTTCTACTATATGAGCAATTTCTAATTTGTGAAATACTTC
This sequence comes from Occidentia massiliensis, assembly GCA_000309075.1. GTDB lineage: Bacteria > Pseudomonadota > Alphaproteobacteria > Rickettsiales > Rickettsiaceae > Occidentia > Occidentia massiliensis. The sequence continues at coordinate 55 of CANJ01000057.1, forward strand.
TAAAGTTTCACGCCATCTAACTCGCCCGCATATCTGAAGTATTAAATTTTGTTTTGATTTCTGTAGGATCTAGAGTAGGTTTTGCGGTATAATTTTGGATTATCGGTATCAGAGGTTTATTGATTACAGCTTTATCAAGAGCTACTCGCATTTTTCTTCTGCCGGCTTCATTAAGCTACAATGAAATGGAGCACTGACTTTCAGCTTTATTGCTTTATACCTAAATCTTTAATTATACTAATAGCATGATCTATAGCTGTGGTCTTGCCGCTAATAACTATTTGTCCTTCGATGTTATCGTTGGCAATTTGGCATAAATTTATTTTGTTTGATCTCTTCTAATATTTCTTCAAGTTTTTGAAGCGGAATATTGATACAAGCCGCCATGCTTCCCTCACCTTCAGGACATGCTTCCTGCATAGATGTACTACGTATATGAAGTAGTTTTGCTGCTGTCTCAAGGTTAATACTTTCGGTGCTACATAAAGCACTATATTCACCTAGCGAATGACCGGCAGCATAATCGCAAAGACTATCCAAACTTTTACCGGTTTCAGCTTTGATAATATTTATTATTGCCATAGATA
>CANJ01000056.1 GCA_000309075.1 Occidentia massiliensis
TCAAAAAGTTGTTGGGTTATGTAATAAATAGATTTAGTATCATTTTTATATTTATCTATTAAGTACTCTATAATTTCGATTCGCTTGTTTAAGCTAAGATGATAAGAGTCTGAAATTAACAATTTTACAAAATTCTCACTATCACTACAGATGCTAAATAATATGTTCTGAATGTTCTCAAATAATTTCTGATATTTAACTAAAAATCTATTCCAAGTTATTGCTTTAAGATTGATAAAACTCTTATAGTCTTTTGGTTGGCATTTGGGAATATATTTTTATAACGGAAAAATTGAGGTTATCTAAATTTTGATGAAAATTGTTTAATTCTTCAAAATATGCAGCCATAAAAATGATTGTACACTGAGTAATAAGAAAATCTACAAAATAAAATTGATAAATAAACTTGATGATATTTGAATATCTGCTACTAACTTGCTGTCTAGTTTTCTAATATCATTTACTATATCACCTATATATTTTAACTCTTCATTCGTGTGATCTACATAT
>CANJ01000055.1 GCA_000309075.1 Occidentia massiliensis
TTATCTATATTTAGTAATTATGGCTTTTGATATCTTACTTATGTACTTTCCGAATAAACCGTAATTTTTTGGTGTGTAATTGCTACTCATATATAAATTCTATTAAACCTAAGGTTACAGGAGATAAACCTTATATTTATATAGTGTATTATAGGTTTTCCTACTTATGATTTAGCAGATTTGTATAATTTATGTTGTAATCAAAAGCTGAAATAGCTAGGTTATTTTGAATAAATAGAATTTAACTATTGTAAGAAGTAAAAAATGAAAGAACAAAAATTATTTATAAATGAGATGAATTATATAAATCAACACTTGGAAATACAGAAGGAGTACAAGGTTGGTGTTGGGGTTTGTTTCACAAATACGATAGTAGTTTACCTTATGTTTCTTGGCGTACTAATGAAGATATAAATGATATAAGAAGGACAGTTTCGCAAGGCGTAAATAATATATTTAATGAAGTAATAGATGGTTTTCGCAACATAAGTGATATAAAATTGGCTACCTTAGAGGAAGTAACACAATTAAAAGATTTAGTAGCAAATGATAAAGTAAAATTAGGATGTACCATGTGTAATAATGTTAGCACAGACTGTAGTAATCAAGAAGAAACATTGAAATTTTTAAACCTTTATATTTCCGACCCAACCCTTGAGCTTTATTTAAGTCCTCACTCAATTCTGGTAATAGGTGCAATTTTTATACACAAAAACTGAAAAATTTTGGTATAACCAATTAATTCTATTAAAAAAAATTTTTACAAAAAGCCCTCCAATCCCTTATTTTACGAGGAATAGCCCCTAATTTGTATAGCGTACATATTTTTAGAAAAAAAATGGCTAAAATTGGTGAAATTTGTAGAAAATAACGTATAAGTAACAGAAAATATTAGAGAAAAGTCTAGCATAAACTA
>CANJ01000054.1 GCA_000309075.1 Occidentia massiliensis
TCATTTAGTATTTACAATATTTTTTGCATTTCCTTTTTGAATAACTTTTATTTTTTTTCTTTAATTAATAAATTTAATATAATAATAGCTCATCTAGTGCCATTAGGATCCCCTATAATACTAAGATTTTTTATAGTAATTATTGAAACTGTAAGAAATTTAATTCGACCGATTACTCTTTCTGTTCGTCTAGCTGCTAATATAATTAGAGGTCATCTTTTAATTCATTTACTTTCTTCTATTACAATTTTTAGAAAAATATTATTCCTATTAACAATTCCTTTAATAATAACTCTTTTAATTTTAGAAACAGCTGTTGCTTTTATTCAAGCATTTGTATTTGCAATTTTAATTAGCCTTTACATTAATGAAAGATAAATAAACTTATGATATTTCATCCTTTTCATTTAGTTGAAAAAAGCCCATGACCTTTAACAAGATCAATTTCTGCTCTTTCTTTAACTTTAGGTTTTGTAAGTTTTTTTCAAAACTTAAATTTCTTCTTATTAATATTAAGAATTTTAATAATTTTTATATCATCATTTCAATGATGGCGGGATATTTCACGAGAAGGATCTTTCCAAGGTTTTCATACATATTGAGTATTAAATGGATTAAAAATAGGAATAATTTTATTTATTTTATCAGTAAATTTTTTTTTTCATTTCTTTTTTTTGAGCTTTCTTTCACAGAAGTCTTTCACCAAATATTGAAATTGGTGGTCAATGGCCTCCTAAAAATATTTTTCCTTTTAACCCATTTGAAATTCCTTTATTAAATTCTACTATTCTAATTTCATCCGGTATTACAATTACTTGAAGACATCATTCAATTATAAATAAAAATTATATTTCAACTCTAAATTCTCTTTTAATTACAATTATTTTAGGTGTTACTTTTACAATATTCCAAGGCTTTGAGTATTTTCAAGCTCAATTTTCTATTTCTGATGGAATCTTTGGCTCAACTTTCTTTTTAACAACTGGTTTTCATGGAATTCATGTGTTAATTGGTTCAATTTTTTTATTAGTTTCTTTTTTTCGAATTAAAAAACAACTAATTTCATCAAATCACTTTTTTGGCTTTGAAGCTTCTGCATGATATTGACATTTCGTAGATGTAGTATGATTATTTCTTTTTACATTTATATATTGATGAATTTATTATTTAATTAGTATAATGATTAGTACATTTAATTTCCAATTAAATAGTTTTTAATAAAATTAAATAATTTTATATTTATATATTACTTTAACTATTATTATTAGACTTCTTTTCTTTTTATTTTTTTCTTTGGGCTTTCCCGGGAAAAAAGCCAAAGAAAAAAATTCCCCTTTTGAATGTGGATTTGACCCATTTTCTTTATCTCGTGTCCCCTTTTCATTAAAATTTTTTTTATTTGGCATTATTTTTTTAATT
>CANJ01000053.1 GCA_000309075.1 Occidentia massiliensis
ATCTTTAGTTGAATCAGGAGCAGGGACTGGATGAACTGTGTATCCCCCCATTATCATCAAATTTATCTCATTACGGCCCTTCTGTTGATTTAGCCTATTTTTTCTCTTCACTTAGCTGGGGCATCATCAATTTTAGGGGCAATTAATTTTATTACAACTATTTTAAATATACGTTCTATTGGCATATCTATGGAACGTATACCTTTATTTGTCTGATCTGTTTTAATTACAGCCATTCTTTTATTATTATCTTTACCTGTTTTAGCAGGGGCTATTACTATATTGTTAACAGACCGAAATTTTAATACTTCATTTTTTTGACCCTTCAGGCGGAGGAGACCCTATTTTATATCAACATTTATTTTGATTTTTTTGGCCACCCTGAAGTTTATATTTTAATTTTACCAGGCTTTGGTATAATTTCTCAAATTATTTGTTATAATACAGGTAAAAAAGAGCCTTTTGGAAATTTAGGTATAATTTATGCTATAGCGGCAATTGGTTTATTAGGATTCATTGTGTGAGCACACCACATATTCACAGTTGGAATAGATGTAGATACTCGAGCTTATTTTACATCGGCAACCATGATTATTGCTGTTCCTACAGGAATTAAAATTTTCAGCTGACTTGCAACTTTACATGGTTCTAATATTAAATTTAACGCTTCAATTTTATGAGCTTTAGGATTTGTTTTTCTATTTACCATTGGAGGTTTAACAGGAATTATATTAGCAAATTCTTCAATTGATATTATTTTACATGATACTTATTATGTAGTAGCTCATTTTCATTATGTCTTGTCAATAGGAGCAGTATTTGCTATTATAGGAGCTATTGTTCATTGATTTCCTATATTTTTTGGAATAAATCTTAATTCTATTTTAACAAAATCTCAATTTGTTATTACCTTTTTAGGGGTAAATTTAACTTTTTTTCCTCAACATTTTTTAGGCCTTGCGGGAATACCTCGACGATATTCTGACTATCCTGATTTTTTCTCTAAATGAAACTTTTTATCCTCTTTAGGCTCATTAATTTCATTAGTAGGGGTTATTATATTAATTATTATTATTTGATTAAGAATTGAAGAAAAAAAATAATTAATTTTTCTAACTTTATAAATTCATCAATTGAGTGAATATTAAATTTTCCTCCCTCAGAACATTCATTTAATCAAAATAACATTATTATTAAATAAACTTATGATAACTTGATCTCAATTAGCATTTTCAGACATAAACTCTCCTATTATAGAACAAATAGTTTTTTTTCATGATTATTCAATAATAATTATTTTAATTATTACAATTATTACAATTTATATAATTATTAATATCATAACAAACAACTTTATTAGTCGCTCTTTAATGGAAGGTCAAGAAATTGAAATTATTTGAACAATTATTCCAGCTTTAACTTTAATTTTTATTGCAATCCCTTCTCTTTATTTACTTTATCTCACAGATGAGACATTTAACAATCAAATTTCAATTAAAGTTTTAGGCCATCAATGGTATTGATCTTATGAATATTCAGATTTTAACAAAGAATTTGATTCCTTCATAATTCCAGAAAGAGAAATAATAAAAAAAACTTTTCGATTATTAGATACAGATAACAATTTAGTTCTTCCTATTAATACTAATATTAAATATTTAATTTCATCAATGGATGTAATTCATTCTTGGACTATCCCATCACTAGGATTAAAAATAGATGCAATTCCTGGGCGTCTTAATCAATCTTTTCAATATCAAGACGTCCAGGATTATTTTATGGTCAATGTTCTGAAATTTGCGGTGCTAATCATAGATTTATGCCAATTTCATTAGAACTAACTTCAATACTTAATTTTATTAAATTTATTAATTCCTCATTGAATGGCTGATAAAAGTGATGGTCTCTTAAACCAATTTATAGTTAATGTTAACTTTCAATGAGAAAACTAGTTAATTAACTATAACAAAAGAATGTCATTCTTTAATAACTTTAAAAGTGTTTTTTAATTCCTCAAATTTTTCCAATA
>CANJ01000052.1 GCA_000309075.1 Occidentia massiliensis
TTTCTAGCTATTCCATATATCGGTATTTCAATTACTATTGAATTTGAGGAGGGTTTTCAGTTGACAATAATACTTTAATCGTTTTTTACTTTACATTTCATTCTGCCCTTTATATTATTAATATTAACAATAATTCATATTATACTTATTCATGAAAAAGGCTCAAGAAATCCCTTAGGAGTAACAATAAATTTAGATAAAATTCCTTTTCATCCTTATTTTACAATTAAAGATTTATTAGGGATTTTTTTAGTAATTATAATATTTTCATATTTAATTATTATTAACCCTTACAAATTTATAGATGCAGAAAATTTTAATATTGCAAACCCAATAATCACTCCACCTCATATTCAACCTGAATGATATTTTCTTTTTGCTTATGCTATTTTACGATCAATTCCTAATAAACTTGGGGGAGTGATTGCATTATTAATATCTATTGTTATTATTATTAGATTTTCATTTTCAATAAGAAATAAAATATCTTCTTTTTATTTCAACATCATATTTAAAATTATATTTTGATTATTAATTAATTGTTTTTTTTTACTAACTTATTTGGGAGCTATACCTATTGAATATCCTTTTGATTTAATAAGAAAAATTGTAACAATTCTTTATTTTATAATTTTTATTATAATTCCTTTAACATAGACTTTTTAACTATATTAAGTATATATTTTGAAAATATAAAAAAGATTGTTTTCTAAAAGTCTATTTATTATTTCAATTGAATTACTTCATAAATAAATTCTAAATTTATTGCAATTTTTCTGCCAAATTTAATTAAAAAATAAAATAAAATTAAATCGGGAAAATTTTAATTTTTTCAAAACTCATGTCTATCGGTTATCTGGATATATAAAAGGATGTGAGTATGCTAGGATTTAGTGGGCAAATCACCCTTATTTTGAAAATAAGACCTATAATTTGAGCAAAATGTAACCATCTTTTTTTTTTCCGAATTTATTAATTAGTAGATGTGTACATGACTTAGTATGACCCTTTGTTACTCTCCTATGGGTCAATAAATGAGACAGCCGGTCGTGGACCCTTATTCTAAATAGATGTAATTATATCTTGCGATAGTAAATCTTATTAAAATTAAATTGCAAATTTAAATTGATAATAATTATTATCTAAGATTTTAACAAAGTAAGCTAATTTTAAGCT
>CANJ01000051.1 GCA_000309075.1 Occidentia massiliensis
AAGTTAAAATAATTTAATTTAAAATGTTGATTTTGTAAATCAAATTTGGTTTTCCTTTTAGCATCAGAAAAGATTAATATCTCAACAAATCTCCAAAACTTGCATACTAATACTATATATTATTTTCTGAAATTAAAATTGTTATATTTTTATCAATTATTTGTGCTTCAGTTTTTCATCCAGTTATAATACTACTAACTTTAATTTTATTAACATTATTTTTATCAATGGTTTTTTATTATTCATATCAATTTTCCATTATATCTATGATAATAATTTTAATTATTTTAGGGGGAATATTAATTATTTTTATATACATAGTTAGATTATGTCCTAACAAAAAAATAAAATTTAATAAAAAAATTAGAGTCACTTTTACATTTTTATTAACACTAATTTCATATAATATATATATAATAAAATTAGATTTAGTTTATATTAACAAAATTTACTTAGTAAATTTTGTTAATATAATTATTGTAATAATAATTTTTCTTATATTAATATTAATAATTGTTGCAAAAAATTTAAATTGAA
>CANJ01000050.1 GCA_000309075.1 Occidentia massiliensis
AAATAATATTCTCGAGCAAAAATTATATTTCTTCTAAAAATTATCCATCTCTGACCATGAATAATATATCTATACATAAATATTGAATAACAAGCGCTTAAAAAAATTAATATTATTATTGGAATTATTAATAATATTCTAAACTTTATTACTCTTAACCCTAAAAATAATTCTCTAAATAAATTTATTGTTATAGGGGCTGATATATTAACAATTCTAAATAAAAATCATCATAAAGTTAAATTTGGAAAAATTAAATTTATTCCTTTAATTATAAAAATATTTCGAGTGTAAAATCGTTCATAAATTAAATTACTTAAGCAAAAAAGACCTGAACTACATAAACCATGACCAATTATTATTATTAATATTCCATATGAACCATACAAATAAAATGTTAAACAACCCCTTAAAGCAATTCCCATATGAGATACAGAAGAATATGCAATTAAAGATTTAATATCAATCTGGAATAAACAATAAATTCTAATTATCACTGCTCCTCATAAAGAAATTACAATAATAATTATTCTAAAATTGATTAAATCATAAAAAAAATCTTTTAAATCGGTATAAACCATAAAATCCTAATTTTAGTAAAACACCTGCTAAAATCATGGAGCCTGAAATTGGGGCTTCTACATGTGCTTTTGGTAATCATAAATGAAATAAAAATATGGGAATTTTTACTAAAAAACCTATAATCATTATAATAAATATTCAATTTATCTCTCTAAATAATCATTCATTATAAATAATTATAAAAGAAATTCTTTTTGTTAATATTAACACTAATAAAGGTAATGAACCAAAAATTGTGTATATTAGTATATAAAATCCGGCTTGAATTCGTTCAGGTTGTGATCCTCACCCTATAATTATTAGGACAATTGGGAATAAAACTGATTCAAAAAATAAATAAAATAATATAAAATTATTAAATGAAAAACAAAAGAATAATAAATTTATTATTATTAAAATGTAAAAAGTAAAAATTTTATTTTGAAAAAGATTATTTAATCGGCTTGCTATTAATATTAAAAAAGTAATTCAAACTGTTAAACTGATTATTCTAAAACTTATGAGATCAAAATAAAAAAAGTTTATAATTATCTCAGCATTATTTATTAAACCTTTTAACACTAATAAAATTATTAAAATTAT
>CANJ01000049.1 GCA_000309075.1 Occidentia massiliensis
TCCTATAGTTAAATAATAAATTAAATCGAATAAGTAAATAAACCCCAGCAGTTACCAAAGTTGAAGAATGAACTAAAGCAGAGACTGGAGTTGGAGCAGCTATTGCTGCAGGAAGTCAAGCTGAAAATGGAATTTGTGCTCTTTTTGTTATAGCAGCAATAATAATTAATAAACCTCAAATTAATTCAAATTTTCGAAAAGAAACTAGCTCAAAAGAATTGAAATTAATTGCAAAAATAATTATTATAATGATTATAACATCCCCAACTCGATTACTAATAATAGTTATTATTCCTGAATTATATGAATTCACTCTTTGATAATAAATAACTAAACAATAAGATACTAAACCTAAGCCATCTCATCCCAAAATTAATATACATATATTGGGTATTAAAATTAAAGTAATATTGATAGAATAAAAAATAAACTATTACAACAAAAAGATATTTTATTTTTATCTAATATTATATACCTAAATCTATATCACAAAACTATTCTTGAAATTAACAAAAC
>CANJ01000048.1 GCA_000309075.1 Occidentia massiliensis
TAGGATATTTTATAAAAACATTTAAATTATTTATTAATAATCTTACATTTGTAGTTCCTTTTAATAAAATTATATATCTAAGGCGTATGTTATAAAGAAAAGTAAATAAAATGCCGATAATAAAAAAGAATTATTTCAATTATATTTTGAGATTTAAAAAAAAAAATTCTATAATAATATCTTTTGAATAAAATCCTCCAATAAATGGAAACCCCATTAAAGATAATATTCCAATAATTATACAACTTAAAATTGTAGGACTGAATTTAAAAAAATTTGAAAGAAAACGAATATCTTGGTTTCCTATTAAATTATGAATAATAAACCCAGCACATAAAAATAACATTGATTTAAAAATAGCATGTACAATTAAATGAAAGAAAGACAAAGAAGTAAGGCCTAAAGCTAAAGTTAATATTATAATTGATAATTGACTTAAAGTTGAAAAAGCGATAATTTTTTTTAAGCTATTTTCAAAAAAAAGCGTTAATTCCAGCTATAACTATAGTTA
>CANJ01000047.1 GCA_000309075.1 Occidentia massiliensis
ATCCATCTTTTACCACTCTCAGATTACATTACTAGTACATATAAACTTTATGTTACATATTCATTAATTGTTTGTAAAACTTAATTTTTACTATATAACTCCATTTTTAAGTGTTTTGTAACTTAGACACTGTTAACAAAGTTATTTTAATTGATAATTAAAGAAATTTTTTGGCAAGAATTAATAAGATTTTTGCTGAAATATAGTTCTATTTCAAAAAAAATTTATAATTTATACTCGGTGAATATCAATAATTACGTTGTCGTCAAATTAAGATCTGCGCTGCTCATATACTAAAGTATGCCCTGCTGCTCGACTTAGTAACTCTTAGCATTTATTGATGTTAACCTTCGTCTACCCACTCTTCATTTCATATAAGTATACAACAAAAAAGAATTTAATTAGCTTTAGAATTAACTTTGTTAACAATATCCAATATAGAGAAAATTTTTACCTTTTAATTTAAAGTACAAAATTTATTATAAAAATATTACTTCTTATAATTACTAACCAATATTTACTTATTTTTTTTTCTTAGAAAAGTAGGTACTTCATAAATATCTACTCCAGATGTTACTTCAGAGTTTTTATCTTGATTGTCTTTTTTTTTAATAGAGGAATCTGGTTTCAAGCTAATTCTATTCCATATTTTAGCAAATATAGACATTTTAGGTTTTTCTTGTTTATTTTTTTCTTCACTGATAGATAATGATGTAGGACTTTCTTGTAATTGTGGAGAATTATTTAATTCAAGATTAGATAATGTTTTGGTTAACTTGTATTCATCAAATTCTTCTACATCACTACTTAAAATTAAGTTTTCTAAATTTTGTTTAACATCACCAGGACCTTCTTCTTTGTTCTTACATTCTTCATCTTTCTCAATTACAGAGGATTCTAATTTGTTATCTATTGCTGTTGCTACAACAGATACCCTAATTATACCGTGAAGCTCTGGATTAAATGTAGACCCAAATATAATGTTGGATTCTTCATTATCTACTTCTTGCCTAATTCTAGTAGCAGCTTGGTCAACTTCATAGAGAGTCATGTCAGGGCCACCAACTATATGAATTAATACAGCCCTAGCACCTCTGATACAAGAATTATCAAGCAATGGATTGGATATAGCAATTTCTGCTGCTTTGATAGCTCTGCCTTCACCAGAAGCTTCACCAGTACCCATCATTGATTTACCACCTTTGGTAATTACACTGCTAACATCAGCAAAATCTAAGTTAATTAATCCTGGAATAAACATTAGATCTGTCATATTAGTTATAGCATCTCTAAGAACATCATCAGCTAGTTTAAATGCATTTAATGCTGCAGTATCTTCACTTGTTACTCTAAATAGATTTTGATTTTCAATTACTATAACAGTATCAATATATTTCTGCAGTTCTAGTACTCCAGCATCAGCAGTGTTCATACGTGGTTTTCCTTCAAATGTAAAAGGTTTAGTAACAACTCCAACTGTAAGAATATTAAGCTCTTTTGCAATACGAGCAATAACAGGAGCTGCTCCAGTACCTGTTCCTCCTCCCATTCCGGCTGTTATGAAAATCATATTACTATTTTCAATGTAGCTTTTAATCTCATTGTAAGATTCTTCAGCAGCTGCTGCTCCTACTTCTGGATCTGAACCTGCTCCTAAACATTTAGTGCTTTTACCTAACTGAATCCTGTTTTTCGTTAAAGAACTTTGTAATGCTTGACCATCTGTATTTGCTACTACAAAAGTTACTCCTTGTACATTAGAATTAATCATGTTATTTATAGCGTTGCCACCTCCTCCTCCAACTCCAAATACAGTAATTACTGGAGTCATCCTTAAATCTTCTGGTGTTTTTGAATCTGAACCTGTACTCATAACCTTGCCTTAATCAGCTCCACTATCAAAATTATACATGCAAAACTTCCATACTCATTGATTTAAAGAAAAATATTTTAATTTTGTTGATCTTACTAGAATAAATTCTATATTGCAAAACATCTATTTTTGAGATAGATAACATAATTAATCTTTAATTAATATTTATTCTTAAATAATCATTTATAATAAATTATACTAGAAGATAGATTTATCACCTTTGTTTAGTCTTTTTTTAGAAAGCTTCTAAATATTGATATGTTTACTATAATCTTTTAATTTAAACATATAGCTTATTTATAGTAAAAATAAAAGAACTTAATGTATTATTTAAATTAACTTATAATGTTTATTTTACATAGTTACTTTACATAAAAATATTGATCTCAAATTGCTTCTTATATTTATTTTCCTATTATCTTTACATAACTTATAACTTTTTTTACACTTTTTATTGTAGATGCAATATTACTTACTTTATTTAGTTCATTTTTGGATCTAGCTATACCAAATAAATAAACAACATCATTATATGTTATTACTGTATAGTTTATAGATTTTATATCATGATCTAACACCATTTTAGTTTTAATCTGACTTGTAATCCAACTATCTTTTAAATATTTACTAAGATCAAAAGAATTGCTGCTATCCACTTTTAACTCGTTTATTACTTCTTTTACTCCAGTTTGATTCCAAGCTATACTAACTGCTGTAACTGCATCTTGATTGTTTCTAACAGTACCAGTATATAATACTCTTCCTTGCATTACTTGTACACTAATCCTTGCAAACATTTTACTAAATCCATGGTTTATGAATTCTGCACGGATTTTAGTTGCAATAGCTATATCATCCACTGTATTGCCTAAAGACCTGTCTTTTGCAACTGCTATAGATGTTCCAGCAGCTGCTGTAATGGCAACTGGAACACAACTAGATAATGGTAATGATAAAGTTGTTATTATAATAATAGTTAGTAAAGAATTTAAAGCTTTTATTTTCATAAAATCAATCATTTGTTAAATTTATATTCACTTTCCTGATTTTTATACTAGATTTTTTGTATTTAAAAACTTCTCTGCTTCAAGTGCTGCCATACATCCACTACCAGCTGCTGTTATAGCTTGTCTATATATACTGTCTTGTACATCTCCAGCTGCAAAAACTCCATTGATATTTGTTTGAGTTGAGTTAGTTTTTGTTAGAATGTAACCAAATTTATCCATTTCAATTTGTCCTTTAAATAAAGACGTGTTAGGTTGATGACCAATAGCTATAAATACTCCATCAACGTTTAATGATGTAGTGATATTTGTTTTGATATTATTTATTCTTACTCCAGTTACAGTTTTAGGATTATCTTTACCTAATATCTCATCTATTATATTATCCCAAATTATGTTAATTTTTTTATTTTTAAATAATCTATCTTGTAATATTTTTTCAGCTCTTAAACTGTTTCTTCTATGAATTAAAGTAACTTTGCTAGCGTGATTTGCTAAATATAATGCTTCTTCGACAGCAGTGTTTCCTCCTCCTACTACTGCTACTTCTTTGCCTTTATAAAAAAATCCATCACATGTAGCACAGCTAGATACTCCAAATCCTCTGAATTTTTCTTCTGATGCAATTTGTAACCATTTTGCTTGCGAGCCAGTACATATTATTAAAGTTTCAACACAATATATCTTTTTAAGACTACTAATAGCTTTAAAAGGATAATTTTTGAGGTTAACCATTTTTATATGATCAAATATAACTTTAGTTCCTACTTTTTCTACTTGTTTATGCATTTGTTCCATTAACCATGGTCCCTGAATAATATCAGCAAAGCCAGGGTAGTTTTCTACATCTGTAGTGATAGTGAGTTGACCACCAGCTTGTTCTCCATGTAGTAATATGGGTTCTAAATTTGCACGAGCTGCATATATAGCAGCAGTACATCCAGCTGGACCAGAACCAATTATTAAAACTTTTGTTTTAATTTCTTCCATATCTATAATTTCCTATAATCTAGTATTATTAGTTGTAATTTTTTGATTAAGCCAACTACTAATTGTCATTATTTCTTGTTTGTTCATTAATGCTGGAGCATGACCGACATTGCATATAGTGTATAAATCAAAATTTCTAATTAGTTTCATTTTGTTTATAATATTATTAGTTAATATATCAGATATAGCTCCATGTATTACTAGGACAGGACAATAAACTTTTTTCCATAAAAACCAAAATTTCATATCATTTTTAATATTATTCATCCCAACTTTTTTTGTTATTTTAGGATCATATTTTAAGCAATATTGACTGTTCTCATCTATTATAGAACTAAATTTTACTAATCGGTTCCAATCTTCTTCATCAATTATACCAAAATTTCTAAATTTTTTTTTAAAATAGGATTTTACTTCTTTTAAATTCCTAAAAGTAGGATTTTCGTTAATATAATTATTTATCTTCTTTAACTGGGACCCTGGAATTTCTGCTCCGATATCATTTAGTATTAAGCATTTAACATAGCTAGGTTTTAGTGCTGCAATAGCCATGCCTAGTAAACCACCCATTGAAGTGCCAATCCATAGTACTTTCTTAATATTTATTTGATTTAGTAAATAAATACAATCTTTAATGTAAGTATGGTAATTATAATGGTTTTTATTTTTAAACCAATCACTATTACCTCTACCTACAATATCGATACAAATAACTCTAAAATTTTTTGATAAATTATATGCTAATTTGTCAAAATCATGTGCATTTCTTGATAATCCATGTACACAAAATACTACTTTATGATTGTTAGGATCACCCCATTCTAGGTAAGAGAGCTTATGTTCTGGAATTTTCTCTAATCTTAACCAATTAAAATAAGATTTTATAATTATGTTCTTTTCTATATAGTTTGTTATCATAAAATATATTTAAAAATTATACTAATCATAGCTGGCATGTAAAGTAATACAAAAATACATGATAGTAGAACAGTAGCAGCAGCTCGTTCAGGATGAAATTTTATAATTGATGCAATTACTATATTATTAGCTGCCATAGGAGCTAAAGATAAAAGCAGAAGAGCACTATAATGTGGGGTTGAATATAAAGAAAATATGTATTTATCTAAGATAATAAATATATTAATTGCAATAGGATAAAAAATAAACTTTGATATAAATGCTGCTAGTGAGAATTTTAGGTCAATTTCAAACTTTTCTAGAGTAGATAAACTTAAACCTATCATTACCATACCAAGTATTGAATATGTCTTTCTCATATCATCTACAAAACTATTTAAAAATCCTGGTAGAGTAAAACCTAATAAGCTAAATATACACCCAAGTACAAAAGCGTTAAGGTTAGGTAACTTTAAAACTTGAATTATACTATCTCTTATGTTTTTTAAGCTTCTAACACAAATATATAATCCAACTGAAGATTCATATAAATTTACACCTACAGCAGCCATCATATATAAGCTTAAAGTGTAGTCATCAAATAAAGCAGTAGCTATTGGTAACATGAAATAACCAGTATTAGCAGTACCTGCAGACATTGCAAGAATATTACAAGTAGTATCTTGCCAGTATTTCTTAAAAAGAAAATAAGAGAATAAACATAAAATTGTTGCAATTATGTAAGTTATTAAAGTGATACTAGTTGCATGTAAAGTTAGCTGAGTGCTAGCTGGTGTTGAAAAGAAGACAATTGGGGCAATAAAGTAAAATAATAAACTAGCAATGCTGTCACGTTCAACTTTTAACCATCTACCAGCTAAAAATCCAATAATTACATTGAGGAGAATAGATATAATCTTAAAAAATACCAAGCTAAAAATAGCCATTTAACTATCAATTTACAGAGAAATAAGTTAATATTAACTTATTTAATTTATATAATTGATAAAATCAAATTAATTTTCTTAAAATCACTAAATATATTAATATTACTTTAAATATTTATAAAATAAATTTTTAAAGAATACTAATTGGCAACAGAAACTATCGCTGCTCTAAGTAGGCGACTTTTTAGTTTATAACCTAATTCCATAACATTTACTATTGACCCTTGTGGGGTTTCACTATTTGAGGAAACTTTTGATATAGCGTTATGAATTTTATAATCAAATTTATCTCCAACTGCTGGTATGATTTCTTCAATATCATGTTTATTAAAAACTGATAGTAATTCCTTTTTAGTCATCTCTACACCAGCTATGATATTTTTTGCTTCATTAGTTAATTCTTGAGAGTTAACTTTTAAAGCCCTGTTTAGATTATCTAGCACAGAAACCATATCTTTAGCAAAATTAAAAATAGAATATTCTCTTGCTTCTTCAAGCTGCTTTTCATATCTCCATCTTATGTTTTCATTTTCTGCCATTGCTCTTAACAGTTTATCTTTTAATTCTGCTATTTCACTTTCTTTTATTTGGATCTCTTCTTCAATGACATTATCACTTATAACTACTTCTGGTTGATCCCCATCATTGTAGTCTTTATTAGGTTTTTCTATAGTGTCTTTACTATTTTCTTTTTGTTGTTTCATTTTATCATCTAACATCTTTAATACCTATAATTTTGTTAAGTAATTTACATATTGTGGTCAATGATTAATTAAATCTTGCTAAAAGCTTTTATCTATAATAGATATAATTCTTATTGGGGATTTTCAAGAAGTATATAGTAAAAAATAGAAACTAAGATGCGCTTATCAGCTAGAGCCTTAAATCAAGCTCGTCCTATTACTATAGAAACAAATATAATGTTAAATGCACAAGGCTCTTGCTTAGTTAAAATAGGTAATACTCATATATTATGTAGTGCAACTGTTGAAGAAGTATTACCTCCATTTTTAAAGGGTCAAAAACAAGGTTGGGTTACAGCTGAGTATAGCATGCTACCTGGTTCTTCATCACCACGAGTAAGAAGGGAAGTAATTAAGGGGCAATCTGGCCGCACTCAAGAAATTCAAAGGTTAATATCACGTTCTATGAGAGCAGCTATTGATCTAAAAGCCTTAGGGGAAAGACAAATTTTAATTGATTGTGATGTTATTAATGCTGATGGTGGAACTCGTACTGCATCAATCACTGGTGGTTATGTTGCTATGAGTTTAGCTGTTAGCAAGCTTATTGAACAAAGAATTCTTAAGGTAAATCCTATATATTGTCAAGTTGCTGCTATATCTTGTGGTATACATAATGGTGAAATTGTTGTTGATTTGGATTATCAAGAAGATAGAACAGCAGAAATTGATGCTAATTTTGTTTTTAAAGCTCCAGGTGAAATAATAGAAATACAAGCTACAGCAGAGAAGAATAGCTTTACAGATAGACAGCTTAATGAGATGCTAAAACTTGCTCAGCTTAATATTAAGCATATATTTGCTATTCAAAATAAATCTTTAATTTAGTAAGTCTGCATATAAGAGTTTCACATATTAGAAAGAAAATAAAGAATTAGAAGCTTGCATAGATTGATTATGTAGTTAGAGCTAATTTATATTTATTAGAGTCGCTTGAGAATATAAACTATTCTATTTAGCTACTTTATAACTCTCATTTTATTAAAATCCTATATTTTTGTCTAAGAATTACTTTGATTTAATTGAAGTAATCTTATCGCTATAAATATCTAAAATTTTGTAATTAATTTATTTTTATATAAAAATATTTCTTTAAATCCCATTTTAAGTTGTGTGTTACTCAATTATCACAACTAGTAGTTATTTAAATGTTTATATTTTAATAAATTGATTAATTAGTAGACAATTGTGAAAAAAGGTATAAAGCTTAGAATTCGGTAGGTTATGAAGTGAAAACTTTGTAAGTTACCAAACGGTGTAGATATTAGTTTATAGTTTACCTTCGCTTCCTTCTCTAAATAATCACCCTTTAAAACTAAAACTAATACTACATCTTTCTAGAATGGATATGTCTTAATGAATTATGAAGCTCTAATATATGCTACTTTCCCTAAATGAATTTAATTTTTGTAATTATTTTAATATGCAAGTTAAGGTACAAATTGTACAATGTTAATGTAAACGCTATAAATAGTGTTGTATACTTGGTAAACATCAATAAATGAAATGCATTGTCGTCAAGTTAAGATCTACGCTGCTCACGTACTAAACTACGCTCTGCTGCTTGGCTTAATAACTCTTAGCATTTATTGATGTTGACCTTCTCTACCCACTCTTCATTTCATAGAGATATATACTTAAGCAGTATGAAGATTTAGAATTTTATATTTTGAATTAAAACTCAAAAACCAGCTATATGTACCATAATAGGTTTGGGATATTTAAGAACAAAATCAAAATATATAATGGAAAAACCTAATCTTTATGTCACTTGGGTATATATTTGTTTTTAAATTCAAGTTGCTATTGAAATAATAGAATGAATTTATAATTAGGTAATATTAAATTTGTTGTAAAAACTTTTTCGCTATTGCTATGCCAGTTTCATGGCCATGTTCTAATTTTTCTATTGTATCAAAACGGAAAAAATATTTCATATCATAGTCTCCAAGCATAAACTGAGCTTTAAAGTAGCCATTGCCAATAAAGCTAGCTATCCCTCCTACTGGGGTTTTACAACTAGCGTTTAGAGTTTCTAAATATCCTCTTTCAACTTTAATTAATTGCCAAGTTAATTGGTGATTGATTTTAGAACATAATTTTAGCATTTTTTGATCATCTTCTCTAACTTCAATAGCTATTACTCCTTGTCCTATTGCTGGTAATATTTCATCTTGGGGAATAATGTTACATATAAGGTCAGTTTTGTAATTTAATCTTTTTAGTCCAGCAGCAGCTAAAATGCTTGTATCTACTTCTCTTTTCATTACTTTGTTTAATCTACTGTCTACATTTCCTCTAAAAGGTACGATATTAAGGTCAGGACGAAGTTTTAAGAGCTGAACTTGTCTTCGAATTGAAGAAGTTCCTATAGTTGCTCCAACTGGTAAATCTGTGATTTTAGTAGCTATGTTTGACACAAGCATTTCCCTAGGATCTTCTCTTGCTAGTACAGCAGCAATTTTTAGTCCTTCAGGTAAAAATGCTGGTACATCTTTCAAAGAATGAACAGCAATGTCAATAGTTTTATCAAATAATAGACTTTCTATTTCTTTTAAAAATAAAGCTTTTCCTCCTATATCGTAAAGGTTTTTATCCTTTATGAAGTCACCGGTAGTTTTGATGGGGATTATTATTGAATTAATGCTAAGCAAATTTTTAATCTTTTGAGCTACAATTTCTGCTTGAATAATTGCTAGTTTACTAGCACGGCTACCAATTTTGATTGTCATAAATTTGAATACTAATTACTAAGTATATGTTATTTATATGATTTAGATATTTACCAATAATGTGAAAAATTAAGTTATCTTAAACAATTTTCTTTATATTGGAACAAAAAATTTGCAAAAATTATTTTTAGTGTAAATTAAATACGATTAGTGTTAATAAGAAATTGAGTTATTATTTTAAATATAAATTTATTACTTTATTGTTTTAAATAATGTATAATAAGAGAGTACAATTGTAATTAAATAATTAGATTAAGAGGTTAAGATTACATGGCAAGAATAACCGTTCATTGTAAAAATAAGTTTGAATTAGTAATTTTAGCAGCGATGAGAGCTAAGGATATAAGTTCAGGAGCTCCTATTACCGTTGAAAGAGATAATGACAAGGATCCAGTAATTGCTCTACGTGAGATTGAAAAAAAACATATAAAAATTGAGCAATTAAGAGAACAACTTATATCAAAATTTCAAACTCAAAATGTTGTATTGGAGAATTACGATCAAAATGAACAAGGTGCTTCTGTAAATGAACATTTAAATCATTCTTTTGATGATTCTGATATATTTGTTAATGAGCATATAGAACATATAAATTTTGATGATAATATGAGTTATGAAGATAGCATAATTTTAGATGAAGATAATAAAAACTATGGAAAAGCGTGATGAAATTATAAATCACTTAGATTCTCATGATCAAACATTTAATAAGGAGTTAGTAAATAAAGCTATAGATTTTGCAATTCATTATCATGGTACCCAAACTAGGGAATCAGGGGATCCATATTATTATCATCCTCTGCAGGTAGCTTCTATCATTGAAGAGATGAAACTTGATAATGCTTCTGTTATTACTGCATTGCTACATGATACTGTAGAAGATACTGAGCTTACTTTAGCTGAGATTGAACAGCATTTTGGTAAAGAAATTGCTACATTAGTAGATGGTGTTACTAAACTTACTAAAATTGAATTTCAACCTTACCATATTAGGCAAGCAGAGAATTTTCGTAAGCTGCTCTTAGCTATGAGTAATGATATAAGGGTATTGTTAGTTAAATTGGCTGATCGATTGCATAATATGAGAACAATTGATGCTGTTAAATCTTTTGATAAACGTATAAGAATTGCGTTAGAGACAATGGAGATTTATGCTCCACTAGCTGAGAGAATTGGTGTACAAAAAATTAAGCTTGAATTACAAGATAAAGCTTTTAAAGTTCTTTACCCTGATATAAGGGATTCTATTATAAATAGGCTCAATAAAATTGAAACTGATGCTAAAACACTTATAAAAGATATTATAAAAGAAATTAAAAGTACTTTAAATGAAGCTAATATTGAAGCTAAAGTATATGGTAGACATAAGACACCTTATTCTATTTGGATGAAAATGAAACAAAAGGAAGTAGGATTTGAACAATTATACGATATAATTGCCTTTAGAATTATTGTTAAAACAACTTTAGAATGTTACCAAGCTTTAGGTGTTATTCATTCTACTTATAAGACTGTACCTGAAAATTTCCAAGATTTTATTAGTTTACCAAAGAGTAATGGTTATCAATCTTTACATACTGTAGTTATTGGACCAAAGCAAAAAAAAATTGAAATTCAAATTAGAACGGAAGAAATGCATGCAGTATCTGAACTTGGAGTTGCAGCTCACTGGCAATATAAACAAAAATATAAAGGTCAAGATGGTTTACAATATCGTTGGATTCGTGAACTACTCCATATATTAGAAGATACTAGTGATCCAGTGGAGTTTTTACAAGATACTAAACTTGCAATGTATTATGATCAGGTTTTTTGTTTTACTCCACAGGGTAGCTTAATTGCTTTACCAAAAGGAGCTACGGTAGTGGATTTTGCTTATACAGTTCATTCAAATATAGGACATCAATGTGTAGGAGCTAAGATAAATAATAAGATTGCTCCTTTAAATACTCAACTGCAAAATGGAGATCAAGTAGAAATTATTACTTCTAGCACTCAGTCTCCTTCTCCTGAGTGGGAGAAATTTGTTATTACTGGAAAGGCTAGATCAGAAATTCGTAAGTTTATTCGTAGTATAAATCGTCATGAATATATTACTTTAGGTAAAGAGATACTTGAATCTATATTAAAGTCAGTAGAGGTAAAAGATTTAGAGAAGTCTGTAGCTAAGATAGCTGTAAAACTAAAGAAGAATAATGCTGAGGATTTGTTTTTTTCTATAGGAGAAGGGTCTATATCTAAAAATGATATTGTAAAAACTTTAACACCATCACAAAGTTCACTTACAAAAACTTTGTCACTTTTTGGATTTAGTAGTAAAAAGAAGTTGAATAATATCTCTTACCAAGTACCAATTAGGGGGTTAATACCCGGTATGGCTGTACATTTTGCTAAATGTTGTCACCCGTTACTTGGTGATAAAATACTTGGTGTTATCCATACAGGAAAAGGTATAATGGTACATACTTTTGACTGTGATTTAGCGTCTAATTCTGTAACTTCTGATCAGTTAATAAAGCTTACTTGGGATAATAATGTTTCAAATATACCTTCTATATCAAGGTTGAAAGTAATATTGCTTCATAAAGTAGGAAGTTTTGCTATGTTTACCTCTGAGCTTGCCAATAATAATATTAATATAGTAAATTTAAAAGTTGTGAACCGAACTAATAACTTTTTTGAGATAATAGTAGATGTAGAAACACCTAAAATTGAAGATTTAAATAAGATAATTAATTTATTAAAATCTTATCAAGAAGTTAATACTGTTAAAAAAATAAAAATATGATATATGGGATTGGAACTGATATAGTCTATATATCACGTATTGAAGAATTAATTAATCGATATTCAATTAAGTTTATTAACCGCATTTTAGGAGTAAATGAGAGATTAATATACCAACGTCTTTCTAAAAAGCAGCAAGCTAATTTCATTGCTAAACGTTTTGCTGGTAAAGAATCTGTAGCTAAAGCAATAGGTAGTGGTATAGGATCTTTTTTATCATTTTGTGACATTGAGATCTTAAATAATCAATTTGGTAAACCTAAGGTTACTATAAAAGAGGCAGATAAAATAGTATTAGGGCGGATTAAACTTACAAAATATAAAATTGATATTTCTCTATCTGATAATTACCCAGTTGCTATTGCATTTGTAATAATTTCAATCTAGTATAGCGAAAATATACTTAGATGTTTTACTAGAAAGAGGTTTTATGTAGCTTATATTTAATGTCTATAAATAGTTTAGGTACTATTTTAAAAAGTTAACAGAATATAGGTCTCAATTTTTTACGTTTTGTTATTTGAGTAGCTAAGTGTTTATTATAAATCTTTTAGAACATAGAAAGTCCAAAAATACCCTTGGTACTATACATTTTATTGGTATTGGAGGTATTGGTATGAGTGGTATTGCTGAAGTAATGCACAACTTAGGATATAAAATTAGAGGGTCAGATATCTCTTCTAATTCAAATACGGAAAGGCTAAAGCAGCTTGGTATAGAAATACGATATAATCATCGGGAAAATAATATAAAAGGAGCTGAAATTGTAGTTGTATCATCGGCTATTAATCGAGATAATATTGAATATCAAGCAGCAGTAAAAGCACAAATACCTGTAATATCTAGAGCTGAAATGCTAGCTGAGTTAATGAGGTTTAAAATTGCAATTGCTATTTCAGGATCACATGGAAAAACTACTACTACTTCTTTAATTGCTTGTATGTTTGAAGCTTCTGGTTCACATCCAACTGTCATTAACGGGGGAATTATTAATAACAAAGCTACCAATGCTTATATAGGTAGTGGTGATTACTTTATCGTTGAGGCTGACGAATCAGATGCAACATTTATTAATATTCCATCAACTATTGCTGTTATTACAAATATTGATAGGGAACATTTAGATTTTTATAAAAGTTTTGATAATGTAATTAATAGCTTTCGTCGTTTCTTAACTAACTTACCATTTTATGGTTTTGCTGTTGCTTGTATTGATCATCCTGTTGTACGTAATTTAGTAGGAAAAATTACTACAAGGAAAATAATTACGTATGGTATTAAATCTGATGATGCTCATATTCAAGCGTTAAATATTGATACTAAACTTAATTATTCTGTATATGATGTAAAGATTAATTTACCTAATTCAGATGGAAAGATAGTTATTGAACAAATTGTGCTGCCAACTCCTGGGGAGCATAACATTCTTAACTCATTAGCGGCAATAGCTATTGCCACTGAATTAGATTTTGGATTAAAAACTATAAAAGATGGCTTTAAAAGCTTTAAAGGGATAAAGAGGAGATTTATGGAAACAGGAGAGTATAATAATATTAAAATAATTGATGATTATGCTCATCATCCTTCTGAAATTATTGAAACATTGAAAACTGCGAGAAATATTGTTAGTCAAAATAATGGTAGAATTATAGCTGTATTTCAACCTCATCGTTATTCTAGAGTGAGCTACCTTTTTTCAGAGTTTGTTCATAGTTTTAATCTTGCAGATCAAGTGTATATTTCAGAAATATATGCAGCTGGGGAACAAAATAAGGATAATATATCGCATATATCTTTAGTTGAAGCTATAGCTAATCATTACCCTAAATTATATGTTGAAGTTCTAAGTGCTCCAAAAGATCTGCCTAGAATCATAAAAAGTCAAGCTAAACCAAATGATGTTGTTTTAATGATGGGTGCTGGTGATATTACTAAATGGGCTGCAATGTTACCAGAACAGTTAAAAGCGTTAGTGTAAATCTTTATGTCCATATTTTCAAGACTTCCTATTGTTAATGGGGAGTATAGAAAAAATTTTATGCTGGCTAACCTAACACGATTTAAAGTAGGTGGTACTGCAGAAATTTTTTTTAAACCAAAAGATGAGCAAGATTTATCTTATTTTTTGTCTAATCTTCCTATAGATATTCCAGTTACAGTATTAGGGGCTGGATCTAATGTTATAATAAGAGATGGTGGAATTGAAGGGGTAACAATAAAGTTAGGTAAAGAATTTAATAAAATTACCTTTAAGGAAAATAGCAGTATTATTACTGTAGGAGCAAGCACTCTTAATTATAGCCTTAGTAAATTTTGCTTACAATATAGTTTAGGTGGTCTTGAATTTTTAGTAGGAATACCAGGTTCAGTAGGTGGTGGAATTAGCATGAATGCTGGAGCTTATGGGTCTGAATTTAAGGATGTTATTCACTCTGTAGAAGCACTAGATAGATTTGGAAACAAGCATTTATTTGCATGTAGAGATTTAGATTTTAAATATAGGGAATGTGGTATTAATGGGTTTTTTGTGTTTACTAAGGCAAATTTTACTTGCTATAAGGGTAATCAAGAAGATATTAGCAAAAAAATGCAAGAAATTAACAATAGTAGAAAGTTAACTCAGCCAATTAATGAAAAAACTGGCGGTAGTACTTTCCGTAATCCAGCTAATTGTAAAGCATGGCGATTAATTGATAGAGTTGGACTCCGTGGATATATGTTGGGTGATGCTATTGTATCTAATCTACATTGTAATTTTTTAATTAATAATGGCTGTGCTTCTGCTAGTAACCTTGAAAATTTAGGAAAACTAATTCATGCAGAGGTTCTAGCTAAAACAGCTATAGATCTTAAATGGGAAATTAAAATTATTGGAAAGAAAATTACTGAGAGCAATTGAATGTCTAATTTAGAAGAACGTTTTTCTACCATTGATGTTTTAACAACTTCAGGTAAAAAGCATATAGTGCTTTTATATGGTGGTATGTCAGTTGAAAGGAAAGTATCATTATCTTCTGGTAAAGCTGTAGCTCAAGCCCTTATTGCTAGTGGTTATCAAGTAACTTGTGTGGATGTGGGAATAGATATTGCACTAAAATTGCATGAGATAAAAAAAATAGACTTAGTGTTTAACTGTTTACATGGTACTATTGGCGAAGATGGTTGTATTCCAGGACTATTAAATATTATGAAGATACCATACACTCACTCTGGAGTGACAGCTTCAGCTATAGCTTTTGATAAATATGTATCTAAAACTATATTTCAATGTAATGGTATTAAAACTCCTGAAAGTGTTGTTATCACAAAGGCTGATAATATGTTAGATGACCCAATGCCAAGGCCTTATGTGGTTAAGCCGTTACAACAAGGGTCAAGTATTGGTGTAGATGTTATATTTCCAGAAGATATATTTTTATTTGGAGATCATAATTTTAAATTTGGTGATGAAGTTTTAATTGAAAAATATATTAAGGGTAGAGAATTGCAAATTGCAGTGTTAGATGGTAAAGCACTAGGAATATTACAACTAAAGATGTTAAAAGGGAAGCGTTTCTATGATTATGAAAGTAAATATACTGAGGGCTTTGCCAAGCATATTATGCCAGCTTTACTACCAATGAATATTACCAAGCAAGTTCTGCAAATTGCTGAAAAAACATATAAAGTTCTTAATTGTCGAGGATTATGCCGAGTTGAATGTATTTTATCTGATTTAGACAATGAGGTTTATGTGATAGAGCTAAATACCCATCCTGGTATGACTTCTTTGTCAATTTGTCCAGAAATTGCTAAATATGTAGGAATTGACTTTAATAAATTAGTAGAAAAAATCTTAATTACAGCGCAATATGATTAAAATTAGTAAGGAAAGTGAAGAATCAAACAAGAATAATTTCAAATTATAATAAGAAAATTAGAAAAGTTAATATTCCTTTGAGAAGGCGTATCGCAACTTATTATACAAGGTTGTTATTATTAATAAAGATTTCATCGATTATATTTTTGTTTTTTTTATTATTTACTAATAAACTAAATTTTATAAAACAAGAGGTGGCTACAACATTGATTGAAGCAGGTGGAGATTTAGGTTTGAGACTTGAGAGAGTCATTATTGATGGCCAACAAAATATTGAAATTAATGATATTACTACAGCACTAAATGCAGATACTGGTACTCCTATGTTTGCTATAGATATCAAGAAAGTAAAAAAACAACTTGAACAGAACAGTTGGGTCCGTGATGCTGTAGTTGAGAGAAGATTACCTAATACTATATATATTGGTATTTTGGAAAAAAAACCAATAGCAATTTGGCAATTAAATAAACAATTATACCTAATTGATAATGAAGGATACATAATATATACTAATAAAATTTCTACTTTTTCTTCTTTATTACATATAGTTGGAGCTGGAGCTAATATACATGCTAAACAGCTAATTTATAAAATTAGCTCAGAACCTAGTTTAGCTTCACAAATAGTATCTGCCGTAAGATATGGGGAAAGGAGGTGGAACTTATTATTACGAAAAAATATTACTGTAAAAATGCCAGAAACGGATTTTGACAAAGCTTGGAAATATTTAGTTCAGATGTTTAAATCTGGTAAATTATTTAAAGAAAACTATAAAACTTTAGATTTAAGGGATAGGAATAAATATTATGTAGAATATTATAAATAATAAAAATAATGATTCGTATTAATAATGAATATGTAACTTGTGAAATAACAAAATTAGTAGTATGTAATTATCGAAATTTTATAGAATTCACCTTATTACCTCAACATAGTAAAACACTAATAATTGGTAATAATGGTACAGGTAAGACAAATTTATTAGAGTCAATATCACTATTTAATCCTGGTAGAGGATTGCGGGCTGCTAAGTATGAAGATATTTTAAATAAGTCTGCTGGTATCACAAATAGTGCTAATAAATGGTTAGTTGAGGCAATTTTAAAAACAACAACTACGACAGTGAAAATTTCAAGTGACTATGTTAGGCATGCAACAAAACGGAATATTAAGTTGAATGATAATGTAATTTCAAGCTCTGATTTGTTAAAATTAATTAATATAATCTGGATTACTCCTCAAATTGAAGGTGTATTTCAAGAAGGTATTAGTCAAAGACGGAAATTACTTGATCGGTTAGTTTATCTTTTTGATAATAGCCATGCTCAGCGTGTTAGTAAATATGAGTATTATTTAAAAGAAAGAATGGTTTTATTAAAAAATAACCCTAGTCAGACTCAGTGGATTAGTATTATAGAAGATCATTTATCAAAAATTGCTATTGAAATTGCTTCATGTAGAAATAAGGTTATAAAACAATTGCAACAATCTCTTAACCAACTTGATACTCCATTTCCAAAAGTAAAATTAGACATTGATTGCTTAGTAGAAAAATTATATTTATCGCAGCAACCATCGTCTAAATTGCAGGAATTATTCTATAATTCTCGTAGAGTTGACACTAATTTAGGGAGGAGTCATATTGGTACTCATCGTAGTGATTTCCAAGTAATCTATATGGAAAAAAATAGACTTGCTCAGCATTGTTCTACGGGAGAACAAAAAGCTTTGTTAATATCATTACTTATTGGTCAAATGATTGAGTCTAGTAAACATTACAATCGATTACCAATATTGTTACTAGATGAATTATTTGTACATTTAGATATAGAAAAAAGGCAATATTTAGCACATTTTTTATCTGCTTCTAAAGCTCAATGTTGGATTTCATCTACAGAGCAAGGGGATATTAAGTTATTTAATGATGACTGTCATGTAGTAAATTTGCAATAGATTATATCTGTAATAAATTAGAAAACACTTTATAATTGTAGGATATAAATAATTATAATTTAAATCAATTCTTAATTTTGAAGTAATTAATTTTTCAACTCATTTATTTTAAATTATTAACTATATGTTTTTTAATTAGCTATAGAGTTTTAACCCTGTTACTCCAACTAAAATTAATAAAATAGATCCTAATCGTAAAATGGTAGATGGTTCACTTAGAAATAAAATACCAAAAATGGAAACACCACATATTCCTAACCCAACCCATGCTGCGTAAGCAGTACCAAGAGGAATTGTCTTAAGTGAATATGAGAATAATAAAAAACTGATTATCATTGCTACAATTGTAATAATGCTAGGAGTTAGTTTAGTAAACCCAGCACTATGTCTAAGTCCTAGTGTCCAAACAATTTCAAATATTCCTGAAATGATTAAA
Source organism: Occidentia massiliensis (assembly GCA_000309075.1). Classification (GTDB taxonomy): domain Bacteria; phylum Pseudomonadota; class Alphaproteobacteria; order Rickettsiales; family Rickettsiaceae; genus Occidentia; species Occidentia massiliensis. The sequence goes on from CANJ01000047.1 coordinate 18,226, forward strand.
CAAAACCATGCTTTTGCCATACTAAAATATATTTTGTTATCTGTTAATTAAGTAGCTTTTATTATAGAGTACAGTATTATATGTTTACAAATATTATTTTAAAATATAATAATAAAGTATTATATTTATTATTATATTTTAAATTGTATAGCCTGTTATTTTTGAAATCTAATGTGAAGTAGTATCCTATTTTCAAGAATTAGTTGAAAATTAGCATATAGAAGTAAATATACGCAATATATTATTTAATAAAAAACTACTTTTCAATTAATGCTTTAAACATATTGTCAGTTATTGGGTCAAGTAAGTATCTCAATAAAGTTCTGGTACCAGTTACAATTTGAATATCAGCTTCCATTCCTGGAGATAGTGATATTTTACGAGCTTTTGCAATTTTATTGAATTCATCCATGTCAATTTCTATTCTTGCTATATAAACATTATCACTTCTTACCATCGGGTTGTTAAGTTGTGCAGCAGCTTCTCTATCTTGAACAATATCTGGTGATATAGAAATTACCGTTCCTGTAAATATTGGAGTAGTTCTAGATTTAAAGGCGCTAAACCTCATTTTAGCTTTTAATCCTATCCTTACAGAATCAATATTTTTTGGAGGAATTTTTGCTTCTACTATTAAATGATCATTTATAGGGCTAATTTCTGCAATAATTTGACCTTGTCCTATTATTCCACCTTTAGTATGAACTTGTAAATTATTCACTATACCATCTACTGGTGACCTAATTACTGTTCTATTTAACATATCAAGAAAATTATTATAATTTTCTCTTGCGTCATCTAAATGAATTTGTGTTTCTTTAAGATGGGAAGAAATATTATTTATATAAGTACTTTGAGTTTTATTAATTTCTTGTTCATATTGAATGATTTCAGCATCTGTCATAGCAAGATTAGCTAATAGTTCTGCTTCTTGTGTTTCTAATTTTTCTAACCCTGCTTTCTGAGTAAAACCTTTAGCTAAAAGAGCTTTTGCATTTTTAATCTGATGCTGTATTAATTCAAGACTTTTGTTTTGTGCACTTTTTTTAGCTTTAGCAGATTCAATTTTTTTTTGTATTGTTCTATTGTGTTAGAGTGTGCATCTCTTTCAGCATGAAATAAACTTTTTTGAGTGGAAACTATTTTTTGTACTTCAGCAGTATTTATGTTATCAAGTAGTATTTCAGGGAATTCTATTTCATCTAATTGTTGAAGTTCTGCAATTAGTCGAGCTTCATTTGCTAGATGTGTTCTATACTTGCTTAAGTAAATTTCTGAATGAGCTTTAGCTTGTGTATCATCAAGTTCTATAAGTTTATCTCCTTCTTTAACATGGTCACCTTGTTTAACATAAATCTGTTTAATTATTCCACCTTCTTTATGTTGTATTACCTTTTTATTAGTGCTTGAAATTACTTTTCCTACTGCCATAGCTGCGCTGTCAAGAGGAGCAGTTGCACTCCATATACCTCCTATAACTATAAAGATAATAATCACATATGTGCCAAACAATATAGGACCTTTTGCTTCTTCAACAACAACGTTACTAGCAGGATTTTGTGGTCTAATAACAAAGTTAATAAATTTATCTATGTGGACAACTATACGCTGAATTATCTGCAATGATTTTATTATTATATTTTTCATTGCAAGCTGTGACTTTGACTTATTTGCTTGTTGTTTATGCTGACTTTGTATCAACATATTTATTAGTTTTTTTTGATCTTCCAGTGAAATTCTAGGCTTATTATTGTTGTTTTTATTATTTATATCTTGAGACATCTATATAATCCTAAATCTTATGAATTAATGTGTAATGTACCACTTTGAAGCGTACTTATTTTTTTAAGTATCTCTTCTTTATTACCAAACATGGCAACCTTGCCATTTTGTAATACTAGTATTTTATCTACTACAGATAGTACAGAAGGCCTATGAGATATAACTATAGTTGATATGTTTTGTTTCTTAGCAGATTGCAATGCTTTAGATAATGCTATCTCTCCTGCTTCGTCAAGATTGGAGTTAGGTTCATCTAAAATTATAACTTTTGGATTACCATAAAATGCTCTAGCCAAGGCTATACGCTGCTTTTGTCCTCCGGAGAGATTTGACCCAGCAACTCCAATATCTGTTTCGTAGCCATTTGGAAGTTTTAGTATAAGTTCATGTGCTCCAGCAATTTCTGCAGCTGCTGTTACTTTTTTAGGGTCAATTTCTTCTGCCATTCTAGCTATATTTTGCTTGACACTACCACTGAATAATTCAATTCCTTGAGGAAGATAACCAACATGGTTACCAAAATCTTCTCTATTCCAGTTATATACATCTCCACCATCTAATCTTATACTACCTGAACTACAATTCCAAATTCCAACTAAGAGCTTAGATAAAGTAGATTTTCCAGCAGCACTAGGACCAATAATTGCTAATGCTTCACCTGGAGTAATAGAAAATGTGATATTTTCTAATATATACTTTTGTTCTAATTCTTTAGTGGAAGAGTTAAGTTGAGGTATAGAAAAAAATGCTTTTTCAATTTCTAGCCTGCCATTTACTTGAGGAAGAGGCATGGACTTATCACGTAAACTAGAGAATTTAAAGGCATCATTGATCCTTTTATATGATTTAGTAGCATGGCTGATACTTTTCCAAAGTTCAATAGCATTGTCAAATGGTGCAAGAGCACGGCCTACAAGTATAGAACTAGCTATCATTCCACCAGTGGTCATATCCCTACCTCCGGTTGTAATTACAACATATGCTCCAATACCTGTTACAGCCATTTGCATTATATTTCTAATAAATCTAGAAAAGTTAGAAATAATTCCATTTCGATAGCTAGCTAAAGATTGCTTAGCTAGCGCTAGTTGATTAGATTTACTCCAATTATTATTGATATTTTTCATCATTCCCATAGCTTCTATAACTTCAGCATTACGGTTAGCAATTTCTGCTTGGTTTAAACTTGCTATGGAATATTCTGTTGCTTCTCCTAAAGTTTTGTTTGTAGCAGCAGCATTGATGAAGGCAAGACTAACAATTATAATACCTCCAACTACTGTTAAGTATCCTATATATGGGTGAATCATGAAAATTACAGTAATATAAGCAATTGTCCATGGAGCATCAAATATGGTATTAAGACCTGTGCTTGTTAGGAAAGTTTTAATGGTTTGAAAGTCACGTAATAATTGGGTAGAGTTATTTGCTAGAGACCGCCTGATTGCTGCTGATACAATAGAATGAGAAAGCAGCATAGGAGAAATATTATTATCAAGCCATATACCAATGCGGATTAAAGTAAAAGAACGAGCAATTTGTAGTAGCCCATAAACAAAGTAGATGGTGCCAATAATTAAAGATAGCATTAATAGAGTTTCTTTATTGCCACTACCTATTACTCGATCCAATACTTGTAGAGAATATAGAGGAGTTATAAGCATTAATATGTTTACACAAAATGCAAAACCAAATACTATAAAAAAAGCTTGTCTACATTTTTCTAATGCTTCCTGAAAAGGGTTTAATTCTTTTATAAATTTATTAACTATAGGAAGCTGTCGCATAAAATAGTACCTTACTGTTAAATCACAATGAGTCTATCAAGACTTTGTATAAAACTCAATAAATTAATAGGTTATTTATAACAAAATTATTAAATACTTTAAAGTTTTGTTACTAAATTATAAATTATAATACAATTGTAGTTCTAATGGATGAACGTGATTTTGTAAATATTTATACTCTAATGTTTTTAAGTTAATATAGTAATCCAAATTCAATAAAACAATAGGTTCTAGATATTTAGGTTTCATTTTTAAAATCTTAAGAGCAGAAAGAAAGTCTTTTGGTAACATGTTTTTTTCTACTTGTGGTATAGCTGAATTTTCTTTATCTTCAAAAGCTAGTATTAATGCTGAAATTGTAAGATCAAAGTCAATAGTGCTGTCAACATAGTTTATACTAATACTATTGTTTGATATTGTAAAAAGCTTATCTTTATTCATATGAAGTAGCTTTCTAAAACCATTAACACTAGGATTAGTAAAAGCTGATAAAGAGTTTATATTATTTTGTAACCTGTGTTCATATTGCCTTATTTTATCGTGCCATTTTAAGAAAAATATTTCAACTATAAGATTATTATATGTATTTTTCATGGGTGTAGGCATAAAGGTAACAGATTTACCATAAGAAGCTACTACATTTCTAATAATATATTTTATAATAGGAAAATTATTTGCTAAGTCTACTATTTTTACTTTAGAACAACGAATTATACATTGTCCAGGATATTTACCATGAGTGTGATATTCTGTTTTAATACCAATTTGTTCAAGATGCTTTGCTATTTCAGCTCTGATATTTACTAAACTATCTATTGGATCTACAGCAAAGCTTGAAAGTTCAGGGATAGGGCGATATGCATTATTTCCAGCCCTAAATTCTTTAAAATTGTTGTAACTGGCCTCATCACTATCTAATATAGCGGTAACGTTGTGTGCATCTGTACTAAATCTTACATCATCAAAAATACAGAATTCTAATTCTATAGATATTTCAATTTGGGTAGCAATGCTTGATTTAGCTAATATTTCCCTTAATATTTTTCTTGAGTTAAATTTTTCATTTATATTTTCAGCTAATATTGAAAGAGTATTTGTTGATCTAAATGGATCTAAAAAAACAAGATCATAAGAAGGTATTAATTCAATGTTACCCATCTTAATATTTTTGTTGTTTTCACTATTTTTCATTTTAAAAAAATTGGAAGTGACATCTAGTTGGTTTAAGTTACCTTGAGGGTTTAAGAACTTAAAACTAATATGTTCAATATCATTTTCAGAGATTAAGGTAATTATATCCTTAGTATTTTTGTTCATATCATGTTCTCTAATATAAGCTTTTCAGCAATTTGCACTGCATTAAGTGCTGCTCCTTTACGTAAGTTATCTGTACTAACCCATAAATTTAGGGTATTTTTAGTATTTTTTCTTATACGGCTAACAAAAACATGATCTTTGCCTACAGTGTCTATTGGAGTAATAAATTTTTGATCATTGTCTTTATTAATTAATTTTATACCATTGGAATTAGTTAGTAGTTCTTCTGCTTTATTATCATCAATATTATAATCAAATTCTACATTTACTGAAAAACAGTGACCAATGAAAGTTGGAACTCTAACACAAGTAACAGATATTTCAATCCTACGCTCCATTATTTTTTGTATTTCATTTATTATTTTATCTTCTTCATCATAATAACCATTATTAAGTAAAGTACCAATTTGTGGTATAATATTAAAAGCAATGGGTTTAATAAAGATATTAGGCTTAGGTACTGGTTGTTGATATAATTTACTTTTAGTTTGATTATATAATTCATCCATACCAGTTTTGCCAGCCCCAGAGGTAGATTGATATGTAGAAATTACCAATCTTTTAATTTTAGCAAAATCGTCTAAAGGTTTTAATGCTACCATGAGTGGAATAACACAACAGTTAGGATTTGCTACGATATTACTATTTATAGAGTTCTTATTATTGAGGATAGAACCATTAACTTCTGGTATTATAAGTGGAATATCATCTTTCATTCTAAAATATGAAGATTTATCAATAACAATTGCTCCAGCTGCAGAAGCTACAGGAACTATTTTACTTGAGATATTATTGTCTACACATGAAAAAACAAGATCTATATCATAGAAATTAAGATTATCTAGGGATTTAACTATAACTTTATTATTCTTGCCAAAACTAATTTTTTTCCCTATTGAATCATTAGAAGCGATAGCATGAATTTGTGCTGCAGGAAATTGTCTTTCATATAAAATATTAATTAATGTTTTTCCAACATTACCTGTAGCACCCATTATAGCAATATTTAAATTCTCACTCATATTTATGTAATCAATTTTTCAAATTTTTGCCGCCAATAATGTGAGTATGGAAGTGAAATATTTCTTGGCCACCATTTTTGCCTTGATTAGTGATTAATTTGAACCCAGATTCTCTGATTTTTAATATGTCAATAATAGAGTTAATAGTAAAGAAATAATGGTATATGTCTTGAGCAGAGCTGTTTGTTATAAAGTCGCAATAATTTATATATTCTCCTTTAGGAATAACAAGTATATGTATAGGAGCAATTGGATAACGATCATAAAAAGCTAAGACTTTATCATCCTCAAATATTTTTTTAGCTGGAATTTCACTACGAATAATTTTAGCAAAAATATTATTTTTGTCATATACAGGAGCTGTTATTTTCATTTATAAGAACATTATTAATAAATTTATGCAATTATATTTTACTATTTTATTATATGAACGCTAATAGTTTTTTACAAAATAATTTTAATTGATATTACTTTATTATAGTTGATTTAAAAAGTTTCTTGTAAAATTTATATTCTCCCTCAATTTCTGAACTAGCAGATACGACGTCATAAAGTTTATAACCTTTTTTATTTAAATGAGCAGTTAATATATCATTAGCAAAAAAACCAAAAATAAAAATATAGCAATTTGCATTGCACATTGTAAATTTGATATAAAAGGATTTGTAACTTGTAGGGATAAAACAATATTAATAATTATTCCTAATATAAAAAGAGTCCATATACCTTGATATGCTGCCCATAAGAAATTGAATATAGCTGCAGTGAGTGAAAAACTGGCTTTTACTAGTATTACTTTGTGGATTTCCTCATCTGGATTATAGTATACTTCGTATAAATTCATTAAGTTACTTTTATTTATTTTGTTGAAATAACCTTGTAATTTTTATTACTAGATATTATCTGACATATTAGTAAATTACCAATATTATATCAATTGGAAAGTAAAATTTTATGATTCATAATAATTCAACAGGTGCTATAAAGATGCATGGAACTACAATATTATGTTTGAGAAAAGATAATGAAGTAGTTATAGCTGCTGATGGTCAGATATCTTTTGGTTCTACTATTTTAAAAACTACAGCTAGGAAGTTAAGGACACTAGCCTCTAGCTCTATTGTTGCTGGTTTTGCTGGTTCAACTGCTGATGCTCTTACTTTGTTTGAAAAACTTGAGGTAAAACTTGAAAAACACTCATATCAATTAATGCGTGGATGTGTAGAATTAGCAAAAGAATGGCGTACTGATAAATATTTAAGAAGGCTTGAAGCTATGTTAATTGTTGCTGATTGTAAAAATATTTTAATTGTTAGTGGTAATGGGGACGTTGTAGAGCCTGAAAATAATATTGCAGCTATTGGTTCAGGTGGTCAATTTGCATTGTCAGCTGCTAGAGCACTACTTGAAAATGCTACACATTTAAGTTCTGAGGAAATTGCTAGAAAAGCAATGAGTATAGCAGCTGATATTTGTATATATTCAAACCATAATATAATTATTGAAAAAGTATCATGAAAATTCAAAATAATTTAGTAAAACATATAGTAGGGCGTACTCCAAGTCAATTAGTACAAGAATTAGATAGATTCATTGTTGGCCAGATTGAAGCTAAGAAAGCTATTGCAGTAGCTGTAAGAAATAGGACTAGACGTAAACATGTGCAAGGTCCATTAAGAGATGAGATTATGCCTAAAAATATTTTAATGATTGGACCAACTGGGGTAGGTAAAACTGAAATAGCTAGAAGATCAGCTAGAGTTGTTGATGCTCCATTTATTAAAGTAGAGGCAACTAAATTTACTGAGGTAGGATATGTTGGTAGGGATGTTGAATCTATAATCCGTGATTTAATTGATAATGCTATTGCTATTCTTAAACTCCAAGCCAAGCAATGTTTTATTTCTAGTGCTTATAATAAAGCGTTGGAACGGATATTAGATGTAGTTGTTGGTAAAGTAGCTACTGTTGAAACACGTGAAAAATTCCGTAAAAAAATTGTTACTGGTGATATGGATGATACAGAAATAGAGATTCAAGTTTCTGATCATAGTCCTTTACAAACTCCGAGCATTGATATTCCTGGAATGCCTGGAGCAGCTATGGGAGTTTTAAATATTGGAGATGTACTAGGTAAGGCTTTAGGAGCGAATCGTACCAAAAACAAGAAGTTAAAAGTTAAAGAAGCATTAGAAAGGCTCATTTCCGAAGAATCGGATAAGTTACTTGATGAAGAAAAAATTATTCAAAATGCTATCAAGTTAGTAGAAAATGAAGGTATTGTATTTTTAGATGAAATTGATAAAATAACATCAAAAGTAGATACTAGAGGTGGTGAGGTAAGTAGGGAAGGGGTGCAAAGAGATTTGTTGCCATTAATTGAAGGAACGATAGTTAACACAAAATATGGACCTGTTAATACTGATCATATACTTTTTATAGCATCAGGTGCTTTTCATTTGTCCAAACCTTCTGACTTGTTACCGGAATTACAGGGTAGGTTGCCAATTAGAGTTGAGTTAAAGCCCTTAAATAAAGAAGATTTAGTAAGGATTCTTAAGGAACCAGAAACTAGTTTAATAAAACAGTATGTAGCTTTGATAGCCACTGAAGGTGTTGTGCTGGAATTTACTGATGATGGTATTGAAAGTGTGGCAAATTATGCTGCAGAGTTTAATTCTGAGATTGAAAATATAGGAGCTCGTCGCTTACATACTATTATTGAAAAGATTTTAGAAGATATAAATTTTAGGGCAAGTGAAATGTTTGGGCAAACAGTGATAATAGATAAAGCTTATGTAGATAAGCAGCTTTTTTCTATAGTTAAAGATAATGATTTACAAAAGTTTATTTTGTAGTAGTTAATTAATAAAAATTAAATATGGTAACGCGAATCTCAAGTGTAACGTGGAGTGGGATTAATGTACTTGATGTTGATATACAAGTAAAAATTTCTGCTGGAATACCATGTTTTACAATAGTGGGTTTAGCTGATAAAACCATTACTGAAGCTAGAGAAAGAGTAAAGGCAGCCCTAACTTCTATGGGATTGTCTCTTCCTGCTAAAAAAATTTTAGTTAATCTTGCTCCAGCAGATTTATTAAAGGAGGGAAGTCATTTTGATTTAGCAATAGCATGTGCTATACTTACAAGTATGGATATTTTTCGTCAAGATGAAATGCTAGATTATTTAGTGCTAGGAGAATTATCTTTAGATGGTTCATTGTTACCAGTTTCTGGAGTATTACCAACTGCAATTGGTGCTATAGAACGAGAGAAAGGAATTATTTGCCCTTTTTTAAATGGTAAAGAAGCAGCATGGTCTGGTAATAAAAAGATTATTGCTCCTAAGGATTTATTGTCTTTGGTTAATCACTTTAAGGGTACTCAGGTGATACGGTTACCAGAACTAGATTCACATTCTTCTAAAGTAAGTTATCCTGATCTTAGTGATATTATTGGTCAAATGGTGCCTAAAAAAGCTTTAGAGATTGCTGCTGCAGGTAGACATCATATGCTAATGTCTGGACCACCAGGAACTGGTAAATCAATGTTAGCTGAGCGTTTGCCTGGTATATTACCTAAAATGACTTCAACTGAGGTTTTAGAGTGTAGTATGGTAGCTAGCATTGCTGGGCTTATTAAGGAGGGAAGATTGATTCGTGAACGACCTTTTAGAGCTCCGCATCATACATGTTCCATTGCAGCAATGGTAGGAGGAGGAACTGGGAGGAAAGTTAAACCAGGGGAAATATCTTTAGCTCATAATGGGGTATTATTTTTAGATGAGTTACCTGAATTTCCAGCTAATGCTATTGATGCTTTGCGTCAACCGTTGGAATCAGCTGAAATACATGTTGCTCGTTTAAATTCTTATGTAAAATATCCAGCAAAGTTTCAACTTATAGCAGCAATGAATCCTTGTAAATGTGGTTATTTAGCTGATGTTAGTAAAGCTTGTAATAAAGCACCAAAATGTGGTAATAATTACCAGATGAAAATTTCTGCTCCAATTATGGATCGTTTTGATATTTATGTAGAAGTTCCAGATGTTAAAATTTATAATATTAAAAAAGATGTTGTAATGTCTGAGTCCTCATCATCAATATTAAGTAGAGTTGAAAAAGCTTATATTACCCAGCTTACAAGATATGAAGGTTGTGGTATAACTACAAATAGTCAATTATATGGTAGATTATTGACAGATTTTGCTATACCTTTTGATAATGGCCAGAAAATGCTAAATGATGCAGCTGAAAAGTTTAAATTATCTATGAGAGCTTATAATAAAATATTGAAAGTGGCTAGGACAATAGCAGACTTGGAGGAAGCAAAAAGGGTAAATAAGTTTCATATAGCAGAAGCTTTAAGTTATAGGCAATTAAATTTAAGTATGGCTGTATAATAGGATTATAGTTAGTATACTTTAAAATAATTTTCAGTTGGAAAATAACGTAAATAAACACATCACTTTTTACTTTTGTTTGATATTAGGTTACTTAAAAGCAGAAAGACATAAGAAGTTGAGTGGCTCTATTTTACAAATTTTAATTAAGTAGTAATGAATTAAAGGAATAAGTTTTGGGAGTCTATAAAGCAATAATTAATCTTGTACTTGTACGATTATATTTGTTAGTTCATTTTGTTGCCAGGATTTGCATTTTTATTTACGCTGTTTTTAACAATCAAGTTAAATTTAGTGATCTTATATTTATTTTTCCTATAGGGTTAATTAATGATATTGTTTCTTTATTTTATATTTTACCAATAGTTACTTTACTAAATATTTTATTTATAAACGTAATCTTTAGGAATAGTTCCTTAAATACTAAATTAGCTGTTAGCTTTATTGGCTGTTTTTTATTAAATATATTATTAGCCTGCGATGTAGTTTCTTTATTAATATTTTGGGATGAGTTTGGTACTAGTTTTAATTTTATTGCTGTAGATTACTTAATTTATACTCATGAGATAATTGGAACAGTACAAGAGTCTCTTCCTATAAGATCTATTATAGCTGGTATAATATGTAGTGCATTGTTGTTGACTTTTGTATTTCATTTTATTGTTATAAATAATTTGAAGATAAATATTAGAGATCAACTATTAGTGTTATTTATATCTATTATGTTTGCTTCAGGATGTTATAGTTTTTATGATTCTGAAAGGTTAATATTAACTAAAAATCAATTTGCTATTGAAATTGCTAAGAATGGGCCTTATGAGTTTGCTTCAGCTTTTTTTAAAAATTCTCTTAACTATCAAAAACTTTATTCTACTCTTCATTATGAAGAAGCTATAAAAATAGTACGTGATAATATTGTTAAGCCTAATGAAGAATTTGTTAGGTTAGATGGTATTAGGCGTGTTGTTAATTATAATGCCAATAAAGGTAATAAGTATAATGTTATATTTATTATAGTTGAAAGTTTAAGTGCTGAATTTCTTGGTTGTTATGGTAGCAAACAAAATATTACCCCTTATCTAGATAAGATTGCTAAAGAAAGTTTGGTATTTACGCAGGTATATGCAGCTGGAACTAGAACTGTTAGAGGGTTGGAGGCATTAACTTTATCTATACCTCCAACTCCTGGTTCTTCAATTATAAGAAGACCAAATAACAATAACTTATTTAATATAGGAACAGTTTTTAGAACCCAAGGTTATAATACTAATTTTATTTTTGGTGGTTATAGTTACTTTGATAATTTAGAAAATTATTTTTCAAGTAATGATTTTAAAATAATAGATAGGAGTAGTTTAAAGAGTAAAGAGATAAGTTTTTCTAATATATGGGGAGTAGCAGATGAGGATATTTTAAAGAAGTCTATAGAACAGGCTGATATGGATTATTCTAATGATAAACCATTTTTTTCCATGATCATGACTACTTCTAATCATAGACCATATAGTTTTCCAGAAGGTAGAATTGATTTACCAGCAAGAGGTGGAGGCAGAGCAGCAGCAGTAAAATATACTGATTATGCAATAGGAAAATTTATTGAATTAGCAACAACAAAACCTTGGTTTCAAAATACTATTTTTGTAATTACAGCAGATCATTGTGCTTCAAGTGCTGGAAAAATTCGTTTACCAGTACAGAAATATCATATCCCTCTTATTATATATGCACCTAATATTGTTAAAAAAGGTCAAAATACTAGTTTATCTAGTCAAATAGATATTCCACCAACAATATTTGGTTTATTAGGTTTTCCATATGAAAGTAACTTCTTTGGTACTGATATTCTTAAATTTCCTGCGAAACGAGCCTTTATCAGTACTTACCAGTTGCTTGGCTACATGAAAGATGACCATTTAGTTATAGTTTCACCTAAATCTAAACCTGTACTATATAAAATACAAGATGACGCTCAGTTAGAAGTTAATAATAAAAGAACTGACTTAATTAGAGAAGCTATTAGCTTTTATCAAGTTGCAGACTTTTTATATAGAAACAATGGTTTAAAGGAATAGTTAATTATTCTCTAGCTCATTCATTGCTTGAAGTGCTGTTTCTAATATATGAAACTTAATCTCTTCACTATATAAGGCTAAATGAATAGAATCATTATTTTGGTATTTTTCAATATTTTCTTCTTTTATAATTTTTTGCATCTTTACCTCTCCCTATTTAAAGTAGGTTAAGGTTAAACCAAATATTTAGAAAATTCAACTATTTAAATAAATAATCTATTTATATTATTTTTCAAAATTTAAAAATTGTCTTTTAATAGTTTTAACACCATAATGGTAAAAAGCTACTTCAATGTTTTCACTACAGATTCTTATTATGGTTCCTTGACCAAATTTTTCATGGTTAACTTTTACTCCAGGGTAAAGAGTTCTTTTATGGTTTAGATTATTATTTTGTTTTGCTAAGTTCTTAAAATTATTTAGCTGTATTGGTAGTTTTTTTTCTGCAAAATAAGAAATAGAGGTAGTAGATAGCGATACATCTATAGGAATATCATTTAAAAATCTAGAAGGTTGTAGTTCTATAAATTCGTTAAATATTCTTCTTTTGTTAGCGTAACTAATATATAAACTTTTTTTTGCTCTAGTGATACCTACATATGCTACCCTTCTTTCTTCTTCTAAAGAGCTTTTATCTTGATCAGCTAAAGATTTTTGATGGGGAAAAACTCCATCTTCCCATCCTGGTAGAAAAACTACATCAAATTCTAATCCTTTAGCAGCGTGGAGGGTCATTAAATTTATAACATTAGCAGAATTATCATTATTGTCTCGCTCAAGAAATAAACTAGCATGTTCTAAAAATTCATTGATATTATTGTAATCAGTCATCGACCTAATCATTTCTTGTATGTTTTCTATTCTACCAATAGCTTGATCAGATTTGTCATTTTGTAGTGCTTGCAAGTATTTGGATTCTTGAAAAATAACTTGGGTGAGTTGAGCTGGAGTGCAGCTTGATTTATATAGAGATTGCCAGTTTTTGAATTTTTGTATTAAATCTTGAAATATCAAAGTTAGTTTATTTTTAAAGAGATTTTTACTTAGCATATTCTCAATAGCAGTAAAAATTGAAATATTATGTTGTTGGCTGTATTCTTTTATAATTTGTAGTGTTGAAGTTCCTATTGATCTTTTTGGTATGTTTATAATTCTTTCTAATGCTAGGCTGTCGTTGTGATTGATAACTACTCTTATATATGCCATCATATCAATAATTTCCATTCGTTCGTAAAATCTAAAACCACCAATTACTCTGTACCTTATTGAATTTGAAAAAAATGCTTCTTCTAATACATGTGTTTGAAAACTAGATCGTACTAGAACAGCAATAGTAGCTTGTTGATTATAGGCAATGATTTTTTTTATTACAGAAGTAATAAATCTTGCTTCTTCAAGATCATTATAACAATATACAATTTTAACTGGTTCTTTAGAGGGTTGATCAGTCCATAGTTTTTTACTGTAGCGGTTTTTATTGTGTTGAATAATACTACTAGCAGTTATTAAAATAGGATTTGTTGATCTATAGTTTCTTTCAAGCTTAATAATTTTAGCATTGTTAAAATCATCCTTGAATTTTAGGATATTTTCTACTTTGGCTCCTCGCCAGCTGTAGATTGATTGATCATCATCTCCTACGCAGCATAAGTTAGAATGCAACTTTGCTAACATTTTAGCCCAAGAATATTGTATATTGTTGGTATCTTGGTATTCGTCAATAAAAATATATTTAAATTTCTGCTGGTAAAGTTTGAGGATTTCTGGATGGGTTTGAAAAATTTTAATATTATATGAAAGCAAGTCACCAAAGTCAACGACGTTAGATGTTATCAATTGTTGCTGATAATAGCAGTAAACTCGGCGAGAAATTTCATTGATTTGTATATTATAATTTATGTTTGTTTGTTCTCCTTGATCTTTCCATCTAGCTATTGTTTCTGTAATATCTTTTGGCGAATGGGAGCCTATTGAAATAGAATGTGTTTCACAAATATTTTTAATAACTCTAGTTTGTTCTGATTGGTCTATTATTGAAAATGATGATGTTAAATCTACTAACTCAGCGTTAGCTCTTAAAATTTTGGCAGCAATAGAATGAAAAGTACCAATATAAGCTCCTTTAGCGTTAGTCATCTCTTCAACTCTTTGGTGCATTTCACTAGCAGCTTTATTTGTAAATGTTACTGCTATAATTTCGTTAGGACTAGCTTTAAATTGATCAATGATATAGGCAATACGGCAAGTAATAACTCTTGTTTTACCTGTGCCAGCACCAGCTAGAACCAATAATGGTCCCTCAGTACTTGTTACTGCTTCTCTTTGTTCAGGATTTAGGTCTAATAAATATTTCATATCTAACATTAATGGTAAAATAGTAATATTGTTAACTATTAATTACTAATTTTACTTTATTCAGTGTATTATATTCTTCTGCTCTCAAGGTTTGTTCTGGCACTGCATGTTCACGTATATATGTGCTATGCTACTCTATTTATTCAAATTTTGAAATTAATTTGAGTACATATACTAAATTACAAATGAATATATTATTTAATTTAAAAATAATTTGTACCACATTATCTATATGTACAGGACCTTATTGAATTTAGCAAGAGTAATTATCTAGAATTTAAAAAGTTAACTTACATGAATTTATGAAAAATTTAGCTTTAAATTAGGTTTTTTACACATCAATAAACATAGTATTTATAACATATTTTTTAATTTAAACTAACATTTTAAAGAATTAGATCTATCTAGAATTTTGTATTTTGTATTAGAGTTAAAAACAATTACTGAATAAAAAACGATCTTTAGAAGCTTAAAGAACAATAAGCGCCGATTATTATAGACTATATAATTCATAACTATCTAGCTATTTTCACACCCTACTAACTCTATACTTTTAAAGTCAATTGAGTTTTCTGCTGTTAGTATTTGTAGATTACTTTCTTGTAGTTCTTGTGGTTTATAAGTTTCAAGGTTAGCTTGATCAATACATGGAAATAATGGGACTATCACATTTAATATTTCTTCTATCTTAAACTTTCCTGAACTAATAAGTACTTTTAAATCGTTAACTATACAAAATACCCATTTTACAGGATCTTCTTTCCACTTGTTAGCTATCTGTTGATCTAATTCTGTATATTGTTTTAATTGATATTTTAAAATTGATGGTGCTGTATTTTTATTAGCTACTATAAGCTCAACTTTTTGGAGTTCAGGTGATAAATTGTAAACAGCATAAGTTGCCATAGTTAAAATTTCATTCAAGTCTGACAATAGTTCTTTTAAAAGATCTATTAATATTTCTTTTATAGGATATATTTTATATAATTTATCAAACAATTCTTCTGGATTCTTACTATATTTGTCTAGCAAATTACCATTAAAGATTTCTTCTAATACAAGTTTTGCGATATCTTGCTTAGATTGTTGAGATAGTTCTATTGTTTTAGTTCCATATAAAGCTTTTAATATAACTAATTTAGTAAGTTTTTTGTCATCAAGTTCTAATGCAAGCTCTATAGTTTTTCCATCAATATCAACATTTAACTTAATAAGTTCTTCAATAATTTCTGTTGTACCCCACTTAATTGCATACATTAAACCTGTATTCTTATTCTTATCTTTAGCATTAATATTGGCATTAGCATCAGCAAGCTTTTTAATCATTTTTAGTTGGTGATTCTGTACTGCTAACAAAAAAGGAGTATTATTGAATTCATTTACAGATTCAATATTAATACCAGCAGCAAGAAGCTGCTCAGTGAATTCAATCCATCCATTGCTTACTGCTAAATGTAAACTATTATGGTTCTTCTCTGCAATACATTTATTAGTGAATTTTTGAGAAATTTCTGGACATCCTTGCTTCATTGCTAATTCCAGAATAGTTAAACCAGAATCAAGTTTAACACAAACATTGATATTATACTTAAGAAACTCATCTATTATTTTTATTTTCTTGTTTTTTATAGCATTTACAAGAATTTTATATACTTCTCTGATTTCTTTATCTGAGTAACTCATGTATATTTTGTCCTCTTCATCACCATTAATTTTTTTAACGTGCGCAAGATCATTACTATAGTAATTGAGAATTTTCCTAATAGCTTTTATATCTCCTAGTACAGCTTTATCTATTGTTCTATAACTAGCTTCCCTATAACTATATTGAATAGCTAAAGAAACACATGGATAACAACATATTAAACATATTCCTCGCACAAAACTACCTAACCAAGACATAAATTATTCCTTTTAAATTTGTTAAAAAACTTACTAAATATTAATAAAACTTTATTAATTATAGTAACAATTTACTATCTTTTGATAAAAGTCAATTAATTATTTTATTTGGCTTAAAAAATGTTATATAATTATATTAGTATTAAAATTAAGATAAAGCCAGCATATTATCTAAAGACTTACGGGCTTGCTTTACAATTATTGGGTTAATATTTATTTGAGGATATTGATTAAGCATACATAGATAAACTTTCTTAAGTGTGTTAAGCTTCATATAAGGGCAGTTGCTACAATGTAAACATCCTGACTTGTTAAGAGAAGGAACATCATAAAAAATATTGTTAGGGCTAGATTTAGACATTTGATGAATAATACCTGGTTCTGTTAGAACAATGAATTCTTCATTGTCAAATCTTGTAACGTAATCTATTAATTTAGAAGTAGAGCCAATATACTCGGCATATTCTAATAACTGCATTGTACATTCAGGATGAGCTATAATTCTAGCTTTTGGGTGTATGGTTTTGATTTTAATTAATTCTTGTTCAGAAAAACTTTCATGTACAATGCAACTACCATTCCAAAGGAGCATTGGCCTGTTAGTTTTTCTTATTAAATATTGACCTAAATGTTGGTCAGGTGAAAACATTATAGGTTGGGTGCTTGGAATAGAGTTAATAATTTTTTCAGCATTTGACGAGGTTACTATAATGTCTGACAAGGCTTTAACTTCTGCAGAACAGTTGATGTATGTTATAGCTTTGTATTCAGCATATTTTTTACGAAATTCTTGAAAAGCTTCTGCTTTACATGATTGTTCTAACGAACAACCAGCATTTAAATCTGGAACTAATATTTTTTTATTAGGGTTCAATATAAAAGCAGTTTCTGCCATAAATTTTACGCCACAAAATACAATAATATCAGCATCAATTACCATAGCTTTTTTAGATAATTCTAATGAATCACCAATAAAGTCAGCAATATCTTGTATTTCAGAATCTTGATAATAATGAGCCAAAATTACTGCGTTTTGTTTAAATTTAAGCTTAGCAATCTCTTGTTCTAAGTTAACATTGTCTAGATGATTATCAATATTTTTATTCATTATGTAGATGTTAAAAAGTAATTAATAAAGAATTACAGATCGAGTTAGTATTTTTAATCTATATCTATCATTTCTTCAACTGATTCAATTTCAGGAATATAATACTTTAACAGTGACTCTATCCCTTTTTTTAGAGTAAGTGTGGAACTTGGGCAACCAGAACATGCCCCGCGCATATATAGTTTAACTATACCGTCCTTAAAACTATGATATTCTATGTCTCCTCCATCCATTGCAACTGATGGTCTAACTTTATTGTCAATAATTTCAACAATTTGTTTTTCGATGTCAGATAAATTAGCATCTTCTATTTTTTTTCTTTCTATTTTTGAATCAAATATTGGTAATTCCGCTACAAAGTGGTCCATTAACATCACTAATACTTCAGACTTAAGGATTGCCCAATCAGCATGATCTAATTTAGTTATAGTAATGAAATCTGCTCCAAAAAATACTTCTTTTACATCATTAATAGAAAATAATTTTCGTGCTAAGATACTGTTAGTACATTCTTCTTTATTGCTGAAATGTATAGGATTTGCTGGACTTATATCTTTACCAGGAAAAAATTTTAATGAATTAGGATTAGGTGTTTGCTGAGTTTGAATAAACATTACTTTAATACATTAAAGTTATTAGTTAAGTATAAAAAATCATATTATATACTAAAACAGATATAAACTTAAGCTTTTGAGATAGAATAAATTTAAAGTGTAAACTTATTGCAACACTAATTACTTAATTTTTTTTGAAACAAATTTTTTAATTCACCATTTTTATATATTTCTTTTACTATATCGCATCCTCCAATGAATTCACCTTTGACGTATAATTGGGGGATAGTAGGCCAATCAGTATATTCTTTTATTCCTTGCCTTAATTCATTGTTATTAAGTACATTAACATCCTTGAAAGGAATAGCAAGTTCTTGTAATATGTTTACTACAATAGAGGAGAATCCACATTGAGGAAATTGTGCAGTACCTTTCATAAAAAGCACTACATCATTACTTTTTATTTCAGAACTTATAAAGTTGAATATATTGCCTTTAGTCATATTTAGATGTTTAAAAATTATGTTAAATAAATTAAATTATATAGTATTTTTTAAAAAAGTTAAGATGAAAATTAATGATGTTAATAATATTTTTGAAAAATTCTCTTTATATTCTGCTAATCCTAAAACAGAATTAATATATAATAATAATTTTACCTTACTGGTTGCTGTAGTGCTTTCAGCTCAGGCTACTGATGCTTCAGTTAATAAAGCTACTAAGGAGTTGTTTAAGATTTATGATACTCCAGAGAAAATGTTACAATTAGGTGAGGACGGATTAAAAGGTTATATCAAGACTATTGGGTTGCATAATAGTAAGGCAAAAAATATAATTGCACTTTCAAAAATTTTAATTAAGGATTATAATGGTGAGTTACCAAAAAGCGTAGAGCAACTTGTAACATTGCCAGGTGTAGGTAGAAAAACAGCAAATGTTGTGTTAAATTGTGCTTTTTCAAATCCTACAATGCCAGTGGATACTCATGTGTTTCGTGTTGCTAAAAGATTAGGATTAGCTAAGGGAGCAACAGTTTTAGCAGTTGAGAAGGAGTTGTTATCTGTTATTCCTTTGAAATGGCTGCGTTGGGCTCATAATTGGTTAGTATTACATGGTAGGTATATATGTAAAGCACGGGCTCCTAAATGTCAAAGTTGTTTTATAAAAGATTATTGTCAATATTTTCAGCAGTTAAATAAAAATGATGCATCCAGAGGTTAAACCTATAGAATCACAAGCAAAGCAACTAGTAGTGCTTTTACATGGATTAGGAGCTAGTGGTCATGATTTAATAAGCATCGTTCCTTTTATGAATGAAAATTTTCCCACTGCTCACTTTTTTGCTCCTCATGGTATTGAACCATATGATGTAGCTTCTTTTGGTCGTCAGTGGTTTAGTTTACAAAATCGTAATCCTTTAGTTTTACGAAATGAACTTAAAAGGACTACGCCATTAATTATGAACTTAATACAGGACAAACAAAAACAGCTGGAACTAAGCAATCAAAATACTATTTTAATTGGTTTTTCTCAGGGCACTATGACTTCTATATATCTGGCTTTGTGTCAAAAAACTCCTTTTAAGGCTATTATAGGATTTTCTGGAGCACTGATTACTCCAAGAGAAGTTATATGTAAAAAAACACCAATATGTCTTATACATGGTATAGAAGATAATGTAGTAAATTATCAACTTTGTTTAGAAGCTTATGAGAATTTAAAATCTTTAGGAATAGAAGTTGAGCAACATGGTATTAATAATTTAGACCATTCAATAGATTTGAAAGGAATTAATATAGCAAATAGTTTTATTAAAAAAGTAATCTGACTGGTATAAAATTAGTATAAATGATGTTTTGTGGTTGTGCTAAAGGTAAAATGTTGTATCGATTTGATTTTTGTTAAAAATAATTTAACTTATTTAAAATTAATAAATTCATAGTTGATACTATAAGATTTATAGTTTGTGTTGACTGCTAGTTAAATTAATTTTATACTTACTTGAAAGCTTTATTATTAACTCTAAGTTTGATTTAAAATATTTATGGAGAGTGAGGAAGTAAACAAAATTTTTAGTGGCATACTGCTTAGATGGAGAAAGCTTACTAAAGATGAACTTCAAGCATTACCTGACATTATTGATACTAAGTTTGGGTTTAAGAGTAGGACATTGTTGCATTGTGCAGCACAGATGGGTGATGTTTCAATGTTAAATTTTTTACTAAATATGGGAGCTAGTGTAAAGGTTGAGGATAGTGATGGTAATTTGCCTATACATTTATCTAAGACTGCAGTTATAACAAAAATGCTCATTGGTAGTAATGCAAAGTTTCAAGTTAATGAGGTAAATAAGCGAAATATGACCCCGTTACATCTTGCAGTTATTAATAAAAATTATGAAGTGGTGAAGTATTTATTTGGTATAGGAGCAGATCAAGATATTCGATCAAAACCTGATGGGAAGACTCCGTTGGAGTTAAGACCAGATGATCTCAAGATTCAAAAGATATTTAGACCGTTGCCTAGCAGCAAGAAACATAAGGAAACCAACAGTTTGGTTATGAAGAAAAGAGAACTTTGGACAATAAAAGAGGAAGGTACTGTGCATAATGATCAATGGAAGAAGAGTTTAGATAAAGAAGTTAATGGATTAGTAGTTGGTACTAAAGATTATGGTTCTACTAATGTTAATATTTCATCAAGAGGAAATGATAGTTGTAAGTTAACAGATAAATATGTTAATAGAGTAGAGATAAGAAATGAAAGAAATAATGTGGACGAAACTATATATAAATTAGTTGATGAAATGTTAGAACAAGTTGTAAAGACTGAAGAAATATCTATGTTAGTAAATGAGCTGGTGGATCAGGTTGTAAAAACTAAGGATGAGGAAAGAAATAACACAGATATAGATGTGAGCAGGTCAGCTTTTGCTACTAGAAGTTGTAGTTCTAATGTTAATATTTTATCGGAAGGAGATGATAATAAGTTAGCAGATAAATATGTTAATGAAACAGAGATAAAAAATGAAGAAGATAATGTAAATGAAACAGTATCTGAATTGATTGATGAAATGTTAGAACAAGTTGTAAGGACTGAAGAAATATCTATGTTAGTAAGTGAGCTGGTGGATCGGGTTGTAGAAATTGGGGATGAGGAAAGGAATGATATAGGTATTGGTAATATAAATAGACTAGCTTGTAATATTGAAGGTTGTAATTCTAATATATTACAAGAAGATGAAGGTTATGGATCAATGTGTAAGTCTATTAGTGAAGTGGAAAATAGGAATAAAGAAGATATATCTGAGTTAGTTAACGAACTATTAGAACGAGTTGTAAGGATAAGTGGTAAGAAATATGATAAAGATTGTGTGGGTAAGTTAGTTTGTGATACTAATGATACTACTAATTATGGTTTAATAAAAGGTAAGGGATGTGAGTTAATAAATGGTTGTTGTTATGAAGACATTGATGGGTTGCTTGGGTAATTATTGTTGCATATAGAGTATAGCTTTAAATATTGTTATGGAATGTCTAAACTTGAAGAACTTATAAGTATTATATCTAGGAAACAACAGCAGAAAATGGTTGCAGGTTCCAGGCTGTCTAACAAGTTTCTTAGTAAAACAGAGAAGTTTTATGATTCATTAGCTAGGCTCATAGCAGGGCATCCAGGTATCACTTGTATTGCTTTGTGTTTTGATGAGGATGAGATTTTAGTATCTTGTGGTGATGAAAAAAGGAGTAGTAACCGCCATATATTGAAAACTTTCCAGATTTTGAAAAAATATATTAATAATGAGATTAAGTTTAGTGAAGTTAAAGATTTTTTTTATGAAAATTGTTACAATAATATTCTAAAACAGAAAAATATTACAAAATTATTTGCGTTGGAAAGTAAGTTAGATAATACATTATCTACATTGTCTATACTACCTAGTCTTGAAATGAGTGAGAAAGAATTGGGACAGCTTTTGCAAGAATTAAATTATAATATTTTGAAATTTAGTAGTGAAATTGGTGAGTTTTTAGACAAAGCAGAACAAAGAATAAAAGAAAATTATATTTATGCTATTGAATTGGCTAATGAATGTACTGAGAAGTATAAAAAGATAGTGAAAGAATTGAAGAAGGAATCAGAAAATAGAAATATTTCTTCAGAAAAAATTTTGGAAGAGTTTGTAAATAATAATAAATTATTAAAACCACTAATAACAATTAAACCAAAATTGTATGAATTTAGAAAACCAAAAACAGATCTAAAAAGATTGAAGGAAAACCTTGATAATAATACACATTTTAGGGAATCTATAAAGGTAAAGAATGTAAATATTATAAATAGTAACGGTATTCATGCTGAAATGGTTATTATAGGGTATATTTGTGATAAAATAGCAAATAAAGTTACTGTAAATAAAGTTAATGAAAAACTCAATATAGGAATATCAAAGTTAGCGTGTGTTCCTTGTGAGGAGACTATTACTCAATTTAATGAATCACAAAGTTTGATTAAGATTATGATTAGAGGTACTCATGGCAAAGCCTATGAAAAATGGAAAGAACCAGAGTTTCTAAACAGAATATATTTATCAGCAAAAGTAGAGAGAAGTTTACTTGAAAAATTTGATAGAGGAGAGCTTACAGAATGCAAGATGGGGATAGAAATGGCAGATAGTGATACTTCTGCATCTGTTCCTAGCTCTGTTTCAAGTTCTCCATTAAAAACAAAAAGAGCTACTGATGAAGGTTCCAATGGAATAGAGATAACAATGGGGGTAATGGGATTATCCTTAGAAGACTACTACTCACATTTTCCAGAGCTAGGGGAAAAGGGTATAAATTCTACTTAACTTAATATAAATTATACTAAATTGTGTTGTAGGAAAAAATATATTTTATTGCTGTTGTAGTAGTTTGTAAAAGTCTGATGCTAAAAAAAGAGAGCCAGTAATTATTATATGACTATTATCTGTAGATAATTTAGTGCTATTAATTATAGCATCTTCAAGTGATGTTGCTGGAAGACATGGAATATTTGCATTATTGGTATATAAAGCTAGTTTTTCAGCTGTATAGCTTGCAGGTTCAGAAATTATTCCTACTGAAAAAGCTTGTGTTATAATATTGTTAAAGTATGATAGAAAAGATTTTACATCACGATTGTTAGTCATTCCTAGAATGAGGAATATAGGTTGTTTTAAATTATCTTTTATAAAATTTGATAATACTTGTGCTCCACCTGGGTTATGAGCTCCATCAATCCAAATTTGAGGTATATATTTTTTTTGTTCTTCATTATTTTTATTCATTTTTGTAATTATTGGTATATATCTGCTAGGATTAATTTTTTCTAATCTTGCAGGCCAAACTGCATTATGTAATCCTGATTGTATATTGCTATTAGTGAAATGAAAATGCTTAGCTACTGATTTGCATGTAGCAATAGCAGTAGCTGCATTAATGATTTGATGATCTCCAATTAAAGAAGGTAGAGGGAATTGATAATTAAAATTTTTTGATAAAAATAAAAAACTATCTTTTTGTTTCTTTACCCCAAATTCATATTCAAATACTATAGGCGCAGCTTTAGTTTTTATGCAGTAATCTATTAGATAATCGTATATTTTTTGTATTTGGCAGCTAATAATACAAGGAGAGCCAGCTTTAATAATTCCAGCTTTTTCAGCAGCAATAGTAGTAAGAGTAGGACCTAAATATTCCATATGGTCGTAAGAAATTGAGGTGATGACTGATGCGAGAGGGTGATCTACTACATTTGTTGCATCTAGTCTTCCTCCTAATCCTGTTTCTAATAATAAAATATCAGCTTTGTTTTGTGCAAATGCTAAAAAAGCAGCAGCAGTGATGGCTTCAAAAAAACTAGGAGTAACTCCAGCAATTTCTGCAGCGATCCTTGTCACTTCAATTATATCAAATAAATATTTATCACTTATAGGGTTAGATGCAATTATTATTCTTTCATTAAAATAAAGAAGATGTGGAGAAGTATAGCTGTGAACAGTATAATTACAAGCTTCAAAAATTGCTTTTAGGTAAGCAATAGTCGACCCTTTACCGTTAGTACCTGCAACGTGAATAACTGGTGGAATTTTTAGGTGAGGGTTTTTTAAAGCTGCAAGTAGGTTTTTCATTCTTGTTAAGTTATGTTTTTCGTGATTTTGCCAAAGAGTTGGCCAGTGGGGCATTTTTACCATTAGTATTAGTTTATTAATTATACTTTTTTCTTTTGACCAATCAATTTTGTTTATCTATAATGTCTTGCTAATGAACAGTCATTAATATGTATGATTAATATTACTTTACCTGATGGTAAAATCAAGCAGTTTCAAGTTAATATTACTGGTAAAGAAATTTCAGATACTATATCAAAATCCTTAGCGAAGAAAGCTATTGCTGTTAAAATAAATGGGGATTTGAAAGATCTTTATATACCAATTGATTGTGATGCAAAGATAGAAATTATTACAGCTGAAGACAAGGAGGGATTAGAGATTCTTCGTCATGATACTGCTCATATTTTGGCTCAAGCTGTCAAAGAAATTTTTACTGATAAAGTACAAGTAACTATTGGTCCTGCCATTGATAATGGTTTTTATTATGATTTTGCTTATGCTACATCTTTTACTAGTGAGGATTTAACTGCAATTGAGATGCGGATGCAAGAAATTGTTCGCCGAAATGAAAAAATTAGAAGGGAAGTTTGGAAACGCAATGATGCTATAGAATTTTTTAAGGAAAAGGGTGAGTTATATAAAGTAGAAGTTATTGAATCAATTCCTGAGTCTGAAGAAGTTAGTTTATATAGGCAGGGAGACTTTGTTGACCTATGTCGAGGGCCACATGCTATGAGTACAGGCTATGCTAAATATTTTAAATTAACTAAAGTTGCAGGAGCATACTGGCGTGGTAATAGTCAGAACCCTATGTTACAAAGGATTTATGGTACTGCTTGGGCAAGTAAAAATGATCTTGATCAATATTTGTTGCAACTTCAAGAAATAGAAAAGCGTGATCATAGAAAACTTGGACGGGAGCTAGAGTTATTTCATTTTCAAGAAGAAGCTCGAGGGATAGCTTTTTGGCATGATAAAGGTTGGACCATTTTCAGAATAATTAAGGATTATATTAGAAAAAAAATTAATAAAGTAGGTTATGTAGAAGTTAATACTCCTATGTTAGTTAATCAAAAGTTGTGGCAAGATTCTGGCCACTGGGATAAGTTTCGTGAGTATATGTTTGTTTTACAAGATGAAGGGAGTAAGGATGTTTTAGCTTTAAAGCCAATGAATTGTCCTTGTCATATACAAATTTTTAATCATAGTATAAAAAGTTATAAGGATTTACCTATTCGTATGGCTGAATTTGGTTCTTGTCATAGATATGAGCCTTCTGGAGCACTATATGGGTTAATGCGAGTGAGAAATTTTACTCAAGATGATGCCCATATTTTTTGTATGGAAGAGCAAATTACTGACGAGACTATAAAATTTTGTAAATTATTAAAGGAAGTATATAGAGACTTTGGTTTTTCTGATGTAAAGATTAAATTCTCAGACAGACCTGCTAAACGGGCTAGTACAGATGAAGTATGGGATAAAGCCGAGCAAGCTCTGAAAGACGCTATAGATGCCTTAGGAGATGAATATAGTATTAATAAAGGCGAAGGTGCTTTTTATGGTCCAAAGCTCGAGTTTATATTAAAAGATGCTATAGGACGTGATTGGCAATGTGGTACTTTGCAAGTTGATTTTGTTTTACCAGAAAGTCTTAATGTTAACTATATTACTGCTCAAGGTAGTAAAGCTCGTCCAGTAATATTGCATAGAGCAATAATAGGTTCTTTTGAAAGATTTATTGGCATATTAATTGAGCAATATTCAGGAATGTTTCCTATATGGCTGGCTCCTATACAAGTTGGAATTGTTGCAATTACAGATGAGGTAGCTGAGTATGCTAAACAATTAAATGAAAATTTAATTAGTAACTATATTAGATCTAGGCTTGACATTTCAAATGAGACAATTAATTATAAGATACGTAATTTTTCTATAAAAAAAGTCCCTTTAATTGCTATTATTGGTAGAAAGGAGGTAAGTGATAGAAAAGTTACTGTCAGAAGAATAGGTTCTAATATCCAAAAAGTAATGAGTATTGACGAATTGATTATTTTGATTAAAAATGAAGAAAAGAAATTGTTTAACTAAATAAGGAGAAGTTTTATTTCCACACATAAAAATAATAATTATCCAAGAATTAATGGGATGATTAAAGCTAAGCAGGTTAGGCTTATTGATGAAAATGCTAATATGCTAGGTATAGTGACATTAAATGAGGCATTAAGTAGAGCTGAAGCAGTAGGGTTAGATTTAGTAGAGTTTTCTTCGCAAGCAGATACACCAGTTTGTAAGATACTAGATTATGGTAAATATAGGTATGAGACCGAAAAAAAAGCTAGAGAAGCAAAGAAAAAACAAAAAGTAGTTATTATAAAAGAAATTAAATTACGTCCTCATATTGCAGCTGGTGACCTTGCTGTTAAGATAAGAAAAATTAAGGAGTTTTTGAAAGAAGGAAATAAGGTTAAGATAATCTTAACTTTTAGAGGAAGGGAAATAGTACATGATGAGATTGGTCAGAGTTTGTTACAAAATGTTATTGATCAAGTTAGAGAAGAAGCAAAAGTTGAGTTACCGCAGAAAAAGGAAGGGAGACAAGTTGTAATGATAATAGCACCTTTGTTATAGAGTAAAAAAATATTTGATTTGTGTAAGATTCATAGACTGTATCAGTCAAGATTTAATTTGAGGAGTGATATTATAAGTGAAAGTTGTTTGATAAGTTAAGACTGTTAGACAAGTTGTTACGATATACGAGTTCATTAGATTTTTCAATAGCAATATAAAGCGA
>CANJ01000046.1 GCA_000309075.1 Occidentia massiliensis
TTAGAAAGTAGCTATGATGTTGCAGTAAAAGAATTATTAGTAAAAGAGTTGTTAAAAATTCATAGTCTTACAACATGGTATGAACATCGTGACCTAGTTGAGTCTGAACAGGAATATAATCAGCTCTGGTGGCAAGATGTAGGTAAAAAAAATATACAGAATTATCAGGAGAAACAGAAGAATGAGGGTTTGATGATAAATAAGAAATTTATTGTTATTTAATATAATATTAGAGAGAGTTTAATACTAAAGCGGAAAGCGCAGGTTAGTAAGAGGAGAATTAGTGTTTAAAAAAATTAAAAATTTCTTTATAAGAAGTAATAGTGAATGTAAAAATGCTAAGCAACAAGGGCAAGATAGAAAGATAATATTAGCTATAGGTAATAGGGATTTCAAAACTATTAAATCACTTATTGATAGTGGTGCTGATGTTAATGTTACAAATAGTAATGGTAAGACAGCTTTGTATTTAGCAATAAGTAATGAATGCAATGATAAAATTATTGAATTGCTTATTACAAATACTAATATGAATACTCAAAACAATAATAATGTATTAATAGATTTAATATCTCTAGCAATACGTTTAAACCGCCCTGAAATTGTTAAACTACTAATTGATTCTTATAGCGTTGATATTAATTCTGGTAATTTTTTGCATGTAGCAGTAAGGCATAATTATGTAGAGATTATCAAATTACTTCTTGAATATAAAGTTAGTGTTGATGTTCCGAATGATTTAGGTAAAACTCCATTAATGCTAGCAATTGAAAATTGTAGAGAGGAAGTTGTTCAACTGCTTTTAAAACATAGTAATAATGTTAATGCCAAAGATTATAATGGTAAAACAGCCTTAACATTAGCAATAGAATGTATGAGCTTGAGAATTATCAAATTACTTCTTAGTAACAAGAACATTAGTATTACAGATATGGAAGCTAAAGCAGCTTTAACTCTAGCAATTGAAAATGGCAACGCGACAATAGTAAGTTTGATTCTTAATGATCCTAATATTAATATTGATATTAACTTTGTAAATGAAAGTGGTAGTACATTTTTACATATTGCAGCAAGGTATGGTTATAGTACTATTGCTAAGCTGCTTATTGACGCAAAAGCCAATATTAATGCTCAAAGTAATAGTGGTAATACACCTTTAACAGAGGCAGTAAGATCTGATAAGTTAGCAGTTGTTGAACTGTTACTTAATGAAGGTGCTGATTTTGATATTGTAGATAATGAAGGTAATACAGCTTTAGTGTTAGCAGCTAAATATCAATATGTAAGAATGTTAGCAATTAAATGTAATCATATAAAGATTTTTAAAAATCTATTAGATAGAGGAGCTGATATCAACATTAAGGACAAAGGCGATAAGACTGCTTTAATATGGGCAGCTGAAAATGGAAATATTACTATGGTACAACTACTTCTTAGTAAGCTTAATATTGATATTGATAGTAAAGATAAGGATGGTAATACTGCTTTACATTTTACTGCAAGACGTGGTTATAATAGTATTATAGAACTACTTGTTGCTGCAGGGGCTGATATCAATGCTCAAAATAACTATGGTCAAACAGCTTTAATAAAAGCAGTAAGATCTAATATATTAGAAGCTACTAATCTAGAAACTATTGAATTACTTCTTAATAAATATAATGCTGATGTTAATGTTGTAGATGAAAACAATTATACAGCTTTAGTTTGGGCTGCTGAAAATTATAATGTAAAAGCCGTTAGACTACTTCTTGAATATGGAGCATGTGAAGTAGGAGTTAAAAGTGACCATAAGGTTATAAGAAAGTTATTAAGTGTAGCTGAAAAAGTGAGTAGTATTATAAATAATTTAGATAATATTATGAATAATATTAATCAACATAGCTTTTCTAGTGCTGTTAAGGAACACAATAGAAATAGTAATGGGTTATTTCTTAAAAATCTTGTTGCTAATATTGTTAATATTAGGGACTCAAAACTTGTGGATGATGAGTTTATAAAACAACTATGGGCTGATTATAGGAAAATAAAAACTGTTGATATATTAGATAAACTAAATAATCTTATAATTAAGTGCATTGTTACTGGAGTAAAAATAAAACATGAATCGATCCCACAATTTGCAAAATATGTTGTAAAGCTTATAGTAAAGTATATCTTAGATGATATAGCATTAAATGAATATTATAAAAATTCAAAAAAATATTTTGAAACAATATATGCAGCAAATCCCTTTATAAAGGATGAATTAACAAAATATTTACAAGAAAATGTAGGAGTAGATCCATATAAAAATTTAGTTGATGTGCTTTATACTATCTATAATTATATAAAACAGGATAGTACAACTAATGACTATATTAATAATTATTTAGAAAAGAGTAATAGTAGTGTTAATGAAAAACAATTATTTAATATAATACCAGAACTTTTTAAAAAAATGATACAATCATTGCAAGAAGGGTACTTTAAGCAAGAAGAAACATATATATTAAATGAAGAAGAAATTAATCTAATTACTAGATATAAAGAAAATCCTATAGAATTACTACTTGGAGTTGTTAGTATTATAAAAACATTTATTAGTACTGAAAAGCAGGAAAGTAAAGAGATGTTAATGCTTATATATCCATTATTTGATTATAATAAGTTCATTAACATGAAAGAATTAATAAAAATAATTAATTTAGATAATTTAAAAAGTGATTCAGTAACACACAACTTACAGTCGCAAGCAGAATGTTTAAAGAAAATAGAATTACCACCTGATGAAGGGACAATAAATATGTTTTCTGAAGTAAATTTGCTTGTTTTAGGTGAAGAGTGAACTTTTATAGTTAAATTTTATTATAAGGTTATATGAACTTTCTAAAGTAAATTTATATAAAACTGGAAAAGTAAAGAAATGATCTGAGGATTAAAGTATTATTGGGTAGGGAAATATAGAATAGAATTGTAGCGATAGAAATTTAAAGACCTTATAAGGAGGAAGTGAGATGACAAGATATCAAGAAAACATAATAAGTATCTTGGCTCTCAAGATACTTATTATGTTAGAGAACATTAAAGGTATAGGACGTATTTATCAACAAACTGTTTATTGATACTTACTCTTGTGTTGTAGCAATGTGTAAATTATATACAGAAAAAACAGCTATTACTGCAGCAGATCATATAAATGATAGAGTTGTACCATTTTTT
>CANJ01000045.1 GCA_000309075.1 Occidentia massiliensis
TTAGCAAATTGAAATTTTGTCCATTGTTAGCTATAATAGAATCAATTAACTGTGCAATTAACCATGATACAATTAAAGGACATATACCAGAGATTAACAAAATACATACTAGCTTAGTTAGACTTAAATAATTTCCTGTTAGTATTTCTTTAAAAAATTGCAAATAATTATATTTATGGGTTGAATTTTTTGACATTTATAATTTATATTTTAATAGTTCTTAATTTCTAATAGATAATTAGTCATATATTACAAAAACAATAAAAAATATTAAAAAATATATTGAATTATTTAATAAATTTTATTAATTTATGCTTGTTTGATTTTAGATCTTATTCTAGAAACTGATCTGAGTGTCAAGTATTTTAACAATAAAAACTATAGGAGAATATTTTATGCTAGAAACAGTAACTGAAGTACATAATAATAAGCAATATATAATCTCTCTTGGGAGTGCAACTGAGCTTACCATGGGTAATTATAATCAGTGGCAAGAATCTAATAGTATTCATGGCCGTAATCGTAAAGATTAGTTTTGCTAAATATTATAATTGAAGGTACAATATTAAACCCGAAATTTAATTTAGTAATGTTATATTTAAAGGTTTTGTTACTTGATATGTAAGGAACTAATTTTTTGTTTTTTAATAGCAGCTAGATTTCGGGTTTAAGTAGTATTTTAGTTATATATCAGATATAATTGGACAACAGATGATTAACGCAAATATTGATATCAGCATAGAATATTTTATTAGGTGGTAAATATGCTACACTATTACCTTACCTCAAATATTTTGAATGTGAATGATTTTCTTAAAAATATGTGTTGAAAGGTTATAGCAGACAATACAGTAAGAAGCAGTATATTATTATAGACTTGAGAGTATTTTAAATAGTTAAAAAAACAGTCTTATAATTAAGCTTCTCTTACAGAGTAATTTTATCATGAATATTACTGATTTTACCTGTGATTTTTGTTGTTTTCAAGTTCCTTTATTTCCCTTGTTCTTCCTACTACTTTTCTATTTCACAATTAACGTTTAAAAATGCTCTTTATCCAATTACTATAGGTAAAATTCAGACTTAATTGACTTATCAAGAAAAATAACTTAGTATCGCAATTGGAATAGTTGTAAAGCTATTCTGGAGTGTAGCAGCTCCATGGTAACATGGCATGTATCAGCCATGAAATGATACTATCTTCAACTTTTTATGGTCGGAGAGATGATAGCGTATGTCCAGGGCTTGAAGCATAAACTTTTAGCCTAAAGGCTATCGTAAACTGTCGTTACCAGTTTTGCTAACTCTCCGATCACCAAAGAATCTTCCTCTATTGGGTGACTTTAGTGGTCAAAACTTTTTAACCATTTGAGAGGAAGTTACTATGGCCATCAAAAAAGCAGTTATCTTATTGTACACTCAACGAGTTGTTCAACTAAATGAATCTTTAATTACTTGTTGTAAAAAGCATGACTTAGCAATAATTGAAATTATTTGTGCTAAAGATGAATATGATTTTAATGCACTACAACAATTAATACGAACCATAAGTAAACAGAGTGATCCTATTGCTTTAATCATTGACCAGGATACTCATACTTCACTCAATCACATACTAACTTGGTGTATGCTTGGTACGTTATCAATAGCTCGGCTGATTGATATTATATATGTTTTTCAAGGAAGTAATTTTCAATCTGAGATTTGTGCTAAAGTTGGGATTGATGCGTTGCAAAAAAATGAAACAGATTTTTTAAGTGCAAGTTTATTTTATTTTCAACGAGTTATGGATTGTGTTAAGGAAAGATTCATTAAACGCGTCTTTATAGAAGGTATCTATAAGGAATAGTGCATATTTATTTTTGTTTTGATTATTAGATATTCTTGGTTTCAAGCATTGCAAATATTTTAAAATATTTGCAATAACTTTTTAAGAGAATAAGCAACTGAAGAAAAATGATATAAACTAAAAAATTTACAGCTAGTTGAATAATGTAAAAAATCAGACTAGTGAAATAATAGTTAATTTAAGTATTTTATTAAACAAGACCTTGTTATATTGCTAATAATCTTTATCTCAATTTTAATATAAGGTAAAGGTATTATATCTTCTATAATTTCTGGCCATTCTATTAAACAGACATTTTGATTCCATGCTTCCTCAATACCAAGCTCATAGATTTCAATTTTATTCTTTAACCTATATAGATCAAAATGATAAATTTCAAAGTTAGAAGCTTGGTAGATTTGCAAAAGGTTAAAGGTTGGACTTGGTACTACCACTCTTGGTCCACATATAGTTTTGATAATTTCTCGACATATAAGAGTTTTTCCAGCCCCCAAATCTCCGGTTAAAACAATTATAGAACCGGCTTGTATGTCTGTAGCAAGGCGTTTAGCAAATTTTTTGGAGTGATTCTGGTCTGCTAATGTTACTTGTTCTATATTACAGTCATTATTCATTATTGTCTGTTATTTTACTATCCGCTATTTATTAATTTATAATTAAGGTTATTAAATAATTTTAATAAAAAATCATTCTCTTCTTTATTATTATAATCTTCAGACCCCCCTGCAATTTTAGCACATTCATGTGCTTGCATTAATAGGTTAATATCTCTAGCTACATTAGCAAAGTAAAAATTTTGCTCTCCTGTTTGTTTTACCCCTAATATTTCTCCACTTCCCCTTAATTTTAAATCTTGTTCAGAAATATAAAAACCATCATTACTATTTCTCATTATCTTCATCCTCTCCAAACTATCACTTGTTAGAGCTAAGGGATCATAAAGCAATATGCAATAAGATTGTAAACTACCACGTCCTACTCTACCTCTAAGTTGATGTAATTGAGCCAACCCAAATTTTTCTGCATTTTCAATTATTATTACTGTAGCATCAGGGATATCTATACCAACTTCAATAACACTAGTAGCTATTAAAATCCCAGATTCCTTTACTTTAAACTCCATTAGAATTTGATTTTTAACATCTAAATTCATTTTTCCATGGATAAATAACACTTGCTCCGGATATAATTTACTTAGATATTGATATCTGGAATTTAAGTCTGTAGTTTGAGATCTATTATCTTTACTTCTTTTAGCACTACTACTACAATCTATCTCACCGATTAAAGGACAAATCCAATAAATTTTTTCTTTGTTTTTTATTCTTTGTTTAAGGTACAAAGTTAAGTTATCTATTTTTGGTTTTGATATTAATTTGGTGATAATTGGCAATCTATTTTTAGGTTTATCTGCCATAATTGAAATATCCATATCCGCAAATAAAGACAGTGCTAAACTACGGGGAATTGGTGTTGCGCTCATTACTAGTAGATCAGCATTATGTCCTTTGTTTACTAATTCTAGTCGCTGATTTACCCCAAATCTATGCTGCTCGTCTATAACTATATAGCCAAGATCTTTAAATTGTACTTTCTCTTGAAACAAAGAATGTGTGCCAATTAATATATCAATTTCACCAGTTTTTAAACTTTCTAATAATTTGTCTCGTTGTTTACCTTTTACTTTAGCTGTTAATATAGTAATTTTTATACTTGTATTTGCTAAGAGTTTACAAAATGACTCTAAATGTTGCTGAGCTAATAGATCAGTAGGTGTCATTAATACTACTTGAGCATTAGCAGCTACGGTATTTAACATAGTTAGAAGTGCTACTAGTGTTTTGCCTGATCCCACATCTCCTTGTAATATCCGAACCATTTTGTTATCTGATAATTGGTCTTGCTCTATTTCTGCAATTACTTTTTCTTGTGACAAAGTTAAAGTAAAGCCTAAATTATTTAATATTGCTTGCTGAAGTTCTTTTGCCTTAACAAATTTTCTACCTTTTTTCTGAGTATTATGTTTTCTAACTAGTGCAATTGCATATTGATGAAGAAATAATTCTTTAAAAACCAGTTGATTAAAATATCTTTGATTGTCAATATTTTTAGGAAAATGAATGTTTTTTAGAGCATCTAACAACTGTAACAAGGATGGATTTAAATTACTTGTTTTTAGCTGTTCAAAATTAGGTAATAGGTCTATAGCTTTAGCAATATAACTATGTAATTGCTTATTAGTAATACCATAAGTTAATGGATATATTGGCTCAATAGCAAAAATTAACTTTTTATCAAATATAACATCAGGATGAATTATTTGCAGATCATTACCATAACTTTCCACTTTACCATCAATTATTATACTGTTTCTGACTTGTAGTTTCTCTAAAATAAAAATTGCTGGCTTATTAAAAAAAATTACTTTAACAATACCACTAGCATTTCTACCATACACAATTAAAAATGGTTTGTTAGATTGGGATGTAGTTACTCTTGTAATTACTATCTCTATAACAACATATTCCTGGTTTTTTACTTTATTCAGATTTGGAAAAATACTTTTTTCTCGATAAGATAGCGGGCTATGAAACAACAAATCTCGAATTATATTAATATTTAAACGCCCTAAAGCAACAACAGACTTTTTCTGTAGTCTTAAATTATGTTCAACAGAACTAAACAATATATTGGATAATTGTACAATCACACTTCAATATTAAATGTATTTTGTAAAAAGAAAACAACTTATTAACTTTAATAGTTGAAACTTTAGCAATATTAAAGCAAAGAAGTTCAACTTACTAACCATCTAGTTCTGAACCAGAAATATATATTTTTGCTAAATTTCTGCCTTCATAATAAAGAGCAGAATTAACGTTATTTATTGTTTTTTCTTGCTAGAGCCCTAGCGCTTTCTCCTGTTTGTCAAGATTAAAATTAACTCTAACTAAATTTGTATTATCTGTCAATACTCATTCATATATGTTTATCCTTAAAGAATAGGAGTATGTAAAGGGCATTAATATTTACTTTTGCACTCATTGGTAATTTTTTACTAATTTAAATTTTTAGTTTAATAGCTAATTTCATTGCTAAGTTAATTAATAATAGCACTGAATGAAGGTTAATTCTTTAGACATTGGCAGGTGGCTTCCTTATTATATATAATTATGTAATAGCTTTATTTCACTATTATTCCATACTAAGTTATTAGTGTTGGTAAAAGACTTGGTATAATGTTTTTAATCTATATTTTATAATTAACTATTTATTATTCTTTAAATAGGGTATTATTTATGTTATAATTACTAGTTACTTAGAGAAAAATAAAATTAGCGAGAGGGATATAATGAAGAAACTTATGCTTGAAAAAAGTGAAATTCAGGAGTTAATTTCAAATTATAACTGTAAAACACAAGAGCAAAAGGAAGAGATAGTTAAAATTCTTAGTTCTATTGAACAAGAATGTAAGGATTATATTTTAGCATGGGCAATAGAGCATTGTTATATGGAAGTTGCTCCAGTACTTATTGAAGCTGGTGCTAATGTTAATGCTATAGATCAAGAGCATAAAGATTTTACTTTAATATGGGCGACAGAAAATGGTTATATGGAAGTTGTTCCAGTACTTATTGAAGCTGGTGCTAATGTTAATGCTGTAGATTCTTATCTTCAAACACCTTTAATAAAGGCGGTTATGAGAAATGATTATGAAGCTATTAAGTTATTTATTGAACATGAAGCTAATATTTTTGTTCAAGATATAATATATAACACACCCTTAATATATGCAGTAAAAAAAGATGAATATGATGGTAGAATTATCAAGTTACTTGTTGAGCTTAGTAGTAAAATTAACACTAAAAATAAATATAAGGAAACGGCTTTAGATGCTACAAATGAGTATGGTGAATCAGCTTTAATATGGGCAATAAAATCTAGTAAATTAGAAGCTGTTGAGTTGCTTCTTGATCATGGTGCTAATGCTAACGCTAAAGATAGGTATAAGGAAACAGCTTTAATGATAGCAACTCAGAAGCAAAATATGAAAATGGCTGAGTTACTTCTTGATCATGGTGCTAATGCTAACGCTAAAGATAGGTATGAGGAAACAGCTTTAATGATAGCAACTCAGAAGCAAAGTATGAAAATAATTGAGTTACTTCTTGATCATGGTGCTAACGTTGATATTTCAGATGCAAGTGGCTATACAGCTTTACATTGGGCTGCAAGAAGTGGTTGCATAGAAATTGTTAAGTTATTTCTTGTAAATACTACTGATATTACTGCTACGGATAAATATGGTTATACAGCTTTACATGTTGCAGCAATAAATAACCGGCCTGAAGTAGTTAATATGCTTATTAAAGCAGGTATTAATATTAATGCTAAGACTGAGTATGGTTATACAGCTTTGCATTATGCAGCAGGAAGAGACCAATCTGAGATGATCAAAATGCTTGTTGATAACGGTATTGAAGTTGAAGCTAAAGATGGGCATAATAAGACAGCTTTAGCAATAGCAGCTGAGTATGGAAAGATTAAGGCTATTAAGTTGCTTGTTTCTTGTGGAGCAGAGATAGGAGAAATAGAAA
>CANJ01000044.1 GCA_000309075.1 Occidentia massiliensis
TTTATAGTATTGGTTAAATCATACTGAAAATTACAAGAAAGATTTAAACCCTTCTTCTGGGCAATTGGCTTAGCTTTAGCAATAATTTTATTTACTAACTGTTTTGGATCAAATTTTTTTAGTGCTATAGGAGGTAATCCAGTATTATTACGTAAATTACTAACTATATTATTATAATAACTAAGCAATTCTTCAGTACAATTTACTATACTAGCTATATAGTTCTTTTTCTCAGGATTGTCCTCTATTTCATGAAGGGCTGTTACTAAGGCAAAAATCCCATTACAAGGTATCTTGAGGTTATAAATTATATTTTGTATCAAATCTCTTCTAATTGACTCAGCTTCTTTCAATTTATTATTTGTTTCTTCTAATTCTGTTCTATACTTAATTATATCAGCTACTGCCGTTGAATCAATTATGTTGTCCTCCTGATTAGATAGTTGTTTAGATATTGGCATTAATGTGACATATACTGGTGATAATCGAAGCTTCCAACTTTTGTTGATAAGATTTTCAATATTGTTATTATCTTTTTGTTGATTTTTAATATTGGTTGTCATAGCATTCCTCTGCTGTTTTTGGTTTAAAAATGGTAGCCAGAGGTTATAAAGTTAAATTTTGTCGTTTAAGTTTAACCTCTGAGCTTAACCTACAGACGTTAGCTATAAAATAAAAAAGCTATAAAACTTATATTAAAAGCTGTTTAGATAAAGAGCATGCCTAAAATATTCATTCATTACTTATTTTTGCTAAAAAATTAAGTTAATGACAATTTTGTTAGCATACACTTACTAAACACTTTTTGTATTTTTACTACTCCTTATTCATACCTAGCGCCACAGGCACAGATATCACCACAACTTTCATAAGTACAGAGGATTTTTAAGCCTTTTTGACAGATTTTTATACAATATGACAAAGAGCTGCACAAAGGAGACAGCTAATTAAGAAATATAGTGCTTATTATAAAAAAGAAATAGAAAAAGCCTTATAAGTCAGCACTTTTACTGGCATTTAAGCTTATTTTATGATATAATTTTATTGTTTCTAGATTACTAAATAAGTCATGTGTCAGTAGCGATTTTGTATACACCTCAACCTTTCTTGCAATGGGTTGGCGGTAAAAGAAAAATTGTTGATCAATTAATCAAACATATTCCTTCAGGATTAAATAATTATTATGAACCATTCCTTGGTGGAGGGGCTTTATTTTTCCAAGTTAAACATATGTTTAATAAATGCTACCTATCTGATATTAATCTTGATTTAGTAACGTCTTACAATGCAGTGAAAAAGAATCCAGAAGCAGTTAATAATTTGTTAGATTTATATAAGGAAAAACATTCAAAAGAACATTATTATCAAGTTAAAAGTAATGATAACAGTAATAATCCCAATAATATTACTGCAAGATTTATCTATCTTAACAAATATGCATTTAAAGGTATTTATCGTATTGGTAAAGATGGCAAACCAACTCAAACTTTTTCCGGCAGAAACTACAGTAATATTGCTAATAGATTAAAACAGTGTAGTAGACTTTTAGCTGATACTTCTATTTGTGCTCTTGATTTTTCCTTTATTGAACCACAGGAAAATGACTTTGTTTATTTTGATCCACCTTATCATTTATCTGGAGAGAAGTTTTATACCAGACTACCATTTGATGAACAAGAACAAATCAGGTTGAGAGACTTTGTTAAAGAACTAAATAGTAAAGGGGTTAAAATGATAATTTCTAATAGCAATACTGATTTTATCAGGAATTTATATCAAGACTTTAATATTAATACTATCAAGGTTATGTACTCTATGCCGCAACAAAGAAGAATTTCTGATGAAGTTCTGATTACAAATTATTAGTACTCAAACTTAAGTAATTCAAAACTGAAACCTTGAGCTTTAAAAGCGTTTTCTAAATCTTCCATATGACGGTCTCGAACATAATAATCGTAAAAGGCTGATGTTGCTTTAAGAATTATTGTTTTGTTAGCAATATCTTTCTTGACTACTACCAATTTGCTTAATGTACCACTGTCAATATAGCTATTATATCTCTTAATCAAAAATTTTCTAACCTTATACCATACTGAACCTGGATCTAACTGTTTACTTAATTCAAGTAAATAAGCTTGATCAGTAGTATTATTCACTTGTTTCGCTGTTATAGGTTGTGGTATAACCTGTAACTGCTTAACCTGATCTCCATACACACTTCGCACTTGCTGCAATATCTTAGTCTTGATATACTCTGATAGTGAAATATCCTTGAGTAATTTTAGTTGATACTGGTCTCCTGCCACTAAGCTAAATACACAAGAACTCAACAGCTGATAAGCAATATCAGTATCAAAAACACCAGCAATCTTACGCTTAAACTGAGCTTCTTTACTAGTATCAGTGCTGTTTTCTATTTTTTCTAAAAATTGTTCCTTGAATTTACTCTCATTGCTAGACTTAAACTGGAAATTATTATTATTTGCTGTACTGGTTTCTCTAAGCTCATTAGCTAGGGCCTTAGCCATGTAAGTTAACACTACTTTCTTATGCCCAAAATGATGTTCTGGATATTGTTCTGCTAATTTTAATAGCAAACGGTTAATGAAATTTAAGTTAAATTCCCGACTTGACTTAACCTGTAGTAAATTGGCATCCTCTTGGTTGAGTGGATAAAAATCTGCTAATCTTTTCCTTCTGAACCAGCCTTTATTAGCAATCGTTGAACCAGTAGAGCAATTCGAGGATGATGTTGATTCAGCCTGCCTAGAAACTTTCTCTACCACATTTGTTACTATCGATCCTAGCAACGATGCTCCATTGAAAGAATTAGCAGCAGATGTTCTAATTTCAAGATCTAAATCTGTTTTTGCTAATTGGCCTTCTTGTGTTTCTTGCTGTTGAAATTTTTTACCAATATCTGGGCCAATATTTTTTTCATCATTTTTTAATTCCTCAGATTCACTAGATCTAGATTTGTTAGATATATTTTTATTATTATCTATATATAAGTAGTTGGCGAAATTTTTTTCAGGTTGACCTGAAATTTCTTTCGGGTTTACACGAAAATTTTTTCGTGTAAAGCTGAAATTTTTTTCGTTTTCGCCTAAAGATTTTTGATCATAAGGTTGAAAATCTCTCAGTAGTTTTATACAAGGAATATTACGGCACTTAAATCCATGTTTGATAACAGTTGCATTAAAAAGTTTAATAAATCCAGATTGTTCTAGTTCCACTAAACATTGTCTAACTCTGCGTTGGCAAACCCCTAAAGATTGTTCAAAAAAACAATAGCTTTCTTGTAATTCATCTATGCTGTTGTTGTAATAAATCTGTAGGCGAAATACAATTAATGATAAAAGTTGTTTAGTAGTTTTGCTGAAAACTTTACCATTATTAGAAGCTAGTTTACTCCATTCAGGTGGAGGAAAATTACCAACAAAATGATAGAAGATGGTAGTATTATTATCATCAATACTAACATTAACACTGGTAGGAGTAGAATAAGACCTGCATATATTCTGCATAAACCTTCCTCCTAAATATTAGATACAGAAGGGGTTTTAAAGCAATCATTGCTTCTATTTATCAAATCACAACCAGCATATATACAGCATAAAGAATCCTTAGGGAAATTATCAAGACACAGAGGCTTTGAGTTATAATGGTCGGAGCAGAGAGATTCGAACTCCCGACCCTCTGGTCCCAAACCAGATGCGCTACCAGGCTGCGCCATGCTCCGGGAATAATATCTAAATTAGTAGTATTGTAGTTATTTTTTTATAGAAAGCAACACAAAACTTGCTTGTTTGTATTGTCTTTATAGAACAATTTTGATAATAGTAAAAAAAAATAATAAGTGACAGAAACAATATGAAGGTTGAAAATATCAGTACGAAAAGAAGTTATGAAACTGAAAAAACTGAAGGAAAAGATTTTTCCAAGAAAATAAAAATTATTAATGATGATTTTTCTGAGTTGCTAAATTTA
Organism: Occidentia massiliensis; assembly: GCA_000309075.1. Taxonomy (GTDB): domain Bacteria; phylum Pseudomonadota; class Alphaproteobacteria; order Rickettsiales; family Rickettsiaceae; genus Occidentia; species Occidentia massiliensis. The sequence continues at coordinate 3,991 of CANJ01000044.1, forward strand.
AACTCAGATAGGTACTTAGAATATGTTAAATATATAGAGAAAGTATTTGAATTTTTGGAATTAACAGATTTTGATAATATGTCAAACACTCCAGATTTAGCAAAAATATGGCAAGATGAAATATTAATGCTTTTAGAATTAGAGGAACGTTGGGGTGATATATTAGAAATTATAGAAAAAGATATGGAAACTAGCAACAAAGAAACAAGTAATATTATTGGAGACTGCTAATTTACTAGTCTGTTAGTATTAATGAAGATATATACATTCTGATATACTACCAATAGATAACAATTAATGGTAATTTTTTACTTCAGCAAAATATTATCTTAATAATTTTTTAGCAATTTTAAAATTCATATTATTTAGTTATTATTTTATATTATTAGTGTTAGCTAATGATTTTTTAAGTAACTTTGAAATTTATTAAATGGTAATTCTTCTAGTTGTCCTGGTTTCATTATTCCTAACTTAAATGGACCATAAGAAGTTCGAATTAATTGACAAACTTGTAAACCAAGGTAACTTGCAATATTTCGAACTTCTCTATTTTTCCCTTCATGCAGGATAATTTTAAACCAACAATTTATAGCATTAACTTTTAAATTTTGAATTAAGCATGGTTTATATTTTATATTATTAACAATAATACCCTGTTCAACTAGCTTAATTTTTTCTTGTTGTAACTTGCCGTAAGTTTTAACTTTATAAGTTCTCTGGATTGCATTTTTAGGGTGTTCAAAATATTGAGAAATTAGAGAAGAGTTAGTTAACAATAACAATCCCTCACTGTTGAGATCTAATCTACCAACTGAAATTACACGTGGCATTGATTTTGGTAAATTAGCAAAAACAGTAGGACGATGTTGTGGGTCATGATGGCTTGTAATTAAACCTCTAGGCTTATAATAGATCCACAGCCTAGCAGTGGTAGAACTCAAAATTAAACTATTATATATTCTTACTATATTAGTTTTGTTAACCTTTGTTGCTGGATCTGTAACAACATCACCATCAACTTTAACTACTCCTTGAAAAATCAGTTTTTCTGCTTGTCTTCTTGAGCAATAACCAGTGTTACTAATAAATTTTGCAATTCTGACTTTTTGCATTTTTTCTATAATTAATTGCGGCATCAACAAGACATATAAATAAATTACTATCTAATGATTCATTAACTACAAACTCAGGATGCCATTGTACCCCTACTACAAAATCATGTGTAGTTAATTCTATAGCTTCAATAATACCATCAGAAGCTGTAGCTGATATGATAAGATCTTTACCTAACTTATTAACTGCTTGGTGATGTGATGAATTAACATTGATATTTTTTATTTCTTGATTATTAACTATCCCCTTCATAACTATGTCTATAAGCTTGGTATTATCCTTAACAATAATACTATGCTCTATCTTGTTTGATGGAGAACTTGCATGATTTATAGCATTAGGAATAAAGGTTTCAATATCTTGAATTAGTGTCCCACCCTGCACAACATTGATAACCTGCATACCATTACATATTCCTAATATAGGCATATTCATCCTTAATGCATTTTCTACAAGCTCAAGCTCAAATTCAGCTCTTGTAGTATGAGGAATATATAATTTTTCTTCTGAAATAACATCTTCATAGTAGAATTTAGGATGAATATCAACTCTACTACCAGTAACAACAAGCCCATCGATGATAGATAAAATATCTAAAATTTGATCATTATATACTGGTAACATCAGAGGTATAGCTCCAGCATTTTTAACATTATTAATATAGTTTAACCTCAATGCACACCATGTACCTGTAGAATAAAAACATTTTTCAGAATTATTCTGCACATCCATAGTAATACCTATTATAGGCTTCTTTCTCATCATTTTTTTCAATAAAAACTTAGTAAACTATACTATAATACATTATACATTATTTGTAAAATGGAGTGAATTAATCATATTGCTCCATGACAATGCTTGAATTTTTTTCCTGATTTACAAGGACATGGCTGGTTACGTGCTACTTTACCCCATGTCTTAGGGTTGCTTAATACAAAATCTTTAGATGTTAAAGCTACATTTACCTGGCTATTGTGGTTTAAGGTAAATGATTGGTTATTTAAATTATTTAGATCATCAGGTAAATGAGTTAAATTGATATATAAACGAGCAACTCTTTGTACAAAAAGATATTTAAAGTTTAAAAGCATGTATTCAAATAAACTAAAGGCTTCTCTTTGATATTCAATTAAAGGATCTTTTTGTCCATATGCTCTTAAGGATATTCCTTGCCTTAAATGATCTAGAGTATGTAAATGTTCTTTCCAGGTTTGATCTAAAGTTTTTATAAAGATATACTTAATAGTATGATTCATAACATCAGCAGAATAATTTTGCTCTTTTTTCTTATAAGTATTAAAAGCAGTATCAGTGAAATATTTAATAATCTCTCCACTAGTCTTACCCTTAATGGATTCAACTGAAGGTTCAAAATTAAATATATGCTGATATTCCTTAATCAATCCAGAAATATTCCAGTCTTCTTCACAAGATTCTTCAGGAATAAAGTTGTGAACAGTTTCTTCAATTAACTGTTCTGTAATATTATATAATATTATATTTATATCAGTAGAATTAATTACTTCATCACGTTGTTCATATATGACTCTTCTTTGATCATTTGTTACATTATCATATTTTAACAAATTTTTTCTAATCTCATAATTCTGTAATTCGATTTTTCGTTGCGCTCTTTCTAATGACTTACTAATTAAGGGGTGATAAATTGCTTCACCATTTTTTAACCCCATGGTTCTTAAAATTCCTGAAATTCTATCAGATGCAAAGATACGCATTAAATCATCTTCTAGTGACAAAAAGAATTTCGTATATCCAGGATCACCTTGCCTACCACAACGTCCTCGTAGTTGATTATCTATTCTTCGACTTTCATGTCTTTCAGTACCAATAACAAAAAGTCCTCCAGCTTGAATTACTTTCTCCTTTTCCTTTTCTATTTCAATTTTAATTCTTTCTGCTTTTTTTAAATAATCATCTTCAGTAATGTTAGAACGGTCAATTTGTTTTACTAGCATCTCAGCATTACCACCTAACATTATATCTGTTCCACGCCCCGCCATATTTGTAGCTATGGTAATTGCTTTAAACCTTCCAGCTTGAGCAATAATAAAAGCTTCTTGTTCATGATATTTGGCATTTAAAACTTTATGCGGAAGGTTATGCGCAGTTAATAATTTTGATAATTCTTCAGACTTTTCAATACTAACAGTACCAATAAGTACAGGTTGCCCTTTATTATAACATGTAGCAACTAACCTAATTATAGCATCATATTTATCTTTTTTAGTACTATATATTTCATCATCAAAATCTATCCTTCTTACAGGGTTATGAGTAGGAACTGATATAACATCTAAGTTATATATCTCTTTTAGTTCTGTAGCTTCAGTCATTGCTGTTCCCGTCATTCCAGATAATTTTTCATACATTCTGAAATAGTTTTGAAAAGTTATTGAAGCTAATGTTTGATTCTCATTTTGAATGGCTACTCCTTCTTTTGCTTCCAAAGCTTGATGTAATCCTTCTGAATATCTTCTACTATTCATAATTCTACCAGTAAATTCATCAATAATTACAACTTTGCCATCTTGTACTAAATAATCGATATCACGACTAAAAAGAGTATGAGCTTTTAAAGATTGGTTAATATAATGAATAAGCTGCATATTTTCAAGATCATATAAGCTTCCACCTGGAGCAATTAAATTTACCTGTCTAAGAAGTGCCTCAATTTTATTAATTCCTAATTCAGTAAGGTTAACGCTACGCAATTTCTCATCCTTTTCAAAATCTTCTTTCGACAGCTTAGAAACTAATTTATCTATTAATAAATACAAATCTGTATTGTCATCTACTGCTTTTGAAATAATAAGGGGATTTCTTGCTTCATCAACAAGAATTGAATCTATTTCATCAACAATAGCATAATAGAGCCCTCTTTGAACTTTTGATTCAGTGCTAAATTGCATATTATCTCTTAAAAAATCAAAACCAAGCTCGTTGTTTGTAACATAAGTTATATCAGCATTATAAGCTTGCTTTCTACTATCTTCATCTGCAGTACTAGTAATACAACCTACCTCTAAACCAAGAAACTTGTGTATAGTTCCCATCCACTCAGAATCTCTCTTTGCTAAGTAATCATTTACAGTAACAATATGCACACCTTTGCCTACAAGTGCATTTAAATATGATGGTAAAGTTGCTACAAGTGTTTTACCTTCTCCTGTACGCATTTCAGCAATTTTACCTTGATGTAATAATAATCCTCCTTGCAGCTGCTCATCATAATGTCTTATCCCTATAACTCTTCTAGCAGCTTCTCGAACTACAGCAAAAGCTTCGTATTGTATGTTATCAATAGTATCACCTTGATTTAAACGTTGTTTGAATTCTTGAGTTTTATTTTGTAATATGTTATTATCAAGCTTAACTAAGTCTTTTTCAAAAGCATTGATTTGTTGTATTTTTGATTTTAGCTGCTCAATTACTCTATCATTTGCAGTTTTAAAGATATTTTTTATGATTTTAAACATCAATTTCTTGTCAATTTTAAGATTTATATTAGTAACGTGATTATAAATTTCTATATTAATTTATACTTTATGTACTATATTGTATTAATGGTAACATTAACTTATTGTATAATACATACATACATTTCTGCTTGCAAGAATTGTTTCAAAGTTGCTATATTAACATCATATATGTAAGTTTGACTCTTTGATTGATTCTTAACAACCATTTGTATATATAGTAATATATATTAAATATAAATAATATGTATATTTTCTAAGCTTCTCAACAGAATTATCAATAATTTAGTTGACTGAGATAGTTTTAGTCTTTAAAGATGTATATATGAATAATATAAAAAATTTTCTAAAAATTTTAGGTTTTATGATAAAAAAATTTACTACAAGCATTTTAATTATTATAGCATTACTTTTAAATATATCATGCGGGGCAGAAGATAATAACAAGGAAAGTACAAAAACTATTAGTAACAACTTAGATAAAATAGTTGCAACATATAAAAACAAAGAAATTAAAGAATCTGAAGTTATTCCCTATTTAGCTACATTCGTTCCATTCTCAGCCTCTGACAAAGGTAAAAAACTATCAGAGTTTCCACCTGAGATACAAGAGTCCTTAATTAAGGAGTATGTAAGAAATAAATTACTTGAGGAAGAAATCACAAAGGCCAACATTGAAAGTAGTAAAGATGCTAAATCTGCACTAAAAACATTAGAGAATCAAGTAAAGGTAGCAAAACGTCAGATATTAGTTCAAGAACTATTGAAAAAAAATATACAATCAGCAACGGAAGATGATATTAAAAAAGAATATCAAAAGTTAGCACAGCAATATAATGGTAAAGATCAAGTACAAATCAGTCACATATTAGTAAAAGATGAAAGCAAAGCAAAAGAGATTAGAGAAAAACTAAAAAAAGGTAAAGCTTCCTTTGAAAACTTAGCTAAAGAATCATTAGACGAAGAAACTAAAAGTAAAGGAGGGTTAATTAATGATTATATAATACAAAACAATGTGCCTCCTGAATTTGGAGATAAACTTTTTGCAATGAAAGTAGGAGAAATATCAGAGCCAATTAAAACTCAAATGGGATGGGAAATTTTAAAATTAAATGATAAAAAGAAGTTTCAACTACCATCTATAGAGACAATAAAACCTTCTATTATTGCCAGATTAAATAATATGGCAGCTGATAAATACCTTAATTCATTGTATGACTCTGCTAATGTTAAAATAATTGAGATAAAACAAAACAGTCAAGAACCAGTAAAAAATTAGAATTTAACAACATAAGGTAATAAATTTATTAATAATTTTAAGTTGTAAGGAGTTTAATTGTGTATACCTCTACGAAATGAAGAGTGGGTGACAAAGTCAACATCAATATAAGTGCTAGGAATTATTAAGTCGAGCAGCAGAGCTTTAGTACGTACTTGAGCAGTGAGATCTTAATTTGACGACAATGCAATTATTGATGTTCACCGAGTATATTGGTTAAAAACTTAAAGTTATTATACCTTATTCATATGTAGTTTTAATAGTAATAGCATGCAAACGATTAGTAACTAATATCTCTTTTAATGCCTGTTTAACCATCTTATGTTGTTCAACTAATGATTTTCCAAGAAAAGATTTATCAGCAATTTCTAACATATAATGGTTATTATCTCCAGCTAAGTCTGTGATTTTTATTTTGGCTTCAGGAAAAGATTTGATTATAATAATTTGTAATTCTTGTAAAGAAATTGACATAACAAATAACAATTTTACATGGAATTTAAACGATCTTGTTATAACTTGCAATCATTAAATCGATTTAAGAATTGTTATCTAAAAATTGGCCTATTAGGTGGTTCTTTTAATCCTCCTCATCTAGGTCATATTAGGATTAGTAATCTAGCATTAAAAAATTTAAATCTAGATTATGTAATTTGGCTTGTATCTCCACAAAATCCGTTGAAAGCTCAGTGTAATTTAAGTATACATGATAGAGCAAGATTAGCATTAAAACTCATTAATAATAACAAAATATTAGTATCTACAGTAGAATATGATTTAAAATATAAATATACATATCAAATTCTTAAGTATTTAAATAATCATTTTCCAACTATACAGTTTAGTTGGCTTGCTGGAGCAGATAGCGCTTGTGAGATGCACCGATGGTGTCATAGTAAGATAATACCTAATATTGTGAACATTGCTATTTTTGATCGTTTGGATTATACTTCAAAAGTTATAAAAAGTAAAATAGCAGAAAGATCTAAGTTAAAAATATCATCTATACAAGATAGTAGGGTTATTTTTCTACGTACTAAGCTGTTTAATATATCTTCAACTAAAATTAGAAGTATAAATCATGAACAACACAACAGAAAAATTAAAGAAACTAATTATTAATGCTTTAGAAGATAAGAAAGCTGAAGATATTAAAGTAATAGACTTAAAAAGTAAAAGTGATATAGCTAGATATGTAATAATTGCTAGTGGTAAGTCTACAAGAAATGTTGCTGCTATTGCTAATTATATTAAGATAGAACTAAAGCATAAGCTAAATCTTTATGTTGAAGTAGAAGGTCTTAACAATGCTACATGGGTTATTGTAGATGTTAGTGATATAATAGTACATGTTTTTTATCCTGAAACTCGTTTTTATTATTGTATAGAAAAAATTTGGGAATAGTAATAGTAAATAGGTAAAAAAACAGTAAAAATCATTGTTTTTACTGTAGCACTTGTAATATGAAATCTAATTATGGAAGAAATATAATGAAGTTAGTTCATTTATTATTAGTTTAGTTATACAGATATTACTATTTTTTAAAGTTATTTTAGTTTATACAAATGATTTTAAGATATTATTTAGCTAATTTTGATCATTCATACAATAAGAAATATAAAATAAATCAAATAAGATTTTACTGAAATACTTATTGTAAAGTAGATTTCTAGTAAGTAGTAAAAGTTTGACACTAACTAGTTAATTTTATAAAATAAGCTGCAATTTTGGAGATATTATGGACACTAACCAGCTATATCTATTTAGGGATAAGCGATTTATGCCGTTATTTATTACGCAGTTTTGTGGCTGCTTAAATGACAATGTATTAAAGAACGCACTTATCATTCTTATCACATATAAACTATCTCACTTTAGCTTAATCCCTACTCATCTCTTAATCTTAATAGTAAATGCCATTTTTATTTCGCCTTTTATTATATTTGCTGGATTAGCAGGGCAAGTTGCTGATAAGTTTGAAAGATCATATTTAGTAAGTATTATTAAGGTTATTGAAATTGCTATTGTTGCACTTTCTGTATATGGTTTTTGTACTAATAATTTAATGGTATTATTAACTACGATAGGTCTCATGGGTATACATTCTACTTTTTTTGGACCTTTAAAGTATAGTATGTTATCTGATCAGCTGAAAAAAGATGAGCTACTTGGAGCTAATGGTTATATAGAAGCAGGAACTTTTGTCTCTATATTGTTTGGTACTATTTTAGGTAGTATCATAAATACTACTACAAATATCGTTCTCTCATTAATGCTAATTATTGCAATAGTTGGATTAATATCAAGTTTTTTTATACCAAAGTCCAACAACTATAATTTAAACTTAAAAATAAATTATAATATATTTAATGAAATTTTAAACATTATAAAATATTCAAGTGAAAAAACACCTGTTTTTCTATCAATACTAGGTATATCATGGTTTTGGTTTATTGGAGGAGCATTATTATCTCAGATTCCAGCATTAACTAAAGATACTTTTGGTGCAGATGAAAGTGTTGTTAATCTTTTTTTAGCTACATTTTCTATAGGGGTTGGTATTGGATCGTTTTGGTGTAACAGAATTTTTGAAAATGAAATTACAACTAAATATGTTTTTATTGCTGCTATAGGAATTAGTATTTTTGGAGTTGACCTTTTTTTTGCAAGTAGAATTAGTTCAGTTAATCAAGAGCCAGAACAACTTAAAAGCATTATTGTATTTCTATCAAAAAGACATAATTGGAGAGTATTGCTTGATTTATTAGCTATTTCAACTATTGGTGGTTTATATGTAGTACCACTCTATGCTGTAATGCAGTATTTTAGCTCCCCTGGACATAGGTCACGGGTAATTGCTGCTAATAATGTTATAAATGCAATTTTCATGATTTTTTCTACCATAATATTATCTTTACTATTCAAGTTAGAATGTTCTGTGCCTTTTATAATATTACTAATTAGTTTGATAAATCTTGTAGTTGCTGGTTATATATACCAACTTTTACCTGAGGTAAAAATTATCCCTGTTTCTATATTAAAATCTATATTTAAGTTTATATTTGATAAAGTTTATAGAGTTGAGTTATGTGGTTTGGATAATTTTTTAAATGCTGGCAAAAAAGCTGTAATTGTCTCTAACCATATATCTTACTTGGATCCAGCATTACTAGCTGTTTATTTACCTGAAAGAATAACATTTGCAATTAATACTTCTGTTGCCAAAGAAGCTTGGGTTAAACCATTTTTAATGATTATAAAAACCTACTCTGTTGACCCTAATAATTCAATGGCTGTAAAAGCTTTAATCAAGGAAGTAAAAGAAAATAAAAAAATTGTAATATTTCCTGAAGGTAGAATTAGTATTACAGGTTCTCTAATGAAAATATATGAAGGTCCTGGGATGATAGCTGATAAAGCAGATGCTGTAATCTTACCTATCCGTATTGATGGTCCTCAGTATACTATCTTTTCAAAACTAAAAAATTTACCAAGAAAAATTTGCCCTAAAGTTAAAATTACCATATTACCACCAGTGCGCATTGAAGCACCTCAGGGTTATGATGCTCGTCAAAGTAGACAATATATTAGCCATAGATTGTATGATATAATGTCCGAGATGATGTTTAAAAGTTCCGACTATAATAAAACTATTTTTCAGTCTCTAATTGATACTGCTAAAATTCATGGATTTAATAGAATAATACTACAAGATATTTTTGAAAATGAACTAACTTATCAGCAAGTCCTAGCTAGGTCATTTATGCTTGGTAAATTACTGCTTAAGACTTCTGATCCTGGAGAATATGTAGGTATAATGCTACCAAATAGTGTAAATACAGCAGCAGTTTTTTTTGCTTGTCATGCTTATGGACTAGTACCAGCTATGATAAACTTCACATCAGGAATATCAACTATAATTTCTTCCTGTAAAACTGTTAAAATAAAAGTTATTTACACCTCAAAAAAATTTATTCAAAGATCTGGATTAGAAAATCTTGACAAGGAATTGAAAGGAAATTTTAAAGTGATATATTTAGAAGATTTAAAAAATGATCTAACTTTAATCACAAAAATTATAGGTTTATTAGGTGGTATTTTTCCTCAAATATACTATAATATTGTTTGTAGTAATCGTGAAGGTAATATTCCATCGGTAGTATTGTTTACAGCTGGAACAGAAGGAAGGCCAAAGGCAGTTGTACTATCTCATAGTAATTTGCAAGCAAATATATGTCAGATGTCAGCTAGGGTTGATTTTCTTACATCTGATATAGCTTTTAATACATTACCAATGTTTCATACTTTCGGGTTAGGGGCATCTATATTAATGATACTTAGTGGTATAAAAATTTTCTTTTATCCTTCTCCTTTAAATTACCGAATAATTCCTGAAGTAATTTATGATATTGGAGCTACAATTATGTTTGGTACTAATACTTTTTTGAATAATTATGCAAGATATGCACATCCTTATGACTTCTATTCGTTAAGAAGAATTTATGCTGGTGCTGAAAAGTTAAAGCTTGAAACACGTAAACTATGGTTTAAAAAACATGGTATTAGGATTTTTGAAGGATATGGTGCTACTGAAGCTTCACCAGTGATTAGTGTAAATACTCCAATGCATGACAAACCAGGAACTGTAGGAAGATTAATGCCAGGTATTAGTTATCATATCTTACCTGTTGAAGGAATAAAGGAAGGGGGAAAATTATGCATAAAAGGTGCTAATATAATGCTTGGATATATTTTTCCAGATAATCCTGGAGTAATTGTTGCTCCAAAAATAGAACAACTAGGAGAAAACTGGTATGATACTGGAGATATAGTTACAATAGATAATGAAGGTTACATTACAATACAAGATAGAGTAAAGAGGTTTGCCAAAGTAGCAGGAGAGATGATATCTCTTGGTTTAATTGAAGAAATTGTAGATAGTATTGATAGTAATAATAATCATGCTGTGGTATATATTGATGACGAAAGAAAGGGAGAACAAATTGTGCTATGTACTAATAGTAATATTATAGATCAAATTAAATTAGCTGAACAAGTTATAAGTAGAAAGCTTAGTAAATTATATATCCCAAAACATATTGTATATATTCAAGAAATCCCTACATTAATGAATGGAAAAACAGATTATTTCAGAGTCAGAAAAATTGTAGAACCACATATACTACAGCAAAATATAGTATTAAACTTACATGTATAATTTCTTTGAGAATAATTATTATAGAGCTACTTACTTATCATTAAAAATTTACAAAATTCTTTGTAAGATAGAAATATTAGATTTGCAAAATAAGCTTTGGTATAATATATTACTCTTTTTTACTTGTAAAAATCAAAAAATTAACTTGATCACTACCTATAATATCCTCTATACTAAACTCTTTATCTAACTCTTTAACAATTCAAGCATTATGAAACTTAATGCAACTAGATATCTACTTCTTCAAATAGTTGATGTTTGTTTCCAATTAACGACTCGCTTAATTCTTCTGAGTTACAGGCTTCATTATAAGTTGGAGGAGCACTAGGGCAAATTTTCTTCATTTCTTTAGTTAATTTTTCAGCTGGTCTTTTTAAAGTTTTGTTAAACTCTTCATAATTTAAAGAAGTTACAGGGTTATAGTTCTTTGAAAATTTATATGTTTCTGTTATAGATATCACTTTCAGTACCAATCCAGATTCAACATAACCTAAAGGTTTTTTCTCATAACTATCTAAAATATCAGGGTTAGCTCCACGCTTAAGGCATATTTTAATACTTTTTAGATTGCCTTGCTCTGCTACGCAATGAAGAAGTGTTTTTCCCTCCTTATCATCTTGAATATTAATATCAAACTTATTAAGTTTTTCTGCTTTGTTACAAAATAGCTCAAGAATTGCTGGGTCATTTCTTTTTGCTATATAGTGACAAGCCGCTTGGCCTTCATTATCTTTAGCATTGATGTCAATGTCAAACTTTTTCACTTTATCAAAAAATAGGTCAAGAATTGCTTTGTTGCCTTTCATTGCTACATAGTGAAGGACTGTTTGCCCATTGTTGTCTTTAGAATTAATATCGATATCAAATTCTCCTATTTTTTTAAGAAATAGTTTAAGAATTGTTGTATCTTCTAATTCTACTGCATAATGAAAAACTGTTTTTCCATTATCATCTTGAACTCTTATACCTAGCTTTTTAGCTAGTAATTTTGTAACTTCTACATTGTTTTCTATTACTGCATGGTGAAGAGCAGTTTTTCCATCATTATCCCTAAAATCGACCTTAACTCCAAATGATTTGCAACCTATTTCAATATTTTTAAGTATCCTTCTTTCCAATCTAGTTCCAATATTAAACTTAAAGTTTTGTAGACTTTTAAAGCTGTTTGCTGCTAAATTATATATACATGTGCCTGGCTCAATAAACACTAGCTTCCTCCTTAAACTTATATGTTATAATATTTATGTATTATCATTTACATAAAAAGTACAATGTAATCAATCTTAATAAAATTAATATTAGTTTATTAAACAATAAGTTAAATATTTCTCATTATAATTTTTAGTATGTAGTAAATAAAGCACAACTATAACTTCATAAATAATTAATTCTAAAACTCATATTTTAATAAATATTAAATATACAAAAGCTTTTGTCTAGTTTAAGTATAAAAATTACTAAAACTAAAGCTGTTGGTAGAGGAAACTATATGAAGAAATATTAACTAATAAAAAATTAATTTTTGTTAATATAAAATTCAAATTCTGAATGTTTAGAACTTGCAAATAGGTATTATAGTCTTTAGTATAATTAAAAATAATTTATAAAATGAGTAATAAAAGAAATGGCAGATATAGAATTTGTCCAAAATGGGACTTTAAGTTTTTTAAAAGAAGCAATCTGTTTATTAATTAATACAGACTTGATGTTAACAAGTAACATAATCCAATTTGATCAGAAATATAATGGCATTATTTCAAAATTTTTACAACATAACAAGGTTTTTCGTGGTAAATTTGGAGAAGTAAAAGTTTTGACTACTATTGTAGATAACTCAGAAATTAAAACAATAATTTTATTAGGAATTGGTCATGAGAATTTGCTAAGTAGCTTTCAACTTGAAGAATTAGGTGGAATTATGCAAAAATGCATGAGTATTAACTTGATAAAAGATACTTTAATTTTAATAGATCACGATATCGCAAGCTACAAAAAATCACAAATAGCGTCTTTATTAGCTTCTGGTTTTGAATTAGCTTCATACAGGTTTAATAAGTATTTTACAAATGACAATAAGGAAGATAGTGACTTTGAATTGGTAGATACTCAAAAAATATTGATAAGCTTTGAAGATTCTGAAGATATAGAACAAGCAAAAAAAGCGTTTGCATATTTAAAAGCAGTAAAAGAAGGAGTATTTTTGACAAGAGATTTAACTTCAGCACCACCAAACGAACTATACCCTGCAACTTATGCTAGTAGAATTCAAGAGCTTGAAGGATTAGATATCAAAGTAGAAATTATAGGAGAACGGGAAATATATAATCTAGGAATGGGAGCACTATTTGGAGTAGGACAAGGGTCACAACGTGAGTCAAAATTAGTATCTATGTACTATCAAGGTACAGATGATAAGAAAGAACCAATAGCATTTGTAGGCAAGGGAGTAACATTTGATAGTGGTGGTCTTTCTTTAAAGCCTTCAAATTCTATGGCTGATATGAAATATGATATGGCTGGTTCAGCAGCAGTAGTTGGAACTATAAAAGCTTTGGCTCTAAGAAAAGCAAAAGTAAATGTAGTTGGTGTTATTGCTCTAGTAGAAAATATGCCAGGTAGTAATGCTCAAAGACCAAGTGATATTGTAAAAACAATGTCTGGTCAAACAGTGGAAATACTTAATACTGATGCTGAAGGACGTTTAATACTTGCTGATGCATTATGGTATGCTCAAGATAAATTCAAGCCTAAATGTGTTATAGACTTAGCAACATTAACTGGAGCAATAACTGTAGCTCTTGGCAATACTTATGCAGGCTGCTTTTCTAACAATACTGAGCTTAGCATAAAGTTACAAAATGCTGGGCAAGAAGTAAATGAAAAATTATGGATTATGCCCCTACATAAAGATTATGATGATATGATAAAATCTGATATTGCTGATATGGCAAATATTGGTAATGTTTCTGGAGCTGGAAGTTGTACAGCTGCTAGTTTTTTACAAAAGTTTATACAAAAAAATATTCCATGGGCTCATTTAGACATTGCTGGAGTTGCTTGGAGTAAAAAAGGCAGTCATATTTATCCAAAAGGAGCAGTGGGATTTGGTGTTAGATTACTTAACCAATTTGTAAAAGATAACTATGAAGATAATTAGGTTACCATATATTTTTGTTATTGGTAATGAAAAAGGTGGAGCAGGTAAAACTACTTGCTCTATGCATTTAATATCAGCATTGCTTGAAAGAGGATTAAAAGTTGGCAGTATTGATACTGATTCCAGGCAACATTCTCTAACTACTTATATACAAAACCGTAAGGTTTACAATAATAAAAATCCAGATAAACAAGTACCAATGCCTATACATTATTTAATTATTGAGAGCACTAAAGACATTACAGAGCAATGTAACATGGAGGAACAAAAACAGTTTGAGGATGTTATGTCCAAGCTACGAAATGAATCTGAGGTTATTATTATTGATACTCCAGGTCGTCATTCTTTTCTTTCGTGTTTAGCTCATTCTTGTGCTGATGTGATAATTACCCCTATAAATGATAGTTTTTTAGACATAGATGTATTAGCAAAAGTTGATCCTGATAGTTTAAAAGTTATCGCTCCTTCTATATATAGCCAAATGGTATGGGAACAAAAAATAAATAAATCTAAGCGTGGTGGTTCGTCAATTGAATGGGTAGTTATTAGAAATAGATTAAGTAGTCTAGATGCTAGAAATAAAAGAAACATAAGTTATGTTTTAGATCAACTTGCTAAAAGGGTTAGCTTTAAAAATGTTGTTGGTTTTAGTGAAAGAGTAATATTTAAAGAATTATTTCTACAAGGACTCACATTACTTGATTTGACTAAAGTTAGGTATGGTAAAAGCCTCAATATTTCACATATTGCAGCAAGGCAAGAATTAAGAGAGTTTGTTAATAGCCTTAACATTGAAAAAATTGTAGAAGAAAGTATTAAAATTAGACAAGAAAATGTCGCTATATAAATGTAATTCCTATTGATAAAAATAGAAGTACAATTAAAATTTATATTTGTCAAAGTCTTTTATCTTTTAGTTTATAATTTCGTAATCACTAATACTTTTAATAGATTTTATTTACCTAATTCATTTAATATTTTTTAATAAAATATGTTTATGTTACATAAACATAAAATTCTAAAAAGTTTGAAAACAAAAGAATATGGTCAAAACTACGAATAAGATAAATGTTGGAGAAATTGTTGTTGACCAACTTAGCGATATAGAAGCAAAGAAGCTTCTAAAATTTTTAGTTGCAGAGATAAAAAAATATGATAAAGCTTATTATGAAGAGAATAACCCTTTAATTTCCGATGCTCAATATGATATATTAAAGAACTTAAATAGTGAGATTGAAAAAAAATTTCCTTACCTAATATTAGCAGATACACCATCAAAAAGAGTTGGTATTACTCCTAAAAGTCATTTTGCAAAGGTTAAACACTTAAAGCCAATGCTATCACTTGCTAATGGATTTAATGTAAATGACATACAAGATTTTATCATAAAAATACAAAAATTTTTAAAAATAGATTATTTTCCCCAAATAGTTTGTGAACCTAAGGTGGACGGTTTATCATTTAATGCTAGATATGAATATGGTATTTTAAGGTTAGCAAGTACTAGAGGTGATGGTTACATTGGTGAAAATATTACAGAAAATATTAAAACTATAAGAAATTTTCCTCAAACTATACCCATAGCTGATAAAATATTTGAAGTAAGAGGTGAGATTTATATAACTAAAGAGGATTTCTTACTATTAAACTCTCAACAACAAAAGGAAGGGAAAACCTTATTTGCTAATCCACGTAATGCAGCTTCTGGTTCTCTCAGGCAACTTGATCCAACAATTACTGGTAAAAGACCACTAAAATATTTTGTATATGCTCTTGGAGAAGTTATTAATAATTTTGCTACAAGTCAGTTTAAACTACTACAAAACTTAAAAAAAACGGGATTTTTAATTAACGAAAACTACACATTATCTAACAACATTGATGATATGATAAAGTTCTATAATAAGTTATATGCTATGCGTGATGATTTGCCATACGAGATAGATGGGATAGTGTATAAGGTAAATAATTTTGATTTACAAGAAAGGTTAAGTTTTACTAGTACTAGTCCTCGTTTCGCTCTTGCTCATAAATTCCCAGCAGTAATAGGTCGAACTAAGATAATCGATATAACTATTCAAGTAGGTAGAACTGGAGCCCTTACTCCGGTCGCTGAACTTGAACCTATTAGAATTAGTGGTGTAATAATATCAAGAGCTAGTTTGCATAACTATCAAGAGATAGAATCTAAAGATATTAGGATAGGTGATTATGTTTTTTTACAAAGAGCTGGTGATGTTATCCCTCAGATCAGCAATGTAGACCTTACAAGTCGTACAGATAATGTATGTAAGTTTGTATTTCCTAACCAGTGCCCATCTTGTCATATAGATTTAGTAATTGATTTAGATGAGGATGCGATAATAAGATGTAATAATAGTTTAAACTGTCCAGCTCAGATTTATGAACGTATATATCATTTTGTTTCAAAAGATGCATTAAATATTGATGGGCTAGGTAGAAAACAGGTTCAATTTCTTTTAGAAAAAGGATATATAGAAAATGTAATAGATATTTTTCATATAGAAGAGAATAATCAAAAATCTTCCTTAGTCAAACTTGAAAATATGCTAGGCTGGGGTTCTAAATCTGTAGATAATTTATTTAGAAGCATTCATAAAGCTAAGACTGTAACTTTAGCAAAATTTATCTATGCACTTAGTATAAGATATGTGGGAGAAGGCAATGCTAAAATTTTATCTAAAGAATTTAAGACTGCAGAAAATTTTCTAAAAGAAGGATTAAAACTTGCTAATAATGAACAAGGTGTATATGAAAAATTAAGTAACATGGAAGGTCTAGGAGAAAAAATCATTAATCAACTAAAAAAATTCTTTATGATTCATGAAAATGTTGATTTAGTATCAACTCTTATTAAGATACTTGATATAAAAAATTTTCAAGAGCAAAGCACATCTCTACCTTTGTTAGGACAAATTGTAGTATTTACAGGTACTCTTAATTCTCTTTCTCGATCAGAAGTTAAATCTCAAGCTGAAAGATTGGGAGCAAAAGTTGGAAGCCAAGTATCAAGTAATACTAATTTAGTTGTAGCTGGAAGCAATACAGGAAACAAATTAAATAAAGCTCAGCAGATTGGTATTAAAATAATAAATGAAGAAGAATGGCTCAATATGGTGAAAAAATTTTATGACAAATAAATCTTGTTTATTATCTGAGCTAAGGCAAAAATTTGCTGAATTTAACATTAATGGCTATATAATACCTTCAACAGATGAATATCAAAGTGAGTATGCACCAAAATATGCTCAAAGGTTAAAATATATAACAGGATTTTCTGGATCCAATGGTATAGCTATAATAACAACTAACATAGCTTTGTTATTTACTGATGGCAGATATTTAATTCAAGCAAATAATCAACTTAATTTGCTTCAATTTAAGGTTTTTGATATCAGAGATTTAATAACATTTAATTGGCAAAATTTTTTGCAAGACTCTGATATTATAGGTTATGATCCATCTCTTTTTAATTCTAGATCTATTAGTTATTTTTCAGAATTAAAACTAAAACCAATAATACGAAATTTAATTGATATAATTTGGATAAATCAACCGTTAAAGCCAGCAACTAAGGTTTATATTTATCCTTTGGAATTTGCTGGTGAAGATATTAAAGATAAGATTAAGAAACTATTTATTTATCTTGATCAAAAAAAAGTTGATGGATGTTTTATTACTGATTCTACTTCAATATGTTGGTTACTTAATCTTAGAGCTAATGATTTAGAATTTTCGCCTCTAATGCTATCTTATGTTCTTGTTGAGCACAAGACAATACATCTTTTTACAAATTTAAGCCGAATTGATAAACAAGTAAGACAGTATCTCAGTCCTTATGTTGAACTACATGAAGAAGCAGAGATTAACAGTATACTGAATAAAGTTAGTAACAAGATAATCATTAGTGATAATTGTCCTATAATTTTTCTTCAAGAATTTAAGAATTGTGAAATTATACAACAATCTCATGATCCATGTTGTTTACTGAAGTCTTGTAAAAATCCAGTAGAAATTAAAGCTGCTCAGCAATCTCATATTACAGATTCTATAGCGGTGTGTGAATTTTTAGCCTGGTTAGATGAAGCAATTAAAAATAATGTTAATCTTACAGAACATGATTTGAGTGAAAAATTGACTTATTTTAGAGCTATACAACCAAATTATATTGCTAATAGTTTTAGCACTATATGTGGATTTAATGAAAATAGTGCAATTATACACTACACCCCTACATTAGAATCTGCAAAACTAATAATAAATCAGGGAATTTTGCTAATTGATTCTGGAGCTCATTATTTAGGTTGTACAACAGATGTTACCCGTACTATATCAGTAAGACAAGCAACTCAATTACAAATGGAGAGGTACACTCAAGTTTTAAAGGGACATATATCTCTGGCTACTAGTATTTTTCCAGCTAAAAAAACTGTGGGTGCTAATTTAGATGCTTTAGCTAGAAGATTTTTGTGGCAAAATGGTTTAGATTACCCCCATAGCACTGGTCATGGAGTAAGTAACTGTCTTAGCGTTCATGAAGGACCACAATCAATTAGCACGAATAATAACATAGTGTTAAGAGAAGGAATGATAATTTCTAATGAACCTGGTTATTATGAAGTTGGAAGTTATGGCATCAGAATAGAAAATCTAATGTTTATAAAACACTCAAATTATCCAGGATTTCTAGAATTTGAAAATTTAACATTGATTCCATATTGTCAGGATCTTATTTTAACTTCACTCCTTACTATAGAAGAAAAGAAATATATAGATTGCTATTATCATGAAATTAAAAGTAAAGTAAGACCTTCACTTAGCAGGAAGGCTAAGTTATGGCTAGAGACTATACTAAATATTTAAAGTCTTAATTTAACATTTTTATTTACGGTTTAAGAAAATCATTATAGCTAATAATTAATTTAAGCTTAATATGAAAAGTTAAAGATTTTGCAGTAACTTTCATTTTTATTATCTAGTAATTCTACATTTACAATGTGAATCAACTTGAAATAATTTAAGTTTATAGTTTTTTAAATAACCAATTATTTTTTAATTATATAAAACTGTTATTATATATGTATCCTATATATTAATTTATAGACATTTAGTACTAAATTGAATTACACTTTTACATAAAGTTTGCTATTAAATTAATAATACTTTAAAATTAATTTTTGACAAAATAATATTTTAATTAATTTAGTTTACTAATAATTGAGTCTGTTAATTAAATTTAATAAAAAAGAATGTTAAACTACTCAACAACTTCAGAATATTTTTCTGTATTTATCTTTTTAGGCATATCGCTAGTGCTATCTGCTATTATAATGATCTTACCTCAAATATTTGCTTACAAAAAAGATAATAAAGACAAGCTTAAAGGTTATGAGTGTGGATTTGAGCCATTTGATGAGGCAAGAAGCAAGTTTGACATTAGGTTTTATTTAATTGCTATGCTTTTTATAATTTTTGATTTAGAAATAGCATTTTTAATACCCTGGGCACTTAATTTAAGTAAAATAGGAATATTTGGTTTTTATTCAATGATGTTTTTTTTAGTAGTGTTAATAGTTGGTTTTATTTATGAGTGGAAAAAAGGTGCTTTAGAGTGGGAATAATAAATCAAGGTTTTGTTTTAGCTAATTTAGAAGAACTGGTGAGCTGGGCTAGAACCCGTTCCTTATGGCCTATGACATTTGGCTTAGCTTGCTGTGCTGTTGAGATGATGCAGACTGCAGGGAGCCGTTATGATATGGACCGTTATGGTATGTTATTTAGACCAAGTCCAAGACAATCAGATGTTATGATAGTAGCTGGTACTCTTACCAATAAAATGGCACCAGCTTTCCGTAGGGTTTATGATCAAATGCCAGAACCAAAATGGGTTATATCAATGGGAAGTTGTGCAAATGGTGGTGGTTATTATCACTATTCTTATTCTGTTGTAAGAGGTTGTGATAGAGTTGTACCGGTAGATATTTATGTACCTGGTTGTCCACCAACACCTGAAGCATTACTTTATGGAGTTTTACAATTACAAAAAAAATTAAAAGGACTAAGCAACTAAAGTTTAAAAGATAGCTATTATGGAACTAATAAAGCTTAAAAACCTGGTTGAAAAAAAAATTATCTTAGCTAATATTAAAGCACAACTTTATATTGCTAACCATGTTGAAGTTAGAACAAATAAAGAACAAATCATAAAAGCTTTAGAATTACTAAAAGATGATAAAGATTTAGAATTTGCAATATTAACGGAAATTTTTGCTGCTGATTTTCCAGAAAGAGAAAAGAGGTTTGAAGTAGTTTACAGTTTGCTAAGTATAGAAACAAATTCTAGGTTAATAATTAAGATCTACGTTGAAGAAAATGAAATTATTCCTTCAGCAACATCAGTATTTAATGCTGCAAACTGGTATGAACGAGAAATATATGATTTATTTGGTGTAAAATTTCAAGGTCACCCAAATTTAGACCGTATATTAACTGATTATGGATTTATTGGTCATCCACTTAGAAAAGATTTTGCTCTTAGTGGGTACGTGCAAATACGATATGATGATAAACTAGAGCAAGTGGTTTATGAGCCAGTAAAGTTGGATCAAGAATATAGAAATTTCGATTTTCTCTCACCATGGCAAGGACCAAAAAACAAAGATTAAGGTAGATCCTACAAAGCAGATTATTCAAATAGTACATATGTGATTACTAAAATTTTTTATGAGAGTTAAAATGTCATTAACAGATATTAAAAACTTAAAATTAAATTTCGGACCACAACATCCTGCAACTCATGGAGTTTTAAGGCTTATATTAGAAATGGATGGTGAGGTAATAAGAAAAGCTGATCCACATATAGGTCTTCTACATCGTGGTACAGAAAAACTGATAGAATATAAAACATACCTGCAAGCAATTCCCTATTTTGATCGTTTGGATTATGTTTCACCAATGTGCCAAGAGCACGCTTTTGCTTTAGCTGTAGAACGTTTATTAAATTGTACCGTGCCACCTAGAGCTCAATATATAAGAGTAATGTTTTCAGAGTTAACTAGAATACTTAACCACGCATTAAATATATCAACTCAAGCTCTTGATGTGGGAGCAACGACTCCTTTATTATGGATGTTTGAAGAACGTGAAAAGATTATGGAATTTTATGAAAGAGTTTCAGGGTCAAGATTACATGCTAATTATTTTCGACCTGGTGGGGTAGCTCAAGATCTACCTGTAGGGTTAATTGATGATATAGAGCAATTTTGTGACCAATTTTTGCCTAAAGTAGCTGATATTGAAACACTGCTTACTGATAATAGAATTTGGAAACAGAGAACCGTAGATATTGGTATTGTATCAAAAGAACAAGCAATGAATTGGGGATTTTCTGGAGTTATGCTGAGAGGATCAGGTATTGCTTGGGATTTAAGAAAATCACAGCCTTATGAAATATATGCTGATATGGATTTTGACATAGCTATTGGACAAAATGGTGATTGTTATGATAGGTATCTAATTAGGATTGAAGAGATGTATCAATCAATCAAAATTATAAAACAATGTATTGCCAAAATGCCTAAAGGTGAGATTAAAACTCTTGACCCTAGTATTTCTCCTCCACCAAGGTTAGAGATGAAGAAATCTATGGAAGCATTAATTAACCATTTCAAACTTTACTCAGAAGGATATACTGTACCAACTGGGGAGGTTTATGCGGCAGTTGAAGCCCCTAAAGGTGAATTTGGAGTCTACTTATATGCAGATGGTACTAACAGGCCCTATAGATGTCGTATTAAAGCTCCTGGATTTGCTCACCTACAGGGGATAGATTTTATGTCACGTGGCCATTCTATTGCAGATATAGTAACAATTATAGCAACACTTGATATAGTTTTTGGAGAAATAGACAGATGAAGTTAGAAAAAAAAGTAGAATTTTCCTTTTCTTCTAAAAATATAGATAAAGCTAAAGAAATTATTAGTCATTACCCTGTACAGAAACAGTCAAGTGCTGTTTTAGCTTTACTAGATTTAGCTCAAAGACAAAATAATGGATGGATATCAAATGATTGTATAGAATATGTAGCTAATTTTTTAAATATGCCTTACATTAAGGTCTATGAAGTAGCTAGTTTTTATAGTATGTTTAACTTAAAATCCGTTGGTAAATATCATATACAAATCTGTGGTACCACACCATGTTGGCTAAGAGGTGCTAATGGTATTATGAATTTTTGTCAAGAATTTTTAAAAATTAGCTGTGGGCAAACTTCTGATAATGGTTTATTTACAGTAAGTGAAGTTGAGTGCCTTGGGGCTTGTATTAATGCACCAGTTGTTCAGATCAATGATTGCTATTATGAAAACTTAACTAATAAAAAAATGGAGAATATTATTATTAATTTAAAAGCAAAACAATCAAGAACAAAAAGTTGAATTAATTTTGATTTAAAAATTAAAATATGTTAAGTATTAAAGACAGGATTTTTACTAATTTATCAGGCAATGTAGACTGTAATATTAAAAATGCGCAGCAAAATGGTGATTGGAGTTACACAAAAGATTTAATGCTAAAAGGGCCCGAATGGATTATAGAAGAAGTTAAAAATTCTGGGCTAAGAGGTAGAGGTGGAGCAGGATTTCCTACTGGTATGAAATGGTCTTTTATGCCTAAAGATTCTATAAAACCAAGTTATCTTGTTGTAAATGCTGATGAATCAGAGCCAGGTACATGCAAAGATAGGGACATAATTAGATATGAACCGCATAAATTAATTGAGGGGTGCCTACTTGCATCTTATGCAATAAGAGCTAGAATATGCTATATATATATACGTGGTGAGTATTATAAAGAAGCTTTAATACTACAAAAGGCTATTAACGAAGCCTACCTTGCTGGGTTTATTGGCAAAGATGCTTTTAAAGTGGGATTTGATCTTAATATTTATATCCATAGAGGGGCGGGGGCATATATCTGTGGTGAAGAAACAGCATTGCTTGAGAGTTTGGAAGGTAGAAGAGGACAGCCAAGGTTGAAACCTCCATTTCCGGCAAATGCTGGGTTATATGGATGTCCTACAACAATTAATAATGTTGAAACAATTGCTGTAGTTCCTACTATTTTGAGAAGAGGAGCAAGTTGGTTTGCAAATATTGGGAAACCTAAAAATACAGGGACTAAAGTTTTTTGCATCTCTGGTCATGTTAATAATCCCTGTAACGTTGAAGAAGCAATGGGAGTTCCACTTAAGTACCTAATAGATAAATATGCTGGAGGAGTATATGGGGGATGGAATAACCTTAAGGCAATTATACCTGGAGGTTCTTCTGTACCATTAATTCCAAAAGATATTTGTGAAACTGTAGATATGGATTTTGATAGTCTAAAAGCTGTTGGTTCAGGGTTAGGTACTGGTGGTATTATAGTTATGAATAATAGTACAGATATTATCTATGCAATAGCTAGACTTAGTAAATTTTATATGCATGAATCATGCGGCCAATGTACGCCTTGTCGTGAAGGAACAGGGTGGATGTGGCGAATAATGATGCGATTAGTAAAAGGTAAAGCATCTATAAGTGAAATAGACAAGTTACTTGAAATTACTCATCAGATTGAAGGTAATACTATCTGTGCTTTAGGAGATGCTGCTGCTTGGCCTATTCAGGGGTTAATTAAGCATTTTAGGAACGAAATCGAGGATAGAATTAAAAGCTCTAAAAAAACTTAGTTTTATAAATATTGTAATAAATACTATCACTTTCCTTATTTTATCCCAGGCAATTACGAAGTAACTAGGTAAAGGACTCCAGATATGTAGTAATAATACAATTTAGTTATTTTAGTAATTTTTCTTTGTTTAGTAAGTCTAAATGCTTATTTAATATTCTTATAAACTCAAACTTTGTGTTAATACTTCACGTCTTTCTTAACTTTAAAAAGTTTTTGCAATAGGTCTAATTATTATGGTATAAATAACATATAGTTAAAAAGTAAGAGTTATATGATACTAAAGGATTATTTAATATAAACGAGGAGAGATAGAGAGAGTAATCAAATATGTCAGTCTTCAATCAAAAATAGGTCAAGAAATTTAAAGTATTCTGAATTAAAGAAGGTAATTAGGAATGCAAAGTGAGAGAGTAATAGGCTTAGGCATAAGTTAATAAATATAGTTGTTTAGAGTATAAATAAATAAGGAGAAAGAATGGGTAAGAGAAAAATAGATGATAAGAATAGTACATGTAAGAGGATAAAATCAGGAGATACGGATGAATTAGATGTGAACTTACTATCTGAATCATTTGATAATGAAGTATATAATAATAAGAGTATAGAGTTAATATTGTCAAACTGCATAGAAGAAAAAGTAATAAATGTAGATATTATAAGTTGTGGTTTAGATGAGCTACAAGGTAATCAAAGATATAAACAACAAGAGAGGTTAATAAGAAAGTTAAAACGTGATATTTACCCGTTGGAATCATTACAGATGATAGAGAAGTTTTATGTAATTGGAGAGAAAAATAACTCTAATATTTTTGCAGCAGCATCTATTATAAGAATGTTTTCACATGGTAATGAAAATGTTGTCAAGTTATTTCCCTTAATAGATTATGGATATTCATTTGAAGTTTATAGTCAGCTAAATAAAGAAAGTGTATTTGATAATCTAGAAATAAATATATGCTCTAAGAAAAGATGTGGTTCATTAATAAATAATAAAGGAATAGTTATTAGTAGTTTTGTAGAGATAGTGAAGTTAAGAATATGTAATATTGATAATAAAGCTAACATAGAAGAGCAGATAAAGGGTATATTAGAGGATTCAACTAAGTGTTATGAAGTGGTTCATAAAAAAATTTTAAGGAAATATGGTAATAATCATTTAAGTGATCAAGGTTATTATAATAGTAGTGAAGGAAGTGAAAAAAAAGTTAATGAGGTGCAACAATTGCCTTTAAGTAATGATAATAATGGAGATAAAGGTAGGGTAGTATCATTTGGAGATGTTGGTAGTAAGTGTAAAACTCATAATAATAAATATGTAAGATTAAATGATACTGAGGCTGTTAAAGTTTTTGCAGAAGCAGTGGAATGTTGGGATATAAAGTTATTTGAAGAAGCTAAATCTAAATCTAAGGATTTTATAAAATTAGTGGATTATTTTGATAAAGAGATAAGACATAAATTTTGGGGACATTTTTTTAGGAATAGTTATTACAAAGCTTGTGTTAATGAAAAAGATTTATCAGGTGAAAAAATGAAGGTAACTGAAGAGAGGTATAGTGATCTCTTACAAAGTATAGAAGTATATGTATTTTTAATAAATAATGTGCCAAATATTTTAGATAAGTTTAAAGAGCAACAATATTCTATAATTAGAGGGTTGCCTGAAGATAGGCAAAATAATAGATCTAGAGATTTAATAGAACTGATAGAATTAGAGATGAGTAAAATTAAAAATGAGGATGGTGAAGTTAGTAGTGCTTGTGATCAAGTAATAGCTGACATCTTAGATGAGATTGTTAGCTCAGTAAGTAATGATTTACAAAAAATCGATCAGGAAAGTGTAGAATTGCTCTTAGTTGGTAGTATTGAATAGTTTATAATATAGTGAGAAAATAATATGCCTACAATAGAAGTTAGTCAGTTAATTACAGCTATCAATTCTTATTTTTTAAATGAACGTGATAGTACAAGATCGGAGAATTTAGAACAAATTGCAGGTTGGTTTTTGGATAATGGGCTAGATAGATATTATGATAAAAATAAAAATAAGGTATCGGCAACCTACTTAGCTAAGATATTAAAGGAACATAAGGAAGAAGTGTTTAGTCGTAGTAATATACAACAATGCTTAGATAGATGGCTTAAGTTGGAAGCAGAAGAGATTATAGATTTTTTTAGGAGTAAGGAAGATACTCAGGAGCTATATAAAGAATTTAAAAGATATGAGTATAAATACTACATTTCCGATCAATTTAGAAATGATAAGTCTTTTGAAACTCTTATTAATAGATTAATGAGCGGATCTGACCATGAAGAATGGGTGCTAAGAGATGATATATTAGCATTATACAATAATCGAGAGTTTAAAGAGTTTGAAAAAAAACTTTCACGAGGAAATATCCTTGAATTAAATAACAAGATGAGGGGGGCTTTGAGTTATTTAGGGATAGAGCTTGCAGAAAAGAGTTCATTAATAACAGAAGATGATATACTAAAAGTAATAAAAGAAAAAAGGTTAGAAATAATAAAAGAATATTTAAGGGATATAGGTAAAAAAGAAAGAAATATTTCAAAGTTACGTAGTAATGCTATAACAGAAGAAAAAATAAAAGAGTTGTTTAGTGAGAATGTATTAGATAAATATATTCAAACTTCTATTAGCAAATTACATGAAGTTAGTAACGTTGACAAAGATGATATAGATCAAGATCCAGATTTTGATGAGAATAGAGCAGAACAATTTGATAAAGATAATAAAGATGAAATATATCGATCGTTTTTAAAGGAGATGAAGTCTATACAAAGTAGGTATGACAATAGTGTCAGGGAAGATGTTAGAACTATAGATAAAGCACTATGGTTTATTGCTTCAACCGATAAACAGAAAGAAAGAGTACTTCAAAAAATTAAATGGTATCGTACTAATAAACTCAAGATAAATCTAGAAGTACAAAGAGAAAATAACAAATTTAAAATTAATGTTGAGGAGATCACAAGAATTGGTAACGGTAATGAAAATAATCATATTATACCTGTATCTGTATTTTTAAAGTCTCTTAAATATAGTTTAAATAATGAAGAATTTAATGATGGTTGGCAAATACTTGAAAAGCTATGTTTTTATTATGGAAGGAATTATGAAAAGAATGTAGGGTACCAGTTTGTTAAAGAGCGTGTAGAAAATAGTATTGGTAAAGAATCTAGTGCAAATTTAAGATTGTTGATAGAAGATTATATAATACCGTTTGTATATTATCATTGGAATGAGAGAGCAGAAGCTACTTATGATATGGTCAAAACACATAAGAGTTTTGGAGATGAAGGAACAACAGTAAAAAGTTTCAATGAGGATCTTGAGGGGTTATATGATAGGCCTGCAACGTCATTTAGGATATTTAAAGGTGAAATAAATACAGTAATAAAAAATTATTTTCAAGTGGTAGATATTCCAAGTGACAAAATAAATAATGAAAGATTTGCTGTAATAGTAAGTGATGCAATTGAAATGTTAAGAGTATGGTTATCACTTTTTGAGCAATCAGGAAATAAAGAGTTTATAGTAAGCTATCAAGATGAATATAAAGAGTGGAAGAATGAGTGTTTAAATAAGCAAGAATTTGGAATAAAGTTGATAGACAATAATAAATTAATTAGCAAAATTAAACAGGACGAGTGGAAAGAAGATTGGAAAAGATATTTAAAAGAGCATGCTATAAAGACAATAGATTCACGTTTTAGTTATGAATCTTCATTAGATAGGATTGTATCTGGGTTAGATCCGCATTTATTGTCACCTGGTAGAACAAGCAGTGATTCTGGAGCAGATACTGATCAGGATTTAGGGGAGTTTTATAGTGTAGATAATATTAAGCGTATATTAACAGACAGTATAAATGATAAATTAGTAGATGTAGATTTAGTAAAGTATGATGATGACATAGATAAAAAACAAAAAGAACAATATATTGCGCAATTGAGGCAAGAACAGCAAACAAGGTTAATAGGTAAGTTAAGACAAGATATTTCATTAGTACAATCAGCACAAATATCAGAAAAATTTTATATAGTTGGAGAAAAAAGTAATACAAATATTATTCCTGTAATTTCCATTATAAGATTATCATTACAAGAAGATAAAGAATTAATTATACGTTATTACCTATAGTGAACTACAATAGTTCAGGAGAGATATATAAACAATTAAGTGATGATAGTACATTTGATGATGTAGAAGTAAGTATTTGTCCTAAGAAAAGATGTGGTTCATTAATAAATGAAGAAGTAAATATTAGTTCTCTTATTGAGGTGGTGAAGTTAAGAGTAAGAAATATAAATAATAATGAAATTAATATTGAGGAGGAGGTAAGTAATATATTAAAGGAACCTGTTGCAACTTATAAAGTAATGCACGAAGAAATTTTAGAAAGATATAGTAGTGATACAAGTAATGTAATCAGTAGTGGGCAACAAGATAGTGGAGTAAGAGCAAAAGAAGTAACTAAGGTAGGTGGAATATTAAAAAGAGGACCAGGCCTAGGTAATGCTTCACCTGTAAAAAGAGTTAAATTTTCTATAGAAAATTTAGAGAAACAAAAAAATAACATAGATATGAAAGTATCTACCTCAAGTTGTTCTTCTTATTCTTCTAGTAATCGCAAAAAACGTAATATATGTCAAGAAGAAGAATCTAATCAATTATTTCCATATGAACCATTATTAGGAGAAAATGTGGAGGATGGTGTTAAAATAAGTTCACGGTTATATTCACAACTAGCATATCTTGTTTCTTTAAAGTATCCAAGACTTGTTAATAAAAATGTCGAATCAAATAATATCCTTACCTACAATACATATATAGGGGATATAATTAGTGAAGGAGAATTAAATCATAGTGTGAGAGAACAGGAGTTATTAAGAACTTATTATCAAACTGCACAAGACTTTTTTAGTGAATATCCTAAAAATACGGTACTGGATTCAGTAGAAACAGAAGTTGATTTATCAAATTGTGGTTGGTTATTTGACAATGGTAAGCACTCATTGTTAGTATCATATGATGGTAATCGTTACCAGCTGTATAGTCATAATTTGAACTATAGACAATTGTTTCAAACGAAAGAAGGGATAAATTTTGTAGATATAGAGTTATTTGCTGAAGCATTTTTTAAATGGAGTAGTGGTAGTATTGAATATAAGCTTTTTACTTTATCTAAGAATTTGCCTGAAGGAGCTATAACTAAGATGAGTCAAGCTAATTTTTGGGAACCTAATAGAGTTGCTCCTGACCTTTTATTACTAAACAAAGGATCTTTCTCACATATAGAAGGCATACCAGCAAAGATGGTAAGAGAGTTATTCCTTTTAGATGGTAAAGTACCAGATCTTAAGGTATTACATAAGGATTTTTTTTCTCAATATTTAGCAAAAATTTCCTTTAAAATAGAAGAATTACATAATATTTTACCATCTTTAACAACACAAGAAAGTAACTCTCTAATTAATTTAGTAAAACAATATAATTTTCCAGTTGATACCTCATATCTTAGTAAAATACCAGAAAATGTAAGATCACTTTTAGAATCTTACCATAATGAATTAACTAACAAATTAAGTCTATCAAGAATTATTACTATTCAAGATTTATCTAATTTATCATGGAAAATTCTTGAGGATAAGATAGGTGAACACCCAGATGTTTCTCCTGGATTAAAGGAATCATCATTGAAAAGTATAAGGGAGCTCTATTCTGTTGCCTCAGAACGTGCATATGAATTAGGTATAACTAGTCAGACATTATTTTTTTTGCCAGATATAATTCGATCAGCAAACACCGGTAATTTTGATAATTTAAAAGCAATGGGTTTAATGTTAGGTGGTGATGCAACCTTTAATCATCTTTACACTGAACTAGTTAATAAATTGGGGCCAATACTACCTGAAGGTAGGGTAGAATTATTGCGAAAACTACCAATAACAAGTCCTATATTTAAGGTTTTAACGGTTTATTCAATTGTTGAGTTAACTGATAGACTAAATACATTACCTCCTAATTCAGAAGAGAGTAGCATTATCAAACATCAATTAGGAGAGCAGTATTTAACTATAGGATTAATGATAGCTGAAATATTTGGGTTTGAGTTAGGACCATTGTGGTTAGGGCTGATGGCTGAACAATTAATTTATGGTGCCTTATCATTAAGGAAACAATATAATTTAGATATCCCATTCTGGGAAGCATTTTTGATGAATTTAGGATTTGAACAAGATAAATTACAATCGATACTTGAGGAGAGGCAATTAGTTGATATTAATTTGTCACAAGTAAATATGATAAACAACCAAACACAAATTCCATATGGTTGGGTAATAGTTAAAGTACCTAAATTAACTAACTCATATTCTACACCTCAAGCTGATGATACATCTATTAAGTTTAAACCTTATTATAATATTTGTCAGGAGGACAATGTTTTTTTAGCTGAATCTTCTGGATATAAAAAGATAGCTTCTGTAGATAATAAGGAATACAGGGACTGTGTTAGCATAGCTCCACTGAGAATATCTGGTACAGGATTAGCAGCACTATATGCTAATAGACAAGCCTTTTCTAATGATATTTCACAAAGAAACCTTTATGTTAATTTTGATCCTCGTGAAGGGCAGATGAAACTAGATTTTACAATACAAGGGCTAGAGGAACTTGAAAAACTTAACCTTAATCATAATAATGAATATAAAGTTAATTTAACTAATCCATATATAATTACTATCCAAATATATAATAAACCCTATCCAGATTCTATTAGTTTATCTCAGAATAGAATCTCTAATTTTATATTAGATGATAGCAGTAAACGTATAGTGAGTAGATATTATATAGATGGGACAATTCCTTTTCAAGTCCGTGATAATACTGATTCAACTAGTATTGTTTTTTTAAATAAGAAACTTTTTAATGGATATGATTCGTATATAAGTGGTAATGCAAGTAATATTCAAGTGCAAAGTATATATTTTCAGCAGGTAAAAGATAGTGGTAATATTTTTTTCGGAGAGAAGAAAAATTTAAAGTTAATATTAAACTCTACTGTAATAAATGAGAAGTTGGAAGTGGAGGCTGAACATGTAGAAATATTATATGCAAGGGGAATAAGAAAAAAACTTACTAATATTATAGAAATTAAACCAAAAGTTTTAACTTTTAACCTGTTATTAGGATCAAGTATTAATGTTTATAGTGGTAGTGATAATGGTGTTCGCATAAACATAAAAAATATTAATGATTTATCTTTAGTATCTTTCAAAGGTTTACTTAGTAAGTATAAATCATACTATACTTTTGAAGTAGAAGACATCCAACCAATATTGGATACTACTATTAAGACAAGTAATTTTCCACGTTTGATTTTATTTCATTGCAATCAGAAACCAATATTAACAAAAGAAAAATGTAGATGGTTTAATAGTTCTCCTGAAAAAAATACTTTAATTATAAGAGGGAAACTGGGTGATAAAAGTGCTTTTTTGGAATTTAAAAAGAATAAAGAAGTTTTAAAGGTCTCAAAGAATCAAGATGGAGTTAAGCATATTGAAGTAATTCATTATGATAATAGTGTAATTGAGTTAAACAGTGATTTAAAGTTCAAGAAAGTTTTAGAGCTTTTTCAATATCATAATAACACCTATTATTATGATAATATTATTAGAAGTAGAAAGCTATCTAAATGGCTTATTCTAGTGTTTGAATCTGATTGTGGAGATGATATATTACATCATTTTGAAATCAATAATAGCATTAATAAAGTAAATATCAATAAAATTAGTTATCTTATAAAGGAAAATAGAATTTATGCTGTTCTTGAGGATGTAATAGATGGTAGTAAATTGCTTAGATATGGTAGTAAAAAAACAGTTCCTATTAGTGTTAATGCATCGTTAAATGATAGTATAATCTTTCTAGAAGGGGAATCTTTTAATATTAATAACTCAACTCTAACAAATTTACTAGCTCAAACTTTAATATATTTTAAAGGAAATTCTCCTATATCTGTACAATTTTTAAAAGATAGTTTTAAAGTAGCTGATACTAACCACAGCCGCTATCGCCGTACAGTTGAAAAGGGGGTGGGTAGTGATATAGAAAAGAGCAGTATAGATGCAAGTATGCAGGCTGATGGCTATGTAGAAAATGATCAGAAACAGATATTTTCCTTTTATGAAGTATCTCCTGTATCTTCAAGTGCTTCCAGGCCAAAGTTTTGGTTAACGGAATTAGTTAAAGAGATTGGATCAGCAGTGATGAATATAGCTAAATGTTTAGTTCCTAACTATTTTAATAGTATAACGCAATTTATGCCTGTTTTAGATGATGTTACATCTTTAAAAGAACAGGATATTATGTTTGGTATTGCTTACTCTGGTAAATCAGGATCAGATGCACATGCTGAACCTTATTTATTAAATATTAAATGGCACAGCTAGTGATACAACATCAAAATATGCTGATGAAACTTTTAACGATAACCATGAAAATTCTCTACCATCTAGTACTAAAAGCCAAAAGCTAAATTGTACACCTTATGCTTGGGATAGTAATAATCAAAAATATGTTACAGATATTGTAACTTGTACATTACCTAATGCACAAATTAAAGTCTTTAGTAATATTCACCAAGGAACTAATGCTATACAAACTAAAAGTTATCATGTGCAAGAAGATAGTTATAAAAATTGTCATCCTGTTGAATTTTATGGACGCCCATCTATATATTGTGAGGGAAAACAGACAAGTATGGTTTATACTCCAAGTATTCAGCCTCGTTTGTTTGACAACTTTGATAGTAATTTGATGTTAGGACATGTTATATTACATCAAGTAAGAAAATTATGCCATTGGTATCCACCACCAGCTACTGTAGAAGAAGATATGGCAATTGTTGAAATAACCACTCAACAATTGCTTGATTGGCAAGCTAAGGTTGACAATATTGAAGAATTATTAACATATTTAGTACTTAAAATAAGTGATAAAGAACTACAATGGAATAGAGATAATTTAAGGTACTGTTTAAAAAAAATAGATAAATTAAGCGAGCAGCGAAGTGCTAGTGTTGAAGTAGTTGAAGAGTTAAACGAAAATCTTAAAA
>CANJ01000043.1 GCA_000309075.1 Occidentia massiliensis
TTTGTAGCATTCATACTTACTAACTGAGGATATATTCTAGAAAGGGAGAACTTCTCTCTTAAATCATCATAAGCTTCACGATTAGCATTAAGCAGCATTGCTTGCTTCATCCACTGGTGAATGTTTGTTTGTTCTTTTTTCAGATATCTTAAAGTATCAGAAGTCATCACTTTTAGCCTTCGTGCTAACATCTCCTGCTTACCTGAGCTAATGCCTATGATATTTGCAAATTGAGTCAACAAGCCATCATTTAATTCTTTATCAATAGCGTCCTTAATTAAAGGAGTTACTTGCTTGCAGCTTTTAAAAGAAATAGTAGAATTACTCGGATCTTTATAATAAATACCAAAATTATTCGGCATATTTTGCTGAAGAAAAGCTATTATATCACTAGCTCTTTGTGCTTCTGCTTTCTTGCCTAAAATATTGCCGATTATATAAGGTTTCATAAAACATTGCCTTAAGAATTCTTTGGTATTGTTTAAGGTTACTGGATCTTCTATTTGAATATCTTTAACTTTACCTATAGCTTTTGCTCCAAACATAATCCCATTCTTCCTGCTTGATAAACCGTCATCAGGCGGGAGTAAATGTTTTTCCAGCATTTCTGATACAGAATAGCTGATTCGAGAGGAAATTGAGGCAAAGAAAGCAATGCCTATTGGAATATTATCAATTTTAACTGGAGCCTGCATTGATATTTCATCTTTCAGCCATACATTTGCTTTTGGGGTAAATAAAAAGATAAAAATAAATAAAGATGGGAAAAACCATTCCATAGCAAAAATACCAATATTGCCTCTAAAAATAGCACGAGTTGCTGCCCAAATACCACCAAGGCTCAAAGCAAATTTACCTACTGGGGTAAAATACTCACTATTTGAGGCAAATACTCTTCCTATCCCATTCAAAACTTGCCATAATATATCTCCTCCTCCAAATGTATGTATTACGTAATCTGCCATATTTTTATGCTTTTAATATCTTTTGGATCTAATAATACTTCAATGTCAACAGCGGCTAACATTTTATCCTCTTGCTTTAGCAACTAAATGTTGTTCTATTAACCTTGCTCTTCTATCAATCTGATCACTGCTTGTGAGCATATTACTCCATTTCTCCTGAGCAAAAAGTTGTACTTTATCTAAGGCTTTTAAATAAGTAGTTAAATGATGATCTGCTACCTGCTTAAACTTTAGCATAGTGACAGCTTTTCGCACCTCAGAAATTACCTCTTTTAAATGCTGCAGTAAACTATAACTAGCAACTAATTCTGAAGAACTATCTAAAATAGTTACTCCTGATATTGCTTCTAAAGTAATATAATCATATACTGGAAATGCTTCTCCTATTGATGAGAGAAAACTAATATCTGCATTACTAAACTCATTATTACTAGCAAGTTTACTCTTTAATTCATCTAGCTTGGTTTTAGCTTTGCCTTGATATGATTGCTCTTGCGAAATAAAAATATTTTTCTTTAAGCTGGGATTTAGGCAACTAGAATTATCACAATTATAAATTGATGCTGATTCTCCGCCTTTTAAATGAGTAATCCAGCTCTTTTCATCTTGAGCAAGTGATGCAAAGAAATGGACATTATTATCTCGAACTATAATAGTTCCTGTCATTGACATGATGGCATTTCTCATATCCCCAGGTATCCCTATTTTGTCTGCTGCTTTAGTAAAGATATTATAATCAGTAAGCATTAATTCTGGATCTTTATTCTGGGCTCTAGCTAAAGCTTGTTTCTGCTCTAAATCATTACGGCACCTTTTGCCAGCGGCAAAATAATCAAACCCTGAGCTAGATTGTAAATCTCTGCAAACTGATTCTCGCATCGCTGAATCTTTAGGCAAAATAGAGGCAAATATAGCTTTAGTCATCTCACAATCACCCTTAGCAAATTGATTCATTTCCATAGCAAGATTGCGTAAATCTTTTAGAGCATTTTCTATTTGTGGAGCAAAAGTTTTAAGACCTAATGAAAATGCATAGGCTTTTGCTTGCGAGCCTATATTTTTCATTAGCTGCACTAGCTCATCTCCTGAAATAATCGAAAAACTACCAAGATAAGAATCAATACCACTACAGCTCATTGTCAGTGTTGGCGCAGTTATAGAGATTGGATTGAAAGCTGTTGTACTTGTCCGCATTGATAATCCACCCGCAGCATAATATCCCGCTAGCTGGTCTTGATATGCACCAGGTTTAGTTACATTAACGCTCATGCCCTGAAATACATCTTGTAAATCCCAAGCATAAGTTGTTGTTGCTTGTAATAGTAAAATTATCGCAAGAATATGAATTATATGACTTATGTAGAGCACTCTTCTGAACTTATTGTTATTGCCCATAATCACTAACCTTTAATTCATTATGATGCTGAACTACCAATAAAATATTTTCAGCAATTTTATCTTCACTAATAATTCCTCTTGCAACTGGATATATTTGTATGCCCCCACCATCTACTAAATATAGTATTGGTGCAAGATTCTCAGGATTAAGCCTTCTGAGTAACCCAGTATCTTTAGTGGTTCTTATATGCGTAAAATTTCCCCCATCATTGGAGACAAATAACAGCTGAAATTTATATTTATTGGCAAATTCTAGTACAATGGGAGTAAATGCATGACAATACTCACATCCTTGATTTACTTGCAAAATTAATCCCCAATCTTTAGCTAATAATCTTAGTTTTTGGCTGCTGTCTTTATCTTGTCTTATTTCGTATAATTTTTTATGCAATGAATTTGCAGGTATATTGTTGTTTGTAAGACTATAATCAAATAGGGTAGCAAGCTGCCATATAGTAGCAAATTTATGTGATTTTTCTAAGATTTGTTTATGTAACCTTTGAGCAGTAATAACATTTTCAAGAGTGGGATTATCTAAGGCTTTGCGCTTAGCTTTAGAAAATTCCCTCTTCAAAGCCTCTATTCTCTGCTCATAGGGTTCTTGATAAAATTTTTGTTTTAGAATAATTGAGTCATCATATTCTATTTCTTTGTTCTCTTCCACCTGATTCTCATTATACCAAAGAAAACCTTTTGGTTGACTATTGTCTTTTATTTGAACGCTATTAGTTAAGTTAAGTCCAATCATTTTATTTACTCTACTACCATTTAAGTCTATAGTAGCAGCAAATGCATGATTTAGCGAGTAATTGATTAGTAACAATAAAATAATTATTAATAATGGTTTACTTACTGCATTTACTAACCACTTCATCACTTCAATATGATAAATTAGAATTGCCTTGGTCTGATTTTTGCTTCTGCATAATAGGCATCTGGTTTTTGAGTTGCTTTGGAAAACTCTTATGTATTTTGCTTTTGGCTTGACCAAGTAATTCAGCAAATAATTCACTCAAGTCAATTTTAGAAAAATCTATTTTTTGTAATTCTTCTACAGTAAAACCTCGGCAAATTGGACTTTCAGCTGAACCAAAACCAATAGCAAGTTGTGCTTTTCCTTGTTCTTGAAAAATCTTAGCTAATTTTGAATTAAAACAGCAATAAGTTGATTTCTTAGTTAAACAAGACCTAAATATTGGATCTCTTTGGCAGCAGTAAGTACCAACATAATGACATAATCCTTTCTCTCTTTTTACTGCTAAAGCTTTCTCTTCTGCTTTGCATTGCTTTAAACCTAAATTCTTGCCCCAGCCTTTCATTGAAGAGCAACAATTTAAGAAACTTAGAATATTCTTCTGACAATTATTTGCCTTGCCAGCAAATACTCTTATAGGATCTATTTGCATATCTTTTTTCATTTCATTTAACGCTGATAGATAAGCAATATTTTCCATATCGTTGTTTTGCTTAATGGTAGGAGTATAGCAATCACCACCAAGGCAAAACATCTTGACTCCTTTAAGAGAAGAGCTGAGCTCTTTTTTCTCACCAAAACAAATGTAGTATCTTTTCCAAGTTAAACAAATATTTCCACTCCTTTTAATACAATCACTTTTTTCTAACTGACAATTTTGCGCCTTTAAGTGATTACAACCATCTTTTGGTTCAGAGTAACATTGACAGGTGATTTGTTCCTTCCAACATGGACTATGAACATTGTATTGATTGAAATATACCTTGTTACCACTATCAAGACATATGCGCCTTACTTCATGGCATTCGTTTTCTTCAGTTAATTTTTCTGAATCCTCATTAATTACTTGCCAATATTGCCCTTTTTCTTTAAATTCTTTGATTTTTTCTCGATATTTATAATTAAAAACATAATAATCCCACTTTACTTGATGTTTAGCACATTCTCGTAAATAACCTTCACCTCTTCCTGAAATACCTATCCATTCATCTATTTGCTCTAAAGATACACCTATTTTACCGCTATTCCAACTCTTATCTCGTGCATAGTTCCAGGATCACTTCTCATATGCATGCCATATCTTTTTTTCTTCCAAAATACAGGATAAAGCCACCTATATGGTACATCCCAGTAATTTATGCTCCGGTCTTGCCATTTGTCCCATTTTTCAACAAGCTCAGTCTTAGCATGAAGTTGTTTAATAATATCAACATTGAACTCTACTCCTTCTGTACAAGTTTTGTTGATTTTGATTTTAGTAATCTTCTCATTAGAACTAAAGCTATTTCCTTCAGTATGTTTGAGTGGATCTAATTCAATCTTAATTGAATTTGTTATTAATGGATTTTTAGGATTTAAGTCATATTCATTTAAGGCATCTATCTTTTTAAATTCACTTTGTTGTAAAAATTGTCCTTGACTACTATTTAGAGCCTGGCTACCTTTATCGGTTAACTCTTTATCTTCCATATTGCTGAAGTTTGAAATATTAGTATCTTTATCAAATATTATTTTATTACCCATTTGATCAGGATTGCCAAGCTTAATACTATTGTCATATTGCTTGACACTGTTATAGCTATCCTCCATAGTAACAGAGTAAGTACTATTTGTTATTAAAGTCAGTAACAAAATAGCAGTAATAACTTTTTTCACATTTGTTCCTCTTGCATTATTTGCAATGCATCATTTAATCCTATATGACCTGTTAACTTTTTAACTTGACCTTGGTTATTATCTATCACTGCCACTGGTACAGAAGTAATTTGATATTTCTCAAATAGATTTGGATCAATATCAAAACTAATAGCAATTTCATCAGCTTTGGCTTTAGTTTCCAAAAATGAATTATTTTTAAGACCTCGCATTACTAGTTTTGCTCCTACTTGTTCTGCTTCAATAAAATAACTATTTAATGCTGCATCAGCCATTGAAAATGAGACAAAAATATAGATTTGAGTTTTAGGCTGTATTATCTTCTGTAATAATTTTTCTTGTTCTGCCAAAACATTTATGCTACCTAAAATTAGTAAACTAGTTAAAATTATTGTTTTTAGGTTAAATTGCATACTTCTCAATTTTATAAAAATTTTACAAATCAAAATAAACAGCAACTGCGTTTACGCCAGATCAAATAACCAAAATCTTCACCTTTAACTGGGAATTCTCGTGCATTCTGCCAGGTAGTTTCAGTCTCGCCAATCTTTTTACAAGAATGCACTTCTGGTATAGGATAAGTCATCTGCAGTCTATATTGGCTCTTTTTGATTATTGGCATTGGATATTTACCGCATAATCCGCTACTCCCCATATAGCCCCAGAGCAATAATTCCCGATGTAACTTAGCCATAAATTTTGCAACTATTAATGCAGAAGTTCCAACTCCGCCATTATGAGAACTAGTTGTACCGGTAAAGGGATAAAGAGATCCTTGACATCCCCCGCACCAAAACATCGCATCATTAGAAAGACTACCAGCACTACAGCTCACACAATCAGCTATGCAAGCCGATTGAGCTGCAATACTTCCAAATAATAAACTTTCAGGATTTAAGATGGCAGATTTAGCATCATCACCCCATAATGGATCAAATTCAGTAAGATATGCTATATCTACAGAAGCCATCTCTAAACAAGCAAAATCAAGTAGCAACTCAAGCCAGTAAATAACCGGATATATATACCAATGAACATGATAAAAACTGCTGCCCTCTATGTCATCCTTAACACCTTTTTGCATGCTTCTGCCAAGACTTACTCCCCCAAGACTTACCATACACATAGGAGATTTAGTTACATCTACCAGTCTTACCGGCTCCCAGAATCCAATTGGAATTCCGGGTACTGGCATAGGAATGCCGGCTTTAGGGCAAAAACAAATTATTTGCCTTGGATTATTAGTATCAGCCATAGAACTTGATACAATTTTTACTCCTCCAATAGTAAT
The DNA here is from genome assembly GCA_000309075.1 of Occidentia massiliensis. Taxonomy (GTDB): domain Bacteria; phylum Pseudomonadota; class Alphaproteobacteria; order Rickettsiales; family Rickettsiaceae; genus Occidentia; species Occidentia massiliensis. The sequence continues at coordinate 6,284 of CANJ01000043.1, forward strand.
TGGAAATAAACATTTCCAGCAAATATCAGTTATTGGATTTACAAACCTGCCTACGCAACCAATCGATGCATAACTATAATTACCGAGCAAAATAATTATAATAAACATTATTAACTTCATTGAGGTTCAGAAGATATTGCACCGACCTTTTCTTGATAACGTGATAGATCAGACCCATCTTTTATAGGTGGATATTTCTCATCTGGCACCAAATATACTACTTCTCCATTTTCTGTCATTATTCCTTGTATCCTACCCTCTAATACATCTTTTATTATTTTCTCTAAATTTTTCTTCGCCTCTATTAACTGCCATTTTTTCATAGATTACCTCTGATTTATTAGTTTTTATTTATAGTTTAATCTGTACTCAAATATTGTAACATTTCAATTCAATTAATCTTTATTTCACTAATTTTTAATAAAACCCCTTCTTGCTCTATTATAGCTGGAATAGCTTTTATCTTAAAACAAGTAGTAAGCACGCCCCCTTGATCAAAAAATATTTGCTTGTTTAGTTCTTGCCCAAGCTCTATCGGGTTTCCTTTAGTAAGTACTAATTTTCCTATTTGTGATTTAGACCACTTAACCTGCTGCTTATCATCTCCATCAATAAATATTAAAGCTTCTCCCCAGCTTATTTTCTCTAAAGGATTGACACTTGTGCCAGCTTTTATTATGATATTTCCCGTTTGATCTTTTATATCTGTCTTTTGTATAAAGCTTGGATCATAATACCAGCTGCGATTTTTATTTGTTTTTGCTATAGCTAAGATAGGAGTTGGTCTAGAGATTTTTTGCTTTACTCTATTTTTAAATTCTTCCTGCATTTTTCCTAAATTTCCATTTTGTTTTGCTATTTTGAGCCTCGCCATAATGACCTCTAGTAGTGACTCTTCAATAATTGGAAATACATGACCTCTAACTCCATAATCGTAAATATGTGATTTGCCTATTACCATAGTATTTGCAAAACTTAATAAAGAATTTAAAACTAAAACAACAAAAACTAAGTAAACCCTAATATTACGTGCAGATGGTTTAAAGTAAAAATTTGACAAATGAATCATACTAAAAACAATTTATAAAAATAAAAAATGAATCTAAAAACCTATAGTAATAACCTTAAGAATAATAAATTCTTGTCTCTGCTGTAATTTCTCTCTACTTCCTGCTAATCCACAAGTTAATTTCCTATGGAGCTGTTAATAAATTACCAAAATCAATAATTGCTGCAAAAAAACCGCTATCTTTTACATCTTCATGTACTCCATTGACATGAATCAATACAGGTCTACAAGAAAACCCTTTAGGATAATATAGCCTATCTAATTTTTTTTGTACTTCATCAATAATATTATAGGTAATAGGGTGCTTTGAGAATTTAATTTCACAAATATAAAGTCCTCCAAATTTAGTTTGAATAAGATAATCAATTTGACAACCAGGATATCTCATCGTTTTTTTCTGAAAAAACGGATTATCAGAAATAACTTCCTCCGGAGTAATATATAAACATTCTTTTATATATTTGCGATTCTTTAGCACCAAATTTTCAAATTGTAAGCTCATAATTGTCTCTAAGCCAGGAAGAGAAGCTAAAGATTTAAAAGCAAACTCGTTATTTTCAATTCTTAAACGGTTCTTATCAATATATTTTAAATAAAAACGTAAATAATTATCACTTAAACGAAAATGACTTAACTTTGAAACTTCTCCTGATGTAATATGCCAAGTATAATCTCTACTAATAAATCCTGATTTCATTAGGTTATCTAAATACTCACTAATAAATCCTGTTTGCTCTCTAATATTTAACATATTACAAATAGTTTTAATGTCTTGTGAGCCATTTGCTAGGACCTGAGTAATCTTTTTATAGGTAGGACTACGTGTAGAAAAAAGATCAGAGAATAGTCATTAAATTCATTTACTAATGCCCCTCCTTTGATAAAACATAAATCCCTAATATTTTCTTCAGCAGATAATTCTGGTTTTATTTCTTCTAGATAACGAGGTATCCCCCCAGTTACAGCAAGTACTTTAAACTTTTCATAAGCTGATATATAATGCCCTGCCTTGAACCAAAATTTACTACAATCTTGTACTGGTAATTCATCTAAGGTTAAACGATAAGATATTCTGCCAACAAATCCAGTGTTAGATAAAATATTGTTCTCAATCCAGCTTGATACAGAACCGCAAAGAATAAATAGTAATTTTGGATTTTTCTTAAAATATAAATCCCAAGCATTCTTAAATTTACCAAGAAAATCAGGATCTTTAGACCCTATCCAAGAAATCTCATCGAATAGAATAATACAACGACTTGTTTTAACTTTATCAGCAAGTAAGATAAATAATTTATTCCAATCATCAGCATAAAGCTCAGGCAGCTTTGTTTGTATAGCTAACTGGCGAGAAAATTCATTACGCTCAGACTGTGCTGTAGTTTCGTGTACTGGTGGTAGTCCAGAAAATTGATAAAATGTATAATTTTTAGCAAATTCTTCTACTAACCTACTTTTACCAATTCTTCGCCTTCCTTGAATTACTACTAAACTTGCAACATTTTTTTTCAGTAACTTAGATAAAGTTTGTAACTCCTGCTGTCTTCCTATAAACGGTATCTTCATATACTTTTCTACTCTTATCATAAAAACTACTACTAATAACATACAAACATATATTATCAGTAGTAAGATATTACAAAAATATAGTACTGTAAATCAAATAATATCATTATACAGTAGTAATAATATTTTGCTAACCTAAATATTTCACGGCAAGAATAAAGATATCCTATTTTTATTTTATAATAAAATATTCAGGTTAAGTTTTACGGATAACATTAAGCCAAACCCCGCTCTTCCAGTATATGGTTAATCGCTTCCGTTACATTCATCCCTCCAATCATTTTATTCTCTATAGCTTGGTAATCCCTAGCATTAGTAA
>CANJ01000042.1 GCA_000309075.1 Occidentia massiliensis
GATAAGTAATAATAGTGATGTATTAAATCAACAATATGAAGAGTGTAAATACAGTGATTTTGTCCAACCAAATATAGTTAATGCAGAGCACTTACATGAGCAGCAACTTCATCAATTTGATGCAACAATACTACTTTTTTACCACAAAAGGCAATGGAGATTTTAAAAATTTGCCGAACATGAGCATGTTCTTTTACCTTTAAGTCATATTGCTGATTGTTGATTTGTTCTAACCCAGCTTTAGCTATAGATTCTAAATCCTCTTCTTTCTTGGCTATCTTGTACTCTATGATGATTGCATTATTATTTTTACCTGCTTTAGGAATCAAGACTATATCCGCTCTACCACTGCCAGTTTCTCTTTCACTATCTATTATATAATTTGATGATAATATATTTATTAAACATAGCATAAAACCACTGTAAAATAGTTCGGCTTTCTTTTTCCCAGTTTGATGAAAACTAGTACTATTTAATAATAATTCCTGTAATCTTTCTCTAAATTCTTCTACCTTACCCATAGGCAATAGAGTAACAAATGAATAATACCTAGAACTATCTATTTTTAATTTATCAGCCACCCATTGTAACACTCTTGCTTCATATATATATTTTACTTCCGTATTGGGTATAGATAGTTCATATATGTTTTTTTCTGATTCTGTGACTGCAGGATTTAAATATCCACTAAATAGCAATAAACTAAATAAGCCTACTGGTTTATCTATATCAGCAAAACTTATTTGTTTTACAATAGGTGATATTATATTCTTTCCAGAAGTTAGTTGTTGTAGATCCCTCTGTATTTCATCTGATAATAATGCTTTATCTATAAGTCCAGTACCTCCACTATCTAGCCAGTAGTGATCAAGTTTTCCTTCACTAGATAAGCATAGCATGATCGACCATGGATTATAAATTGTTTCTTCACCAAAATTATAGCCATTGTACCAGCTCTTTATTTTTTCTGGATTGGTTTTAGTTGGTACTTTTGTTAGCAATTCATCAACTTCTTCTTGAGTAAACCCATAAAACTTAGAAAATTGCTTATCTAGCAAAGTATATTCACGAACATTGTTCAAATCTGAGAATAAATTAGCCTTAGCTATGCGTAATATTCCTGTTATTACTCCTTTTTCTAGATAAGGATTGCTTTTTAAGCTACTGCCAAACATTCCGCAAAATAGTTCTAAAACTTGTTCAAATTCTCCTGATCTATTACCAAACTTTATATATGAACTATTGATTGGTGTATCATATTCATCAATTAGTATGTATACTTTTTGCTTGAAATGCTTGAACAGCAACTCACTTAAAAAACGTAAACTGTCCTTGAGATCTTCTGTATTAAGATCTCCCGTAAAATATCTTTCCAGTTGCTTTTTTTGTGCCTGATCTAATAAATCTATATTACTTGCTGTGTAATAATTCTTTAAATAACGATGATTAGTAAATAGTCTTATTACTTGCTTTTTTATTCCATCTTCAATTTCCTGATAACTATTACCCTTAACGTCTTTTAGATTAAGCAGTATTACAGGGAATTTGCCTTGATATTCAGATATAATATCTGCATGTTGAGCTATTTTGAGATTTTGAAGCAGTTTTTTCCTGCCTGTTGTTAACCCTAAATTAAGTGTTCCACCAGTAAAAAGCTTATAATTTATCCTCTTTGCTTCAGGTAAAGGAACTCCTCTTTGATCTATTTCTATTTCAAAAAACTTCTGGAGCATGCTCATATTCAAGCTCTTACCCCAACGTCTTGGCCTGGCGATGAGAACAACTTTACCACTATCTTCTAACAGTTCTTTAATCATTAAACTCTTATCTACAAATATATCACTATTAATTACTAAATCATGGAACTCATCGGTACCTACAATCATCTTAGGCAATTTATTGCCCTGTACGGCTTTGATATTTTTTATATTGTTAGCATTAGTAGATATAATAGTCATAGTTGTTTTAGCTTTAATCTAATCCTAATAAGAATTATAACATAAATAAATTGCTAGTACCAGGGATATAGCACAAAATAGCTTTGTTACCTGTTTAATTATATATAATTTTTTAGTAGTAGAAAAATTTAAAGCAAATCTTACTAGATTCAAAATCAACAAAGTTGAATATTTACTAGGGCATAAACAAGTTATCTGTTGCATGTAAGCCTGTATTCTTGTAGTTAGAAGTTATATTTAAGCAATATTCATGCAATTGTTTTTCAACATTTGGCATTTCAAGGTAGTTAGCAAGATCTAAAAAAACCTGTAAAGTTTCTAGGGTTGTTTTGCGCACCTTTTCAGGTGGTTTAGCTTCTACTGTTTGCATGTTATGTAATCTATCAAACAGCTTGATCAGTAATAGATCCTTTTTCCTTCGCTGGTACAATATTTCAATTATTTCTACTGCACTAATTTTCCTGTTGTTCTTAATTCGAGTTAGGTCTTCAACCTTATTAGCAATATTGTTGCCAAATTCTTGCGCTATTGTTTCTTTAGTAAGTACAGTATCTTCTATAGTGTCATGTAATATTGCAGTTACTATTATATCTGTTCTAAATAAATTTTCTGAAACCATACAAGCTACCTCTAATGGATGCACATAAAATGGTTCACCATTTTTGCGTTTTTGTTTACCATGATACCTTTTAGCATAGTAGAGAGCTTTCTTAACTTTACTAAGATTAATCTTATGAGATTCTATCTTATTCATTAGTGTAAGCTTCTCTACTAGCCTTTTGCTATAACGACAGAGGATAAAATGTTTATTTATATCCCTATTAAAAGCAATCATATAATTATGTTTTTCATGGCTATTAACACTAAACATTATAACATAAATAAACTAAATATTAATCTTTATAAATAGTATCATCAAGTAAAGGTAATTTTACTGGTATATTGCAGGCAATAGTAGTACTTTTACCTTTTTCACTAGTAACTTCAAACTCTCCACTCATTTCATCCACAAGGCGTTTAACAAAACTTAATCCTGAAACTAATTCTTTATATTGAACATCAAATTTATCAAATTCTTTACGTAAATATTCTCTTATTTCTTTAGTTAAGCCAATTCCAGTATCATGTACTATAAATTGTAATACCATTTCTCTCTTATTTTGTTCTGATTCTGATAAGGTTGGACTAATAGCAAACATATTTACTGTTACTACTACATTGCCTTTCTTAGTAGATTCGATAGAATTATCTATTAGCTGCTCTAATATTGCTTGAATTCTATAAGAATCACTAATTATAA
>CANJ01000041.1 GCA_000309075.1 Occidentia massiliensis
GGAGTAATTTCAACAACGGTTGTATCTTCTTCTACTATATCTGACTCCTTATTAGCACTAAAGTATTTTTTAATATAATGTACAACAATGCGTCCCAATTCCAAATTATTATCTATAAAATTTATTAAGGTATGAGGGTCAGCAAGAGGGTTAAATACTTCAGCAGTTTGTACAGAAGATCTATTTGCAAAAGTACAATGTTGTAAGCTATACATACCATATTTCCTTGAAGTACATTGAGGTAAGATAACTTCTTCCGTCTGCTCTATTGAAGATGGACTAATTATAGCTCGTATTCTTTCCCCTGTGCATAGAATTTTATTATCACCTTCTTTACCAAACCAAGTATTCTGACAATTTAATTTAGTAGGTCCTAATATAAATTTAGCTGTTTCAACAAAATTTTTAGCTTTAAATATAGGATCTCTGTATTTGCTATGTACAATTTTTAGTTCTTTACCAGTCTTGTTATTAATACATGCTGTATAAGGAACTTCCCCATAATAAGGTACATTAGAAAATTCATTTTTACAGAACAAGTCTTCTTCTTTTTGAATGTGTTCATGAAATTGTTGCTTGTTTTCATACCAAATAATTCTGGATTTTTGAGGAAATGTAGAAAAGTCTTCCTCTCTTTCTTCTTTTGAGTATTGTTTATGAGAACTAATTACTTCATCTTGGCACATTTTTGCTTGATTTATCTCATGATCAGATTTCATTGTTATACTTGGTGGTGGATACCAATGGCATGGTTTATTTCCTTCATAATATACAGATGGTCGTCCATAAAACTCAATAGGAAAACTTTTATAAGTACCATCTTGTATAGCTTGGCCTCTAGTATCAGGTGATGGAGTTAAATGCTCATGGTTATTGTTAAGAACTCCATAATTATGTTGTGATTCTATATTACCGCCTACATCACTTAGATAAGGTTTAACACTGGTATCTAATCTTGACGTGTCATGGTAAGTGTTAGATAAAGGTTGTGCTACCTTTTCAGGAAAACCAGAACTTAAATGGTTCACTACATCTACTATTGTTGATTCTATATTTTGCTCTTGGTTTTCTATATTAACCTCATGACAGTCACGTTGAAGTCCATCACTATTATTCACTGTTTCAAGTTCTTGTTCTCTAACACTTAGGTAATCATCATCTAAGTAGTTTTGCACTTTTTCTTGCATTCTATCTTTTAAATCTTGTTGATAATATTTGACAAATCTTTCTACTTGAGACACTATATCTTTTTTTTCTAAGTGTTGTGTCAAACGATTAATTATTTTTTTGTCAATAACAGGTTCAAGGTAAGGTTCAATCTCTGCTAATAACTGTGCTTTTGAATTATTAGGGCTTCTTGATAAAGAATCACTATAGTTTTGGGCTATTAACCACACTAAATCTTCTACCGCATCTTCATCAGTATCAAATTCTTCTACAGAAGTATCTACAAGATACTCTGACTTACCACGTTCAGTATATAACTGTTGTGCATCTGCGTTCTGCCCTCCTAACAAGGTGGTAGTAGCAGCTCCTGCGGCTATAGTAGTCATTACTTGTAATGGAATCATTTGCGCTCTTTCTGCAGGATGGCCAAAAAGCTCAGGATTAAGTGGACGATTTCGATGCTGATACCACAACATTATACCAATAGCAGGTAGTACAACTGAAGCTATACTTCCTACTATTGTTGTAATTGATGGTAAATAATCACTGTAGGATGTTTCCTTCTCCACATATTTAGCTGCTTGCACCTCTAAACGGCTGTGTTTAATATGGTGTTGTGTTCTAGGATTAGATTCATCAGACACATAACCTGCATCATCTCCTTGGTAATCTACTTGATCTGCTTGACTCAAAATTGAGCTATAAATATCACTTTCATACTGGCCTAACTGATCAAAAAATTCCGTTGCATTATTTATTTTATTTAGTTCATCTTTCAATGTTATTATTTTGTCAACAAACTTAATATGCACCGTCTGCATCTTATCAAGTTTTTCATAAAAATTGCTTAATAAGACAGTGTACCAATTTTCTTTTCCTATATTAGGATCAAAAACATTAGTAACAATCAGATCATTCTTAAAATTATGTGAACTAGAATGATCTTCAATGTAGAGAAAACTATATTGACCTGTTTTCTTTGGTACAACCAATTCTGTGTTTCTATCTACGTCTCTTTCCGTAATAACAATAATTTGTGTATCATTACCAAAAACTATAGGTGTTGGCATTAAAGACAGTTTATCATCACTATAGTTTATCCTCATAGGTGCACTATTCAAAATTATTTGTAATTTCTCATACCACTTGTTTTCAAATGCATCTTTTAATCTAATTGCTGTTACATACTTCATATCTTGAGGATCATTGCCTGGTATGAATAGTTCTATTAGCACATCTCTTCCATCTTTACGAGCACTCTCTAGTAATAGTTCATAACCCAGATCTCTTTCTATCTGCTGTGATAGCTGGCGTAAATCTACAATATCTGTTTGATTTGATCCATTAAAGCTATATATAGTTGTTTCAGGAATTCTTAACTCCTCAGTACTATTAAGTTTTTTATAACCTGAAGTAATAACATATATATCTTCACCTTTACCACCAACCAAGTGACTCTTGTGAAATGCATCATTAGAAATTACTTCATGGTTTCCGTGTCCTATAGACACAGTCTCATTACTTACTGAAGATCTGACAACCATAAACATTCCTAGTCTATGTGCTATATCTGGATATTCTTGAATAATCTCATCTACAGGTTTGTTGCTATTTTGAGTCGCATATAGATTTTCTTTACTTACTTTTACTTCAGTACTATCTTTTAAGTAATAGAATATGGAGCTGCTGAAATCACTATCAATATACTTAATGTATATACTAGAATTACCTTGCCTTAAATCAAATCTTACTGTTCTAATAGTCCTATCAATACTGGATTGAATATCAATACATTGAATATCAAAGATCCTGTAATCCAAATAAAATATATGATTTGCGCTTTCATACGACGAGTTACTGTATGATAAGTCAATTAAAGCACTAGTACCTAATCTCATGTTGTGTATATTATAGTAGAAGCTCCCAGCCAAGGCTTTATTAAACACATTAGTACTTCCACTTATAACTATAGTTACTCTATCCTTTTCTCGTCTTGCTTGCAACAATGTAATGTTATCTGGTTGATTAGGCCATCCTCCATTGCTATCTATCACATAGCTTCCACCATACCAGTTTATTATTTCTGTTTTAGTTCGACCAATAATATGTTCTATTCCTCGCATTGTTAAAAGAGTTGTAATATTATCACGTCCTGTGCCATTAGGTGTTATATATCCATAATTATCATTACCTATACCTACAGCTATATCAATATGAGGAGTTATGTTATCTTCAGAAAAAGATTCCTCCAACAACCGAACAGAATCAGTTCCTCCATATCCATTAAGAGTACCAGTTATGTTAGTACCTTCCACAATAAATAGATCATCCTTATCACCTCCTGCATATTTTTTGTATCCATCTTCCACTAAGAAAATATTAGGACTATCTTGGAATCCTACCACTCTATCATGACCTTTTCCTAAATCAATAATGGTGGTGTAGTTTCCTGATTTAACTGCTGCATTGATAATGCCAATAGCGTTCTTACATTTATAAGCACCACCACTTGGTACTCGTTCGTAATCTCCTTCAGGATAACAGACTATTTCTCCTCCACTTGGTTTATCAGGTCTTGACCTACTCCATTTTATATTGGTTATTTTTTTGCTAAAATCTACTTCATTATTTAAATCTTCCTGAATCTTAGTTGTACATTTTTCACGCTTTTTACTTGGAAATAGTATAGCAGATAGGCCTCCTGGGTTTACTGAACAATGACGACTTGCCCCAGCACCATGTGCACACATGTCTCCTTCATCAATAATGTAGCAACGATCTATAATTGACTTTCCGGTAGGAAAAACATATCTTTTAATATCAGGATGCTGTTTTAAGAAATCAAGTGCTTGTTTTACAAGCTGATTATTTGCATCTTTTTCTTCTATTAATTCTTCTAAATATCCTTCAGGATTCATACCTAAAAAGGCACGCCATCCTTCTTTAAACTTCTCCCATCCAGTTAAATGGATTACTTGATCAATTTTATCTACTTTTTTTACAGCAAAGTAAATATCAGTTCCAACAAATACTATAGCTCCTATTGCAGCTCCAACAGGACCAGTAACTGATGAAAGTCCTTCTAGTGCTCCAAAAACTTCAGCAAGCTCTATCCCAATTTCAGCTACATCAATAGTTAAGTAAACACTATCTCCTATTACTCCAACTAGTGCATCTTTACTACCAGCTTTTAGTTCTTTAACTTGATTTACTAAATCATATACAACAAAGGCTGAAGCTCCTCGAGCAAGAAATGGTGCAGCTGCTCCTAGAGATCTTCCAAGTATTAATTTCCCTCCTGAAACTAACTTTAACCCTTTCATAGATACAATTTCAGAAACTTTGGCTAAACCTTGACCACCAGCAATAAAACCTATGTTAATCGCTACTCCCTTATAGTCTCCCTGAAAGAAATCAGCTAGAGCATGTTTACCCATCATTCCATACATAGTCATTCCTGAGATTCTTCCCACCTTATTTAAATGACTAATAACTTCATGATTATCAATGAGTTTATTAACTAAATTTTGGAATCTACCTACAACTTTCTCTTCACCATGACTTGATGAATGAATTATTTCATCAGCAAACTGAACCAATTGAATACGTTTATCATTATCTTCTGTATTTTTTATGTGATTCAAGAATTTTTCACTGTCAATCTTAATCTTACCTTTATTTCTCCTATCTTCTTGCTCTGCTGCATTAAACTCATCTATATCATCCCATGAATACAGACAACCATTAACACTTCTTTTACCCCTGCTTCCATGTAAGCATTGCGATGAAGATACTTGTGAGTTTGACGCAGAGTCCGTATTTCCACCTTGAGAACCACCTCCTGGTGGTTGATTATCATGTAGCACTTGTGAAAACTCTTGTCTCCTGTCTATAAAATATTGTTCATTATTTCTACCAAGTCTTTCGGGTGCTAACTGTGTTCTAAGCCATTGTACATCTCTATTTTCCTGCAACATAGTGTTAATATCTCTAGCATTCTCCAATGCCCAAAGACCACAATTGTAACCATCTGTTTGTTGATGAATTTGAAAATCTATAGGATTAATTATATTATTATCTGTTAAAACTTGACGAATATTGTTTGGTATTTGCCTACCTAATGAATCTACATAATACCCACGGTATTGTCCATTTTGGTGAGCAACAACTAAAGTAGTCCAATGATCACCACCTTGATTGACAATAAATGTTCGTGTTGGTGTTCCTTGTTGCTGTGCTATTCTATTATTAGCAACATTGTCTATAAATTGACGTATCTGTTCATGTAATTCTCCAGTATTGATGTCATGATCACGATCTGTAACTACAACAAGTCCGCTGCCACTAGTATCGTAGTTGTTATTCATAGCATGTACATCAAACATATTGTTATATGTATTGTCAAGATGGGCAATTCTTCTAATATCTTGGTCTGATAGCCAGTATCTATAGTCACGGTTTTGTGTTGCATCTTCAATAGTTTGCCGTTCACCTCTTCCTGGTTGACGGAAACTACGCTCAATATCATAAGCAACAGATTGTTCTCTTGTTATCACTAAAGAATCAGGAGTTTCAGCACGGCTAACAAAACCAACAGGTAACGTTACCATAAAATTAGCTCCTTCAGTTATTGCTCTTATGTTACGGCTTATCCCATACCTCCTTAGTTGTACCTTTTCAGCTTGTTCAAGTGTCCTCTCCATACTATCCACAGTGACTCTACCATCACCATATTTTAACTCCAAACCAATTAACACATCACTATCAGAAGGGTTTTTACTCATTACATTAATGAACAAATCAATTCTGTCACCACCTCCTACTTGAAACTCAGGTCTTACGTTAATTTTAAAGTCTCCTCGGCCAAATTCTACATCACTGTAACTGTTAAATAATCCAGACAAAATTGCTTCAAAGTATGCTTCATTTGTAACTAAAGACTTAATAGAGAACAGATTTCCTCCTATATTAGTAAACATATCACCATAGGGTCCTAAATCCACCTTATTATCCTGACCTTTCTTAGGTTGATAACTCATTGTTGCATCAAGTGCCTTTTTTAAATTGTCAGCTTGATTAAAATCTGGCATATTGTGTATTTCCCAATGATTAGCAACATTTGCCTGAAAATAATCATTCCTAGAATTAGTGAAATCTCTAATTATTACACCATCATCTTCTGTTAAAAACCTCAAAGAACCATCATTACCAGATCTGGCATCAACATATACTTCTATTATTTCCTTGCAGTTAGCTTGATTTACTATTCCATTAAGAGGAACTCTTAGTGTTGGATCATTAACATCAACGTTATCTCGTCCTCCTTCATGAAAATGTACAATTAATACTCTACTGTCTCCTGTATTACTTCCTGCTACTGTTTTTTCAACAAATACAGATGTAGTAATTTCATGGCTACGGCGAGTTCCCCTGGTTGTTTCTTTTAATTTCTTATAGGTAAGTACACGCTTGTCTATTCTTTTTCCCCTAGTTTCTACTGAGTTTAGAATTGAATGTCCAATAAATAACCTACTTAAATATTGTGGTTCACTTGAACCTTGTGTACCTGGTGATAGTCTATGAATTTTCTTTAACTGATCTGTTATAGTTGTTTTTATGCTATCAAGTCTTTCCTGCCCTTCAGCATCACCATTATTAACACTCTCAAAGATGCTCCTAATAATAGGTGCCGGAGGCTGTAGCTCAGCTACACTGGTTTCAATAGGATTAGCATAGTCCATATTAAAACCAACACGTACTACTCGATCAGCAAGGGTAACGAAAGGCCTATTGTTTTGTTGTAAACCTTGAGTATAACCTTCAGCTTCTCTTAACGCGTGCTGAGGGTTTGTTCTACCACCTAGCTCTTGTCCAGTTTTTATTTCTACAAGTATAGGAATGGCCTTCTTAACACGTTCACTCCCACGTACCAATAAAGCAATATCAATATAGCCATCTATTCCTAGTAATAGCTCCAGGTATAATTCTAAATTATAGCGATATTTAAAATTTATTAAAGCACCAGCTGTAAACCCATGATCAGCCGCTTCTAATGCTCCTTGAATATTAGGTAACTTGCTATAGTATCTTCTATTAATTCCGTATACATACTCAAGTAGCTTCTTAAAATTTTTTCTTACTATTTGTACAATCTTCATATCTTCATTAGGATTATTTATAGTCTCTCTACTAAGATTATTTACAATATCCTCTAAAATATTCGACTTATAATCTCCTACTTTATGTTTATGGTATTTTTCTATTCTTCTAAATGGAAACTTCATTCTTTCAGGAAGTTCTTGATCTGTAAGTTGTTCTGTTCTTACATTAACCTTATCTCTATTGTTTCTTTTACTGATTATTATTGCTGCACCAGATTTAAATTCTATTTCATCAGCTCTTGTATGAGCTCTAGATCTAAGGTGATATGTATCATCATCATCACTAAATAACAAGCTACTTTCTTCTAACCACCTCCTATCATCTCTACTAAATATTGCTCCCATAGTTTGTCTGTTATATCTCTTCTCAGAAATAACAAAAACATATTCTTCTAATTTTTTAGTTGTAGGTTCCTCAGTAATAGCTACAATCTTTAAAAATGGCACCTCATCAGCGTCGCTTATAGTAGCAAGCTTAAAATGAAGCTCCACTAAATTTAGTCTATTAAAAAGTTCTGTGTTTTTTAAAGTAGTAAACATACCAGCAAAAAAATTAACATAAAATCCCTTTTTCGCTGGTGCTGCACCTACACCACTAGGTCTTGGTATTTGATCTAAAAATGATTGAAACCTCTGCTTAAAATTATTATCCTCATCTATTTGAAAGAAGTGGTCAACTAATTCAGGTACAACCTCATTAGTAATTTGTTGATGCAAACTTCTTTCTAAACCAAAATTATAATGGTTACGTTCATTGCTTTGACTTGCACCTCTAGCTGCATTTACATGATATAATCTTATTGGAATGTCACCATTTCCACGAGTATGTGTTGTTCCACCAGCATCTACACTGATAGTTGCCCTAAGCATATCACTCATTGCTACTATTTCAGGCTCACCACCCCAAGAATTTCGATCTCTCATACCATCTAGGTATTCATCAAAATCATCTGTAACAAAGCCTCTGAATCTATTTGCATCAGATGACATATGATCAACTACCCTATTGCGTAATACTCTTGTAACTAACCTATTAAAAGTTCTATCACTACGCACATTATTTGAAAGTGGGCTGTATTCTCTAATTAACTCCCTTATATGATTTATGTTCCCAGATTCCTCTTCTCCAAACAATCTTCTAAACCTTTCTGAAAAAGCAGTAGAATCATCTTCAACAGGAGTTAAATAAGCTAAAGTAGTAGCCCAAAATAAACAGCTACCATCTCCTGGTACATCAACAGGTACAAATCTTTGTTGTTGATTACTATTACCATTAGAACGGCGATGTCTTATAAGATTTTGTGGATTTTTCTCTTCTAAAAACTCAGCTACTTCTGAGTCAGTGTTGAGATTATTTTTTGTAGCAGAACTTGATGATAACTTCCTATTATCATTAATGATATTTCCTTCCTTTAAGTGCCATTTCCTATTCCAGCTATTTCTTTCTAATATTTTCATAACTACCTCCAAATAATTTATATACCTTATACAACAAAATATTTATGCTTATTGTATAATTGTCACATAAATTTTATAGAGATGCAACTTAATTTTTTAAGAAAAATAATACTATAACTTTAAGTTTAACTTAAAGTTATAGTACCAAAATCATCATACTCTGAAAGAAAATTAAAATATAAGCTTGTCAAAAAACTGAAACTGTCCTTAAAAGACATAACATTTTTCAATCTAAGTCCAGTCTTCAATTATTATCAACTATTAGTAGGTTCAAAACTATGTTCTTCTCCCATTGCTAATACTGGGGAACCTGATGAATCGCTATCATCTTGTAGGTCGTCATCGTTACGATCACTATCACTAGAGTTATAAAATAAAGATTCTTTATATGACTTTTGAGTGTTAGAAATCATGTTATTTAACTTATTTAACATTACTTGGTCTATTTTGTGTAAAAGCTTCCCTCCCTTGGTATCACCAAGGGCATTATACAATAGTTCTTCTAATGATTGCCTATCATACTGCTTGTAAAGGTTAAATGCCTGTGAAGAAACCTGGATATCATCATTTGCACAACTATCACCTTCTCCTTTATGAAGGGCTGGTTTTTTATCATTACACAATGCGCTCTCTAGTCTTTTCAGCACATCTTGGTCTAATTTTTCTAAAAACTTCTTGGTAGGTTTCTTAACAGTAGTTTTGATAGAGCTTAAAAGCTTTTGCAATAACTCTTTTTCATTTTGAATATATAAACTGTGACAAACATTGCCTCCTTCCCTACATGTAAGAGTAAATAGTTTGGCATGCAGAGTATCCATTGGGTCAAGGATTTTATGAATAGGTTCTAATATTCCAATGTTTATAAGATCACCCAATATACTAGATGTTGTCTCTACAGTATCGTGAAAACATTGCTGGTGACTTTCAAATCCTGGTAAATCCCATAGCCAAGTTAAAAACTGTACTGCTTGATCAAATACAGCTCTAGGGCCAGAAACTATACTCTCACATGTAAGCCAAGTTAACATCTCATACTCTTTTTTAGGAAAATCACTTGGATTTAAATGTTTAATTACTTTTTCTATATGTTCATAAAAATGATCTTGTATTAAACTATTCATCACATGAGAAGAACTACCATAATAATCACTATTCTTGATCAAATCTTCCCTTATAAGTTTCCTAAAAAGATCAGGTTGTTCATAAGAATCTAACTGCTCAACACAAAAAGCTGCAATGTAAGAATGACTGGGTGCATAACTACTACTTTTAGTATTTATTGCTGCTTCTATTAGAATCTCAGGGTCCTTATTAGGTAGTTTGTTCCAGAAAAACTCTACTGCTTCCTTACTGCCACGCTCCACCGCACAATCAATCCCGTACCTATATAAAACTTGCTTATCTTCTATATCACCTGCTAGTTTTTTAAACTTACTGACAATATCTGGATCAGGATTTTCAACATTAATAACGTTTGCATAATAATACCAAAAAATCTTTAGCTTTGATGGCCTAGTAACACTACTACTTATATAATCTTCTATAGGATACCCCTCTCTTTTGCTTTCCTCAAACATGTTATTAATATCATCTTCTAAGCAAAACTGACAAGCAATATGGTAAAGCTCAAAACCATCTAACTCTCTACCATCCCATCCTTTAGATATTATTAATTTTTTTGCAACAGCAGTTCTATCAAGTTCAGAACCATTCCAACATTCACTATCAGAGAGTATGTTGTAGATAGTTTCAGCCGTATAACCACTAGGACGTGTTATCTGTTTATTAAGGAAACGTGTATGATATTCAAACCATTCTTTAATTTCAAAACGTTTTACATCACAATATGGATCATCCTCTGCTACAGAGCTTGCTAAGAACCTTTCAACTACAGTCCACTTCTTATATTCACTATTACTTGGAACAAGTGCTTCTGCTTCAGCTAATTTATTCTTTACTTCCTGAAATTTCGCTTCTACTTCCTTATTGTATTTATCGTCTGCTTTGGCTACTGCAAGTTCCCATGCTTCATGCAATATTTGTTTTGCTTCTTTATATAACTTATTAGCAGCTTGCTCTTTTCTCAAATCTTCTACATTTACCCTTTTCATTGTATCCTCCAAATTTGAATATACCATTAATCACATAAATATATAAATCATTAAAGTAAAATATCCCCTCTTACAATAAAAGTTGTTAATCATAAACTCAGATATTCTACCTTTAGAATTCATAACCCTTATTTATAACCTATAAATTAACTTATCATAAAAAATTCATCTTGTTAACAAACTTTTTATATAGCAAGTATTTTTATTTCTTTCCTTGTATTTATCATATTCATATTAAGGTCAGGTAATTTTAAATCAATTGTTAAGGCTGGGTTAAAACTATATCAAAATACTATGCTAAAGAAAATAACATGCCTGTGTTCAAAAATCATCAAATAGCTATGACATCCTGTAGGCGATGTAAGATTGCTTATGTAATTGTTAAACTATGAAAATTGATTTTTCTTCAAAAAGTTAAGACTAACTTATATAGACCTTAAATAGATTATTACCCTGGTAAACATATATTACTACTCAATTAGCATCTGTAATATAAGTCAAGAAAGGAATTATGTTTCAAGATAAAGTGCATAAAAGTAAGTAGCTTACACGCATTGTAAGTGTAAAGATATGGTATAGGAGAATTAAAGAGTCAATATAAGAAGCAAGTATTATATTGATTTTCAAGATGAGTTAATTGTACTCCTCTAATAAGAGTTTATGATAAAATTTTGCTTAGAAAAAGAACCTTAACTAAAATATTATTTTTTGTTGAAAAATAAATTTAACCTTAACCATGCCAAGTATAGATCTTCCATGAATTTTTAGTACATATTGTCTCTACTTTGGTTGCTTATTAGAAGATCTAAACCTAAAATCAACTTATCACACAATTTTATTTCTTATTCTTAATTCTACTATCCAAAGCTGGTCCAAACTGTGGTCATAAATAATATCAGTTTTCATAAAAATACTAAAATAAAAGGATTGATTGAATCTGTAGGTTGTAGTACTCCTTATTTACCTACTTATTCTCCTGATTTAAACTCAACAGAGCATTACTGGTTTAAAATAAAACATGAAATACAAAAGTTTAATGGCAATTTTGAAACTTTCTGTAATGCTGTTTACTATGTTTTACAAAAAGTCACTACTTTATCGATTTAAGCTATATAAGCTAAAGGCTAATCAAAGAAAATCTAGATCTTGACAAAAAAGTGAGTTGTTGAATTTTAATGCCAAGTATTGAAGATAGTATTAAAGTAATTCAGCCAAATTTAAAATATTTAACTGATATTCAAAAAGAGGAATTAGGTAATATTTTAGAGATCGTATAGAAGAGAATCAGGAGGACCCGAGTTAAACTCATATACCATCTATAGTGACAAAAATATTAGCAAAATTGTCAATAATTTCTGATGTTCCTGATATACAGTCAAATACTAAAGTTGCATTAATTAAAGAATTAAATGAAAAGCTTATAACATTACAGGAAATGGTTGAAAGTCGTCCTATAATAGAGGAAA
>CANJ01000040.1 GCA_000309075.1 Occidentia massiliensis
TTCATCAGTACTTTTTTAGCTAATAGTTGAATAATAAATTAATTCACACCTCACTTATGTATGTAGTCATAGAACTTACACTTGACTCTACCTGTCCTCCCTCTAGTAACAAGATTACATATTTACACTATTCCAAATACCAAAAAACAACAGAATCATTAACAGCTGCAGCAGCAATTTGTTATCACCTAATGAAACATAATCTTCTATAAACTTAATAGCACTTTTCCCACCCTGTAGGGATGGGAAAAATAATATAACTGGAAGTAAAATAATTAGTATTAAATTTATATATAGTAACATCTCTCGCCTTTTATTGTTTTCACCTATTAACATTGTTCCAGTAACAAATCACCTGCACACCCTAATGAACTTACTCCTACTGTACTGTTTAACTCTACTGGTTGACCAGACAATATTTGCTCTGCATTAACTATATTTGGTTGAATAAAATCACTGTATTTATACTCTTCATATTGTTGATTTAATACATCATCATTATTACTTATCTCCTCTTTTACCATGTCATTTTCAACCATTTTTTGTAATGTTGTAAGCTTTTCATTTAATTCCTTAATTAATTCAACTTTAGCATTTGACTGTATATCAGGAACATCAGAAATTATTGACAATTTCGTTAATATTTTTGTCACTATAGATAGTATATAAGTCCGACTTGACCTTTCCGCTTCTTCTATACGATCTGCTAAAATATCACCTAATTCCTCTTTTTGAGTATCAGTTAAATATTTTAAATTTGGCTGAATTACTTTAATACTATCTTCAATACTTAACATTAAATCCAACAACTTACTTCTGTTTTCGTCACAATCTAGATTTCCTTTAATTAACCCTACAGCTTCTTCTAACTGATTAAGATATTCGTTTACTAATACATGCAGGTCTTTGTTCTTACAATTATAGTTTGATATATAAACATCTGTAAGTTGTTTTATTACTTCTTTAGTTTTTAATGGAAGTTTGCCTATAATACTTTCAAAAGCTTTTATTTGCTCTAATTGTCCTAAAGAAAGTTGTTGTTCTAATTCTTGCTTAGCCTTTAAAGGCACATAGCACATCACTATTTCCATATCCAATCCAATACTAAAGATTTTATTTAACTCAACCAATGTACTTTCTAAACTACTATCTTTATAAAACCTACTAGTAGGAACATCAGTAACAAAGAAATATGTCTTATAATAGTTAAGTAATGAATTATAGATATCTTTTCTAGTTTCTTGATTTAGACTCTCAATTTCTTTTTCTAACACATCATTTAAAGACTTACCATCTGCAAAATTAGGCAATAGAGTGTTTAATTTAAATTT
>CANJ01000039.1 GCA_000309075.1 Occidentia massiliensis
CTGGTATGGGCAAAAGTGAGATGGCTAAGAAATATGTTCAGGAATATGAATACAGTTATGATACAATAGTATTCCTTGATGCAAGTGTAGACCTGACTTTTCAGTATGTAGTGATAGCAAAAGAAATTAATCAAAAAATATGTTTTAACAAAGAATGTTATATTATAGAAGAGCCAACTAAAGTTCAGCAGAGCTTGATGGAATACCTTAAGTATAGAAGTAAGTGGTTATTGATCTTTGATAACCTTCATATTGGTGAAAATGAGAAGGTAAAGGATATAATTAATTGGCAACATAATGGACATGTAATAATATGTTCTCAAGATAGTAAATATTTACGACAAAAAATAGTTGCTCCTTATTTATCTAATCAACATATAAGAATTATGATTAATAAGATTATGAAAGATCAACTATCAAGTTTTGCAAGAGAATTATTAGTAGAAACTTTACGAGGTTATCCACCATACGTGATAAGTCATGGTGCTATATATCTTTACAATAATAATCATGTGACTATAAAAGAATATATAAATCACATAAAAAAACATGAAAATAAAATACGTGCTCACCTAAAAATAGTTTTAAATCAAATTAGGCCGCAAAGTAGGAAAGTATTATACAAGATAGCTTTACTAAATAACCAAAAAGTACCTATAAATATGTTAGAACAGTTAATTGATAATGAGAAAATAATTATAGTAGCATAGATGAAGCGATAAGGTTTAGCCTTATTGAACGAATTATTGAAAGTAGGGACAACCAAATATTTAGAATGCACAATGCAGTAAAAAGAGAATTATTAAATATAACGGGAAAAAAATTAAACAAAAAAAGCTATTAATATGTTGTTAGATAAGTTTAATAACATAATGCTAGACTATAGAAAAGTTGATTTTCTGTTGGAAGGATTTAACAATAGTATATCCTGAGTTAATGAGTAGTAGATTGTCAACTATTATACAAAGTAATTTAGAAATGTTGTTAAGTAATGCAGAAAAGTATTGTGCTAATGTTTACAAGGTAATGGAATTAAGGGAAAAATTACTATGGTATTATCTAACAAAAAGAAGGCAGATTTATAATGTAGTAGAATTAGTTAATTGGTTTAAGAATAATAAAGTCACGCATTAATTTGAGGTCTTGTAATAGTAAGACAAAGGCTATGTATAGTAATTACCTTGTGTCAATAGGAAGATATGAATGTGCTATTGTTGGTCGAAGACCAGAAATAGTAATGAAATATTTTAATCAAGCAGAAAAGATTGCTGAAAAACTGTCAGGATATGAAGAACTGAAATCTTATATTTATTATACCAAGGCTACATTACAAGTTACTACAGGGAACATTACAAATGCTAAAAAATATGTGCAAAAAGCAGAAGAAGCTCAATCAATTACTCCTAAAACTTTTTTAGGAGAAGGATTAATAGAGTATAACAAAGCCCAGATTTGCAGAAGGCAAATATCAAGAAGCATTAGATATATTATCCACAAGCAGTCCTAGAACCTTTTTAATACAAGTTAGGATACTGAATTATATGAAAAGATTTAAAGAAGCTTATGATGTTGTGAACAATATGTATGAGCATATAAGCAATGAGAATAAAAAAGACCTTTCAGTATTTATTTTAGCTCGAACTTTAACTGAACTCTCTAGAGCAGAACTAGGTCTGGGTGATAAAGAAAGTGCATTAAATCATGCTAGTGAAGCAGTAGATGCTTTATTAGCAGATGAAAATAAAAATAATAAGAATATAAAAAATTTAAGTAGTTCTGAAGACTTACTATTAGCCAGGGCACTGGTAAGCAAAAGCAGATGCCTTAAATGCTGTAGATAGAGTTTATGAAGCTGAAATACCTATCAAATAGCAAAAGATATTTTCAGAATATTTATGGTATAGAAAATATAAAGAATATGGATAATATGAGTTACCTATTTGCTCAAGGAGCTAAAGCTGCTGCTAGAATTCCTGTTGAAGAAGGTGGAGAATTCTGGTATCAATTCTTCTGTGATTTGTTTGTACAATACTTTGGTAAAGATCATTTTAGATATCAAGAAATAGAAAACTACAGCTTCAGTAAAGTAAAAAAGTAAGATATTTATCTATTTTAGGGTATTTCTATATAAGCTTATCTAATAAAATCTAACATTGTTTAAATTATTAATTTGTAGAAGTTAAAACTTGATCAAACAGACACTATAAATTATTTACCTGGTTGCGGTTGCCAGTTGAATTTTGACTGTCAGATAAATATTCAAAATACAAGATCTTATTATTTTTCTCAAGAGCCAATTTTTTGCTACCATAAAAAGTTTGCATAGGTGTTTTTCTATAGCAATACTTACAGTTTATATAGAGGCACAAAGAATTTTAAACAATTACTTAGCAGCATAATATTAGGCTCTCTTCTCAACCCCTTTTGTCTTTGCTACCTATATTTCTACTATATATTTGATACCTTTTTCACCTTTACATAATATATCAACTATACTTTGTTTTTTGATCGCTATCTCATGAATCTTGGATTAGTGATAAAAACTCTATCTCTATGATCTTGTTGTCTCCTGTAAAAATTCAGCACATCATTTAAAAAATGGATCAAAATGTCCTTATTCTTCTGTTTCAAATATCTTACAAAATGCTATATAATTCTTTTAGTCCAGGTATTTTTGAAATTGCTATAATTATTGCTGTAATCTTTATAATGTGTTCTTGCTGACTTTATTATAGCAAATTTACAATTTTTTATTACTAGCACCACTTCTTTCAGTTATTATTGATCTGTTTTGCCTATAGGTTATATTCAACTTCCACTTTAGATATAAGCCAAAAAAGATTAAAATCAAGTTACAAGACTCCTTCTTTATTTAGGAAGTTAATCATTTTTTTCTGTTTGTTATAACTCCATAGATTCTAATTTCTACTGATTGATTTACTAACTTCAACTAGAACCGTGTGCTACTAATAATGGTTGAGCTCTCCTATTGCATCAAGCCGTATTTCTTCTTGATGCTGATGCCATTCAGGGTACCACATAATAGCTTCAGATTTGCTAAGAGGAACATCTTCCCTTATTGTCAGGTTAGTTAGCGAAATGAAATCCATCTCCATAGGCTTTATTATAATAGAACTTGTAGGCTCTTTATAGCATGATGTAGAAATATTCAGATCATTATGTTCAATGTACCATCTGCTAACTACAACATCATTTTCTATTATTAAGTTTGAGAAATCCATTCTAAATTTACTATCAATGTCTTTGATAGGTTGATTTATAGGATTGTATGGACACCTAAAGCTATGAATAACCTCTTCATCAATGCTAACATGACTACAGATTTTTTCTACTATTTCTGGAGGAAGGTCAAACTCAGACTCTTGTATATCTCTTAAGTTAAAAAACTCTCTAATATTACTTTTAGATCGTTCTTGCTTATTTGTCATTGTACAATTACTATTACCATTACAAATACATTTTTATATAATGGTAAGATTAATATTTTTAATTTCTTTTATTTTATACTCTATCTGTTTTGGTAGTAATACATCACCCAATCTATACTTTGAACTTATATAATTTCATCCATAATTGCCCCTATAAGATACTTTATATATAATCATATTACTATACCATATGTTAGAATACAACTAAAATATTAATTTTTAAATTAATATTTTAGTTGCTGATAAAGATGTTATAAAATGGTTACTATGAACAGTTTATCTTTAAGTTACTTACCATGTAAATACAAATAATATTAAAATTATTATACATATAAGATACTATAAACCATTTTGTTTAGCCTAAAGCCTAGCATATGTTTCATTTTTTTGCAAAAGCTCTTGATGCGTTCCTTGCTCAATAATACTGCTCTGATCCAATACTAAAATACGATCAGCTCTTCTGATGGTACTAAGCTGATGAGCTATGCTAATTACTGTACGGTTTTGCAGCAAATACTCTCCATATAGGCCATAATAGCTGCTTCTGACTCATAATCTAAGGCTGAGTAGCTTCATCTAAAATCAAAATTTGTCTGACGCTGGCCTCCAGTTAATTACTACCTCTTTCTCCAATCTTAGTCTGATAAGCAAGTTAATTTATAAATTGTGGTTAATGTGAAGTGTCTAAGTATAAGTAAAGGATTAATATCTATTTTGATATTCTTATCAAATATACCAGTTCTATCCAAGGTTTATTTAAACAAACCTCATTATCTATCTTGGTTAGATGATCCATCTATAGTGCATGTGATATGTTAGCTGATATGAAAAAAGAAAGGTAAGTACTCATGAATTGTTGCCTAATCCGCTGTTATCTGATTTTCTAGATGGTTTAAGGTATAGTTGTAGCCTTGGAAATACATAAGATTATGTTGACTTTACTGAAGGAAATTTTGATTAACTAGTCTGAGCAGCTTTAAAAAGATATGAAACTATGATATAATCCCTATAAGTTTTTTTGTATATTATAATGAAATTGGTATTATGACGAGTAGATATTTAGACCCAACCAATGATGTGGCGTTTAAGAAATTATTTAGTAAAAAGGAAAGGCTAATAGATTTGCTTAATGCAGTACTTAAGCTTCCTCAAGGGATGCAAATTAATGAATTAGATTATATACCAACAGAACAAATGCCATTGTTTATTGATGGTAAAAGGAGTATTTTTGATCTTAAAGTGAAAGATGAATCAGGACGTTGGTATATCATAGAGATGCAGCGTAAAGTAGAAAAGGATTATATAGATAGAGTACAGTTCTATGGTAGCTATTCCTACGTTAACCAAATAGAACAAGGTTTAAAACACAAAGACTTGTTACCAATAATAGTTATCTCAATAATAGGGTCTAATGTATTCTCAACAGAATTACCGTGTATTAATTATCACCATTTTACGGAAACTAGTACCAAAAAGCAGTATTTATTTTCATTAACTTATGTCTTTATAGAATTAGGTAAGTTTGATGAGAGTAAGATAGTCAATAATACTGACCAATGGTTACATTTATTAAAATGTGCTCATAAAGAGCAACAACCACCTAAAGAGATAAACAATAATAAGATTTTATCTGCCTATGAAGATTTAGAGCAATATCGCTGGAGTCAATTGGAACATGATGCCTATATTAGGTCTAAATTAGCTATGGAAGCAGAAGAAACAGCTTTTGAAACTAAATATGAAGAAGGATTTAGCAAAGGTATTGAGAAAGCTATTGAGAAAGTAGCGATAAGTATGATTAAGCAAGGGGTAGATGTCAGGATAATTACTCAAACAACTGGCTTAACTGAGCAGGAAGTACAAAAGTTGAAGGCAAAGCTGTAGAAGATATATAGGCCTCTTTCGAAACTAGACTCTAAGAAGGAAGGGGGTATAAATGCCTAGTTTACGGTAAGAAAAATATGGGCAAGAAAAAAGCTAGATGATAAACTATATAGATTAACGGAAGTAAAGAAGTTTACATTTGAAAAATGGTAGATGTATTGATTGCAAGCAGGTGAATAGAGAGTATTTTTGAGGTTAATCCATTAAAAATGAAGTGAAGTGTAAGACTCAGATGCGCAAAGGGATACGCAATAGACTCAATAATAAAAAGTAAAAAAGTTTTAGAAGAAAGAATAAAACCTAATATAAGTTAGGATTAAATGATACTGTATGTTCTGTAAAAGCAAAAAGTTGTTATTAAAAATGTATTTATAGTTTTTTGGCAGCGATATGTGTGCCTATGTGGGCTAATAAGCATAGTTTTACTAAGGAAGATATAGTAAAGAGCTTTTTTGTTTGGAAAAAGTTTTAATGGTGTTAAGAGGGAAGGTGTAGGCAAAGCTCCTGTTGATGTTAATATAGAGCCTTGTGTAATTATCATACAACTATATTTTTCTTAATGGCAGTAAGTTACCTAATAGTAAAGAAATAATATACTGGTTCCTCTTTGTTAATAACTAATGCATGAGCAATATCAGCAGTTATAATAACTATCAGTAGTATTATCTTTGTCATTATATTATGTCTTTGTCTTATAATTTTGTTGGTATTAAATTCAAGTTAA
>CANJ01000038.1 GCA_000309075.1 Occidentia massiliensis
TTTAAGAACTGCCCCTAAACCTTCCCCTACTAGTTCTACTATCCCCACCCTTTTTATGTCTTTCCTTAGATTTAAATGGCTTTCCTTGACACCCCTTTATTTTAAAGCTCAATATAATAACTTACTACTTTCAATAAGCTTTTCACCTATTATATCATATTTTTCTTTACTACAAGCAATTTTTTACTTAAAATTTATTATACTGTAGCATTTCTAAAACATTAGATCCACACTTTTTAAAAAATAAATTATATGACTTATTAGTGATTAGCAAGTTAATTAATATAATGTAAAATGTAATAACTCATACAAATTTCTTAAATTTACAAACATAACAATTATACATTATTAACATTTTCACTTCTTATGTCTCTAACATACCTAACTTTCTCTTAACATAGTCATTATCCCATTGCTTTTACCATGTCCTCACTACCTATAATATTAAATATAGTATCTTTTTCACAAATATCTGTACCTACTATTTCTTTTATACAATTTAGTTCATTTACCAATTGTTCAACCATACTACTTTTGTCTTCCTTACTTTTGTCAACAAGCAGCTTAATAATTTCTTTATCAAACAATCCAGTTCTTACATCTAAAGGAGTACGCCCTTCATTATTTTTAATATTAACATTAATTTTACAATGATTCAGAAGTAACATGACAACTTTATCATTATTATTCTGTATCTTATTACCCATATCACCTTCACTACAAACCAAGTTTTTTGCAGATCGTACAGCTCCATTACCTTCTAATGCTAAATGTAAAGCTGTATTACCATTTTCATTTTGAGCATTAACATCAGCTCCTTGTTGCAAAAGAAACTTAGTATTTTTCAAATTATATTTTTTTACTGCATACATTAAAGCTGTGTAATCATTTTTATCTCTAGCATTAACATTAGCACCAGCAGCTAAGAATATTTCTATAATATCTTCGTCACTACACTTTGCTGCTTTAATAAACTCTTCATTTAAAACTCTTAACCTCATAATAGTAACTATCATATTATCACAGCAATTGTTTGGCAAAGCTTTTAGTTTAAAATCATAGAATTTAGAAAGCAATTCAGCAATACTAGTCTTCCCTTCCATTATTATACCTGGATCTACTCGACTATAATTATTTCTAACACAAATCAAATCCCAAGCTGTGTTACCATCCTTATCTTCAGCATAAACATCTGCACATGCTTTAAGAAGCAATTTAGTACCCTGTATATTACCATTTTTTACTGTCCACATTAATGGAGTTTTATCTTCTTCATCTCTAGTATTAACATTAACATCTTTAGTAATAAATATTTCAATAAGGTAATTTTCACCATTTCGTGCTGCATTAATTAGTTCTTTATTTTGAAATTTTTTATCTAAAGTTATAAAATCATAAATTTTCAAAAGTAAACTAATGATACCTATTTTAGCTTCTAGCTTTTCATTAGTATCTTGCTTGCTACTAATAATTATATCTTGTGCTAATCCTAATATTGTTTTACCATCTTTGTTTTTCAATACAAAATTAACATCAGCTTTCAAAATCTCCTTCATACATTTCTTAATCTCTCTAAGGTCTTGAGCAGATTTATTACTAACACCTCTTAACACTAAATGTAAAGCCGTTTCACCTTCTTTATTCTGAGCATTAACATTAACACCAAATTTAATAAACATCTTAACAAAATTAACATCACCTTCTTTTACTGCTAAATGCAAAATTGTATTCTCATATCTATCTTTAACATATACATTAAATTTCGAATGAGTAATAATTTGCTCAGCAATATTTTGATTACCATTACTTATTGCTATATGTAAAGCTGTTTTACCTTCTTCATCTCTAGCATTAACATTAACCTTAGGATGTGCAATAATGTCTTCAATAAGATCTACATAACTTCTTCTTGCTGCCCAGTGTAAAATCGTATCACCATTCTCATCCTTAGCATTAATATCAACCTCAGGATTTTTAATAAGTTTTCTAACAAAAGTAGTATAATTTTCTTGAACAAGTAAATGTAAAACTGGATTACCATTTTTGTTTTTAGCATTAATGACATCAGCTCCTCGTTCAATAAGTATTGCAATTAAATCTATATCACCACATTCTACTGCCTTAATTAATTCTTCGCCTAGATTTTCAAAATCAATCTTACAGAATTTCAAAAGCAGTCTAGCAATATTGTCTATAATACTAAATTCTACATTATTATCTTTAACAATATTAGCATTCATACATGCTATCAGAAATGCTGTATAGCCTGCTACATCCTTAATACTAACATCAGCACCACCTTTTAAAATCTCCTTAATACATTTTTTAATTATTACAGAATCTTTAGTAGCCTTTTTACTACTATCATCTCGTAGCGCTAAATGTAAAGCTGTTTCACCTCTCTTATTCTGGGCATTAACGTTAATATTGTAATATCTAATACATTTCTTAACAAGATCTGGATAACCTTTCTTTGCTGCTAGATGCAAAGCTGTTTCATCATTTCCATTCACAATTTTGTTATAAGCAACACATTCAATAATCTTCCTTTCTATTTCCTGTTCTTCAGTATAATTATTATTATATGCAATGCTTGAAATAACTGCCTCTTCCATTTCTTGATTTAATCTATTAATATCCCGTTCACCTATTTCTCTATTATCTATTTTTTTACAAATTATCAATCCTGGCATTACTACTCTCTCCCTTATGATTTTTAACTAAAATAAATAATATTTAAATAATAATCAATAAAAATTAACTTTTTATAAATTTTACAATATAAATTTCCTAGCACTAATTCACAAAAACCAGCTACAAGATACTTATTCCTCCCGATAACTCACTTATTTCTCCTGATAACTCCACATCATTCTCTTTTATTTTACATTTTTGATAATATTCCAGGTGACTTTCTTGACTTTCTTTTTCAATCCTTAATAAACTATAATCCTTGTGTAATATTACAGTATCATTTTTTAAACTATTCAAATCTGCTATTTGTTTTTCTGTTCTAATAATTTTTAAAATACCATCAAGCAGTGGTTCTAATATAATTCTCCCCTGCGGTACAGTTTTAATAAATACCTCTATCATATTAAACATTTGAGATAGAAACATCACAGGATTTTTTTGATATTCACCTACCTTGTCATCATGATTACTTTCTTCCTTTGCAAAAGTATTTTCTTGTTGCTTAAACTTGCCACATTCATTCCTTGATAAGCTTAACATAGTTATCAAAAGCTGTGGTGCCATCTTAATCAACTTATAATCATTAATAGTAATATAATTACTATCTTTAATCTTCTTCAAATTGTCATAAATAGAATAAAGGACCATAACTAGATTTTGATATGAGCTTTCCAATTCTTTTTGCCAAGAATTGACAAATTCATCCTTAATAAAAAAATTAGCTTGGCAAATACAATCAACATATTTTTGTAAGTCTATGAAATATTCACTCGGTACACCATGATCTAAAATATACCCTATAGTAACCTTTATAATATAGTCTTTAGACTGTTTGTCTAACTCACCTTCTATTTGTATTGCTGTTCCAGTAACAATAGATTTAACTATAAAATCTTGAATTTTTTTTGCTAACTCTCTTTTTTTTCCCTCATCTAGTTCTTGACTGTAAGACCGTAACTGTTTAACAAATTGATTATTTAAAACAAGTTCTAAGTTATTAATATTATTGATGCGAGCAAAAAGATTCTTATATAATAGTTGATCAATAGTATCTTTTTCCATCTCTTCAACAATATCATCAAAATTAGGGTTAGCTAAAATCTTACTTACTTTCTCAACTACTTTTAATATTTCTTTTATCTCTTCACTATAACAGTCTTTAATCTTGACCTTACACACCCCATAAGAAATAAATAGCTTGATTATTTCTTCTCGGCCACTATCTGCTGCTAATTCTAAAATAGTATAACCATATTTACTTTCAGTATTAACATCAGAACCAGCAGTGAGAAGCTTTTCAACAATTTCTTTATGACCATTTTTTACTGCTAGTTCTAAAGCTGTATAACCGTATTTATCTTCAGTACTAACACTAGCACCTGCAGCAAGAAGTCTTTCAACAACTTCCTTTCTACCATTCTTTGCTGCTAGCTCCAAAGCTGTACAGCCAAAACCATCTTCAATATCAACATCAATACCTATGGCAAGAAATAACTCAACAATGTCCTTTCTACCATTCTTTGCTGCCTTAATTAAGGCTCTGTCTATAGAGTCAGCACTAGCTCCTGCATTAAGAAATAGCTCGACAACGTCCTTATAACCATTTTCTGCTGCTAGCTCCAAAGCTGTACAACTAAAATTATCCTCAACATTAACGTTAGCACCAGCAGCAAGTAGCACTTTGATAGTTTCTTTCTTACCATTTCTAGCCGCTTCAATCAAAGCCTTATCTATAAAATTAATATTAGCATTTACTTTAAGAAATATTTTAATAATTTCTGTATGGCCATACTTTGCTGCTCCTACTAAAGCAGTGTAGCCAAAGCTATCTTTAAAATTAATATTAGCACCAGCAGCTAATAATAGCTCAACAATTCCTTCTCGACCATTTCTAGCTGCTTCACATAAAGCTTTATTGATAGAATCAGTATTAGCATTTGCAGCCAGCAATAGCTTAACAACCTTTTTATGACCACTCTCTGTTGCCCTAACTAAAGCAGTACAACCAATACTATCCTCAGCATTAACATTAGCACCAGCAGCTAATAACAACTTAACAACATCTCTATGGCCATATTTTGCTGCCCAAGCTAAAGCTGTATAACCCCAATTATCTTTAGTATCAACATTAGCATTTGCTGCAAGTAATAGTTTGGTAATCCCTTTATGGCCATTTATTGCTACTTCAATTAATGCTCTGTTTATACCATTAACACTAATACCTACAGCAAGTAATAACTTAACAACTCCCTTTTGACTATTTCTTGCTGCTTTAACTAAAGCATCATCTTTATCTTCAATTTTAACATTTAAACCAAGAAATATTCTAACAATTTCTGCATCATTTCTTATTACTCTATACACATTATATACAAGTATAGTAGTTATTAATGTATTAACAAAATTTTGGACTTTTCTAAACATTAACCATTTCCTTATTTATTACTAACTTCATTTAATAATCATAAGTAATATTTTACTAATGTAAATATTAAGACTCTAATACGAAATAACTGTCCCCATTTCTACAAACACAAAATACACACTTATCTATATAGTTATACTAAAACATTTAGTAAACAAATATTAAATATATTATTATAAATAATTAAAAATAATTAAATATAGTGTAATATAATTCTAATTATGGAATAAGAGTAAGAATAAATAGTATAAAAGGCAGGATTGATCAGATGATATATACTCAATTAACATCAATAATTATGTTGTTGTCAAGTTAAGATTTGTGCTGCTTATGTATTAAAGTGCGCTCTGCCGCTCAACTTAATAACTCCTAGCAATTATTGATGTTAACCTTCGTCTACTCACTCTTCATTTCATAGAGGTCATATAGATTAAGAATCATTAATACAATAAAAATATTTCTCTATTCGCATATTAATAATTTTCTCAAGATCCTTTGAGTTACCATAACAATATTATTAAAGTTAAATAAGTTTAGAAAAGACAAGCCTGTTCATTATTAGTCTAAATATAAAATCACGCTCAGTAACACAGCGTTTCCAGCTTGGAAAACTGGATCTGTTTCATGTTACAATCAATATACTGTTAAAATAATTACTTTATATTACTTTATAGAATATAATTCTTATTACCATAAATGAAAATTTTTAAGTCTAACCTATTAATAGCAGCTGCATCAATTTCTTATACATTGATTGTCTAATCTTGCCATAAGAAAGATCAATACTTTCAACTCAATCTTCAATACTAATAACCCCTTATTTTTTAGAAATACACCAGTATAACAGTTAGTCACTACACTAGTAAAGGCTGAAGCTAAGCCCATTGTAACCATAATAGCAATGTCTTTCTATTAAATACTGAAAAAGTTTTAAACCCATTATATAAAGTTAAATCTAATATTTACACATCAAAAATTTCATTTAACTTATTATTATATTTTTTGTTACCTTTAAAACTTTATTCAAAGTCCTAAATAAGCCATATTTATGATAGTAAGCTTTAACTAATTTTGCTCTAACATATGTTTTAATAAGCACGTTCTCCACATTTTTTTCATAAGGAAAACAAATGATATTATTATATTTAACTTTTTTGACACTATTTTGAGTAATATTAATAAAATCATTTAAGTTTTCCTTAAATTTTTCTATAGATTTCACATAATTTCCAAATGCAAGATGCACGTTTTTTTTTGCCTCATCTATTGTTTCTTTATTTGTATTAGTTGCTATACCAACATTACCAATCTCTTCTTGAGCCAGTGGTATCCCATTAAAAAACTTATTTTTAATAAACACCACAGGACATCCACAAAGTATAGCTTCTATAGCTAGTGAAGTATCTTCATATGTATAAAAAACTTCTGATTTACGAAATAATTCAGCAATTTGTAACTGAGTTGGAGAATCATTAAAATCTCGTGTTATTTCAAAACTATGTTTAGTAATGTTCATAAGCTTCTCATTATGAAAATAATGATATTTAGCTGCATAAAAACAAGAACCACGACGTTTTACAGGCTTTCTAGGTGGATAAAAAATATCAGGATTACAAAGCGGTATGTACAAAACATTAGCTTTACGTCCAACCACTGATTCCACTAATTTTTTAGTGTAAGTAAATATTATTTCTTTCTTGTCATATATCTTAGTTCCACCTAATAATCCAGGATAATTAAGAACATATCTCACAACTAAAGGAGCATTTAACGGATTACCAAATACAGTTTCTGAATATATAACTATGGGACATCGTTTATATTTAAAATGATAATTTAAAACATCCTTAGTTAATACTGGAGCAATTAAATCATATACTTCTTCCTGAGGCTTATCTATAGCACTTGTTACAATATAAGACTGATATCCAGCCAAATTTAGATGATGACAAAGTAAGTACAACCCTCTGACACCAGCAGAAGTTCTAACATACCTTGGTGCATATATATAATACGGATTACGTTGCATAGGATAGAGAGATCTCATCTTAGGATAACTTTTCTTTAGCATAAAAATATTGAAATTGTCACAAATATTTAAATAACATAACAAATTATTAAGACATAGATAATTAAAAGTTACATAGATATACTACTTCCTTCAAACACTCTCTCGCTATTAAATTTTTTCCCTTCATCGTAGACTTACATATTCTAAAATATACTTTTCTTCTTCACAACTTATTAGCCACAAGTATGTTCTATAAATATTTAACTAGAATCTTTGTAAAGCATCGCTATAGTATATATAAATATAAATTACGTCAATAATATTTAGTCATAAAAACATAATTTATTGGTGATTTGAATAGTATTCATTTTTAATTTTTTATTGTCTTGAAAAAACTTTGTAACCTATAGTTCTATATAATACAATATACTTTTAGTTCATAATTAACTCATTTCTTTATTAACATTGTCTGTTTTCTTAAATAATTTATACCTACTTTGTCTGGGCCTAAAGGACATTAACACTACCACACCAATTACCAATAAAATACATACAACGCTAAATTTAAGGTTAAATCCTACAATGAAATCAAAAAACATAAAGTTGTGATGATTATTAAATATTTTAAAAACCAATATTCCTAAAGGGATACCAGTCATTATCATAAATAACGCTATATACCACTTAACTAAATGCCACATCATCATAAGATTTAGTAAAAAACATATCGATGGAACTTGGGCAAACTCACCCACTAATGCTAAAATAGTATTTATAAATACCAATATATAAAATACAGCAACGTGCCAGACAATGCCTACATATTTCCTACAGAATTCTGACGACCAGAGCTTGTGTGTCATAAGTGCAGTAACTATTGCAAATGATGATAATAAGAAAAAAATAATAATTTTTAGGTTGGCAGCAAATAACGCACTATTAGCTTTATCTGCAAATAACATCGTAACTAATGACAATGCCATAGAAATAGCAAAATATATATAAAGATGTTTTTCAAGATTAAAAGAGTTATTATAACAATAATGAACTATATGATCCCATCTTAATCTATAGGGCAATAGTTTAAAAAAGTTAGATATTTCCCGTCTTCTCCGATGCTTCTTTGCTTCTATCATATATAGTGGCCTTCTATCTTTAGGTCCTACCCACCCGCCAGGTTCTCCTAACAAATAGTGCATCACCATCATAACTATAAAATTAACTATAGTCGCAGGCATTATGTTCCCTATAGGAAAATACTGGTTATAGTAACGATCCCATATAATAACAGCTAAAGCACCAGATATCATCCCTGATAACATCACTCTAGTACTACTCCTAAATCCTAAAATAGTAAATAACAATGGAATACCTACTACAGGAGTATAAAAGCTAGCCCCTAGCAAAATTACTCCTAATAAATTTTGCCGTGACAATGCCATTATTAAAGCAATAATACTAACTAATACTGCAAATACCCTAACAGCTCTTAGCTCGGTTACATTATCATCTCGTAATATTTTATAAGGTTTACACAAATCATTTACAAAAATAACTGAAGCAGTATTAATACAAGAATCAGCTGTAGACATAATCATTGCAGCTATTCCAATCACTATTAATCCTTTAAAACCAGGATATGAATAACTATCTATTATATACATTACTAAACTACTTGCTTTTATATTTGGATTTACTGATAGCAACACTAGACCAATAAAACCAGTAATAAATAGGAAAAACAAAAATGTAATGGCAGAAACTTTAAAAGATGCACTTACTTGCCTGGTATTTTGAGCAATTAAAACCCGTTGAAACATCGCTGGATTAAAACAAGGTACAAGACAATAAAAAAATACTCCATAATAAGTAAGTACTGTAGGATCATGAAAATCTAATAATAATTTGGGGTCAAACATAGGGTAAGTAGTTAAAGTATGAGTTATTGCTTCAAGGCTTCCAAACGTACTCCAAATTAATAACGCAAGAGTTGGAACAAACGTGCCAAAAGTTAAGAACTGGAATATATCAGTAAATATCACTGCTCTGATCCCACCAAATACTGAATATATAACTACTATCATAGTACTAATTAAGGTTGCATAGAAACTATGTACCCCGAAAAAATAATTAAAAACACTAGAAAATACTTTAATTTGACTAGCAAGAAAACCAGCAGATATAATTATTGAGCTAACAGCAGTAATAGTTCTAACACTATTGCCATACAAATCTCCCATTACTTCTGGCAAAGACAGCTTTCCTAAGAACTCTTGCATTCTAGGAGCTAATATATAAGCTATAAGAAGTAAATTTATTACTTGTCCTATATTATTAATTGCAAGTATTCCAACTGTATATATCTCTGATATTCCAAATGAAAACGATCCTCCACCGATCCATGTAGCAATCATAGTAGCGCTAAGAGCTGCTGTACTAAACCTCCTACCACCTAAAGCATAATCTTGCATGGACGTAACTCCCTTACCATACCATAAGCCCATAGCAAGAGTAATAAATAAAAATAAAACTATTGATACTAAGTCAGCATCTATATTCCTTAACATTTCTCCCCTCTATTTAACTGTTGCTTAACATAAGTTAACTAATATTGTTTAAATAAAACACAACTGTTAGCTATTTAAATCTATTATAATGAGATTAACAATGCAACTACTATTAAATATTTACTAGAAACACTTCCCTCTATAAATTCACAAGCAATATAATAACACTTTAATATCTCAACACTAACTTATTTCTTTATCAATAGTGTTTACTTTCTTAAACAACTTATATCTACTCTGTTTAGGTTTAAAGGACATTAACACTACCACACCAATTACCAATAAAATACATACAACGCTAAATTTAAGGTTAAATCCTACAATGAAATCAAAAAACATAAAGTTGTGATGATTATTAAATATTTTAAAAACCAATATTCCTAAAGGGATACCAGTCATTATCATAAATAACGCTATATACCACCTAACCAAATGCCACATCATCATAAGATTTAGTAAAAAACATATCGATGGAACTTGGGTAAATTCACCTACTAATGCTAAAATAGTATTTATAAATACCAATATATAAAATACAGCAACGTGCCAGACAATGCCTACATATTTCCTACAGAATTCCAATGACCAAAGACCATATGTCATAAGAGTAGTAGTCATCACAAATGATGATAAAATAAGAAAGTTAACTACCTTTAAGTTAGCAGCAAACAATACACTATTAGCTTTATCTGCAAATAACATCATAACCAATGATAATGCCATAGAAATAGCAAAATATATATAAAGATGTTTTTCAAGATTAAAAGAGTTATTATAACAATAATGAACTATATGATCCCACCTTAGTCTATAGGGCAATAGTTTAAAAAAGCTAGATATCTCCCGTCTTCTCCGATGTTTCTTTGCTTCTATCATATATAGTGGCCTTCTATCTTTAGGTCCTACCCATCCCCCTGGTTCTCTTAATGAATAATGCATTATCATCATTACCATAAAATTAACTATAGCCGCAGGTACTATATTCCCTATAGGGAAAAAAGGTTCAAAATATTTATTCCATATAACTGTGACCATGACTCCAGATATTATTCCCGATAATATTACTCTTGTACTACTTCTAAATCCTAAAACCGTTATTAATAATGGTATCCCCACAATTGGAACATAAAAACCCGCTCTAAGTAAAAGTATTGCTAGCAAGTTTTGCTTTGACAATGCTATTAGTAAAGCTATTGTTCCAACCAATACAGCAAATGTTCTTACTGCTCTTAATTCAGCTACATCATCACTTTGCAATACTTTATAAGGTTTACATAAATCATTCACAAAAATAACTGAAGCAGTATTAATACAAGAATCAGCTGTAGACATAATCATTGCAACTATTCCTATTACTACCAACCCCTTAAAACCTGGATACGAGTAACTATCTATTATATACATTACTAAGTTACCTGCTTTTATATCTGGATTTACTGACAATAACACTAAACCAATAAATCCAGTAAAAATGCAAAAAAACAAATATGTAATAGCAGAAATTTTAAAAGATGTACTTACCTGTCTGGTATTTTGAGCAATTAACGCTCTTTGAAACATTGCTGAAGTAAAAACAGGTAATATAAGGTAAAGAAATATACCATAGTATGTGACTACTACAGGATTATGGTAATCTAATAACAATTTTGGGTCAAACATAGGATGAGTAGTTAAAGTATTAGTAACTACCTCAAAGTTTCCAAATGCACTCCAAATAAGCAATGCTAAGGTTGGAATAAAAGCACCAAAAGTTAAAAACTGAAATATATCAGTAAATACCACTGCCCTGATACCCCCAAATGCAGAATATATAATTACTATCATAGTACTAATTAACGTTGCTAAAACACTATGTATTTCAAAAAAGTAATTAAATACACTAGAAAATACCTTTATTTGCATAGCAGTCCCACCTATTAAACTAATAATAGCACTAATAGCAGTAATAGTTCTTACGTGCTTACCATATAAGTCCCCCATCACTTCTGCTACTGACAACTTACCTAAAAATTCCTGCATCCTAGGAGCTAATATATAAGCTATAATAAGTAAATTAACTACCTGCCCTATTGAAACCACTGATAATATTCCCAAAGTATATGTTTCAGAAATTACAAATGAAAATGTACTTCCGCCAATATAAGTAGCAATCATAGTAGCGCTAAGAGCTGCTGTACTAAATCTTCTACCACCTAAAGCATAATCTTGCATGGACGTAACTCCCTTACCATACCATAAACCCATAGCAAGAGTAATAAATAAAAACAAAACTATTGATATTAAATCCGCATCTACATTCCTTAACATTTCTTCCTTCTATTTGACTATTTTTAATAAATAAATTAACGTTACTTAAATAAAATCAACTATCAGCTAAGTTTAAATTTATTATAACAAAATCCATAATGCAACCATTAAATTAATATCATTTAAAAAGCATATCTATACCTAAGTACTTGATATCATTAAAAAATCTAGACAATAAATTACATAGCTTATATAATATATAAAATATATGAGCATGAACCCAAACCTTATAAGTAGAAAAGTATATTCCAAATAATCATTATTAGTAAAAAAGCATGTAAATTATCAACCTAAACACTCATTTCCCACATTATCTCTCCACCTACATTATAAGAATACTCCCAGTTAACATCTAAATCCCTTCTTTCAAACTCTAGTAAATCACAATTCTCATATAATATTGTAGGATTAGTTGCTAAGTTATTTAAGTATATTACTTGTTTTTCTGTTTTAATAATTTTAAAAGTACCATCAAGCAATGGTCCCAACACTCTTAATATTTCTAATATTTCTAACATCCATACATCTTCTTGGATAACTTGTCTTAAAATATTAATTATCTCTGATAAGAACTTCACAGGATTTTTCTGATATTCATTAATTTTATTAGCTTGTTGCCACTTTATGAAAATTTGTTCTTGATCACAATTTAATGGGTTCCTTATTGTTTCTAAAAGTAATACTGCCATCTCAGATAATTGTAGTTTATTAATTATAATATTACTA
Source organism: Occidentia massiliensis (assembly GCA_000309075.1). Taxonomy (GTDB): domain Bacteria; phylum Pseudomonadota; class Alphaproteobacteria; order Rickettsiales; family Rickettsiaceae; genus Occidentia; species Occidentia massiliensis. The sequence continues at coordinate 12,731 of CANJ01000038.1, forward strand.
TCATTTAAACAATCATAAATAGAATAAAATATCATAACTAGATTTTGATATGAGCACTCTATTTTTTCTTGCCAAGAATTTTTTAATCCTTTCTTTATAACAGGATTTACTTGACAAATATAATCAATATATTCTTCTGGATTTTCTAGGTAGCTATCTGGAATACCATTAGTTAAAATATGCTTTATTATAATATTTATAATATATCTTTCAGATGATTTAGTTAATCCACCATCTACCTTTATCTCCACTCCAGCAACAACAGATCTAATTATAAACTCATTAACTGCTGTCCTTATTAAAATAACTACCATCTCCTTACTACTAGACTGCAACTGTTCTAGAAACTGATCATTTAGAACAAGTTCTAAGTTTTCAATATCACCAACACGAGTAAGAAAATTCTTAAACAATAAGCTCTCAGTATCTTCAGTAATATCACAAAGATTAGGCTTCCTTAGAATTTTATTTACTACATTAATTGCTTCTAATACTTCTTTTAACTCATTACTATAGTAATCCTCATCTTCTATTCCCTGTGCCCCATAAGAAACAAGCAACTTAGCTATTGTTATATTATCATTTTCTGCTGCCCACATCAAAGCTGTATCACCATATTCATCAACAGCATTAACATAAGCACCATGATTAAGAAGTAGCTCAACAATTTCTCCATGATTATTTTCTGCTGCTGCAACTAAAGCTTTATTTTTAGAACTAACATCAACACCTGCCTTAAGAAAAATCCTAACAATTTCCTTATAACCATTTTCTGCTGCTAATTCTATAGCTGTACAACCAAAAGCATCTACAGCATTAATATCTATATTTGTCTTAAGCAGCTTACAAATAATTTCTACATGACCATTCTTTGCTGCTGCATGTATATCATATATAGGTACAGCAGCTAATAACTTTTTAAAAAGTCTCTTAAACATTTGGCATCCTTATTATATTACTAATTTCACTATCAATTATAAGTAATATTTTACTAGATGTAAATGTAAGTGGATTTAGCTTTTTTCTACATAAAACCTATTTTTTACCCTTATTTTATACTCACACTTTCTTATATTACAAAATATCTGCACCACATTAAATTTATTAAATGTAGATACATTCACCAGATTCCTCACTCTACACTTATCTTGATCTATAGTTGTAATTGTCATATCAGAATCATAACATTCTTCTTCCTTAAATCTAATAGTTATTACCTTGCCTGAATCAGTTACAAATTTATGGTTAGATTTAGTTATAGGAATCTTATGAAATAAAACTTCGTTTTGCCCATACCAATTACTCCAGTAATTTTTTGCAAATTCTGACATTCTAGCAGCATATATTTCAAGTTTACCTTCATTATTTTTAACACCAATTGCAGGAATTTTACCATCAAATATTATATCAGGCTTAGGCACAGACACAATTAGCATAATAGCAAACATAATTATTCCTATGCCAATTAATTTCAAACCTTTACTTAAAATAACTAACCCAAAAAAGCCAAATAAATATATTACTAAAGCAATACCATCAACATGGCCAATATATGTTACTGCAGCCGGTAATCTAGCCACTATGCCTGCCACTTTAATTATAGCATCTACCCCATATCCCACTAAGATAAAAAAATAACTATCCAAATTTAAAGGAATTAATAATAAAGCTACCAATGCAAGTGGCATAACCCAAAACGTCATAAGTGGCACTATTAATAAATTTGATAATACCGAATAATTAGCAAAACTATAAAAATGATATATTGCAACTGGAGTAGTAGCAAAGCTTGCCACAATAGTTGAATAAATATTTGATAAAAGTAAAAATTTTACTTTAGATAAAATATTACTAGCCCTGGATTTTTGCCATTTATTGTAGAAGTCATAGCCAAAAATTAAAGATATAACAGCAATAAATGATAATTGAAAACTTGGGTGCAGTACATATTCAGGATTTATTACTAAAATTATAATAGCTGCAAGCCCAACTGAACGCAGTGGTACTGGAGTTCGATTTATAATAATTGCCCATATAAATATTGCAGTCATTATAAATGCCCTAACAGCAGCAATTTGCATGCCAGCTAATATTAAATACCCAAAGCTACCAATTAAAGAAATTATTGCAGCTATAACTTTTACATCGTAATTAAAAGATATAACATCAAATAAATTTAGTACAAATCTTGAACCCACAAAAAATATGACAGCAACCATTGATAAATGTAACCCAGATATACATAATATATGTGATACACCAGCACGTCTCATGTTTAATGTAATTTCCTTATCAAGAGCTCTAGTTTCCCCTAATAATATAGCATTAACAAAACTTCCTAAAAAATCACCAAGAACATTTATAATCCTATTATAAATTTTCATTCTAACATACTGTATCTTAGCTGCTAAGTTTTTTTTTTCACTATTATCAAGTATTTTTATTGATGAAAACACATAACCAATAGCACTAATTTCTTTAAAATAAGTAAACATATTAAAATCATAACCACCCGCTAATATGCTTCTTACAGGAGAATTTAATGTTGCAGAGAAAGAAACATAATCTCCAACCATAACATCCCTAGCATGTTTTTTCGAAGCGATAACCTTTATATTAAGCAACTTATTTGAGTTGTTTAACATATCTATATAGCTATTAGAAACAGTAAGCATTACACTATTAGATGAAGGAGTAATAGTTTTTACAATACCAGAAACTCTAGATTTTAGGGCAAAATTAATTTGTTGAGGATCAATAGTTAAATATCTTACTTTTCCCACCACCATTCCTAAATAAAAAGATAATAATATAAGAAAAACTAACTTTTCTAAAAAATTACCTTTTTGATATAGAAAAATAACCATTAAGATTGGTAAAAACGCTAAAAATTGCCATATCTCCAACTCAATAGGTAAAGTAAAATATAATGCTATGCCAAATATAAAACTTATAATCAACCACAAGCTAAAACTTTGATATTCATCAGTAAGTAATTTATTAAATAAAGCCAATAATGATTTTACTTTAAAAACTTGTAACATATGCAAAGTTAGAAAATTTTCAATACTGTTAACACTACATATAAGATAATATATTATAAACTTTAAAACAGTAAAATTAACAAAAATGGTATTAATAACATATAGCAACTATATTACTCATATACACCTTATAATTATATATTGATCTTAATTACTTCTTAAAGTAACATTCTTTTAATCAATACTTAAAGTAGAGGATAGAAAATGCTATACTCATTAGGTTTAAAAAGTAAGAAACTTATATTAATTTTTATCGTACTACATTTTATTTCTATTTATAGCAAAGTTACTATAGTCTATGGTGTGAATCCTACAGAAGAACTAAAAGAACTTTTAGAACAGGTTCAAGCAGCTAAAGAAAAATATACAACAGCTAACGCAGAATATACAACAGCTACTGAATCATTAGAAGAGGCTAAAAACAAAGTTCAGGAAGCCCAAACAAGCTTTGACAAAGTTATAGAAGAAAATGACAAAGTTAAAAAAGCTAAAGAAAACTTAGAAAAAGCTAAGACAAAAGGAGATGATGCTCAAATTCAAAAAGCTAATGAAGCTCTTGAAAAAGCTCAAAGACAAGCACTCAATTCCCCACAGGCTAAAACAGCTAGAACAAAACTTTCCTTAACCAAAAAATATGAAAAAAATGTTCAAATACAGTTTGATCAAGCTAAACAAGCTCTAGATAATGCAACAGTTACTTTAGAAAAAGCTGAAAAAGCTGTAAAAGAAGTTGAAGAACGAATCAATAAAGAACCAGACAATCAGGGTAATGAAGATACAACAGATCAAGGAAGTAATGGAGACAATAAAAACCAAGGCAATGAAGATACAACAGATCAAGGAAGTAGTGGAGACAATAAAAACCAAGGCAATGAAGACACTACAGACCAAGGTAACAGAAACAATGAAAGCCAAGATGATAACAAAACTAAAAAACAAGATAGTAAAAAATCCGAAGAAAAAAACAAAAAAGCCATTCATAATAATACTGAACAAAAAGCTAACAGAGAACTAGAATCACAAATTACCACCCAACAAGCAATAAACAAGATTTCTGATCAGCTAAACATTATTGTTAGTACTAGATTTAACGCTTTTTATTCTATATCATCTCCTACTGCTATATCTTCAGGGGATGATAACCATGTATTTAAATCAGGAATATGGTTAATTCCTTTTATTAGCAAGGGAACTAAAAAAGAATATAAGGGTTATTCAAATTATAAAGCCAATAGTAAAGGCTTAACTATTGGCTATGACACTATAATTAATGATAATAACATTATAGGAGGAGCTGTAACTTATGGTAACTCATTCATTACTTACAAAAAAGATATAAAACAAAGTGATAAAACCAAGCTAAAAACTTGGTTAATGTCATTATATTATGGTCATCAATTTAAAAACAATAATTTTGTTAATGCTACATTTAGTGTTGGTAACTCAAAAATTCATGATTCAACTAATTACTTAATTAACCAAAATAAGATTAGCACTACAGCAAAATACACAGCCTATCACCAATCTATTGAAATTATAGGAGGACATAATGTAAAATATAATAATAAAATATTCTTAACTCCAATACTAGGCATAAAATCTATTAGAATCTCTCCAAAAGTATATACTAGATATATCGATATTAACAATTATGACTGTATTAAAAATAAATTAGTAAGTAAAAGCGAAGCTGTAATAGGTATTAAAACTACAAAATTTATAAATTATAAAGATTATATTAAAATTGCACCATCACTATATGCATTTATAAATTATACATTTAATAATAGAGTTGCAAAAACATTTATAATTTACTCAGCCAGCTCTCAAACCCTAAATGTACAAGCACCAAAGTTAAGTAAATTATCCTATAATATTGGCACCCCTTTAATGGCTAAACTAAAAAGACTTGAATATGGGGTTATATATGATGCAGCACTTGCACCTAAATATCAAAACCATACAATTGCATTTAAAGTAAAAGTAAAATTTTGACAAATAGATGAACTATAATCCTCATTATTGTGTCATATATTCAGTCAACATCAATAAATGTTAGGAGTTATTAAGTCGAGTAGTGAAGAGTTTAGTACGTGAGCAGTGCAGATCTTAACTGACTACAACGCATTTATTGATGTTGACCTTCGTCTACCCACTCTTCATTTCATAGAGATATACTTAATAACAACTAAATAAACAAAGTTATTAACGAGAATAAAACTCAACAATTAAGTTAACATGAGGTTCAAAGGGATATGGAACTTCATTTATAGTGGGAGTCTTAATAAATACTCCTGACAACTCTTTATTATCAAAATTTAAATAAGATGGTATTTTTCTTAAAATTTTTGAAGTCGATTCTACAACCATAGGAATTTGTTTTGCTGACTCTCTAACCTCAACAATGTCACCTTCTTTAAGCTTATAGCTTGGAATATTCACTTTTTTGCCATTAACCTTAATATGATTATGATTAACAATTTGCCTTGCTGCAAATATTGTAGGAGCAATATTTAAACGGTAAACAACAACATCAAGTCTTCTTTCAAGTAACCCTATAAAACCCTCAGCTGAGTTTCCTTTAGCTTTATGAGCAAGTTCAAAAGTGTTTTTAAACTGCTTTTCAGTAATTCTACCATAATGAGCTTTTAATAACTGTTTAGCTTTTAAGTGAATACCATAATCAGAAGCCTTAACTACAGTTGTAGCACCATGTTGCCCCGGCCTATAATTTTTTTTATGTATCGCATCTTTACTCTCACCCCAAACACTAGCCCCTAGTTTTCTACTAGCTTTATATTTTGATTTAATAACTTTACTCACAGTAACACTATATTATAGTATAAGATTAACATTTTGCAGATAATAATTTGAAAAATAATAAATGTCAAATCATTAGATTTATTCAATTAGTCAATATTTATTATAAATAATACTACATTATGATAATATCACTAATACTACTCACTAATTATTTAAACTAGATTCCTATAATTTACATGAAATTTAAAAAATTATATAGATTATATATAAACTCTTTATTAAAAGAAAATACTACTGTTAATTTAACAAAGGAACAAACCAATTATCTTATAAATGTATTAAGAGTTAAAAACAATAATCAAATTAGAGTATTTAATGAAACAGATGGTGAATATCTAGCTACTATATCTTATATTCCTAATAAAAAGTTAATATTAAACATTATTTCACAAATTAGGCAAGCTCAACTAGATAGTCATTACTTGACCTTAGCTCAGTGTATAATTAAACCTGATAGAATGGTTAGAGTAATTGATATGGCAACTCAAATTGGAGTTACTGATATTATCCCAATCATAAGTGAATATTCACAATATCAAAAATTAAATCTAGAAAAATATTACAAATATATTATAGAAGCATGTGAACAATCAGAAAGAATTACTATACCTAACTTATTATCTACTAAAACATTAGAAAATTTCTTAGTGAATAATAATTTAGATTGTATAATATATGCAAATGAACAAGAAAAAGAGCAACAAATAGAAAAAATAACTGTATCAACAATATCAAAAACCGCAGTTCTTATTGGCCCTGAAGGCGGTTTCTCTCCTAAAGATAGGTTTTTATTAGAAAAATGTGATAAAGTAATATCTATAAGCTTAGGAAAAAATATTTTAAGGTCAGAGACGGCAGCAGCTTGTACATTAGCACAATTACAGTTATTAAAGAATATGTAAATTATGTACTTTAACTTATTAACAAAATTAGTTCTTATATGAAAAATTTTATATATAATTTAATATCTATATTAGAATTAATTGGTAGAAAATCTATAAAATTATTTAATAATATAGTATTATTTAAAAATTTTACATTTACAGCAATAAAAGGGATTTTCACATCACCTCATAATTTTACTATTATATGTCAACAAATAATAAATATAGGTTTTTATTCGTTACCAGTAGTAGGAATAACAGCAATTTTCTCTGGAGCTGTATTAGCACTACAAACATATGAAGGATTTTCTAGATTTTCCGCTGAGCATTCTATTCCTATGGTAGTAGTAATATCAATTACAAGGGAATTAGGGCCAGTATCAGTGGGACTAATGGTTGCTGGAAGAATAGGAGCTTCAATAGCTGCAGAAATTGGAACCATGAGAGTTACAGAACAAATAGATGCTCTTTTTGTTTTATCAACAGATCCAATAAAATATCTGGCTACCCCAAGATTAATAGCAGCAGCTTTAACACTTCCTTTTCTTGTTTTTATCAGTGATATTATTGGCGTAGTCGGTGGATATTTAGTTTCAATATACAAGCTTGAATTTAACAGTTACCAGTATATTAACAATACTTTTAAATATTTGAAAGCAATTGATATAACATCTGGACTTACCAAAGCCTTAGTATTTGGTTGTATTATATCTCTAATTAGTTGTTTTTATGGATACCATACTGGTAAAGGAGCAAAAGGAGTTGGTAAAGCAACTACCTATGCTGTTGTCAGTTCATCTGTATCTATATTATTAAGTAATTATATAATAACTGTATTATTTTTTTCAAAATAGGATAAGCATTGAAAAACACAGCAGATAATATAAAAATTAAAATTAAAAATCTTGTGAAAGCATTTGGGTCAAATTCAGTATTGGATGGAGTAAACCTAGAAATTGCATCAGGAAGGTCTTTAGTTATTTTAGGACGTTCTGGTTCAGGAAAATCAGTATTAATAAAAACTATAATAGGATTAATAAAGTTAGATAAAGGACAAATTATAGTTGACCATGAAGATGTTACTAATTTATCTTCTGCTAAAAGATTTGAGTTTATGGCAAAATGCGGATTTTTATTCCAAGGAGGAGCATTATTCGATTCATTATCAGTAGAAGACAACATAACATTTTACATGCAGAGACAATATAATATATCAGCAATACAAAAAAAAGAGCTAGCTATCCAAAAATTAAAAGCAGTTAATTTACCAGAAAATATTTTAAAGTTATATCCTTCAGAACTATCAGGTGGAATGAAAAAACGTGTAGCACTTGCTAGAGCAATTTGTACTAATCCTAAAATAATTTTTTTTGATGAACCAACTGCAGGACTAGACCCCATTACAACAAATATAATTAACAACTTAATCATAGAAACTAGAAAAGCATTAGGTGCTACCACTATAATTATTACTCATGATATAGCTAGTGCTTATAAGGTTGCTACTGATATTGCTATGCTCTATAAAGGTAAGATAATTTGGTGTGGAAAAATTGAAGATATTGATAAAAGTAATAACGAAATCTTAAATCAATTTATTCATGGCAATATCGAAGGCCCAATCACAGATAATTAACTATAGATTAAAAAATAAAATCACTTTATCTTAATATATAATATCAATAGAGTTAAATAATAATGCAAAAACAAAATTCTAATTTAACAGATTGTTTATCACAGCTATTAGCTAATACATTCTTACTTGCTCTTAAAACACATAATTACCATTGGAATGTGACTGGAGCAAATTTTTATAGCTTACATATATTGCTTGAAAAACAATATAATGATCTTTATCAAGCTAGTGACACTATAGCTGAAAGAATCAGAGCACTTGGTAAAATTGCTCCAGGGACTTGTAAAAAATTTACTGAACTAGCAATTATTGAAGAAGCAAAATACAATATTACTGCAGATGAAATGTTAGACGACTTAATAACTAGCCATAACATAATCATCAATTATGCTAAGGAATTAATAAAGACTTGCAAACAAGATAAAGATGAAGCTAGCTTAGATCTAGTTATAGAACGTATTAAAGATCATGATTTTCAAAGTTGGATGCTAAATTCATCACTAAGTAAATCTAAATAAAATTACAAAAAGTTATTACGGGTCAACTAGTATTTCAAACTGTTTATTTTGGTAATTTTAGTTAAAATAACAACTGCCAAATAAAATATTGGAGTACTGAATAATGTAAAAAGTAATTTAAAACTATAACTATTTATTATTAGTTTAAAAACCTGACTCGTAGGTAAAATTTTAAAAGTAGCTAAAAATCCTACAACAATACAGGTATCTATAAATAAAGATACAGCAGTACTAATATTATTTCTCATTAACAAAAACCTACCTCTTGTTAATGATTTTAAACCTAAATATATCCTAACATCTATAATTTGAGACACATAACTAGCTAATACTGAACCTATAAAAGCTATATTATAAAAACCAAATACTTGCTCGAAAATATCATTATCAATTTTAGACCAATTTGTCGCATGTAAATAACAACAACTCTTAATAATAACAGCAACAAATATATTCATAAATATTGCTAATCTAATACAGTATTTTGCATGATATCTACCATAAAACTCAGCTATTAAATCAGTAATTAAAAAAGTTATAGGATATAATATAGCACCAACGGAAAGCTCAAAAACATGAAATGTAAAAAACGGTAAATAAACAAATTTTTGATAAATCATATTATTAGTAACAATCAACACAGAAAATATAGTACAAAGTGCTACATATAATTTACTACTCCTATCTAAAGTTGCATTCAAATGATTTATTCCTTCTTATTAAAATTGATGCTAGTCAAAGTTTCAAGTAATTCTTACAAAAAAAGATCATACCTAACTCTACGAAAAAAGTTAAACGTATCTCCTTATTTAATTACTTTTTATTTTTTCACAAGACAATAAAATAGTATCTTTAAAAATATTATAGCCACGTAAGAATTCCTTAGCAGTAAGAATTTTTTTTCCAGGTAATTGTAATAACTGTAACTGCAACAGGTCTTTTTTACAAGCAACTGTTAAATTATTATCTATTACAGTTCCTGGTAATAAATTATGGTCTTTTTCTATGACACTAGCTTTAAGAACTTTAATATTTTTATTATTATGTTCAAAAAAAGTACCTGGCCATGGATTCATCCCTCTAACTTGACAATCTATAGTATAAGCATCTCTATGCCAATTGATTTTTCCTTCTTCTTTAGATAATTTATAAGCATAAGAAACACCTTCTTTAGCTTGAGGAATTCTAGGTAATATTGAAATATTGTTCACTACCTCTACTATTAACTTAGCTCCTAATTTTGCACATTTATCATGTAGCTCAGTCAAACAAATATTTTGATTTAAAGAAAATTTTTCAAATAATAAAATATCTCCTGTATCAAGTCCTTGATCCATTTGTATGATACAAACTGCTGTTTCTTTTTCCCCACCTATAATTACTCTTTGTAATGGTGCAGCTCCTCGAAATTTAGGCAACATAGATGGGTGAATATTGATACAACCATATTTTTTCATTACCAAAATTGGTTGAGGTATTATAAACCCGTATGCAGCTACTACAATTACATCAGCCACTAATTTACTTATTAAATCCTGTATTTCAGAATTTTTAAGACCAGTTGGAGTATAAACCTGGATTCCAAGATGTTCAGCTAAAACATGTATAGGAGATTTAACTACATTAAGACCACGACCACAAGGTTTAGGAGCTTGGGTAAAAACAGCAATTATAGAATGGGAACAAGACAGTGCTTTTAATGCTGGAACAGCAAATTCCGAGCTACCCATAAATATTATTTTCATCAAGAATATTTCTTAATTTTAGTTAATTTCCGTAACGCTATATCTTTTTTCATAGAAGATAAATAATCAATTAATAAAACACCATTTAAATGATCTACTTCATGTTGTATTGCTCTAGCAAGCCAACCTATTGTTTTAAGAATTGTTTTATTATTATTATAATCAATATAAGTTACTTTAATTTCTGGAAACCGTTCTACTTCCACAACTTGTTCTGGTAATGATAAGCACCCTTCTTTAGCTACAATAGTTTCATTAGATATAGTCTCAATAACTGGATTTACCATAAATAAAGGATATTTATATGAATTCTGTTTATTATAGTCTTGATCAACTTCTTTTAAATCAAGAACAATAATTCTCTTTAAAACTCCTATCTGAGGTGCAGCAAGACCAATACCTTCATCATGATACATTGTTTCTAACATATTATCCATTAGTTGTTTTACCTCATCATTAACAGATCTCACCTCCATTGAAATTTGCCTTAGGACTGGATCAGGAGCTGTTATAATAGGTAATATTGCCATAATAAGTAACGAAAATAACACTAATATTTAACAATTTTAACATATTTTCCATTTTTTTCAATAATAAGGCATTTAACCACTAATAAATAAAGATTTAGCTATAATACTATAATAAGGTTAACTAGCTTGAATGAGTATTTCCAAACAATTATATTTGTAATATTATTAATATATACATTTATCAATTTATAAAATTGTTCTTATGGAAATAGAAAAATTCACGCAAAAAGCAAGAGCAATAATAACTAAAGCTCAAGGACAAGCTGCAATGTATTCTCATCAATATATCACTCCTTTACATTTACTAAAAGCTTTAATAGATGATGAAGATAATATTATAGCTGAACTAATACATATCGCTAACGGTCATTTTGAACTAATAGAACCAAAAGTAACAGCTGAATTAGAAAAAATCCCAAAAGTTCAAGTTCACGGTGAAGGCAAACAGTTAATGATAAACTCTGAAGCCCTCAAAGTACTACAATATGCTAATAATATAGCAAGTAAAGCTGGTGATAGTTTTGTAACTGTTGAAAGAATATTAGAAGGATTATGTAATGATAATGGCCCTGCTGGTACTATATTGACTCAAGCTGGCATTAATGCTAAAAAAATCAGCAATGCCATAACAATTTTAAGAAAAGGTAAGACTGCAGATAGTGAAAGCAGTGAGAGTAATTACAATGCCTTAAAAAAATATGGAAAAGATATTACTGAACTAGCTCAGTTAAGAAAACTAGACCCTATTATAGGTCGAGACAAAACAATTAAACATGCAATTCAAGTACTATCACGTAGAATTAAAAATAATCCGGTACTTATTGGTGAACCTGGGGTTGGGAAAACGGCAATCGTTGAAGGATTAGCTCAAAGAATAGTAAGTAAAGATATCCCAGAGTCATTATCTGAATCTAAAATTATAGAACTCGACATGGGAGCATTAATCTCAGGAGCCAAGTATCGTGGAGAATTTGAAGAAAGGTTAAGAGCAGTACTTAGTGAAATCAAAAATTCATCTGGAAAAATTATATTATTTATTGATGAAATACATTTATTAGTTGGCGCAGGTAAAACTGAAGGAGCAATGGATGCCTCTAACTTATTAAAACCAATGCTAGCAAGAGGTGAGCTACATTGTATTGGAGCTACAACATTAGATGAATACCGCAACTACATTGAAAAAGACGCTGCTTTAGCCAGAAGATTTCAGCCAATTTACGTAGATGAACCAACAGTAACAGATACAATCTCAATTTTAAGAGGGATTAAAGAAAAATATGAACTACATCATGGAATTCGTATTTCAGATAATGCTATAATAGCAGCAGCAACTTTATCTAACCGCTATATTACTGAACGTTATTTACCTGACAAAGCAATTGACTTGCTTGATGAAGCTGCTAGTCGCTTAAAAATTGAATTATCAAGTAAACCAGAACAACTAGATGAATTAGACCGTAAAATAATTCAATTAAAAATTGATGCTGAAGCCTTAAAGAAAGAGAAAGATGAAGGATCAAAGCAGAAATTAGAAGAAACATTAAATAATCTCAAAAACATGGAAGCTCAATCATATGACCTAACTAGCAAATGGAATGCTGAAAAAGCTAAAGTTCAATCTATTCAAAAACTTAAGGAAGAACTAGAAAAAGCAAAAAATGAACTTGACATCGCTCAAAACTCAGCCAATTTATCTAGAGCTGGAGAATTAAAATATAGTATTATACCAGCCTTAACAAAACAGCTCACTACAATAGAACAAAGTAACGATGCAAAAAATCACATGCGGTTAATAAAAGAGGTTGTTACTGAAGAAGACATCGCAACAGTAGTATCACGTACCACAGGTATTCCAATTGACAAAATGTTGTCAAGTGAGAAAGAAAAACTATTAACTATAGAATCAGTTTTAAAGCAAGAAATCATAGGCCAAGATGAAGCAATAGAAGCAGTAAGTGATGCTATTAGAAGGTCAAGAGCTGGAATACAAGATACTAACAGGCCATTAGGATCTTTCTTATTTTTAGGACCAACTGGGGTAGGTAAAACTGAATTAACAAGGTCACTTGCTAAATTTTTATTTGATAATAGTCAAGCTATTTTACGTATTGACATGTCAGAATATATGGAAAAACATTCTATATCTCGCCTTATTGGTGCTCCCCCTGGCTATATTGGTTACGACCAAGGAGGAATTTTAACTGAAGCTGTAAGACGCCGTCCATATCAAATTATATTATTTGATGAAGTTGAAAAAGCTCATAGTGACATATTCAATTTACTTTTGCAAGTATTAGATGCAGGTAGACTTACTGATAGCCATGGAAGGACAGTGGATTTTAAAAATACCATTATTATCTTAACATCAAATTTAGGTGCAGAAATCATTGCTTCACAAACAATAGAAGAAAATGGTGATCTTTTAAAAGAGCAAGTAATGACTATAGTAAAAAATACATTTAGACCTGAATTTTTAAACAGATTAGATGAAATTATTTTATTTCATAGGTTACGACTACAACACATGTATGATATAGTTAAAATACAATTAGCAAACCTAGAAAAAACCATGCATGAGCAAAAGATAAATTTAGTTAGTGATAAGTCATCAATAGATTGGCTAGCTAAAAATGGTTTTGATCAAACATATGGGGCTAGACCACTAAAACGGGTCATTCAAAAGTCGATACAAAACCCTCTTGCAAAAATGCTACTAGCTGGTCAAGTAACTGAGGGATCAACTGTTAAACTAACAGCTGATAAAAATAATATTAACTTGCTTATAGAAAAATAAAATTAAAAAAAGCTAAGTGCTAATTAAATTATGTAGTATAATACAATAAAGTTCTTACCATAAAAGTTACAAAATTGATGAAAGAAATACTATAATAAATATTTAACCTTTATATTATTTATTCACAACAATTTCTGTAATTAAATATATTAAAAAATTTAACAAGGAAGGTTATTTATGTACAAAAACACTACTTTGCCTACTCAAAGTGAATCCTCAACTAAGCCAAATATAGTTAAAAAACTAGATAAAATACTTAAAAATGAACTGATAAATGTAGAATGTTCTCTGCTAACACAACTCTGTACATATCTCATTAAAGACATTGATAAACTTACTTCCAATACATCTGAAATATTTACTAAACTTATAGAACTACAAAATAAACTAATTTATGCAATAGATGAAGAACAGTATAACTTTGCATCACATATTTTATTATTAAAACAAACTATATATTTAATCAAAGATATTATGGACCACAGTAACAAAAATACTATTTTATCGCAAAGTGAGTCCATAACTAAATTGACAGCACTAACTCAAGCAGTAGTTATAATAGTATTTGGCAATATTTCTCCACAAGAAGCAACCAAATTATCTGAGAATAAATTAATTGAAGAAAATTATGAACTACTCAAACAACTCTGTACACATTTAATTAAAGACGCTAATAAGCTTATACCTAATCTATCAGAAACATTAACTAAACTAGTAGAACAACAAAAAGAACTATCAAGGCAACAATATCAATTTACAAAACTGCAAAATAAATTACTGGAACTGCAAAATAAACTAACAAAACAACAAAACAAACTAATAGAGCAACAAGAAGAATTAATAAAACTGTATGATAATTTAAATGAAATAGAGGGATTAGGCCATTGTTCTAGTAATCAAGAATTAGATATTTTATTAGAACAAAACTAAATTGTATGATTGTATCTTATATATACTCAAGTGACATGAAGATTTAGTTTTTTGCAAGAGAATTTTGTATTTTGAATTAAAACTCAAAGACCAGCCATATACCATAGTAAGCTTGAGAGGTTCAAGAACAAAATCAAAATTATAATGGAAAAAACTAAATCTTTATGTCATTTGAGTATACAGCAAAACTGTAATATAAAGTATTATTTAATATAATGTGAGAATATACATTAATATTACAAAGTAAAAATAGAATGTCGAAAGAAAGGAAAAAAGTAATCCCAAGTGATGCTTTATTTAAAAAGATCATAGAAGAACCATCAGTAGCACAGGAATTTCTTGAATATTATCTACCACAAGACTTTAAAAAGCTTGTTGATCTTTCTAAAATTAAAATAGAAAAAGAAAGTTATGTAGAGGATAGTTTAAGGCGACAATTAAGTGATATTGTATATTCAATACAAACCCGAGATAACAAAACAGCTTTTGTTTATACATTGATAGAGCATCAATCTAAATCTGATTACTGGATACCATTTAGATTATGGAAATATACATTGTTACTATGTGAACGTCATAAAAAGAATAAAAATAAACTACCATTAATATATAATATAGTATTTTATAATGGCTCAGAACCATACAAGGCACCAAGAAACTTATGGCAACTATTTGTACATCCAAAGCAAGCTAAGAAGTTACTAACAAAAGACTATAAATTAGTAGACTTACGGAGTATGCCTGATGATGAAATTAAGCATAAGAAACGACTAGGGATAATGGAATACTTTATGAAAAAAATTTATCAACGAGACATGATAAAGCTATGGGACGAATTTTTAGAAACATTTAAAGCAGACGTAATAGTTGATAAAGAAAAGGGTTACATTTACATCAAGTGGCTTTTATGGTATACTGACTCGAAAGTACCTGAAAACAGGCAACAAGAATTAGAACAAGTAATAACTAAACATTTGTCTAAAACAGAAGAAAATATTATGAGAACCATAGCACAGAAATATATTGATGAAGGTGAAGCTAAGGGTAAGGCTGAAAGAAATATTGAAATAGCTAAAGCTATGTTAGCAGATGGAGACCCTATAGAAAAAGTTACCAGACTAACTGGCTTATCTAAGAAAGAGTTAGAAAGGTTAAAGTAATACCTTTCACTTGATAAAACAAATGTTTTTAATTATAAGTTAGGTGATTTCTCTAAACTAAAGCCTTCCCTAGTATTGTAGCTATATAAGCTAGAGTAAGCTCTACCAAAACAATATGGATATAGTCTAGTAGGTATCTTTTTCAGTATTTTTATAGTATACTACTCAAAAAAGCACTTGAAAACAAGATAATGAAAACTAGAGTAAGTAATAACTTTATATATTTTTAACTATATACATAATGTAATTAACATTTATATCATTAGTTAAATACCATTTTTGACATATAGGATTATACGTCATACCTTGAATTTCCTTTAGAGATAAGTTGTTATTTAATAAGAAGTTATTAATCTCAGATGGTTTTAGAAATTTATTAAAATCATGAGTACCTATTGGTACATATCTTAATAAATACTCAGCAAAACATATAGCTAAGATATATGATTTACAGGTTCTATTAATTGTTGAAATAATAATTATACCATTAGGTTTTAAAACTTCATTCAAATGAGAAAAAAAACTTCAATATTATTAACATGTTCAAGGACTTCTAAACATAAAATAACATCATATTTTTTGCCACATCTAGAATATTCTTCTATAGAAGCATTAACATAATTAACTGATATTCCTAACTTACAAGCAGCTGCTTTAGCAATAGCAATATTTTCACTACTAGCATCTATACCAGTAACTGTAGCTCCAAGCTTAGCCATTGGCCCAGATAATATTCCCCCGCCACAACCAATATCAATAACTTCTAATCCATGAAAAGGAGTAATTGAACTTGCTAAATTATAGTGCTGTAACATTTTTTGCTTAATAAAACTAATCCTTACTGGGTTCATAAGATGTAAATGCTTTAGGTCCCCTTCCTGATTATACCACTCCTTAGCCATAGCACTAAACTTTTTTATTTCTTTTTCATCTATAGTTGAATTTTCTTCCATAAAATCACATTTTTAAGATTTAGAAGGTAATGGTACATATACCATCATTTTACTACGATATTTATGTTGCTTAGCTTTAAAATTCATAGTTAATTTAGAGTTAGCCTTAGAATTAGTTACATAATGACTTTTAATAGATGATTTATCAAGTGAATTATCAAATTTAACATATTTATTAAGTTCTAGTTTATATTGATCAATTCCTTTTAATAGTTTTAACACCCCATTACTATAATCTTTGCCAAGAGCTTTTGTAGCCGAATGATAATGTGCTATTGCTAACTTCCAACTTTTTAATTTATCATATTTCTGTTTTAAAAATTTTGCTCCATAATTTATATTAATACTAGGATCAAAGGATTCTTCAATACTTGAAAAAGCTTTAGCATGATGCTGAAGATTTACTTGCATACAACCTACATCAATATTAGATTTTTTTGCTTTTAATTGCTTTTTTACAAATTCTACTGCTTCTAATTTAGTATCAAAATAATACCCCTTCCCTTCAACATTTACTGTCCACGGCCATACCACTTTAACCTTATGTTTAGGATGTAAACGACTAGTTTCTTTAAGAGAAATAGATAGTAAAGTATTTTTAGGTATAATATGTTTCAATTCATAAAAAGAAAATAAACTTGCACAAAGTGCTGATTGTTGAAAAACCCTATCAGAATAAACTGTAAAACTACAAAATAAAAATGATATAGTTAACAAATATCTCTTAACAAAAATATACAATCTTTTTATACTACTAATCCTTGACAATAATTAAGAATTAACTTTATTACATAAATTTAAAATTGTACAATATTTTTATTACTAATTGATTATTAAGACCAATCATGTCATCTTCTTATTGGCATTTAGACCAAAAATATGGTTCTATATTTATAAATGTTAAAGTTAAAGCAGCAGCTAAAATTAGTAAGATAGTAGGACTATATAACTTCAACAACACAAATTTTCTACATATTAAAGTCAAAGAAATCCCAGAAAATAATAAAGCTAACAAATCTGTTATAAAATTAATCGCTCAATGGCTTGCTGTACCTCAATCAAAAATTGAAATAGTCTCAGGTTTACATAATAACTTAAAGGTTGTTTCAATCAGTAATGCTAATAATCAATTTTTAATTGAAAAATTAAAGCAATATCATCTTTAAGTTCAATAATATTTTGATAAGTTAACATTATTATTACTGACTCTTATTTACAAAAATCAAAAGCCAGTAATATTTATGCTAGATCTAAGCTGATTCCTTATAAGCTTTATTACAAGAAAAACCAAGCATACACCTAATGTATCTCTTTTCTATACTTAAGTAAAACCTACATCATGGTTATCTATTAAACTATTACCTATTAAATTACCATCTGCTTCATTAGTATCATCTACAAAAGATTTTTCCTCCTCTATTACCGTAACAAAATCTTGCATTTTACGTCCCATTTCAGAATCAGGTTGCAAAGCCTGAACATATTCTTCTACACAACTTGTGATTGCAATTTTCACCCACTCTGGCATTGGTTTAACACCTACTAAGCTAAATAACTGTACTGCATGTACCAAAATACACTCATTTACATACATTAAATATGTTAATAGTTTAATATTTGTACCTTCAATGTTGTCATTTATCTTTTCAAACCCGGCAAGACAAGAATTTTCCCTATATGTTTCTTGAATTTTTTTTGCTTCTTCTAGTTGTTTTTTCACTTGATCTTCTGCATCATTAGCTACTTTCCATTTTCCAGTACCATGGTAATCAATTATCTTATCTGCAGGACTAATAATAGTATTATCTTTACAAATAGTATAATTAAAAGCAGTTGCTAAAAGCTCACCCACCTCTTTAAAAACTGATTCTGTTCCTTCTAATTCTGCTTTAATTTTCTTAAATAAAGGACTAGGTAATTTGTTCTCTAAATACGCTATATAACCCTTATAATCATCAATTAATTCTGTTTTTAGCGATGTTGCTTTAATTTCATTGATGTTCTTCTCAAACGTAGAAGCCCATAACCCTTTTTCTAGCTGCATTACATGACCTACTATATATTTACTAATAGGAATATTGTTGTGTACTAAATAATTCAATAGACAATTTGCAGCAAATGTCATGTCTTCTTCCCGGATCTTAAATTCTGTATCTTCTTTAATTTCTATAATAGCTAAAGATCGCATATACATAGCTATTTCTATTAGTTCTTTTATCCTTGAGTACTCTACAGCATCAGGTCTTCTATATTTCTCTGCTTCCTTAACTCTGCATGTAACTACTTTTAGTGGAGTATCACCTTCATCATTTTTAGCATTTGGATTAGCATTTAATACTGAAAGAGTATGTTTAATATCTTCTATATCCTTTTTCACAATAGCTTTAAAAAGTATTTTATCTATCTCAGTTTGATTTAATATTTTATTTAAAATAGCTTTTTCCCTATTATGACAAATTCTCTCTTTTAAAGATTTTCCCGCTTCAGTTTCAACTTTATTACGATCAAAATTAACATCAATAATACTAGGATTTTTAGTTATAGCAATCTTCAAAAGCTCAACTACTTCATCCCCCAACTCATTCACTCTAAGATCCAACTTCCTCAAGTTAGGAAGTAAAGACAAATTATTACATATCAGCTTTATTATTTCAGGTTCCAAATGCCAGCCAAACCCTATTTTTTGAACATTCATTAAATATTTAAATCCCTCCTCAACTACATATTTAACCTTCTCAACTCCTAAATCTCTAAAATCTAGATTCAGATTTTCAACGTTTGAACCTTGTACAGATTTAAGTACTTCAACTAAAGGCTTATCTTCTGTTTTATTATAGGAATGAATTACTAATTTTTGTAAGGTTTCTGGCAACTTTAATCCTTTAGCTATTTTATATCCCTCATCTCTATACCATATAGTCAAGGTCTTTATTTTAGAACTTTCTAAGTTTCTTCCTACTATCCCCATATTTTCTTCCCAGTTAGCTCCAAACCCTTTAAACTCAATATCCAAATACTTTAAACCAGTATTATCTCTTAGTCCTTCAGATATAGGTGCAAGTAGTTCATCATCTGCCCCTTCACTAAGATCTAATTCAAAAACTAACGAAGTACATAAAATACTTTTTATTATTTTTCTTATTACATCTTTATTTTCCTCTGGTATTTCTGTTTCTCGGCGTTCAAGCCTTACTGATAGCTCAGGATAACTGTTAGTTAAATGCACAAATTGCATAATTACAGCTTCAATGCAGTCATCTTTAGTACCTTTAATACTAAAAAGTGAAACCCCAGAGTTACTTTTAATTTCTATTGACATAATTCTTCTTCTTTTTTAATTAAAATTAATAAATAGGCATTACGGAATAAAATACTGGTTAACAAAATGTGTATTTTATTTAAAATTAATTAATATACTTTAACCTATTCTTTACCTTATTCATACTATTAATTTTACATAAAATCAAGATGCTTTAATTACTAAAAACTATAGTTACACTTTATATTTTTATACAAGTACTTATCCTCCTTTGTTATTTTTCTTTTCTTCCCATGATCATAAATATTATCTAACCTCACTAAGAAACCAGGGTTTCCTTCAGCAAATTCTTTAGTAGTAAGACTATTTAATACATTTTA
This sequence comes from Occidentia massiliensis, assembly GCA_000309075.1. GTDB lineage: Bacteria > Pseudomonadota > Alphaproteobacteria > Rickettsiales > Rickettsiaceae > Occidentia > Occidentia massiliensis. The sequence continues at coordinate 33,387 of CANJ01000038.1, forward strand.
ACCAAGTGATTTAACCATAAAAAACCTTAATCTTGTCCTAACATATCTGTACCTAGACCATCACTATAGTACATTTGTAAAGAAAAAAGACCATTTCCAATACAGGTGTTATCTACCTCCTCAGCTTGATCCAACTTTGCTGCTCTATTAATCTCAATTTGTTCTCTTAAAAAGTTACTTATCTTACCTTCTATTTCACCACTAATTTTAACGTCAACAATATTTGAATTTTTAGCTATTGCTTCAATTAACATCTCACCTACTGTAAATTCACCTATTGCTTCTTTTAAATTATTCCAGCCAAAATCTAACACCATTAAATTAGAAAGCAAAAATAAATTATCAAATATAAGTTTTATTACCTCTACTTCCAAATTACTACCAAAATATATTTCCTTAATATTTGTTATATATTTAAACCCTTCACCAATTATATATTTAACCTTTTCAATTCCCATATCTCCAAAGTCCAACCTTAATTTTTCTACCTTTGAGTTTTGTACAGATTTAAGCACCTCAACTAAAGGCTCATTCTCTGCTTGATTATAGTAAAAAGGAAATCCCAATGTTTTTAAAGTTTCTGGTAATTTTAATGCTTTAGCTATCTTATATCCATAATCATTATAAGATACTTCTAAAACTTCTATTTTAGAATTCATTAAGTTCTTTCCTACTATTTTCAAATTTTTTTCCCACTCATCCCCACATTCATACAAGTATAATCTTAAATACTTTAAACTAGTGTTAGCATTTAATCCTTCAGAAATAATTCTTAACTGTTCATCACTTACTTTTAGCTTATAGATATCTAAGTCAGTTACCATTGAATTATTATACAAAACTTCTTTAATAACCTCTGCTGTTATAGTTTTATCCTCTTCTAGTACTACTCCCGCTTCTAGCTGATCATAATTTTGTTCAAATATTACTTTCACAGTTTTATTTTTAGCAGTACATACTCTCTTAGCTAGATTATTGACTTGCATCAGCGCAGCTTCCTTAGAATCTTCAGCAATAACGTTTAAAGTAATATATATTTTATTACAAAATCTGGAAGTTTTAGTCTGTATTATCATAATTTTTTCCTCTCTAAATAAGCAAAATAAACTTTACCCTTACTATCTTTAAGTAAAGAATTCAATCAATGCACTACACATTTTTTGTTAAGTATATCATATTTTACTATGCATAATAAGAGTTAAATTAAGAAATATTAAACAATATTTAACAAAAATATATATAAGCAAGGTCTAAAAATAAAAGACATTAATAAATTGACTTAATTATAGAAATCTGTATTATGGTGTTCTAACCAAAAACAATTTTTAGGTTAGATATAATGAAGTTTTTCAATTCACCTCGTCTTTTTTTATTTAGTACACCCAAAAGTTTTAATAACAAGTTCCATAAGATTTTCGACTATATTTGGCCAATTCATTACCATGAACTTCCTAAATTTTTATTAATGACAGCTCTAATGTTTTGTATACTTTTTATTCAAAATGTAGTTAGAGCCTTAAAAGATAGTATAGTAAACACTATGATCGGTACTGAAACTATTGCTTTTTTAAAGTTTTGGGGAGTATTACCAGCAGCTTGTTTAATGACAATAATATATGTAAAATTAGTAAATACTATTAAAAACGAAAATATATTTTATATAATATTATTAGGTTTTTTATTATTCTTTGCAATTTTTGGCTTTTTTATCTTCCCTAATCACAAGCTCCTTCATCTCAAAGATAAAAATGTAGAAACACTTATTAAGCAATTTCCTAATCTAAAATGGTTTGTTCTACTTACTGCAAAATGGGGGTTTTCTCTTTTTTATATTGTCGCTGAACTTTGGCCAAATGCTGTTTTTGCTCTCCTATATTGGCAATTTGTTAATATGGTTACAACTGTAGAAGAGTCAAAAAGATTTTATACCTTATTTGGATTGTTAGGGCAAACAGGATTATATATCTCTGGTCAATTTTTATTCTTTTTACCATCTTTCAGTAATTATTGTATAAATCAATATAAGTTAAATTGTGATAAAACAGAGCTCTCTGTACAATTTATAATTAGTATTATTTTACTATTAGGTGCTTCAGCTATATTTATTTTTTGGTTTCTTAATCATCATATACTTAAGACTGGTAGCTTAAACTTTAAAGTAAAACCCAGTAAAATATCTGTACTAGATGGTATTAAAATGACAATAGAATCTCGCTATATTAGATTAATAACTACCTTATTAATCTGTTATGGTGTTGCAATTAATTTAATAGAAGGTCCTTGGAAGGCTAAATCTAGTACTTTATATCAAACTGCTGATGAATATGCAGCTTTTGTAGGTCATTACCTTAGTTATACTGGACTTTTCACTTTATTATTCGTTTTAATCGGATCAAATATCATAAGGAGTTTTGGCTGGTTCTCAGCAGCAATTATTACTCCCTTAATTATTTGCTTTACTGGCATAATATTTTTTATGATATTGAATTTTCATATTCCACCTTATTTCACTGGACTTATCTTTATTACATCTGACCCAACAAATATAGCAGTAACTATAGGAATGATACAAAATGTTTTAGGCAAGGCAAGTAAATACACATTATTTGATTCTACAAAAGAAATGTCATATGTTCCACTTGATGATGAATTAAAAAGTAAAGGTAAAGCCACAGCTGATATAATTGGAGTAAAACTTGGTAAATCTACAAGTGCATTAATTCAATCTCTAATTTTTATATTTATTCCTACTGCTACTTACCAATCTATAACTATTTATTTAATGTTCATATTTATTGTAGTATGTACTATATGGATTTGGGCAGTAAAAGAATTAAATATAGAATACTTAAAATTAGTTAATAAGGATAATTAAGTTTATATATAATTAATGTTGCATTTTTATTGACTTTTTTAAAGAAAAACAATAGAAGTAAGGTTTTTGTTGTCTTTCTTAGCTATTGCTTGCCTAACAGATAAATCATAATGCAAAAAATCAATGTCTTTACAAAGGCTAAAATGTTTTTATGGCCAATAAAACAACAAGAAATGGCCCTTTTTTGTCCTATGGCCTTAATGATGTTTTGTTTACTATTTAATTTTAGTGCATTAAGAGCAGTAAAAGATAGTTTAGTAGTTCCATCCATGGGAGCAGAAGTTATAAGTTTTTTAAAATTATGGCTAGTACTACCATCTGCTGTTATATTTACTTTAATATATATTAAACTATCTAATATTTACTCTATGGAAAATGTTTTTTATACAGTAGTTGTTTTTTTTCTATTATTTTTTATATTCTTTGCTTTTATTATTTACCCACATCAGATTTTGCTACATCCATCAAATATTTTTGTTGAAAAAGCAATTTTTACATACCCTTACTTACAATGGATTATTAAAATTGGAGGAAAATGGAGCTACGCTATAATGTATATCTTTTGTGAGCTATGGAGTGTAGTAGTTATAAATTTAATGTACTGGCAATTTGTAAATAATATATTTAATATTAAAGATGCTAAAAGATTCTATCCAATTTTAGGCATGATAGGAAATTTAGGCCTAATTGTCGCTGGTAATATATTAATATCATGTGCTGATACCTCAGAAGCTCCAAACCTTATAGTTAGTAATATTATTGACTGTAACTGTAACAATAAATCTGAAATAACTCTTAAGCTTATCATTATCGCTGTTACCTTTTCAGGCCTTATAGCAATAATCACCTTTAAATATCTAAACAAAATTATTTCTAAAAAACAGATTATTATACACAAAAGCAACAACTTATTAAGTAACTTTAAGTTAAACTATAATAGAAAAACTAAACTATCAATAAAAGATAGCATAAATTTAGTATTAAAGTCTAAATATATTGGCTGCATTGCCATTATGGTTATTTGCTATGGTTTAGCAATTAACATTTTAGAAGGCCCATGGAAAGCTAAGGTACGAGAATTATACCCTACAACACAAGAATATGTAAGTTTTATGGGACAATTTAATATAGCTATGGGGATATCTTGTGTTGCATTTATGATTATAAGCAGCAATATATTACGCAGATTTAATTGGCTAGTTCCCGCTCTTCTTACTCCTACAATTATTGGTATAACTGGAATAATATTTTTCTTACTTGTAATTGTAGGAAATAATATAAATACAATATTTGGCACTATTATATCTTTTAATCCAATTTATTTTGCTGTATTAATTGGAGCATTACAAAACATTCTAAGCAAATCAAGTAAATACTCTTTATTTGATCCAACAAAAGAAGTGGCTTATATTCCCCTTAATGATGAACTAAAAACAAAAGGTAAAGCAGCAGTGGAAGTTGTAGGGATGAAATTAGGAAAGTCTGGAGGAGCTTGTATACAATCAACGATCTTTACTATATACCCATCTGCTACTTTTGATTCCATTGCTACAATTCTAATGTGTGTATTCATATTAGTAATTTCAATTTGGCTAATTGATGTTATCAAACTTTACCATCAATATATAACTCTAAATCATGGCCAATAATGAGAAAAATACTTATAACTTTACTAATTTTAACTGTAATACTATTATTATCTTATAGCACCATATGGTATTTTACCTTAAGCACAGTAGCAAAAATAATAAATAATCAATATGCTAACAAAGATATCACCATATATCAATACTCTACTGATATAGGTACTACTGATCAAGAAAAAATCAGCTTTTCAACCATAAAACCAGCAGGTTTTCCATTCGAACTAGGACTTGATATCCTAAACTTCACTAATACCAATATAACCAGAAAGATATCTTGTATTCATCCTATCAAAATAAGATATAATTTAATGCATAAAAACTTACACATTAATTACCAAGGAAAATGTCACAAAAGACTTTTCCCTCTAGAATCTGGCTTTGGTACTAATATTAAACTAGATATTATACTAGTTAGCAAATTAAAATCATTAAAAAATCTTATTAAAAATTTTAAAAAAATTAAGATATTTGAGCTTATCAATTACATTAAAAACTACAAATTAATACTACAAAAATATGAAATCTATGATAGTATCAACAATTCTTTAAAAGAACAAATAAAACCATCATATTTTTACTTTAGTTTTTCAGACCATCCATATTATTACAGTTTCAATGATTTTTTAACAAATATTCCTAAACACTATAATTTAGATACAAAAATTACTAAAATAGTTATTAATAATAATTCTAAGATTGAACAACCATCTGACTCAATTAATTTTGAACTTAAACTAACTCTAGACACTTTAGTATCAAATATTTCTACTTCAAATAATATACTTGAAACAATATTGTCAAACAGTGCAACAATGGTAGAGAAATGTATTTATGAAGACCAATTCTTTCGAACGGTTAATAAGATTAACTATAAAAATCTTACCTATCAAAATAATAGGGATGCTAAATTTATACTAGCAAGTTCATTTATACCTAAAAATAAAAAATACTTAATACAATTATTTTTAGACTTCTTACAAAATGAACAAATTAAGCAAAAAATTTCTGACTTAAAGTCTAAAAACCTTGATCCAAAACTACAGAATTTTTACAGCAAACTGCCATCATTAACTATATCAGATAATATAAAAACTTCAGATTCTTTTAAAAAAGCTATTAATGAAATAAATATTTCTGATAAAATTACTTTGAATTTAGATTATGAACTAAAAAAACATCAACAACATGTGACAGACAAGCTTAATAATCTTGAATTGTTTTTTGGTAAATATGGAGTTACAATTAATTATCTTAATCAGGGCATAATAACATTTGAAGATTATCAAGGTAACTTTTCTCAAGGTACTTTATCTTTATTAAACTTCAAAAATATTATAAATTATATGGTAGATTTATTTAATATTATACAAAGTTTTAGACAGGAATATAAAGATAATACTGCAGAGGAAAACTCTATTATCTCAGAGTTTAATAAAAATGTATGGAAGTCTTTTTTAGTAAGAATTTCAGATCACCCTAACTCTAAATCTAATGATTTAGTAATTAATTATAATTATGATAGTAGCAAACATAAAGACGATATGACAAAGATTGGCAATGATTTGACCTTAATACAAGTAAAAGAATTATATTATCAAACACTTTGTAAAGAAGCTCAGGAACAAACTGAAAAATCTAGTACCCCAGGTAAGCTAGTACAAAAGTTGCTACCACAACTACAGAAAAATTCTGATCTCATAGATAAGCTAAATCAATCTCCAGAAATGATTACACCTACCTTATGGCAAGATATTAAAAAATCATTAAGGTACTAAAATGAAGGCATATACTACTAAAAATTTAAATTATTTTACTAATAGAGAAACATTAAGATCAAATAAAATAACGTCAAGCCACAGTTGCTCACAAAAAAATTTGCTTCAAAATTTACATGATTTCCTACATATAGAAATGACTGAAGTAAACAAAATAATATTAGATCATATTCACTCCCAAGAAGAATTAATAGAAGTAGTTAGTAAATATTTTATTAATTCAGGGGGTAAACGTATAAGACCGATGCTAACAATTCTTGTTAGTAAGATTTTCGGCTATCAAGGCTCATCTCATTATTATTTAGCAGCAGCTATAGAATTTATACATTCTGCTACTTTATTGCATGACGATGTTGTAGATGAAAGTGTTATGCGCCGCTCTCAACTTACAGCACATCTTAAATGGGATAATAAAACTAGTATACTCATTGGTGATTTTTTATTTAGTCAATCATTCAAGTTAATGCTAAAAGGCAATTCTATAAAGGCTCTTGAGAGTTTTTCAAAAGCATTTACCACTATTGTTGAAGGAGAAGTAAAGCAACTAATTAATCTCCGATCTCAGAAAATATTTACAGAACAAGAATATTTTCAAATTATCCATGCAAAAACAGCTAAATTATTTGGCTCTGCATGTGAAATCGCTGCTATTATTTCAAATCAGCATTATAATATATGTTCAAACATGAAAAAGTTTGGTATCAAGTTAGGATTAATTTTTCAAATAACAGATGATCTACTAGATTATTTAGGAGATTCTCATAACCTTGGTAAAAACGTTGGTGATGACTTCACTGAAGGTAAAATTACACTACCTGTAATAATCGCTTATAATAATGCCTGTTCTAAGGAAAAAGAATTTTGGGATAAAATATTTCTAAAACAAGAAAAAGATCCTAGTGATTTTAAATATGCTTTAGAAATTCTAAATAAACATAACATTAAAAATTTATTACAACAAAAAATTTTAAATTTAAAAGGTGAAGTTATAAATATTATAAACAAATTAAATATAAGTTTAGCTCATAGAAATTATTTAAATAATCTTACTGAATATATAGCTAATCGTATAAGCTAATGTTATTAAACTTTCTAACCCTATTAAAAACTTAATTAAATGTTGACATTAAACCTAATATAATATAAACTGAGTAGAGTTATTAATCAAAAGTGTTTTATTTAACTAATTTATCTTTATAACTAAACAAAAAAGAAATATTATGCTTTTTAATTTGATTTTAGGTACTGCTGGTGGTATTGCAGCTTTTAAAACAGGGAAGTCTACATATGAATTTACACATAATAACTTTGATGCTTTAATTAAAAATTCAATGTTAACTGCAAAAACTGTTGCTAAAGGATATTTAAAAGATTTATATAACTACACTACATCTATAGCTGGAAGAGTTGTTAATGGCACATGTGATATTTTAAAATCAGAAAGCAGTATAGGAGAAAAGCTTGTAGATGCTGGTTTAAATAGTATATATGCTTTATCAAAAGATTTATGTTACTATTTACCTATAAAAACATTTGAAACATTTGTAAAATCAGTTGAGTCTACTCAAAAATATCTTAATGAATGTGAAAAAGCAGCTGAACAAACAGTTAAAGGTCTAGTAGGGTATTATGTACCTGAAGATGAAGAACTCAGTAAACTTAGAGAAGGCGATGTATTTGAAGGTGCATGTGATACCTTTAAAGATACTACTGCTACTATAATTGGTGATAATTTAGTATAGTAACATATTTGTTAACAAGAATGATTTACTTTATATAATTTAAAAATTTATCTATTTCTTGTATACAATTAATATTAATACATTCAAAAAGATATTTTCCTTTTTTTGCCATATTAGTTAAGACTTTACCAGGGCCTATTTCAACAAGGTGAGTAATATTTTTCTGTTGAAGTAAGTCTAAAGTTTCTTTCCACTTTACTGTTCCTTGAACTTGATTAATAAGACAGTTTTTAATAGCTGCTGGAGTAGTTACAACATCAGCTGTATAATTTGCAATTACTGGAATCTTAGGAGTTTTTACATCTGCTTTCTCTACAACTTGTTTTAGCTTTTTAGTAGCTGAAGCCATTAATGAAGAATGAAAAGGTCCACTAACATTTAATTTAACAGCCTTTTTACCTTGAGCCTTTAAAATGTCCATTGCTAGAACCATAGCTTTCATATGACCACTTATTATAATTTGTCCTTCTATATTATTATTTGCAATCTCACATATCCCTTCAGCTGCACAACGTTTTATCACTGGTTCTAATTCTGTAAGAGAAACTCCAAGACAAGCTACCATACCACCATCACAATTAGATGCAGCTAAGTGCATAGCATTAGCTCTAACTTTTAACATTTTAGTAATTTCAACAAATGATATACTATCAACAATACACAATGCACTATATTCACCTAAAGAATGACCAGCAGCATAGTTAGCTATTTGATAGCATTTTTTACCTATTTGATATTCTAGTATTTTAGCAGTTGTAACTGATACCACCATAATAGCTAATTGAGCATATTTAGTTAACGTTAATGTCTCCTCAGGACCATGAAACATTATATCTGTTAACTTCTCAGATAATATATCATTCACTTCATGAAATATATCTTTTGCAATATGAAAATTATTATATAGATCTCTACCCATACCAACAAACTGGGATCCTTGACCAGGAAAAATAAATGCTGTATTCATATTATTAATAAATCACTATATGACATCATTATTAAACTTAGTATCATAAATTTAACTACATGAAAACTCCTAAATTTATCGTTTTTGCCATTATTTTTAATATTATCTCACCTTTGTTAATTTATGCATCTCAAGCCCATATTCAAGAAACTTGTAGTTGTCTTAAACAAAAAAACTGGAATGATGCAATATTAAATGCCAAGAAATCAGGTAATAAAATTTTATACAAGATAGCTTTATCTCAAAAATTTAGCAATTTAAACTACAACAATAACAATGATGTAACATTTAAAGAGATTACAGAGTTTCTAAGAGCTAATCCCAAATGGCCCCAATACGAATCTATATCTAAAATAGCAGAAACTCTAATTGATGACAATACAGATAAGAATCTTATAGTTAATTGGTTTAACAATACAAATCCTAAAACAGGTAAAGGCTATAAATATTATGCTATAGCAGCTGATAAGATAGTACAAAACGTAAAGAAAAAAAATAAAATAATCAGAAATGGTTGGATCTATGGTAGTTTTTCTTATCCTGAATCTATAGATTTTTTAAAAAACTTTTCTCTAATATTAACCCCAAATGATTATTATAAAAAAATAGAATATCTTATATTAAAAGGAGATATTACAAATGCTACAAAATTTTTGAATTATGTTAATAAAAATGATCAAAATGCTTTAAAGTTACAGATCGCTGCCATTAGCAATAAAGCTGAAACTGACCGCTTATTTTATAGATTACCATTAAAACAACGCAACACTAACGGAATATTATTTGCATTTCTCAAATATAAAGCTAAAAATGAAGATTTTAGTCCAAAGATAATTAAACTATTTTCTCTAGTAAAAAAGGATAATTCTATAACACAAGAATGGTGGAAGCTTGGATCTTTATATGCTAGGGAATTACTAGCACGAAACAGATATTTTGAAGCTTATAATATAGTTAAAAACATACCTACTAATAGTTCTCAAGATACTAGTGATGCTCAGTGGCTTGCTGGTTGGATTGCATTAAGATTCTTAAAAAAAGCAACAAATTCTATACATCATTTCTCTGAAATGCATAAAGTTGTAAAAAGGCCAATCAGTGTAGCAAGAAGTGCTTACTGGCTAGGTAGAGCTAATCAAGCAATAGGTAAATATAATGAAGCCAATATTTGGTACAAAAAAGCAGCAAAATATGAATATACTTTTTATGGACAGCTAGCTAAACCTGAAATCAAAGATAGAACGCTGAAACTCCCCTCACTTGCTCAAAAACAAAAATGCAAAAGTAACTTAAATAATAATGAATTTTTAACTGCTGCAAAAATATTATCAGAAAATAACTTAGTGATGCTATCAGCACAATATATAATTGCTGCTATCGATGAGGCCAAAAACCTAGAAGAAATTTATTTAATAATCACTAACTATTCTTATCCAATGCCTTATAATAAATCAAAATTTCATGTAGAGCCTGAGCTAGCATACAGCATTATAAGACAAGAATCAAGATTTGATCCACATGCAGTAAGTAGTGCAAATGCTAGAGGATTAATGCAATTATTACCTTCTACTGCTTGTACAACAGCAAAAACTTTGCAACAACCATGTCTTATTCATAATCTTACTTTAGATCCTCACTATAATATACAACTTGGCAGTAAACATTTTAAAGATCTTCGTGATAGCTATAATGGATCTTATATATTACCAATTGCTGCATATAATGCTGGTACACATAGAGTTAAAAAATGGTTAGAATCTAATGGAGATCCACGAAAGTATAAAAACAAATATGATGTTATCGACTGGATTGAAAAAATCCCTTTTTTTGAAACAAGAAATTATGTTCAAAGAGTATTAGAAAATATTCATATATATCGCGCTCTTGTTCATCAAAAACAAAATAAAAATTATCGTATTGAAAATATTTTATTTTAATTATACAAGTAATATAAGATTAAATTAAGGAGTAGATAAATGATAAAGCTAAAAGTAGGTGATAAAGCCCCAAATTTTAAAATGCTAACAACTAATAACTTAACTGTTGATTTAAACTATTATCAAGGTAAAAACTTAATCTTATATTTCTACCCTAAAGATGATACTCCAGGTTGTACAATTGAAGCAAAAAATTTTAATGAAGCTATTGTGGAATTTAACAAACTAAACACAATTATCTTAGGAGTATCAAAAGACAATGTAGATTCTCATAACAAATTTAAAACAAAACTTTGTTTGAACTTTGAATTAGCATATGACGATACTGGTAAAATTTATGAAGATTATGATGTATTAAAAGAAAAATCAATATTTGGCAAAAAATTTACAGCTATTGATAGAACTACTTTTTTAATTAATAAAGAAAGTAAAATTGCTGCTATTTGGCCAAAAGTTAGTGTAACTAAACATGTTGATGAAGTACTAAAATTTTTAAAAACCACAAGGTAATAATCAATGAATATTACAACACAAGTAAGAAAGATTATTAACCATTATGAAGGAGAATCTCCAGGCATTAAAGCTAACCTTTATAGAATTTTAATGTCAGGTAAGCTTGCTGGTACTGGTAAGTTATTAATATTACCAATTGATCAAGGTTTTGAACATGGTCCTATTAAAAGTTTTGCATCGAACGTAGCAGCCTATGACCCTCACTATCACTTTAATCTAGCCATAGAAGGCGGGCTGAGTGGTTTAGCTGCTCCTCTTGGTATTTTACAAGCTGGTTGTGATAGTTTTGCTGGCCAGATCCCAATGATCCTAAAACTTAATAACAATAATTCATTAGTAAGTAATACAGATATACCAGACCAAGCATTTACATCATCTGTACAAGATGCTGTAAGAATTGGATGTATTGGTGTTGGTATTACTATATATCCTGGATCAGATAAATTCCTTGAAATGTTAGAAGAAACACAAAAAATTATTAGAGAAGCTAGAAATTATAGTCTTATTACAGTAATCTGGTCATATCCTCGAGGCAAAAACTTAACCAAAATATGTGAAACTGCTATAGATATTTGCTCTTACGCAGCTCACATAGCTGCATTAATTGGAGCACATATCATTAAAGTAAAATTACCTACACAAAATATATCACAAATCAAAAACCAGGACCTCTTAAGCAATAAAAATACAAAAATTGATACTTTAACAGAGCGAATAAAACATGTAATGCAAAGTTGTTTTAATAATAAAAGGTTAGTTATCTTTTCTGGTGGTCAGTATAAGTCAGAATCAGATCTTCTAGATGAGGTAAAATCTATAAAAGATGGAGGTGGCAGTGGTTCAATAATTGGTAGAAATGCCTTTCAAAGACCTAAATTTGAAGCATTAACTTTACTCTCTAAAATTTGTAACATTTACAGAAATTAATTAAAACTTATTTACAAAGTATGTTAACTATATAACCTTTTTAACAGAATGTAATATACAACTCAAACTATTAGGATTAGACAATGATGTTTCATAAGTTTAAGAATAGCTACGGAATTTGTTGGAGTCTGAATTTTGTTAATCAAGTTAAGAGACAACTGATAAGGGACTTCTTGATCTTTTATTTCGTGAATAATATGTATTAAACGTTGTATATTAATAGTATTTTGTTTAGCAGCAAATATTTCTGAGCAATGCATATTAAATTATAGTTAATAGGATAATTTATCACTACATATTTTGGCTACTTAATTCTATATACCCCATATCACGAATGATGTTCTTATTAGACTTGGTTAATTTTTTCCAAATTAAATTCTGGGTAAAATCCACTGCAGGAGCAAGACATATTATAGCTTTAATTCTAGCAATTACATCAGCAATTGCCAAAAGTAATGCCAACCAGCCCCTAAACTTGAACTGATAATAACGCTATCAAAATTTTCACTAGTATAGTTAATAATTTCATAACTTGCATCAAGCCAACTCTTAATAGTCTGATCTAAAAACCTACCAGAAGACTTACAATGTCCCAAATTATCAAAAGTTAAGTAGTTTAAATCTTCTTTTACACAGAATTCATATAAATAATTTGATTTACTACTTCCATATTTAACATCATATTATGAAGAAAAATAATATTTACAGGATGGTTTTTTTGCTTTTATATTGCTTGTAAGATATAAACCTGCCATCATCTAAATTATAAGTTTTATTCATTCATTATCCATTAATGGTTAAATAGATATTATGAGTACAAATTACCATAAAAAAACAATTTTACAAGTATTACCATCTTTAATATCAGGTGGAGTTGAACGTGGTACAATAGATGTAGCTAAATATTTAGTAAAAAACAATTATAAATCCTTAGTAACATCATCAGGAGGAATACTTGTCGATCAATTGCTTAGTACAGGAAGCATACATTTTACAATGAATGCAAAAAGCAAAAATCCTTTTATTATATTATATAATCATATCATACTATCTAACATAATAAATCATAACAAAGTAGATATAGTGCATGCTAGATCAAGAGCTCCTGCTTTTAGCGCTTATCTTGCAGCTTACAGAACCAAAGCTAAATTTATAACTACTTTCCATGGAATTTATGATTCTTCCACCTTGCCAAAAAAAATATATAATAGCATAATGACAAAAGGGGATCGCGTAATTGTAGTTTCAAATTTTGTTAAAGATCACATAATTGAAAACTATAAAGTGCCTGAAGATAAAATTAGAGTAATATATAGAGGTGTAGATTTAGATTATTTTAATCCTCAAAAAATTGAATTAAATAAATTATTAAAATATAAAGAAGAATATAATATACCAAAAGATGTTCGTGTGATATTATTACCTGCTAGAATGACTAGCTGGAAAGGACAAGATATTGTCATTGAAGCTTTAAATATGATAAAGGAATGTAATTTTTATTGTATTATGGTTGGAGATATGTCTTCCCATCCTAATTTTACAAATATGGTAAAAAAGAAAATTATTAATTATAAACTACAAAGCAAAATACAGCTTTGTGGACCAGTTACAGATATATCAATATTATATGCTTTGTCTGATATCGTACTTTCTGCTTCTACTAAACCAGAAGCCTTTGGCAGAACTATTGTTGAGGCTAAAGCCATGAAAAACATTGTTATTGCAACAAAAATTGGTGGTGCTATAGAGACTATTACTGACGAAGTTAATGGGTTTCATGTTAAAGTAAACGACGCTCAGAATTTAGCAGAAAAAATTAAATATGTACTTTTATATTTAGACAGTCAAAAAATACAATCTATTCGCAATAATGCAAGACAATCAGTAATAGACTATTTCTCTCTACAACAGATGCTTAGTAAAACCTTAGATGTTTATAACGAATTAATATGAACAAAGTAGCAACAGTAATACTTACTTATAATGATCAAGATAGAATATTACATTGTATTAAAACAGCACAAAAATTATCTGATATAATTATTGTAGTAGATATTAATAGCAAAGATAATACCATATATTTAGCTAAAGCTTTAGGTTGTATAATTTTAACTACTGCACCTACAAATACTAAAAAAGATGAGTTTAGAGATATATATTCACATAAATGGCATCTATATGAGTGGATTATCTACCTAAATCCAAAAGAATACTTAAATAAAGATTTAATTAGAGAATTACTGTATATAATACACTCAGAACAAGCAAATCAATATATTTTCTTTTATAATAAGATTTGGCTCACAAAAAATAAATATACAGGCTTTTTCACATTATATTATACCTCCCTACGGATGATACACTTAAAAATGTTCAGCACTAAGCATAAATTTAATTTATTTAACAATAATAAAATTATTTCAACTAGTAGAAAAAATTATTTTTCCTATATAATTAATGAAACAGCTTATTATTTAAGTAATCAAACTATTTTATGGGCATTAGCACATAAGAAAAATATTTTAAGTCTAAAATTAAATAGTAATTTAAAAAATTTGATTAATAATAGGTTTATTATTAAAATAAAATTAACTATAATAAAAATTTGTTATAATTTTGTTTACTATCAACTTATACTTAAACATTTGATTTTTACAATATTTAACAAAAACTTTAAATAAAATAGAAAAACAAGTAAGAGGAAAAGATTTAAATTATTTGACAAATCTCTTGAATTTTGGTACTTAATTTAAAGTAGCTACGTGATTAAAGCCAATCATTCTTCCTTCTTAAACTAGTTAATTACATGTTTTGTTTTTCAAAAAATTAATAAATTATCTATAATAATAACTAATTTAAAATACCATTATGAGCACAGAAAAAGAGTCTGAAGCAAGTAAGATAGTCAAAATTCCATTGAACCCACTTCATACTCCTAAAAATAATAATTCCGTTACATCTTCTAGCGAAATTAAAATTAATTTAAAAGCACTAAAGAAAAAATCCCCTGAAGAGTTACAATGCTATGCTGAAAGCTTAGCCATTGATAATGCTAGTTCAATGACTAAAAACGAATTAATGTCTACCCTTTTAACAAAAATTGTAGAACAAAACGGTACTGTAATAGAAGAAGGGGTACTTGAAAAACTACCAGGTGGTTTTGGTTTTTTACGTTCCCCAGAAGCAAACTACTTACCTGGACCAGGTGATATTTACGTATCACTTAGTCAAATTAAACGCTGTGACTTAAGAACTGGCGATACTATAGAAGGGCCGATTCGTGCTCCTAAATCCGGTGAACGTTATTTTGCTCTGCTAAAAGTATTAAAAGTAAACGGTGAAGAAGTTAAAAAATCCGTACAGCGTTTACATTTTGATGATTTAACAGCTTTATACCCAGAGGAAAAAATATGTTTTGAAGATGAAAAAAATCCTAAAATTATGAGTACTAGGGTAATGGAGTTAATATCACCAATGGGTAAAGGGCAACGAGCCCTTATAGTAGCTCCCCCGCGTACTGGGAAAACTATGTTATTACAAAACATTGCCCATGCTATTACTACTAACCACCCTGAAATCTATCTTATAGTACTATTAATTGGAGAACGTCCAGAAGAAGTTACTGATATGATTAGGTCAGTAAAAGGAGAAGTTGTAAGTTCAACTTTTGATGAGCCAGCTACACGACATACACAGCTAGCTGAAATAGTTCTTGAAAAAGCAAAAAGATTAGTTGAACAGGGAAAAGATGTTACAATACTTTTAGACTCTATGACAAGACTTGCAAGAGGCTATAACCAAGTTACTCCATCTTCTGGAAAGGTTCTTAGCGGAGGTGTAGATGCAAATGCTTTACAAATGCCTAAATGCTTTTTCGGTGCAGCCCGTAATATTGATCAAGGTGGATCTTTAACTATTATTGCCACCTTTTTAACTGATACTGGTTCTAAAATGGATGATGTAATTCTTGAAGAGTTTAAAGGTACAGGTAACGCAGAAATTGTATTAGATAGAAAAATTTCTGATAGAAGAACTTATCCAGCTATTGATATTAATAAATCTGGTACTAGAAAAGAAGATCTACTAGTTGACAAATCAACACTCTCAAAAATGTGGGTTTTAAGAAGAATCGTTCACTCTATGGGATCTATAGATGCAATGGAATTCTTACTTAGCAAATTAAAAAACACTAAATCTAACAGCGAGTTCTTTGATTTAATGAACTCATAACGTTCATTGTATAATTCACGGATATTATTTCAACTTTGATATGTGTAAAAA
>CANJ01000037.1 GCA_000309075.1 Occidentia massiliensis
AAAGCAAAGATCTCCTGGATGTAAGCTCTCAATTTCACTAATTGCTTCACTTTACTACAAGCTTTTTAAGAGCTGCTACTTGAGCTTTACTTTAAATAATTCCATAATTAGTGACTTTATTTTCTAAAGCTTTTAAATCTTTTTTTTATTTTCTAAATTATTACCTAGCTAAACTTATCTAACACCGCCACCAGAAATGATTATGTCTTCCTTGCCTAGTTCATTACAGCTCTTTCCTAACCAAAGGCTGAAAATCAAAACAGCCATTTTTACCTACCAAATCTTCAATATTTATAGAAACTCAATTCTTTAATCATGGCTCTTCCTGCTTATTTCAAATAAAGCTTCTTCACTACCTTGTTCATAAAGTTTTTTGTAACCTAAAATGTATCCCCTACTATTCATTATTTTGCAAGCTTGTGATATATTTCCTACTCGTTCAGCTAATTATAATAAACTAATCCTTGGTTTTATGATTTTTTCTTAATATCTTGTCATCTTCACTTCCTCCTTAATAAGGTCTTTAAATTTCTATCGCTACAATTCTATTCTATATTTTCCTACCCAATAATACTTTAATCCTTAGATCATCTCTTTACTTTTCCAAATTATACTTGTTTTTAACAATATTCATAAATATAAGAATAAAATCTCCTCTTTAGTTAATGATAATTTTCAACATATCTACTCTAACCATTTTTACTACTCTTCAGCTTAATTGAGTATATAAGTTAACTGTATTTTAATGTTAATACAACTAACTTACATAAATTTTATTGCTAACTCTCCGAACCAGTTTTTCCTCATTCATGAACATTACAATAGATCTTCTAGATATTTCTCCAATGGTGGTGGCGATACTATTCACCTGACAAATTCACTTCTGTTTCTAAAACACTACATCCACAATAACCATCATAGTTTTCTTCATTTCCAAATGCTTTATAACGTTTATAGAGATCAGGGTTATTTTCTCTAAACTGACATAAACCTTTTTCTAAATCATCAATATATTGCCTAAAATAATCTATAACAACCTTTTGCTGTTCTGTTATAATAATATCTAAAGTATTATCACTAACTAATAACTTTAGTATTTCAATATTATGCAATGCAATTGCTTTAGCAATCATTACAGATAAATCTTGTATATAATCTTTACATGACGTAAATTCATCATTGTCTGTCTTATTAAAAAAATCTTTCTTAAATTTAAAAAGAATATCTGACACTTTAAACCATGAATTAATAAGTTTAGATTTAAAAAGAACTTTTAATTCATTTTCTACACAAGGAATTACTCGACAGATATCATCACAGTACTTTTCCAGGTTATTTAAATATTTATTTGGCATACCACTATTTAAAGTGTAAGCTAATATAGATTTTGCAATATCACGTTCATTTTCTAAACTCAATTTCTGCACTTCTATTTTATTACAATTTTCAATATTTCCCCTTTGTACCTCATAAAAAATAAATTGTACCATACTGTTAAAACTTCCAGTACTTGCTGCTTTCATTAAAGCTGTTTCATCATATTGATTTTTAACACTGGTATCAATTTCAGGTTGACTAATAAGCAGCTTAACAACTTCTTCACAATCACCTTCTGCTACTATATGCAAGGCCGTATTACCATCATTATCTTTAGCATTAACATCAGCGCCACTTTTAACAAGCAAATTAACTACATCCGTATTTCCCTTCTTCACTGATGCTCTCATTAGAGCTGTCACACCATTTTCATCCTGAACATTAACATCAGCACCATAGGCAATAAATATCTTAATAACTTCAACAGAAGCTCTTTCTGCTATCAATATTAAAGCTGTACTACCATTGCAATCCTTAGCATTGATATTAATTTCAGGTTGACTAATAAGCAGCTTAACAATTTTTTCACAACCATTTTTCGCTGCTATATGTAAGATTGTGTCATCAAAATTATTTTTGATATTAAGATTAGCATCTTTTTTAATAAGTAGTTCAATAAACTCATAATACTTAATTCCTTTTTCCTTTAATGAAAATCTATCACTACTAACCATAAGCATTACTGTTTTCATTAAAACCGTATTGCCACTTTTATCTTGAGCATTAATATCAGCACCTTTATCAATAAGTATCTTAGCAATACCTAAATCATCACACTTTATTGCTAATATTAAAGCCGTGTCACCAAAACTATTTTTAACATCAATACTGCAACCACTCTCAATAAGCTTTTCAACAATAAAATTAGTAATTACAGCATTCCCTCTTTCTACAGCCATATGCAAAGCTGTATTACCAACATAATTACAGCTATTATCAACTCTAGCACCAAAACTTACAAGAAACTTAACAATATTTAAACTACCATACTCTATTGCTTCCATTAAAACTGTTTTACCATCTTTATCTGTAGCATTAATATCAACACCATCACTAACAAGCTTTTTAATATTTTCTTTAATTTCTATTTCACTAATATTTGCCTTACTATAAAAAATTTCATAACTACAGTTATTAATGTTATTTATTACAGTAGTTCCTTTAGTAGGACATGTTTCTTGCTGACTTTTTTTATTATCATTTGGAATTAGAGTGTTGCTCTCCTCTAATTTATTTTGTTTTGTAAAAAACTGCCTAATGCTTTTCATAGTTTACCTTTCTTTAATATTTATTATAAATAACTATAAATATTATTTTAATAATTATCAATAATAATTAACCTTTATAAAATAAAATGTAACCACAATTAATAATATTATCTAAGATTTTCTTAGATAATATTATTAATTAAATATTCTAATTAATATTATGGAAATTAGCTAAAGACTGAAATACATTTAATATTTTATTAATATTTTAAAACAATATTTACAAACAAAAAAGATTATATCACAACATATTAGCACCTTTATCAATGAGTAATGCCTTTTATATCTTGGCATACTCGGTAAACATTAATAATTACGTTGTAGTTAAGTTAAGATCTGTGCTATTTACATACTAAAGTACACTCTGCTGCTCAACTCAATAACTCCTAGCATTTATTGATGTTAACCTTCATCTACCCACCCTTCATTTCATAGAGTTATATATACTCAAATGATTTCAAGATTTAGACAGACGAGCCAGCACAGCTATATATAATACGGTGAGTACAGTAATTCTAAACCAAATCTTGAAAGCAAAAAACACACTACACAAAATGTACAAAATTTATCATATTCTTCTTGGACAGATATAAATGCACTAGCACTTTAAGAATTTTTTAGGTAAGTAAGGTTTATGCCAAAAAACAAAAAATTAAATTTAGAGAATTCTGTAATAATTCACAATTACTCTACTAATGCTGTGTCCCCAAATGGTTCTATCCCTTCTTCACAATAACATATTTGATAATAAGATTTCTGCCATTTTTCTCCACCTTCAACTAATTGAGAATTAATAATCTGAAAATATTCATCTGCATTAGGTCCTTCTATCGCAAGGCTACTTATTAAATTATCCTTATACATTTTTAAATTATCTAAACTCTCTATCTGTTTTTTTGTTTTGATAACTCTGTTAAATAACGGTTCTAACATTTTTAATACTTTAATCCTAGATTGAAGCTCAATTCCAACAATCATGATAGGTAGATCTTGTATAAAACCTTCATATAGAGTATCAGATGGATCATCTTCCTTCTGCATAATAACCCCTTTATTAAAAAACTGCTTTTTAAGTTTAGAAACTACACTAAATATTTTAAGCCATGAATCAATGAGTTTTAAATGAAAAGAATTGATCAACTCATTTTTTATACAAGGTACTATTTGGCAAATATCATCACAATATCTACCTGGATTTTTTATATATTTATCTGGTATGCCATCATCTAAAATATATTCTAATATAAGCTTAACAATATTACTTTTAGAGCTTGGCCTTAACTCATTTTTCATCTCTACCTTGTTATAATTTGCAACTGTTTCTCCTTTCTGTATCTCATGAAAAATAAGCAGTACCATGGCTTTAAAGCTTCCAATATTTGCAGCTATATGTAAAACTGTTTCATTATTGTTATCTCTAATATTAAGGTCAACTTCAGGCAGTTGTAAAAACACCTTAATAACATCTATATTTTCTTTTTCTACTGCCTCCATTAATGCTGTTTTACCATTTTTATTTCGTATATTAATATCAGCACCTCCAGCAAAAAGTAACTCAACAATTTCTGTATAACAATTACCTGCTGCTAGTATTAAAGCCGTATAGCCAGCTTTATTTTCAATATTAATATTAGCACTATAATCAAGAAACAGACTAACTATTTCTGTTCTACCATATCTTACCGCTTCCATTAAAGCAGTATTATCATCCCCTTTTTTAGCATCAATATCGGCACCACACTTAAGAAGCAAGCATGCCACTTCTATTTTATCACATCTTGCTGCCTCCATTAATGCTGTTTTACCATCTTTATCCGCAGCATTAATATCAACACCGTTGTCAAGAAACACCCTAATAACTTCTATAGGAGCACATCTCACCAACCATATTAAAGCAGGAGTACTATTTTCATCTGCAACATTAACATTAGCACCATAGTTAATAAGCAACAATACAACCCCAAAATATTCATACATCACTGCTAACATTAAAGCCGTATTACCGTCCCTATCCTTAGCATTAACATTAGCACCTACAACAATAAGCTGCCTAACGCTTTCAAGATTATTAGAGAGAACTGCAGCAATTAATTGTGCATTTTTTGTTGCTGTACTACCGCTATCTACTTTTTTAGAAAAATTATTATTATTTCTGTCTACACCATCAGAGCTTAGTAGTCTTTTAATCCTTTTCATGACCTTCCTTATTTACTTTCTTAATATTATCTTAAATAAATTATAAATAATATTTTAACAATTATCAATAAAATTACTATTACAAAATACAGTTTAACTCTAGACAAAAACAAACCTTAAACTTTTACTGATATTTCTTCATTTATTCTTATCCTATCCACACTTACTAGGTACTACTGATTAAAAAATATCTTACTACATCCACTTATATAATACTCAAATTGCAGCTAAAAAGAACTAAAACAACTTAAAAAAATAAGAACATATTAAACATATATATTTTTTATTCATTAATAAGATTATGTTTTGAAACTTTTGCAATACCTCTTTTAGAATTTATAATAAAACTAAGTAACTTTTTAGCTAATTCACAATCCGAACGCTCTCTAGCAACTTTATCTATCTTTCCACCTAAATTACCATCATCAAAAAATAATTCTCTAAAAATTTTTTTTAAAGTTTGGATTTGATCCTTTGTAAACTCATTCCTTTCCAAGCCAACTGAATTTATTCCTATTAAACTAGCGCTGTTGCCTTTAGCCATACAATAAGGAGGGATATCTTGAGTAACCATGCTACCTCCTCCAATAAAAGAATAATTTCCTAAATTAACAAACTGCTGAATACCACTCATACCTCCTATAATAACATAATCACCAATAATTACATGACCTGAAATACCACAATAATTAGTGACACGGTTATAATTTCCAATTCTACAATCATGACCTATATGTGAAGATATCATAAAGTGATTATGGCTACCTATAATAGTCTCCCCTCCATGATCTTCTACTCCAGGTTGGATAGTTACCGATTCACGAAATATATTATTATTACCTATCCTTAATTGACTCCTTCCACCTTTATAATTGATAACCTGAGGAGTTGACCCTATACTTGAAAACTGGAAAAATTCATTATTATTTCCTATAGACGTATCACCTTCTATTACAACATGTGAAAATATTTTATTTCCTTCACCTAAAACTACCCTTGCTCCAATAATTGAATATGGACCAATTGTAGTATTTGCCCCTATTATTGCTCCAGGATATAATATTGCTGTAGGATGCACTACTGCTGTAGAGTGTATTAACGGCATATTATGTGATGAAATTGACTTTACCATATAACAATTAGTTTATATTAACATATTTTACAATATATCCTACTAAGTTATTAAATCTAACTCAAAAAATAAAAAATCAGTATTGATACTTTATTAAATTAGAGTAAATAAAATTAGCTACTAACCACATATTTTACTTGCAGATATTAGCTATATTAGATAAAAAGACAACAATAAGCTTAACTTTACTATTTACAAAAATTGCTCTAATAAGCTAAGACAAGAACTACTAAATACCTATTGTAAAGTCTATTTCTATTTTTTCTCCATTTAATTATTACAATCACTCATAAGCACAATTACTAATCACTGAAACACAAGGCTTATCACCCCTTTTACGAGTAATTTTTACTTTTCCTTCAACTAACGCAAAAATAGTATGATCTTTTCCCATCCCTACATTTTTATCAGGATAAAGCTTTGTACCTCTTTGCCGCATAATAATATTTCCAGGAATTACCTTTTGGCCATCAGATTTTTTAAGGCCTAACCTTCTACCAGCAGAATCACGCCCATTTCTTGAACTACCACCAGCTTTTTTTGTTGCCATTTAAATTCTCTTTTTATTACTAATTTAATTATTTTTCTTTATATCCAGAATTTTAACTTGAGTAATTTCTTGTCTATGACCATTTTTACGACGATAGTTTTTTCTACGTTTTTTCTTAAAAACTATTATTTTTTGATCACGTAACTGATTTAATATCTCAGCTGTAACTAAAGCCCCTTTTACAACCGGAGTTCCTATAAAAGAAGGTTTACTATATTCCCCAATCATTAAAACTTCTTTAAATTCTATAGTTGCCCCTGGTTCACCTTCAATTTTCTCTATTCTTATAATGCTATCCTTTGCAACCTTATACTGCTTACTGCCTGTCTTAATTACTGCAAACATTTATTGACTCACTTTTTACTAAACATTCCATTTATAAACTTATAATAATATATACTATTTACCTTAAGTCAATATTAATAATACTATAAGTTTTTACAATCAATACACTCCTTTAGTTACTACTTTACAGATAACAATAAAACTTTAGAAACTAAGTTATACATTTTACAACCTATCATACTAGTTAAGGATCTCACTTTAGGTAAGCCTAGAACAGTTTTTACAACACATATAATAACACAAGTAATAATACAACTATATATAATATCTGCTGGATAGTGCATAGCTAAAGTCATTCTTGAAATTCCAACTCCAATAACTATTAAAACTCCTAAAAACTTTTGTGCCTTACTTAAACTAGGCCATAAAAATACTATAATCAGCAAAGCAAGTCCTGTATGAGCACTAGGGAAACTTGAAAGACACCTTACACCATTCATCATATCTTGTATTGTCTGCACTTGTGACGATGGTAAAGAACAATATGGTCTCGGAAAATTTATTGAAAATTTTAAGCTACTATATACTAAAAAAAATACAATATACACACTCCCCAAGCTGAGCAAATAATCAAAGCCTTTAGTAAACTGAACGAAACGCTTCGTTCCTTGATAATTTCTCAGTTGCCAAAGTAAGTATACACATAATAATAAGTAATATATGACAAAATTATTTATAAAAAATATACTAGATAAAACATATGATATCTTAGGTATCAAACCATTATTATTAGTTAAATGATTAACAATTAAAAATAATTTTGTATTCCACCCCCAAAAATCATAAATATATTCTTTCATTACCAACTTCTTTCTTTTTAATACAAATAAAAATTTTAAATAATTACAAAAACCACATAAGATAGCCTAGTAACAATCTAATACGTAGTTGCTTAAAATATTTACAAGCAAAAATAATATTTTCTTCTCACTCTAGCATCTTACCTTAGGATAAGATAATATCAAATAATTTTAAACATACTATACCAATTATCTATAATTATCTAAAAACCCATACAAATGCCATTTTTTATTAATTTTTTTAATCAAATCTTCAGGCATTTCTATTTTCTTGCCCCATTTTCTCTTAGTTTCAGGATATATTTTATTAGTAGCATCAATACCCATCTTACTACCTAATCCGGATTTTGGTGAAGCAAAGTCTAAATAATCGATAGGAGTGTTATTAATAATTGTAGTATCCCGTCTTGGGTCTGTTCTTGTAGATATTGCCCATATCACCTCCTTCCAATCACGTACATTAATATCTTCATCAACTATTATAACATACTTGGTATATATAAATTGACGTAAGAAAGACCAAACTCCCATAATTATTTGCTGACCTTGACCTGGATATGTTTTTCTAATGCTTACAACTGCAATCCGATATGAACATCCCTCAGGTGGTAACCAAAAATCTATAATTTCAGGAAATTGTTTCTGCAGTAGAGGTATAATAATTTCATTTAGAGCTTCACCAATTACCGACGGTTCATCTGGAGGTTTACCAGTATAAGTTGTAAGATATATTGGATCATTACGCATGGTAATAGCTTTAATAGTAAATACTGGAAATTTTTCTATTTCATTATAATATCCTGTATGATCTCCAAATGGACCCTCATCTCTATAATCTTTAAAACTTACTTCTCCTTCTAAAACTATCTCTGCTTCAGCTGGGACTTTTAAATCAATTGTCTTACAATTAACTAAATTAATTTTATTATTTCTTAATAGACCAGCAAAATTATATTCTGATATATTTTCAGGCAAAGGCATAGTAGCAGCAAGAATTGTAGCTGGATCACAACCAATAACTGCAGCTGCTGGAAAAGGTTTATGACTTGCAACTTGTGACCATCTTAAATAATGCTGAGCTCCCCCTCTAAATTTTAGCCACCGCATTAATAACTTATTTTTCTCTATTACTTGCAACCTATATATTCCTAAATTAAACTTATCTATCGGTGATTCTGATGGACCTTTAGTAACAACTAAAGGCCAAGTAATTAAAGGAGAAATATCTTCTGACCAACATTTTTGAATAGGAAGAGAATATAGATCTACCTCTTTGATTACTATTTGTTGACATGGAGCTTTTATTATAGTCTTAGGAACCATAGTAACAATTTTCTTAGCTAAAGGTAATAACTTTACTATTTCCTTAAAAGAAGAAGGAGGTTCTGGTTGTCTAAGAAAAGCTAATAATTTACCAATTTCTCTTAAGTTTTTAACATCTCCCCCTAAAGCTAAAGCAACTCTATCTATTGTACCAAATAAATTAGATAAAACAGGATATGAATATTTACTACCATTACTATCAAAAACATTATGAAAAAATAAAGCAGGTCCTTTATTTGTAAATATTCTACGACTGATTTCTGTAATTTCAAGATCCACAGATACAGGTTCTAAAATATGATGTAATAATTTTTTACTTTCTAACAACTTTAAAAATTGTTGCAAATTTTTAAATATCATAAATACTTACAATCTCCTGCGCTGCATACATAAAATGCTCATTATAAAACTAACAAATATAGTAAAATATAGAAATAATATATAAAACCTAAACTTTAAGGAAAGATTATTAGCTGCAAAATGCAGTAACAATATAATTAAAACAACTAACAATGTCTTAATTATAATTTTATTGTTACTTCTACAATTATATTGTGACCTAAAAAAAATAGTTAAGGATAGTGAAGTAATTAATAAGGTATAAAATGGCCATAAAATACGTTGGTGTATTTCAACATTTATTTTATGCAAAAAATCTTGATCAATACTCGACCTTAAAGACCATAACTCAGAAAAATAATATTCTTGTATATCCTTTTTAAAACTTTTGCTATTTCGCTGCTTTATTAATGAGCTTATAAACAAATGATTAAAATTTAAATTACTCAATTGATTTGAATCATCATAAGATTGGTGTATACCATCATATAATGTTAGCTGTATTTCATCATCACAAAAATCTACATGAGCATGCTTAGCTAAAGTAACAGACATGGGTTTATCACTCTGTTTTTCAAAAAGTATAACTTTATCAAAAGAATTGTTAGAATGCTTTTGATCAACATATATTACCATATTATTTGGTAAAGAATTAAATACTTGGCTTTTTATTGATCCAAAAACTAATTTTTCTTTTAACATTCTTATATTATACTTTAAACTACTATAACTTAATGGTAAAAGATAAAAGGATATGAAATAATTAATTATCATAAAAATTGTTGCTAAAAACAATGCTGGCATAGCAATTTGTCTGCTGTTTAAGCCAGCATTTAACATAATTACTAACTCTTGTTCCTTTTGCAATTTATTATAAACATACATCACAGATATATAATAAGTAATAGGTAACATTATAAACAACAAAAAAGGCATCATTAAGATAGAAAGGTGAATAAAACCAGTAAAATTTATACTTTTACTTAGTAAAGGAACTAATTTTAAAATTTTCCCTAACCACCCTATTAATATTGTAGAAAATGTTACTAATAAAAAAACTGGTATAATATTTTTAATAATATACCAATAATAAATTTTCATAGATATAAATAAAATGTTACTTTATATTATAATATTTAAACTTTATAATAAAAAACAATAGTAATTAATAACTTTACTAGCACTTTTTACCTCTGAAATTTTAAATATATGTTAATAATTAATTATAAGAGTTAAACAAGAAGTTAATTTTTACTTAGTATATTCTTTTGATTTCAAGATTTGGTTCAAAATTGCCGTACTCATGTATTATATACACTATACCAGCTTATCTGTCCAAATCTTGAAATCACTCAAGTATAGATACTGATTTACTTAAGATATTATTATTATTATTATTATCTTTGTTAACAATATCATCACAATAATTACCAAAATGAGAATATAAATCCTTATAATACAATTTAATTGAGCCTGTAGGCCCATTGCGGTGCTTAGCAATAATGACTTCAGCAATATCATGAGCTTTAGCTTGTTTATCTAACCATTTTAAATGATCCTCAGTATTAGGGGTTGGCTCCATTCTTGATAAGTAATATTCTTCTCTATAAATGAACATCACAACATCTGCATCCTGTTCAATTGAGCCAGATTCCCTTAAATCTGAAAGCATAGGCTTTTTATCTGCTCTTTGCTCTACTGCACGTGATAATTGTGATAAAGCAATTACTGGAATATTAAGCTCCTTAGCAAGAGCTTTAAGACTTTGAGTAATTTCAGATATTTCTTGAACTCTGTTATAGCCACTACTAACATTTACTCTAATTAACTGTAGATAATCAATAAATAATATCGCTAAATTACTATTACGCTTAAGTCTACGAGCTCGTGACCTAATTGTTGATATAGTTAAAGCTGGAGTATCATCAATATAAAAATTCCACTTTTGTATCTCATCTTGCTTACTTTTTAGAACATTCACTTCTTGCTCTTTTATTCTACCAGTTACAAGTTCTATGTTATTAATTTTTGATTCCATCGATAAAATTCGAGTAGCAATTTGTTGAGCAGACATTTCTAACGAAAAAAGACCAACTGACGGTAGTTTGTTAGCACTATTAGCACTTTTTAAAAACTTTTTACAAGCATTGACAGCTAGATTAGTTGCTAACGCTGTTTTACCCATTGACGGTCTCCCAGCTAATATTATTAAATCAGAATTCTTAAACCCTCCTAGTTTAGAATCAAGATCAACAAGCCCTGTACTAATACCAGTAATTGGAGTTTTACTTTTCATAGCATAAGAAATTGATTTCCACGATTCATCAATTGCTTCTTGTAACCTTATAAACCCATGATTTAATGAACCTTGAGACGCCAAATTAAATAATTGTGATTCAGCCAGTTCAATCTGGCTTAAGGCTGTTTCTGCTAAAGTCGCAGAGTAAGCTGTTGAAACTATTTGCTCACCAATTTCAATTAAATAACGACGAAGGGCTAAATCATATACTATTCTACCATACTCATTAACATTAATCACAGTTAAAGCTAAAGTTGTAAGATTAGCAAGATAGCTAACCCCACCAACTTCTTCAAATGGTGGATAATTGCTAAGCATATTTTTAAGTGAAATAGGTGTAGCACTAATACCTTTATTAGTAATGAGATTAATAGATTCATATATTTTATTATGTAAAGGCTCATAAAAATGTTCAGAACGTAGAAACTCACTTACACTATATAATGCTTGGTTATTAATTAAAATCGCACCAAGTACCATCTGTTCAGCTTGAATATTATTAGGTGTTGATTTTATAGAAAGGTTTTGTTTCATATTTTATTAATAAAAATTACATTTATTAGTTAGTGTTAGGCTTTTTATGCTTTAATATATAATCAGAGGTGTCAATTTTAATAATCAATTGCATACTTGGCAGTGTGATACTAACATAGAATTTTTTACAGCAAAAGTATAACCTAATTTAACATTTATTTTTATACAAGCATATATCTTTAATGATCCATTTTCACTCTAACAATTATTTTATTAATAAATTTTTTATAAATATTTATATATCTAACTTGCTTGCCAAACAAATTTTATCTGAATTTACTATCTTTTATCATTGTTTTAGTACGTAACTTTTTTTTATTAATTTTTATAGTTTCTCTAGTAATTTTTATTATAAAACTAGGCTCAAACCCTGCTTCATAACAAATCCTTTGAAAATAATTAGAATTACCAAAAATCCATGCCCTTGCTTCTCGTTCATGATTTCTTATACAAGGCAATTCTGAAGTACTTGAAGAGTCTATAATTGCTTGAAGAATTATTGCCCTTCTAAGAGCTAAATCAGGACTATCAGAAAAATTTTTTAAACGTTCAAATGGAGCCTGAAACTTTATTACATAACTCATAAAAGACCTTACAATTTTTTTAAAATTTGAACTACATTAACACTAAATAGTAAGGGCACTAATATACGAAAAAGTTTAATAAATAGTTAAAAACTACTAAATTACTTAATTTTTCCACAAAAATAAATTATCTATCTTCATAATAAAAATTTAAACTAATATTTATATTAATTTATAGTTAACTATATTTATCATATTATTTATAATTATTAAGAGAAGGTATAAGATCCATAATATAAAACTATATCTAAATTTGTAACTGTAATATACTGAACATAATTACATAAAATAAATATTTATTTTATAATTCTAAAGAATTATTTAGAAAAAATTAATAAATTACTCATAACATTTTTGTGATAAAAATACTATAAAACCTTTAGGTAATGTTAACTTAATCAAGTAAATATTTATGAAAAAAAACTTGCTTTTTAATAAATGTTTATATATTTTCTTATAGTTCTCATTTAGAGCCCGTGTGATGGAATGGTAGACATAACGGACTTAAAATCCGTGGGGCTTTGCCCTTGCCGGTTCAAGTCCGGCCATGGGTACCATTACTTAAGTATAAGAATCATTTATAACAAAATAAGAAAAATAATTAAACATAACTTTGAATATAAGTTCTACTTATATATAAGAAATTATCTTAAAGTTAAAAAGTAAACCCAAGGCTAATATATAACTTTTTATATCTTTATAGTTTTAATATACATACTCAAGTAACATAAAGATTTAGTTTTTTCTGTTATAATTTTGATTTTGTTCTTAAACCTTCTAACCCTATTATAACATATAGCTGCTAGTCTTCGAGTTTTAATTCAAAATATAAAATTCTCTTGCAAGAATTCTAATATCTTCATGTCACTTGAGTATACTTATGATTTCAAGATCTAGATGTGAGCCGACATAGCGTATATAATATACTCAGTCAACATTAATAATTGCGTTGTCGTCAAGTTAAGATCTACACTGCTCACGTACTAAAGTACGCTCCACTACTCAACTTAATAACTCCTAGCATTTATTAACGTTGACCTTTGTCTACCCACTCTTTATTTCATAGAGGTATAATACGTGGGTACGGTAATTCTGAACCAAACCTTGAAAGCAAAAAAATTACTAGCCATTATAAAGCACTATATAAACAAAGTATTATTCACTATTTTAAAAGTTACCAGAAAAATAGTAAAGCTTCTTATTACATTGACTATAATCAAAATTATCTATAGTAAAGTAGTTAAAAACAACAATACTGAGTAAAAAAATACACATTGCAATGTTAATTGCTATTAACACAAACTTTAATACTTCTCTAAAGACATTATTTAATGCCATCTTAATAATCTTTTTAAATGAACATAAAAAACATAATAAATTAAAAAACTATAATTAAAAACCATATTAAACCTAATCTAATGCTGTAACCTAAAAACTAAACATAAACCATGTAAATAACTTAAAAACTAAAAACAAGAATTATGACTTATATACAAGTGACATGAAGATTTAGTTTTTCTCGTCATATATTTTAATTTTGTTCTTCAACCTCTTAACCTTATTATGGTACATATAGCTGCTAGTCTCCGAGTTTTAATTCAAAATACAAAATTCTCTTGCAAGAATTCTAAATCTTTATGTCACTTAAGTATACAGTCTATTTACTAAATTTCTTAACAAGAAAAAAATAACAAAGCATAGATAAATACATTAATTTTTCACACTTTAACCTTTAAACTACTTATGTACGTCACTTAACTCATTATTTTTATCAAAACATAATTGTTGCTTAGTAATAACTAAGCTTTTAAGTAAATCAATAGCTCTAATATATTGATTATCCTGTAGAAACTTCTCATCAATATTATTTTTACCTGAACTATTACTGTCACTACCTATTTTACCCGTTGTACTTTTTTTATTTTCTTTACCAATAGCATTATTTTTTAAATGATTTTTAAAAGAACTCTCATAAAGTTTATTACTACCTTCTACCTTAACACTAGGCTCAATTTTTATTTGTTCTACTTCAATATCTGGTACTATACCCTTAGCCTGTATTGAATCACCACTAGGTGTATAATAAAAAGCTGTTGTAAGTTTTGCCATAGCAGTACCATATTTTAACTTTATTAAACGTTGTACAGACCCTTTACCAAAAGATCTAGTTCCCATAATTACAGCTCTTTTATAATGCCTTAATGCTCCTGCAACTATTTCTGAAGCTGAAGCTGAACCTGAATTGATAAGCACTACCATAGGGACCTTAGGTGCTTTTGGAAAATAAGATCTTGCAAAATACGAGCTCTTACTATCTTCTGTTCTACCTTGAGTTCTAACTATTAAACCAGAATCAATAAAATATTCACTAACTTTAACCGCTTGATCTAGTATTCCCCCAGGATTATTTCTAAGATCAAGTATAATGCCTTGAACATTATCAGCACCTAATTTATTAATAGATTTTTGCAATTCTTGAAATGTACTATTATTAAAATCTATTAAACGTATATAAGCGATTTTATCATCAAGATGATATTTTACTGGTTTAATTTTAATAATCTCACGTACAATTTCATATTCTTGTAATTCTCTTTGCCCCTCTCTTGCTATTGTAATCTTAACTTTAGTTCCTGGCTTACCACGCATTTCCCTTAAACTTTTATGTAAACCAAGATTATTAACCGATTCTCCATTAACAGATGTTATATAATCACCAGCTTTAATGCCAGCCTTCTCAGCCGGTAAGCCTTCAATTGGTGATATAATCTTAATTAACCCATTATCATATTGTATTTTTATACCTATACCTCCAAATTCGCCTTTTGTACGGTTTTCAAGTTCTTCTAAATCTTCACCAGTTAAATAACTAGAATGAGGATCAAGTGAAAGAAGCATTTCGTTTAAAGCTGACTTAACCATCTTATCCTTATCTGGCTCTTGTACATAATATTTATTCACCTTATCCAATACCTCCTGAAACTGATTAATATAATATTGATCAGAGGATACATTACTATCACCTTTTATATAGCTTGATATTGGAAAAAATGCCAAAGATGACCCTGATATTAATAATATAAATGATATTATTTTTATTGAATTCCTATTTAATAAATTGTTTATTAATATACTAATATTCTCTAAAGTAATTCTAATTTTTTTTCTACACATCTAAAACATTAATAAGTTTATCAATTTTAGCTAAAGCCTGCTCATAGATAAAGTTAAATCTCTTTTCTGCTTTTTTCCCAAGCAAATCATCCACCATTTTATTAGTGTTATCAAAATCATCTACTGTAACTTGAATTAAAGTACGAAATTTAGGATCCATAGTAGTTTCTTTAAGCTGTTTTGGAGTCATTTCACCCAACCCTTTAAACCTGCTAACTTCTATCTTTTGCCTACTAGCTTTACTAAGCTGATTTATAACTTCATTTTTTTTAGCATCATTAGCAGCATAAAAATTTTTACTACCTTGAACAATCTTATAAAGAGGTGGCTGTGCTAAATACAGATGTCCAGACAATATTAATTTGGGTATTCTAATGAAAAAAAAGGCCATCAGTAAAGAGGCAATATGAGCACCATCAACATCTGCATCAGTCATAATAATGATTTTCTCATATCTAAGATTTACTTCTTTATAATTACTTAGAGCACCACATGCTAAAGCAGTTTCAAGATCCATCAATTCTTGGTTTCTCTTAATCTTATCAAAAGTAGAATTAGCAACGTTAAGAATTTTACCACGCAAAGGTAATATCGCTTGTGTTACTCGATCACGCGCTTGCTTAGCAGACCCACCTGCAGAATCACCTTCAACTATAAATAACTCAGTTCCTTCCATTGAACTTTTACTACAATCTGCAAGTTTGCCTGGCAAACGTATTTTACTTGTAAAACTTTTACGAATTGTAAGCTTTTCTTGTTTCTGACTTAAACGTTCATCTACTTGAGACTTAATAAACTCAAGCAATATATCAGCTTGATCTCTATGACCACTCAACCAATGATCAAAATAATCCTTAATTACATTTTCTATTAACTTTGTTATATTATCAGAAACTAATTTTTCTTTAGTTTGTCCCTGAAATACAGGGTCAGGCATAAAAATAGATAAAATCCCACAAGTAGTAGATAAAATATCTTCTGGTATAATATTGTATCCTTTCTTATTACCCACCATTTCACTATATGATTTAATGCTACGAATTATCGCTGATTTAAAAGCTTGTTCATGCACTCCCCCTAAAGGAGTATATATCATATTACAATATGACTTAACAAAGCTTACTTGATCATTTGCCCAGTTAACAGCCCATTCAATTTTAATATTTTGATCGTTTAAGTCTATTTTTCCTACAAAATTAGTCTTAATAACTTTATTTTCTTCATTAATTTTACTTTGTAAATAATCTTCTAACCCATTAGGAAAATAAATAATCTGCTCTTCAGCTGTATCAGCTGTAATTAAAGACTTATCACATTTCCAATAAATTTTAACTTCTCTACATAGGTAAGCTTTAGATTTTGCCAAAGCATAAATATGATTTGGAATAAATTTACATTCTTTACCAAAAATTAATGGATCTGGTTGAAAGGTGATTTTTGTACTATGCCCTTCATACTCCAATTCTATTCTCTCAACCGAGCTTATAGGCTTACCCCTACTATAACTTTGTCTATATACATGTTTACCACGTTCTATTTCTACTACTAATAATTCCGATAAAGCATTAACAACTGAAAGACCAACTCCATGCAACCCACCTGAAGCTGCATAAATATTATTAGAAAATTTACCTCCAGAATGTAAACTAGTTAAAATAATTTCTAAAGCAGTTTTATTTGGAAATTTAGGATGCAAATCTACCGGTATTCCACGGCCATTATCACAAACAGTAACACTACCATCTGCATGCATTATAATATCAACCCTATCAGCATAACCAGCAATCACTTCATCCATACAATTATCTAGAAGCTCTGTAACCAAATGATGCATTGATTTTAAATCAGTACCACCTATATACATACCAGGGCGTTTTCTTACTGGCTCTAGCCCCTCAAGTACTTCTATATGTTCAGCATTATAATTATTTTGCTGCTTAGAATCATACTTAAAATTAAACAAATTTTTCATCATCAACAAACAATGTGCTTACATAGTTATAAAATAAATATAAAATTAAAAAAAAGCAAGTTCAGTTATTTGATTCTAGTAATACCATGCTTGGTTTTATTCCAATTAAATGGTTTTGTACATAATTCAAAAACCGCTCTATAGCTAGCAACCACGTGTAGCATAAAATATAGCGGTAATATCATAAAACATAACAAATCTTGCAGTGTAACATTACGTAAATTTCTACTTAACTTATATAATATTACTACTGAAACAATTTGCATATAAGATAATACAAAAGTTAAATTATACTGCCAAATTCTTCCTAATACTATATTTTTATTACTCCAAAAATTAACAATTAGAATAGGAGTTAATAAAAAACATATAGGTGAAAATAATATAAAAATGTTAATAGAAGCATTAACACAAACACCTAATCTTCTTCTTATATTTCTGTCATAATTTAAAAATACAAAAGCAGTTTGTATAAAACCTTTAGTCCATCTAGTTCTTTGATATATCCAGCTCTTAATATCTATAGGTGCTTCTTCATATGTATAAGAATCAATCATCATTGTTTTAAATCCAGACATATAAATTCTAAGCCCAAGGTCTGCATCTTCAGTAACATTATAAGCATCCCAACAACCTAATGATTTTAAAGCATCTACTTTAAAATGATTACTAGTTCCCCCTAAAGTCACAGGCAAATTAAAATAATCCAACCCAGGTAAAAGAAAATCAAACCATAAGCTATATTCTATGCTCATCAATTTTGTTAACAAACTCTCATCTTTATTATAAAAATTAATTTTAGCCTGTAGACATTTATAATGAGAAGGTAACTTCTGAAAGACATATACAGCTTTTAATAATTGATCAGGGTCAGGCCTATCTTCAGCATCATATACCACTAAATATTCCCCCAAAATATAATTCATAGCATAATTAAGTGCTTTAGGCTTAGTTCTAGGTAATGAATAAGGCACTTTTACAATATGAAAATAATTAGGCAAATGCATAATAGCTAATTCTTTTATAATATATAAATCATC
This sequence comes from Occidentia massiliensis, assembly GCA_000309075.1. Classification (GTDB taxonomy): domain Bacteria; phylum Pseudomonadota; class Alphaproteobacteria; order Rickettsiales; family Rickettsiaceae; genus Occidentia; species Occidentia massiliensis. The sequence continues at coordinate 18,934 of CANJ01000037.1, forward strand.
TTCCTCAATAATAATCTTAATATCAAGTTTATCTTTTGGATAATTTAACATCTCCACTGACTTAACTATTGATCTTAACATTTGAACTTCCTTATATAAAGGCACTAAAATAGTGTAACATGGAAAATATTTTATATTATAATACGAACTTTGTTGTAACTTCAACCTTAACATCGTAGTTTTAAATAATATTAACTTAAATAAATTGTGCACAAAATATAAAAAATTTGCTATGAGAAAAAACACTAACTTCGAAAGATAATACAGATAACAGCTAATACAACCAATAAATGTAATGGTTGTAATATAATAAATATTTTTAGCATTAACTTTACTACTACATAAATCAAGAAAATATCTTGCTTTTATGCTATTTAATTGCTTAAAAGAATATTCTATAAAAGCAAAAAAATCTTTTCTTCTTACTAATTTAATTAAATAATCTGGAAATCTTATAAAAAAACTTTTGATCTTAGCAGGATCATAACTATTTAATATTATAATCTTTTCTTTATTATTATTAGTACATAATAAATATCGCTTTTTACAATATCTATCTTGATAACCATAATTAAGTATTTGATATTCTTTAATTTGATTCATTTCAATTATTTCTATATCCAACTCCTTTTGTATTACTTCTAATATCTTATTTTCTGTTTCTGAATTTTTTGTTACTATAAGTTCTAAAACATCTATATTAGTATGTATGGAAATTAATGATAAATACCAAAGCGTAGAAATATTTAAATGGCTTGCTGAATTTTTTAATATTACTGAAGAATCTAACCACCTTTTATCCATAAACTTAAAAAAACTCCCTTACCTATTTGTATTTTCCTTTGCTTGTAATATTCTGTAAAGTAACCAAATTGAATTGTCAACCCTTGTTTTAAAATTTTTGATTTATTAATCATAGGAATATATTTTGCAACAGATAGTTGCTTACGTACAATGGTAATACGTTTATGGTTAGGTTTATAAGAATAATTCATAGCTTGCATTATGATCATTAAATTATTTCTTAACCCTACAATTTCAGTAATGTTATATTTAAAATAATTTACAGTAGCTGATTGCTTGACTTTTAAATTTGTTCCAAACTCAATAATATGAGTAAATTTTACCAACTTAACATAATTAATATAACCTATAGATAAAGAAGTTTCATAAAATCTTCTAGTACCTAATATAGTGCTCCGTGTTACTAGTCTTGGCTGAACCGATAAAACAAATTTCTTTGAATTATATAGTTGAAATTTTGTAAAAAAATCATATTCTTTACTACTAACATATTTGTTAAAATTAGTACCTCGCTGACAAAAAAATTTAAACCCACAAGAAAATCGTGGGAAAATACCATATTCAAAAATAGTTGAAATTGTATTACAGCCATAGTATTTAGGATAATGAGTTAATAAAACTACTACCTCTTTTCTCAGCTTTGATATTGATTCTTCTATAGTTAAGTATTCTTTAATAGCATCTCGGCCTAAATTATTAATCTTACTATCTAAACCCAGCCTTTTAAGCATAATTAAACTACCCTGTAGCTTGTGCTTTACAGACTTAACTAACTTCTCAGAAATATTTGAAAACCCGTATAATAGCTTCTCTAATTCAGCTACAGTATCTTGTAATGTCTCAATATTATCTTTTATTATAAGTTTATATAAAGGAACATTATTATCTACATATTCATTATATCTGTTTTTTTTATCTACAACATAAAGGAGCTCCCTTGTTGATCTTTTATCCCTTTCTAAATATATTTTATTAAGATCACTAATACGTTTATAATATACATATTTTGTTTGTTTTAATGATTCTAAAAACTTGTCAATAATCTGGTAAAGAGATTTATAAAATTTAAATACTTTAGGAGATGTTCTATCATATGTAATAACAATTTCATATTCTCCAACCCCTGGCAGCCAAGGATTGGCAATAGATAACTGACTATTTAATAAAATAATAAATGACAAAAAATAAACTATTCCATATTTTATATATTCTCCTTTAACCATAATAATGCTTGCTTAAACCACCCTTGCCTTAAATTATCAGAATCTTTAGCATTAATGTAAGACTTCTCTTGCTTATTAGCATAGTGCCTAATAATCCCTACAGCTGTAGAATAAATGCTAGGGTTATAATCCTCAACAAAACCAGGTAAAAGCTGTGGTTTGCCAATTCTAGTATGTTTGTCAAAAATTTTACTTGTCAGCTCTTTTAAGCCTCTCAGTAGCGCCCCTCCTCCTGTTAATACTATACAACGTGCTATTAAATGGTCAACTCCTATTTTATCATACTCTGCTTTTATTAACCCCAATATCTCCTCAGCCCTAAGTCTAATAATTTCTGATAAATAAGCAGCAGATAAAGTTGTTCTACTGTTAATATAACTAGCTTCTGGATCTATATCTTCAAGATTTATAATATTATCTCTATCAATTATACTCTCAACAGCATTACCATATAATACTTTTAATTTTTCTGCTGTCTGAAAACTTACAGATAATACCTTTGCTATATCAGAAGTAATGTGCCATCCACCAATAGGTATATTATTAGTATATAGCAGCTTATCATTAAAGAAAACACCAAATGAAGTAGTTTTAGCTCCAATATCTATTATAAGTGCTCCTAAATTTTTCTCATCTTCACTAAGGCAAGATAACCCTGAAGCATAAATAGCAAGAACAATCCCATCTACTTCTACCTGGCATTTAGAAAGGCAATTAACAAGGTTAAGTAACATACTTGAATTAGCACTAACAAGATGTAATCTACACCCTAACTCTCTTCCATACATACCTATAGGATCTTGTATTGCATGGTTATCATCTAAAGTAAATTCAATAGGAAAATAATGAATTATTTCCTGATCTTTAATTTTAAAATCATACAAAGCTTTAGATATAAGCTTTATAATATCCTGCTTGGTTACATTTTGATTTGAAACCCTAATTTTAGTATATACGTAGTAAGATTTTGTACCTAACCCCGGCACAGAAATAGTAGCTTGTTTAATAGTTTTACCACAATCTTTCTCTAAGCTATATATTGCACTAATAATACTATTTTCAGCTTTTTTAAAATTAGTTACAATGCCAGATTTAATTCCTTCAGAGTAATAAAGACTTTGGCTTATTATATTTATATGACCATTATTTTCTACATAAGAAGCAATTGCTGCTATTTTACTACTGCCTATATCTATTGATATAAAATTACAAAGTTTTGTTCTCATATTCCTATTTTTATATTTTCAAAATAATGTTCACAAACTAATACTCTAACTACCTGAGATCATCTGAGATATAAATCAAAAGCTTACAATATGCAAGATACTTGCTGTTTTGCTTGCCTTATTTTTTATAATCTGATATATCAATAGGTGGATAGATGTCCGAGTGGTTTAAGGAACCGGTCTTGAAAACCGGCGTACAAGAAATTGTACCGTGGGTTCGAATCCCACTCTATCCGCCATTATATTATCTTATAATTTACTACTTTATTTCTATCATATAATAATTTCATCCTCCACTAATACAAAAAAATAAAAAAATTTTTACATTTCTTGCTTTTAAGAATTTTTATTCTACAAATAACATATTTTATCCTATTCACCAATAACATCAACAATAGCCATAGTATCATTATATCTCCTCGGATTACCTAAGTGTTCTACCCATCTACCAAAACTCCCTTTCAATTCATTAATATCTTTATTTTTTGTAAACCTAACAAGCGCCTTCCAATCTTGCACACTTGTAATTGTAATAACACCAGTAGTTCGTCCCTCTTTAAGATAACTCATTATATCAATATCCTTCTCAGTACCTGGTGAAAGGTAATATACAGAGCCTCCGATTTGAAGAACTAAGTCAGTAACAACTTGAGAAACTTTCAGCTTTATATATTTATATTTTTTAAAATTCTGCACCAAAACATCTAAATTTAATACTCTTCTTATAACACTTGACCTAGTAACTGTAACTCTTGAACCGTGACCTATTCCCCAAATTATCCCAGCTCCTGTCCACATAGAAGGAATATCCACCTTCTTACCTTCAACAATCACATATTGTAAGTATGTTTTAAAAGTCTTAACCCTTTTTTCAAGTTCACAATTTATAGATGGAGCTGAAGTAAACTGAGCTTTCCCACCAATTAACTTACATTCCCTAGTAGCTCCAGCATCAGATAAAACATAATCATCTTTTTCACAGCTAGCAATAGATTTGCTCCCTATACCAGCACTTGACCATACAACTCCATTAATAGTTTCTCCCTTACAAGTTGCAAATGTACATGAAGCAGTAGTAGGTTCAAGCACAGCTTTCTTAGCAGTTTTATCAAAAACGCATTTCCTTTTATTACTTCCTATAAGAATATCACTAGAACTTTTACATGCACCAGTGGAAAACTCATTTATATTAACACCTGACCACATAACTCCATTAACAGTTTCTGAAAGACATTGGGCTTTCCTACAGCCAGAATTAGCTGGATCCAACTTAGCAAAAACAGGATTTGCTTCTTGTCCTGAGTCAAAATGAACATCAGCTCTAATATCAACACTAGGGTCAAATGCACAAAGACGCTGTTTAATTGCTTCCTCTTTTGGATATGGTACTTGAGTTTTTGGATCTACACACACACCATCTACGTGTTCCGATGGCTTTGCTGCATGCCATATAGCTTCATTTTCTCTCTTTTCCTTACATTTTGGCATCTTAATTATTGGCTGACATAAACCTAATTCCAGTGAGTTTTTACTACGAAGTTTTGATATTGCTTCATCATATTTTGCCCCATACTTACCATCTTTAGGTTGAGGCTTTACTGTAACTTCTGCCGTAGCTTCAGCAAAACAAAAATATCTAGGACAACTTCTAACCACATAATCTTTACCATCTTGCATTCTAAACTTTTGCATTTCCACAAGCTTACTATCTTTCTTACGGTAAGTAGGAGTACCATTTTTATTACGTTCCCTATCTATAGGACAGTTACGTTTATCATCTTTAGAACATTCCTTAATCTCCTTACCACAAATACCTTCTGTATCATTATCAACTACATCTTTCCTATATTTTTTTAGTTCTATTAATCCATCTTGAAATAATCCAGCACCAGTACCAGCATGACGTACCCAACCTATACTACCTATAATTTTATCTTCTTTCCATAAGTTTCCACACTTCTCTATTTCTCTTACTTTACACACATTATCAGTAACAAGTACATCTGATGAGACTGGATCACATTCCTTAATTACTACCACCTCACCATATTTTGCTACAGTTGCTTTCTTTGTACAAATCCTATCTAATAGTTTATTACATTCTTTATTAATTTCACTATAACAAATTGAGTTATCTATTTGTACAATCCCAACTATTTTTGCAGCTGCTGGTAAAAACTGACTATTTAAATATGCTTTTTTATCCTTCAACTGCTGGTCAGTACACTGTTTAATCTTTCTTTTACATTTAGATAAGTCTGGATATTCCCTAATTTCGCTTACTCCAAAGTTCGAATGATAAATATATTTATATATATCTAAACACTGATTCAATTGATTTACATCACAGTCATTAATCTTGGACATAAACAATTCTTGAGCTGTTTCAACATCATAAAGATCTTTTACTGATGTTGATGATGGTCCCCCTAAATCCACACAATGGTCACTACAAGTAAGACTTGGATTCTTTACATCAAAATATCTATTCTCATTAATCTTTAAACAATACGGATAATCCAAACTATCTTCCTTACAAGTTCCTGGAGAAGGGTAAGGGTATAACCTATCCTCATTTAACTGACTAGCATCTGTACAAATAGGTAGTTTACTCTCAATACCAGAATCTTTATTACTACCATAATTATAACATTCAACTGAAGCATTATTTAACTTATCTCTACATTTATATATTTTTACATCTTTTTCAATAGTCTCCAACTCCTTACAATCCTGTACCTGATTATTACATAAAGATAATTTTCTATCTTTAATTTTCTCAATTACTTTTACACAATCAACCCCAGTTGGATTGTACAATTTTGCAAGTACACACATTTTCATAGAAGCTGGACATTTTTCACTATCAACACCAGTTGTCGCACATATATAATCTCCACCTACTATATATTTATTATTAAAATATTCTAATCCTCCTAAATATACTGCTTTATCATTTTTATCCGGAGTTTCATCATCTTTATATTTCCCCCATAATGTCCCAGGATTTTGCTGAGTTTTAAATTGAGAATCTGTAACATAAGCACTATAGTTAAACCCTGCTAAATTTAAGTTAAAAGCATTTTCGTTTTTAACATGAATATTAGGAGCTTGAACAACGCCTAAAGTTGAATAAGTAATATTATCTTCTTTCACCTCCAATTTAATACCCATTGATGGTATAAAATGGTTATTTATTGAGCAATAAACATCCTTATCACCACATTTTAAAGGAATAGGTAAAGGCGGTGTAGCTCGTTTGGTGCAATCAATCAATTTAGCCTTCTGAAAATTATTTACATCATAAACACAAATTTCATTTGGATGCTGTTCATGAATAACTCTCGAACCTGTACAATCAGTATTAACCCCAGATTTGGCATTTTGCAAATATTCAGGACATATATTTTGAACATTACGAGTTATTAAAGCTAGAAACTTTTTCTTGTTCAACTCAACAATTTCTGCTAATGGTAACTTATTATTTTCTTTCTCAATTGGGGGAAACTTTAACGATATATCCTTATAATCTCCAATATCTACTCCCCATATTCTTTGACATATTTTCGCCCCAATACAACAATTACCTAATCCTGAAGTAGTTGTTGCTGGGCAATAATTCATTCCACAATCAGGCAAACAACTATCAAAAAAACCAGTAGGATTTAAATTAGCTATATTCTCTATACTAGCATTAATAACATCAGTAGTATATAGTACACGAAATCCTACTTTCGGTATTTTACAGCCATGTGGTGGTTCTGTCATACTAAAACAACCTTTATAATCCACACACATTTTCTCTCCAGCTTTGTTGCATGCAGGCAAAATATCTCGAAAGTTCTGTCTAACTATAGAAGGAGTTACACCTGAAATTCTAACACATTCATTAGCTTCATAATTTTTATCACCATCTTTATCACTACTACAAATTGGTAAAGTTCGACTATAGCTAATCCTTACAGAATTATGAATTACATTATTAACAACTCCTTTTTCACTAGAAAATACACACTTATTATTAGAAGGATCAATTTTCTCACCAGTTATGTTAGCTAGAGATGAATTTAACATTTCTTTAGTACAAATTTGATCTACAGAAATTACACCTGGTACTTCATGTAATTTTGTATAAAATGGTGGTGGGTAAGGCCCTAATGGTAGCTCAACACAACCTAATATCTCTGGCCGTACTTCTCTATTTATATCAAAGAATTTTTTTAACAAGCTAATAAAAGAGTCTCCTATATACTGAATTACATCACCAACAAATTTCATGACATCTTTCATAAAGCTTAGACCCATCTTATCAAATAATTCTCCAGTAAGCATCCGTAAAACTTGCCCTAGCTCAAGTCCACTATCAACTAATGAGATAATCATTTGACCTATAGGAAAAATCTTACTACCACTATGCAGTGGCTGCTTTACAGGATTAATATCAAATATGTCAGCTTTCTCCCCAGACAAAGAAGTAACTGAAGGATCAACATAAACACATAATTTAGGTACAGTAATCCTTATTTTACAATTATCTTTAGATGCTGACATATAAATTTTATCAGCTTTTTTCCGTCCCATTTCATCTAAGTGAAAACATCTAGTATAACCAGGGTCATCTTTACCAGAAGGTCCACCTTGCTTACATAATTCATCTTTAGATGGATTATCATCTGTTGCACATATATATTTTGCTGAAGACTCCCCAGCTTTAAGCTTTGGTCCAGGGTCAGGTACTGCTATTCTTGCACATAATCTAAGTAGTGGTACAGCTAAACTTGTAGCATAAACAGCACACTCACCATGAGTTAAATTATCAGTATTAGTCCAACAAGCAGCAGCATTACAGCTTTGATGCCTTACCTTAATTTTAGGATTAAAATACGAGGTTGCAGGTGTTGCTTCAGCACAATATCTTAAATATCCTGGAGCAAAATACCAATCAGGAGTAAGATTTAGTGTTTTGTCACCTATTGTTGCCCAAAAACGCCCTTCAAATACCGTAGGTGGAAAAGGAAATTTTAATAAACAACCAGTTCTTCCACTACTATTTTTACCCCATGGCGGACAATTAGCTGGATTTTTAAAATTACGTTCTATTCTCTCAGAATAATGAGGATCATATTTTGTACCTTTATGATTAATATCATCTCCATGCTCCCAAATCTCATCAATATTGGCATGTCCACAAGAACAAGGATCAGTTATACACTTTCCTATTTCTGAAAAAATATTAGCTTCAACTTGTATAGAAACAAAATTTATTATAACAATAATAATTAAAAAAAACGTAAAACTCTCATTTAATCAATTGTTCTGAAATTTATTATATACATCGTTTAGCCAAGATTCTAAATTACTACCATTTTTTTGTTTAATCTTATAAAAATACTCTAAATTTTCATCTTTTGCAGACAAAATCTTCCTTATACCTGGAAATCCCTCAAGATTTAACTCTACTACTATGCAATGAGAATCTTGTTTTATTATAAACAACCTTGTCTTAGGCAAAAGTGTTTTATATTTCTGAGACTCAGTTGCATCTAGGTTAAAAATCTCACTCACTTGTAACTTCTTTGAATCAGTAGGTAAAATAATGTGGGTCTTATTAAGATCTAACCAATATTTCCATAATTTTGAATAAAAAAACTGATCACTTTGATTTATTTCAGCTGTTGACAGAATTATCCCATTAGCTTGAGATAATTTATCAGCAATTTGTTTTGTCAAATTTATAAATATTTCAGGAACAAGCAACTCTGTCATATTGTCAATAACTAATATTTTAGGGTTTGTAGACGGTAATGAATTAAATTTACTAATTAATGATAATATTATACTAGACCTAAAACGTTGAAGAAGTTGTAGCTTTTTTTGATAAACTTCTGGCTTTTCTCTCGGTTTAGGAATATATGATTCACTAAACACACTATCTGTATATTGTTTTAGACTAACTGCTGCAATATTATTATCAGCCAATTGATAAGACTGTATTTGATCAAAGATTCCACCATACCCATCATTACCTATAAAAGACTCAATTCGTTTTTTAAAACTTTCCCCTCCACTATAATCTTTAAAACTAAAAAAATCTTCAATCCGACTAAATAAACGAGATTCTACCGGTGTATTTAAAATAGTCTCTACCAAAGCTATAGCACATTCTATCTCCTGTTCATTCAAATTATTAGTATAGTGGCCTGATATTACTCTAAAAAAATTCAGTAAGTCCTGCGAATCATCAATACTTAACGGATGAATTACTAAAGCATTCTCATACCATCTACCTCCTATAGCTTCAACGAAAATTTGAGAGTTACTTTCACTAGTTAAATAAAGTACTATTGGATCATATTTTGATGCTTCAGATAATAAAAAATTAGTAATTGTAGTCCTCCCAGATTTTGTAGTGCCAAATATACATGTATGTCCTTGACTTTCCTTATTATGAAAATTCATGAAATAGGGTGTGCCACGCTCTGTCCTAAGTATTGTAACTGCCTTACCCCATATATTATATTGTAACCCTGTAGGATAATTATGTAATGATGCAAGAGCAGCCATATTTGCTATTACATTCGGTACTGCTCTTCTTATAAAATTAAAATTACCAGGAAGCTGTGACCAAAATGTTGCAGCTAAATTAATATCTTCCCGTATATGTACTATCCCTAACTTTGCTAATTTTTTAGATACATAACTAACTCGCTGTTCAAGTATATTCACACTATCAGCAATAACCATTATATTAATTTGCTGATCACAAAACTGTGTTAGTGATTCATCATTAGCATTAAAAATTTGTTCTATACCCTTTAGCTTAGCCAATTCTTGATCGTTGCTAGCTTTTAAAATACTAGCTTGTAGTTTATAATCTTTAGTTGCTTTTCCCTTATCTACAAAATAAAAAATTTCTGTTGCAATAAACTCTACTGGAGCTTGTAAACACTCACTAATCAATTCATCTGTAACCTCCACATACTCCTTAATACTTACTATTGCAGCAAATTTTCTTATTTTATCATTAATAACTTCAAGTTTATCACTACCAAAAGAATATTGATGAGTTGCTAACTCTAAAGAACAATCACAATATTGTACCTCTACTTTACTCTCACTAAGATGTATTATCCGCCTATAAAAAAATAAAAGATCAGAATATACCTGATCATCTTTAATCCTTATAGACAATTTAGTGCTACTAAATTGCTGTAAATCTTCTATTATCCCATCTGTTATACAAGATAAATACTTTATCGCTTTAGCAAGAAATTGATTGTGAAAATTTTCTATAGATTTAAATGATAAGGAATTTAAAAAACTACTTAAATTTTTAATTTTTAAATCACCACCTTTATATACAATAGATATATAAAGAGTATTAACAAATTTTTCTCGCCAATAATTTTTTTGACTCCAAATATTATGAATAAAATCTGCCAGTAAACTACTATATTTAGCAGAATCATCTAAATTCGTGTGGTGCCGTATAGTATGTATCCAACAAGAAACGTCGTTACTAGTTATATTGTTCTTTAATGCCTCACGAACAATACTACGTAGACTTAGCAGCTGATCACTAATATATTCAGAATTTACACCATTAACCTGTAATATTTGTATTAATTCTCCATTTTTAGTTAACAAAGTTTCATTATTATAGTGACATGCTATCGGTATAAAATCTTGAGCATTGTAATTAAAATGTTCTTTATCAATTGTTTTAACTTGAAATAATTTAGGTAAAGCCATCCCTAGATTTTCATATTTATAATAAAATAAGCAATAACAGACAACCTAATCATATTGATTAAATAGTGCATTTACTACGCCTTAATCATCAAAATAAGTCAAAAATCTGAATTAATGTTACGGCAATGTTACTAAATTACACAAATAAATTATTCCACAAATTAGTTTTTAACCTTCATAATTATCTTCCTACTTCTGTATTATTCCTCTATATATTTCAAGTATATTCAGAATTACTATCTATAAATGCATCACCACCTGCATCACCACCTAATTCCACTTCATTTGGATTAGAATCCCAAGGTTCTTCTATTACTAGATAATCTTCAATAAATTTTTGTTTTTCATAATCAGACTTTAAAGTTTTATATTCCTGCATACAGATTGCAAGTGCTTTTTTAACCCAGCTTAGCATTATCGAGTTAGAAAACTGAGTTACAATAAAAGTTACATGTTCTAAAATAATTTCATTTCTACACATTAAATATGATAACAGCTTAACATTTGTACCTATAATATCATTTTCTATCTTTTTTAATCCAAAAATATAAGTATCTTCCCCATATTCTTTTTGAATTTCTTTTGCTTGCTCTAATTGTCTTTCAGTATCATCTTTATTACTTATTCCTAAATGTGGTTGATATTTACATATTAGTTTTGGAGGAGAAATAGGATCACAAGTGGCATAATTTAAATCATCTACTAAAAATCCAACTAGGTTCTTAAAATCTGACTCTGCTTTTACTAATTTTTCTTTAACTTCATTAAATACTTTGAAAGGTAACTTATCTTTTAAATATGCTATATAACCTGCAAAATTATCAGTAGGAATACCACCATTTACTAAAAATTTAAGAAGACAATTCTCAATAAACATTATATCTTCATCCTCTTTTATGTTCAACTTCTCCTGACACTGCATAGTAGCTAAAGATTGTATATATTTACCCATCTTTATTATTCTAACATTTTCTACTTTATTACTCTTCACTGCATATGATAAAGGAGTATCACCATTTTCATCTTTAACATCAAAATTAGCATCTTGTTCAAAAAATATTTTTATAACTTCAGGATTACTATACAGTGCTACATAATGTAAAATCGTACCATGTTTATCACCTATACTAGCATTAATATCAGCACCTCTCTCAATAAGTATTTTAATATTCTCCACTCTACCCTTGTTTATTGCCCATATTAAAGGGGTATAACCATTACTATCTTTAGCCTCAAGATTAGCACCATGATTAATGAGTAATTCAACAGTTTCTTTAGTGCCATAGTCTGCTACATAATGTAAAACTGTAAAACCAATATCTCTAATTCTAGCATTAACATCAGCACCTCTCTCAATAAGTACTTTTATATTTTCTATCTTATTTTTCTCTGTTGCGCGCATTAAAGTTGTTAAACCATTTCTATCTTTAGCATTAACATCAGCCCCACTATCAATAAGTAATTTAATAGTTTCCACAGTACTATGTTCTGCTGCATAACACAAAGCAGGACCACTATAACCCTGAGCATTAATATCAGCACCTTGTTTAATTAGTTCCTTAATGATTTTTAGATCTCCCCATTTTACCGCATTTATTAAAGACATATAACTATATCTCTTAACATTAATATTAGCACCTACATCAATATAATCATAAATGGTTTCTTGATCACGTTGCATAAATGCATTTATTAATACTTCTTCTACAGCGCTAATATCCCTAGATTTTTTAATTATTTTCTTAATAACCTCACTATAATAATTCTTATTATGTAAAATATTATTCTTTATTTCCTCACGTCTTTGTTCTACTATCTTTGATAATACAGGTTTACTACCACCATTAACTCGAGCATCAACACAAATATTAGGCTGATCAAGAAGTAAGTTAACCTTTTGCATCCAGCCATAAAATATTGTTTTTTCTAAAATCGTCTCACCACGTATATCTTGAGCATTAATATCAGCCCCAGCATTAATGAGTATTTCAATAACACTATCAAGAGAATGTATTACGGCCACCATTAAAGCTGTTTCCCAAAAATTATTATAAGTATTAACATTAGCTCCAGCAGCAATAAGCATCTCAATGACTTTTATCTTTATATTCTCCAAGCATTTACTACGTAATGTATATATTAAAATAGTATCTCCATTTTTAGCTCTATTATGAACACTAGCACCATTACTAAGAAGAACACTAATGATCTCTATATGTCCTTCTCCTATTGCAAAATGTAAAGCTGTAAGATTACTTTTTCCATCCTTAGCATTAACATTAGCACCTTCAGTAAGAAGCTCCTTAACCTTACTTACATTACCATTTTTAACTGCTTTTATAAGCAAACTATTTAATTCTTTAATTCTATCTTGCTCTTGTAAAATTTTATAATTTTTGAACATTGACTTTCCTTTATTAATTGTCATTACTTAAATAACATAAATAATGTTTTAATAATTATCAATAAAAATTAACTAAATGGTAACAATAGGGTTAATGTGAAGAAACTTAGAAACATTAAAGAATACTAAAATCAAACTCACTAAGTAATATTATAATAAAAATATTACTCCACTAAGCTTTAATTTAAATATTTTAATAATAGTTGAAAAATTTTAATGATTAGCAGTAAGTTAATTATATCAGTATTCAAATATAATTAATTTACATAAACGCATACAGACTAATATATTATATATATCATATGACCTTAACATATTGCATCTTCTACTCCCCTGCTTCTCCCATGTTACTTACTGCCTCATCTTTTGCCATATCACTTACACCAGCTTCCTCCCCACCTAATCCAACTTCATTTTGCTTGGACTCAATTTCATTTGTTAAAAACTGGTAAACCACATGATGATTACCTTTTTGTGCTTTTAATAGCAGCTCATCAATATTAGTAACAACACCTTTTTTAACAAAAACTTCTATAACTCCTGCATTATCTTTTTCTAATGCCTTATATAAAGGTCCGCCCATTGCATAAGACATAAAATTAACAAAGCCTTCAGAACCAACCAAATAGGTATTTGAACCAACCTCACTAAAATAACCAATAAATTCCTCAATAGATTCTTTATTACTACGTGCTACTGCTATATCTAACGCTCCCTGTATATCATCAAAACTAATATCTCCTTTTAGAAGCTCTTTAATAACATCCCTATAATTTTTAAATGCCGCTGCCCGTAATGCTTTAGCCCTACCAAAGTCAGTAATATCACCTTTCTTAAGCACTTCAAAAGCTTCCTCTTTCTTATAGTTAAGTATATAGCTTCTTAGCTTTTGATCATCTACACTACATTCCTGTCCATTTCTACTACTTAGCATCAATATTCCTCCTTTTGTATCGTTATTTACTAAATATATAAACTATATTAATTGTTAACAAGACATTATCTTCAATCATGTAGATCCACAACAAACTTAACTTATATGACAAAATTCATTAGAATAAGGATCTCCTGTAGATCTTGCCCCTTCTTCTATATTTCCTGATATTAACGTTTCAGAATGTTCATAAAAAGGTACCACATCAAACCCTAATTCCTTTGCTATTGTTAAAACTGTATTACTATGATTACTATAAACATCTTTAATAGTCATATTACTAATCAACATTCCAATATCACTAGTATCATTATTTTCTTTTACTTTAAGAAGAAGCAGTTTAATAATTTCTTCATCACTACTTCTCATCATCAAATTTAATGCTATTTTAGTAGCGATACTAGTTTCAGCTCTATCAAGAAGTAATTTCAAAATTGCTTCATTACTATCCTTTATTGCTAAAGCTAAGATATTATTATTTTCACTTTTTATATCAATCTTAATACCTGTATTTAGAATTAGCTTTACAACTTCCACACAACCCTTTCGTAAAGCACATGTAAGAGGTGTAAAGCTAAAAGGAACAACCTTAACATCAACATTGGCACCTATATCGATAAGCTTTCGAGCAATATCTTCCTTGTCAGCAAGTATTGCATAAAACAATGCTCTACCTATAATATCAGTATCTACAGGATACTTACCAATTATTTTATTAACTCCTCTGTTATCGCCTTTGAAAGCTGCAGCATTTAAATCATCAATTATTTTTTTCTCAGCTAGTGTATAATCATCACTATTTATCATTCTCCCCTCCCTTCTTTACTATTTAACAATGGTACGTAATACCTTTCAACTAGATTAATCTAACAAAAACAAAAGTTTCTTATAGAACAAACCAATTAATATACTAAAAAATATCAACAAACTTCATAGACTATTGTGTTCTTGTTCTTCTTTAACTACTGCAATTAACTCTTTACTATTAAATATCAGCATTGTAGTAGTTGCAAATATATCTGTTCTTCCTCTTTAGTTATATATCTGTAATATAACTAACATTTTAATAATTGTAAACAAATATTAATCTAGCAGTAATAAATATATTTTTATACCTCACGTGAAGGCAAGGAGTGTTTTTTAAAAAACGAAATAAATTTTTTCATTCTAAATTTAATAGTTTTATTAACATAATTATAATTTCTCTTATATAGCCTCCCAGTTATATTTTGGTAACTATTTACCAAAGATGGTATTACTTGTTTATAATAAATATGATATAGGTCTTGCATCATTGCTCTTGTAGTTAAATGCCCCCATTTTATTACTTGTTGTGGGACACGAGCTAAAGCCTCTACACAAGCAATAGCTTCCTCTGCATCCTTATCATCTCTCTTATATACATCTGCTTTAGGTGCTAAATTAAAAGTCATATCATCAATTATAGCCTTTAACATTAATCCAACATATTGTTCATTTTTATACATTCTAATAAAAATTAAATTATCATTTTTTAAAGAAAAAAAATTTTTTGTTTATAAAAAAAGGCTAATAATTTAGTCCATAATAACTTTAGTCCCCCAATTTTGTTTTTACGATAAAATTTTATTGATTTTTCATATTGTACTAAATTACCAAGCCCTATATTTTCAAGTTCACGTAGAATTTTATAACATCTCATTAAATCATTACGCCTTGCATGCAAAACATTTGTTGCACCCTAGTACAAGCGAAATTAGCTGAATGTCTACCAGTCATATTACCATCTATATCACGGTAAATATCAGAATAATGCCCTAACTCTTGAGCAGCAATAATCTGTAACCTAGCAATAGCTGGCCAACCATTACCATAAGTAGGACTATTTTCACTATATTCCCCAAAAGGATCACCACCGCAAGAAACAAATATAGCTACACTAGATCCACTCGTACTTTGCATACCACTATTTTGACCAGCATATTTCCACATAACAATATCCATAACATCTCCTATTTGCCATGAATATGATATAAAAACTTCTACTCTTTCCAATAAAAGCCAATGAATAACGATAGGATGAGCTGACTGTACAAGCAACCTTGCTAGTTTTAATAATAACTCAGGTTCTACTTCAAGCAACATGTTAACCTTTTGCTTTAATGATTGCAAAACTTGATCAACCTTTTTATTTAAAGCTTGTCCCGACATCATACGCTTATAAACATCAACTACCCTATTTCTCGTATCCCCCTCAAGCTCTGGATTTACTAGCTCTTCTCGTGAAATAGCAAGATTAACATTTAAACTAGGTTCAGATAAACGGACAAAATTACCTTTAGGTTCAGCATCAACTCTTAACTTACCTGACTTAACTAAACTCTGTGCCAAATACTCATATTCTACCAGCATTTCTTCAGCCTCTACAGCTGGTAATTTATGAAGTATATGATATAAATTTGCCATTGCTAAGTAAAAATATAATAAAAACCTTCTTAAGACTCTCTACATACTTAAACCAATCATAAGTAACTAAATAAAGAGATTTAGTATATACTTAAAATTTGCATTAGCTTACTTAAACTAACTTCTACAAATAAAAAATATAAATGCTAAAAAAGCTGTCACTTAATATTACACTATAAAAAATGTATCACTAACAATTTAAAAGTAAAATTTAAAATATTTTATGAAATTCTTGCTTTAATATAGTTTTATAGTAGCAAAGATCTACTTCTACTCCTAATTCACGTGTTGAAGTTACAGTTGAATTGTCCATTCCACATGGAATTATACCTGCAAATTTTTTCATATCAGGACATATATTTATAGCAGCCCCATGGTAAGTCACCCATTTATGTATACGTACACCTATTGCTGCTATTTTTTGTTCCTTAAACTTAGTTTTTACCCAAACTCCAATTTTCCCTGGAATAACAAAACTCTTTATGTTAAAAAATTTTAAAGAATTAATGACCAATAATTCAAGATTACTAATATATTTTCTAATATCCTTTTCTCTGCCATTATTTGATAAATTCAAAATTGGATATATTACAACCTGACCAGGTCCATGATAAGTAAATTTCCCCCCTCTACCAACATAATAGACAGGAATTTTACCATGATTCAAGAGCTCTGTAGGTTCAAAACTTACACCTGCAGTGTAAACATCTTGATGCTCAAGAATAAATACTGTTTCTAGCTCGGGTTGATCTACTACCTTATATAACCTTGCTTCCATCATTTTAAGTGCAGCTAAATACTCAATAGGATCATCAATTTCCACCCATTGAACCATAAAAAACTTGGTTAATAAATTAATATAATATAGAATAGTTAATAATTATATCAAAATCAACTGGGTTTATTTTCTGTATGATCAGGTTGTTTTCACAAAAAGATAAAAAAATAGGAGTATTTGGACTGTCACGTACCGGGTTATCTGTATGTAAATCATTAGAAGGAATTGCTGATTTGATTGTCTATGATGATTCAGCTAATAACCGTAATCATTTTATAAAGCAAAAAATCAAATGCCAAATTGCAAACATAGACAACCCCAAATGGCAAGAATGCGATCTTATTATGTTAAGTCCTGGTATTCCATTGCATTATCCCACCCCTCACCCTATTGTAAAATTAGCAAAATATTTTAATATTCCATTAAAATCAGACATAGATCTCTTATACAATGAAAATCCTCGGTGTAAATATATAGGTATCACAGCTACAAATGGTAAGAGCACAACTACAGCCCTTATTTATCATATTCTAAACACAACCGGACGTAAATTTAACATGGGAGGAAATATTGGAAATACTGCACTATCCCTATCTAATGATGTTGAAGGTTACATCCTAGAACTTTCTTCATTTCAACTAGATTTGATAAAAGACCTAAAACTAGACATTGCTTTATTATTAAACATAACACCTGACCATATTGACCGTCATGGATCATGGGAGCAATACATACTATCCAAAAAAAAGATCTTTTCTTTCTTAAAAACAGGAGGCTACAGTATAATTAATGATGATTGTTTAATATCCTCAAGTATATACAAAAATATGTATGAAAATAATAAAATCAAGTTTATAAAATTTTCAGCACAATCATTTCCAAATAAAGATATCTTTTCTATTAATGCTTCATTGATAGGAACACATAATATACAAAACATTATTGCTGCCTTCTATACGTGTCAAGTTCTAGGATGCAATAAAAGTGAAATCATTAATGCTCTAAGTAGTTTCAAAGCTCTTAATCATCGTTTACAATATTTGGGTAAAAAAAATAATATTTGTATTTATAATGATAGCAAAGCTACAAATGCTGATTCTGCAGCTAAATCGCTTTCAGCTTTACAAAATATTTACTGGATAGCTGGAGGAATTGCTAAAGAAGGAGGAATTACTTCTCTATTAGACATTTTACCTATTACTGTTAAAAAAGCTTATTTATATGGACAAGACAAATATCAATTCGCTGAAATATTAAAAGATAAAATAACATTTTCTATCCATAACACAATGCAAGAAGCTTTTGATGAAGCAATACAAGATGCTCAAACTGAACCTACTAATATGGACAAAAATATACTGCTTGCTCCAGCATGTGCCTCTTTTGACCAATTTAACAATTATGAAGAAAGAGGAGAAGAATTTATAAAATTATCATATAAATTTATGACAGGTAAATAATAACATGAAAAATAACTCACAACTTATTTTTAGATCACTTTGGAGTTGGTGGAAAAGCATAGATCAATATACAATATTTGCTCTTTGTATTTTATCTGGTTTCAGTTTAATGCTTGTTACCACTTCAGGAGCTGCTGTTGCAAATAGAATAGGAGTAGCTGAATCGTATTTTGCTACTAAACATATATTTTATATAAGCCTATCAATATTAACAACCTTTATTATATCATTTTTCGACAAAGTCACTATAAGACGCATGTCTATTTTAGGGTTTATCATAAGTATAATTCTACTTATTTTAGTCAAATTTCATGGCTATGAAGTAAAAGGAGCAAAACGCTGGATTAGTATTGGTGGGTTTTCTTTACAGCCCTCTGAATTCATAAAACCATTTTTTTTAGTTGTAACTGGTTGGCTTCTTTCAACCATTAAAAACAACAAGATTGCCTTTTCTATAACTATTATTTTATATTCAATAGTAGCATTGCTTTTAATTACTCAACCTGATTTTGGTATGTTAATGGTAATTTCTGCTTCTCTTGGTGTGCAATTATTCATTGCAGGCATGCCATTATTATGGTTTTTAATAGCAATAATTATTACTATCAGTGGTATAGTAACTTCATACTACTTATTATCACATGTTAGGCATAGAATCGACAGCTTTTTAGATCCAACAAACAGTGAAAATTATCAAGTTACAAAATCTCTTAAAGCTTTTGAAAATGGAGGGTTATATGGTAAAGGTCCAGGTGAAGGCTTAATCAAACAAGTATTACCTGATTCTCACACCGATTTTATTTTTGCCGTTGCTGGAGAAGAATTGGGTGGCATTGCATGCTTAATCATTGTATTTATTTTTTCTTTTATAGTTGTAAAGGGTTTTTTAAAATTATGTCGTGAAGATGATTACTGTACAATAATTGTATCAACTGGCATACTTGCTCAATTTGGTTTTCAATCAGCAGTTAATATGGGAGTTAGCCTTAACTTGCTTCCGACTAAAGGTATGACTCTACCTTTTATCAGCTATGGTGGTTCTTCTACATTAGCAATTGCTATAGGGGTTGGTATGTTACTTGCTTTCACAAAGCACAAAACCAATTTAAGAAAATATAAATTACAGAATATAGACATATGAAAACAATATTTTTAATTGGAGGTGGCACAGGTGGACATTTATTCTCAGCAATAGCATTAGGACAAGAGTTAAAAGAACGTGGATATAATATACACTTAATTACAGATACTAGATGTAAAAAATATCTGACAAATTCAAATTATGACTTTAATACTCATATACTTAATTTAGATTCACTTTCTTCGAAAGGACTTAAAAAATTCTGGTGCTACATTAAACTAGCTCTTGCTTGCATTAAATCACTAAAATTCATTAGACAATACTCTCCTTGTACTTTAGTAGCTTTTGGTGGATATACTACTATTCCTACTTTGGTTGCCGGAATATTCTTCAGAATTCCAATTATTTTACATGAACAAAATAGTTTTCTTGGTCATGCTAATTACGTTTTCTCTAGATATGCTCAATTTATAGCTATTACTTTTGCTAAAACAATAAATTTAGATGATCGTTACAAACAAAAAATAATCATAACCGGTAACCCAGTTAGAAAAGAATTAAGATCTCTTCCAAAACGGAAATTCAATTCTAAACCATTTCAGTTAATAGTTACAGGAGGAAGCCAAGGAGCAAAAATTTTCTCTAATCTTGTACCTAATGCTATTAAACTCTTAGTTACTCATCACCCTAATTTTAAAATCAAGATCATACACCAAGCAGCATTTAAAGATGTCAGACGCTTAAAAAAATTTATACTAAATTAAATATAGAGCACGAAGTTAGCGATTTCTTCTATGATATTGCAGATAAATATCGTAAATCTCATTTAGCAATTTGTAGAGCAGGAGCATCAACAATATCTGAAATAATATCTCTATGCCAACCAGCTATATTAATACCATACCCTTATGCTACTCAAAATCATCAACTATTAAATGCTCAAATAATACAAGAAAATCATGCTGGCTGGTGTATGAAACAAGAATATATTACTCCAAATATTTTATCAGAAAAGATACTAAAAATTGCAAGATCTCCAGAACTATTATCCTCCACCTCACTAAAACTGGCAAGTATGAAATGTAATGCTGAAAAATTACTAGCCGATGTAGTAGAAAAATCTATTATTAAGAAACGAAAATAATAAAACTACATTAAAAAGTTGCAGGAAAAAGATAGTTTCACTATACTCAAGTGATTTCAAAAATTATCTTAAAATCAAATCTAAATTATTAGAATTATCCTTTCATGATTTTTGAAATTTTAAAAAATATACGGTAATATTTGATTTAAATATATCATTTGCAATTTATGGACAAATTTACTTTTCTTGCTGTAATTACAACATTCTTACTTACAGGTTGTGCCTATAATCCTGCTGGTTATTTAAAGCGTTCTGCTAATAATGAACTGATTGATATGAAAGGATTTAATAAAAAGAAGCATTTACCAATCTATAATCAAAAATATATATTAAAAGCCCAACACAACATCAGTGAAAATAATTATGAAGAAGATGAAAATCTAGATGAAGACGATAATGAATTAATGGATCCAGCTGCAGTTAATAGAAATATGTATAAAAAAATGCTTGAAAGACGAGCTAGGGAAAGAACTCAAAACAAAGGTAATAACAAATTAGTAAAAAAAACATCTCTTGCAGATAAAAGTCAAAATAGTTACAATAAAGAAGTAACATTTACTGAAGCTAAACAACAAATTGAACAAACTAAAGTAATTTCTCATCAACAACTACAAAATGAAATTGAACAAATTAAGCGAGAATTACAAGCAGCTAAAATAGAACTTGAAAATTCCCCTTGTCCTTGCCTACAAATAGATAAAACCCAAACAAAAAGAAAATTTAAGTAACTTAATTATTTTTAAAAGAAAAATTATTCTTCTCCATCATATTCTTCATGGTAATATTGGAACGGATCATCTCCAATTTTAAATGCTTCCATAATACCTGGTTCGTTAGAACCTACAGGTCTTCCGGTATTATAATCAACCTTTACAAATTTAATAGTAGGAGGAACAATGAATGGTAGTGATGGCTCATTTTTTAACAATGAAGTCATAAATTTAGTATATATAGGTAATGCAACAGTTGAACCTGTTGCTCTTGTCCCTAAACTTTTTGGAGTATCATAACCAACATAAGTGCCTACAATTAATTTGGGTGTAAATCCAATAAACCAAGTATCCATACTATTATTTGAAGTTCCTGTTTTTCCACCCATAATTTTACCTATTTTAGAAGCAGTAAAACCAGTACCCCTCTGTATTGCTCCAACAAGTATAGAATTAACTTGGTAAGAAGTTGCCTCATCAACAATTTGTTTTGGTTGTATTAATGTAATTTTAGGTAATGTTATTGTATTAACATCACTACTTATACAATTATAGCATATATTTTTATCACGCTTATATAATATTTTACCATTTCTATCCTTTATAAGTTCTATATACTCCGGAACTACTAGTTTACCACCATTCGCAAATGAACAATAAGCTGAGGTGATCTTATCAAGTGTAGTTTCAAGTGAACCTAATACTATAGAATAAACTTTTTTAGGATTCTCATTAATACCAAAACGCTGTATTATTTCAGCTATTTTAGATATTCCAACTTTTTGAGCAATTTTTACTGTAACAATATTATTAGATCTCTCAAGTCCTCTTCTTAATGTCATAGGTTCAGAAAAGCTACCCTTTTTATAATTTTTTGGGCGCCATAAAGGTAAACCATACCCTTGAAAAATCTCAACTGGGTTATCATAAAAAATAGAGTTTGGTAAAACCCCATTTTCTAAAGCAGCTAAATAAACAAATGATTTAATTAATGAACCTGGCTGACGTTGAGCTTGCGTTGCCCTATTAAATTTACTATTATTATAATCATATCCTCCTACCATAGCTAATATTTGTCCAGTATTAGGGTTCATTACTATTACAGCTCCATTGACGTCTGGGATTTGAGCTAAATGCCATTTTTTATCACGATAATCAACTACAATAACATCACCTACCTTAAATGTTGGTTTGGATTTAATGGTTTTAACAGTAGACTTTATTAAAAAAGAATCTTCTAATAACATCTTATCAGTATTTCCATCTTTAAACCCAAGTTGAAAATACTCTTCATTTGATTGTAACACTACAGCTATCTTATACTCTAACAGTCCTTCTGGGTCTTTAACAGCCTGTAATTCCTTTTGCCATAGTTTAATTGGAATTTTTGTTATAGGACCTCTATAACCTCTAGTTTTATCATACTCTCTAATATGCTCTCTAAATACATTTTCAGCAAGAGTTTGATAATTAGAATCAATAGAAGTTATAACTGTTAATCCCCCTGCATAAAATACGTCTTTACCAAGCATGTCAATTATCTGAGACATAACCTCATTAGCAAAATAATTAGCAGAAACACCCTCTAATTTATCTCTTTTTTTTAATTCTAGTGGTGAATTAATAGCATTTAACGCTGACGACTTACTTATATACCCTTCTTCTAGCATTCTAAGAATAACATAATCTCTTCTTTCTTTAGAACGTTTATAATTTCTTGCTGGATCAAAATTTGAGGGAGCTTTTGTCAAACCTGCAATAAAAGCAGACTCAGCTAAGTTAAGCTCTTCTATTGATTTATTAAAATAATTTTGAGCAGCTATAGCAACTCCATATGCTCCTTTTCCTAAAAAAACTTGATTTAAATATAATTCTAAAATTTGATCCTTTGTAAAAGTTTTTGTAATCATATAAGAAAGAATAGCTTCTTTAATTTTACGAGCTAATGATCGTTCAGATCCTAACAAAAAATTTTTAACTACTTGCTGGGTAATAGTTGACCCTCCTTCTACTCTTTTCCCTAGCAAAACATTTTTAGTATTACGTATCGCAGCTCTAGTAAAACTTACTAAATCTACACCATAATGTTTATAAAAATTTTTATCTTCAGCTGCTATAAATGCCTCCTTTAAAGACCTAGGAATAGCACCAATTGGTACAAATACTCGGTGTTCCCAAGCATATTCTTCTATTAATTTGCCATCAATAGAATAAATTCTCGTTACTGCTGGAGGATTATAATTAGCAAGGTATGAATAATCTGGTAGTTCAGAAGCATAATAATATATTATATATGCAATTGTAGATGCAGTAATAATAAACATAACTAATAAAATCTTTAACCAAAAAGCAATCCTAATCATTAAAAAATTCTCATAAATATTACTTGATCACTTTTCCTGACAAACTTGACGGTAAAGCATTTAATATTTTAACATCTACTATTTTACCATATAAATGATTACTCTCATTTATAGTATGAACTGATTGCATATATGGTGTTTTCCCTATTATTTGACCATCATATTTACCATCACGATCAAATAATACTGGAATTGTTTTACCAACAAAACTCTGGTTACATTTTAATTGCTGTTTAACAACTTCAGCTTGAAGGATACTAAGTCTTGCAGATTTTATTTCTTCAGGAACTTGATCTTTAACAGCAGCAGGTGTACCTGGTCTTGGACTATATTTAAAATAATAACATTGTCCAAAACATACTTGCTTTACTAAATCTATAGTTGCATTAAAATCTTCATCACTCTCACCTGGAAATCCTACAATTATATCTGTAGAAATTACTATATCAGGTCTAAAATTTCTTAACTTCTCAATAATCTCTAGATAATCTTCTCTTGTATGTTTACGATTCATCAACTTTAATATCTTGTTAGAGCCTGATTGTACTGGTAAATGTAAAAAAGGCATAAGTTTTTCTCACTAGCATGCAAGGCTAATAATTCATCTGTCATATCACTTGGGTGAGAAGTAGTATACCTAATTCTATCTAAATCTTTTATTTGAGCAATATACTGAATTAAGCTAGCTAAACTACATTCATTGCCATTTTGGTTTCTACCATGATATGCACTAACATTTTGACCAACTAGTACTATTTCTTTTGCGCCTTGGTAAACAGCATGTAGAACTTCCCTATATATTTGTTCAAGTGGTCTTGAAAACTCAGCACCTCTTGTATAAGGTACTACGCAAAATGTACAAAATTTATCACATCCTTCTTGGACAGATATAAATGCACTAGCACCTTGAGATTTAAAATTTTCAGGTAAGTTATTAAATTTCTCTTCCTCTACAAAATCCAGCTCTATTAAATGTTTAACCTTATTATCATCTAATTTCTTAAGCATCTTAGGTAAATTATAATAAGACTGAGGGCCAACAACAACATCAACAATCGGTGCTCTTACAAAAATTTCCTCCCCTTCCGCTTGTCCTACACAACCTGCCACTACTATTATAGCTTTGTTTTTCCCTACCACTAAGCGTTTTTGCTGCATTTTTTTTATTCTACCCAGCTCAGAATAAACTTTTTCTGCTGCTTTCTCTCTTATATGGCAAGTATTAAGTATTATCATATCAGCTTCTTCCATATTTAAAGAACTACTATATCCTTCAGATTCTAGCAGCCCTTCCATTCGATGAGAATCATAGACATTCATCTGACAGCCATATGTCTTTATATACAATTTCTTATCCATATATTATAAATAAATTACTTTGATCTTTAAAGAATTATCAAATTCTAGACAGATTTATAAAAACTATCAATTAACCCTCCCTAACACAAAAATATACTTTATTTTTGTTAAAAAACAAGCATTTCTCTTAAGATTTAACAATATATAAACAGTTTTCATCAGGTATACATACTAACAAAAAAAGGATTTTACGTACTAATAATTGTAAATAAACTAATTAACTTTAAAATCAACTTTGTTAATAGTGCTTAAATGGAAAATGAATTACCACATCCACATTTTACTTGAGCAGAAGGATTAGTAACTTTAAAATATGAGCTTCCTAATTCTTCTATATACTCAACTGTACA
Source organism: Occidentia massiliensis (assembly GCA_000309075.1). Lineage (GTDB taxonomy): Bacteria > Pseudomonadota > Alphaproteobacteria > Rickettsiales > Rickettsiaceae > Occidentia > Occidentia massiliensis. Next base: position 44,967 of record CANJ01000037.1, read on the forward strand.
ACCCTTTATAAAAGATTGTGATAACTTATCTATTAATATCTTGATATTATCCCTTTCAATAATAAAATCCTCAGGTTCATAATCTTTAACTAAGTCATATTTGTACATAAAACCTGAGCATCCACCCCCTTCAACTTTAATCCTTAACATTAACTTAGGATCATTTTCTGCTTCAATAAGTTCTTTCACTCTTTTATATACTGTATCACTTACAATAATATTAAACTCTGAATTGTCCATTTCTATAACATTTATTAAATAAAATATATTATAATCAATTTTTATATTGATCTAAAATCTAATAATATTATTTTAAATTAAAATTTTCTTTATTACTCAATTATATTAATATGCCTAAACAGTTTCAAGTTATATGAATATATATAAAAAACTACAAGAAGATATTTTTACTGCTGCAGCTGATATCACTCAAAAAAATACTAAAATTAAAGAAATGCCTATTTTACTTGAATCTTCTAAAGATTTAAGCTCTTATGATATTGCTACTAATGCAGCTATGATCATAGCTAAAGCAACAGGCAAAAATGCAATTGAATTGGCTAACCTATTAAAAGATAAACTCTCTAATATTTCATATATTGCTAACATCAAAGTTGCAGCTCCTGGATTTATTAACTTTACTATTAAAGATTATAAATGGCAAAATTACTTAGAAACAGTACTAAATGGTAACTATAAGCAACAATATAGTAATATAGGTAATAATGAAAGAGTAAATATTGAATATGTCTCAGCAAATCCAACTGGGCCATTACATATTGGTCATGCAAGAGGAGCTGTGTATGGAGATGTTTTATCAAAACTACTAGAAAAAGTAGGATATCAAGTTACAAGAGAATATTATGTTAATGATGCTGGTTTACAAATTGATGATTTAGCAAGATCAGCATATTTAAGATATAAACAAGCTATCACTAGTCAAACAATTGATATACCTAAAGGTTTATACCCTGGTGAATATTTAGTGCCAATTGGTAAAAAATTAGCTAAAAAATATAATAAAACCCTCTTAACGCTTAGTGAAAAAGAATATATAACTATTATCAGAAACTTCACTGTCGAAGAGATGCTCAAGTTAATCAAAAAAGACTTAACCCTTATTGATGTTAAACATGATATTTTTTTCTCAGAAAAAAACCTACATGATACAGGAAATATTAAAAAAATTATTGATAACCTTATAAAAAAGAATTTAGTATATAATGGTAAATTAACTAAACCAAAAGGACAAAATACTAGTAATTGGGAGTCTAGAAACCAATTATTATTTAAATCATCTCTTTATAATGATGATCAAGATAGGCCCTTACAAAAAGAAGATGGGCAATGGACATATTTTGCTAGTGATATTGCTTATGCAGATGACAAAATAAAGCGAGGTTTCAAAAACATAATACTTGTACTTGGTGCTGATCATATTGGATATGTCAAACGCATACAAGCAATAATACAAGCGTTAGGAGAAAAGGAAAAAATTAAACTAACCATTAAAATTTGTCAAATTGTCAATTTTTTAAAAAATGGTGCAGCTATAAAAATGTCAAAACGCTCTGGTAGTTTTACTACTGTAAAAGATGTCTATGAAGCAGTTGGCAAAGATGTTGTAAGGTTTTTAATGCTCACCAGAAAAAATGATGTTATACTTGATTTTGATTTAATAAAATTAAAAGAACAATCAAAAGAAAATCCAGTATTTTACGTTCAATATGCTTATGTAAGAGCAGGGTCAATAATAAGAAACGCTAAATGTAATGCTAATACTGCTTATGAAATTTTTAATAGCAAAAAAGTAAAATTTAATTTATTATCTACAATAGAAGAACTTAACTTAATGAAAAACTTAGCAATGTGGCCAAAAACAGTAGAAAGTTCAGTAAAATATTTTGAGCCTCATAGAATAGCTTTTTATTTACAAAATTTAGCTGCAAGATTCCATTCTTTATGGAATTTTAAAAAATCTAACATAGACTATAAATTTATAGTTCCACAAAATGATGAGCTAACAGCTGCCCGTATAGCTTTAGCAGCAGCAGTAAGAGAAATTCTTAGTGAAGGTTTTAAAATCATTGGAATTACTTGTACTGAAGTAATGTAAAGATTATATTTAAAACTTAAAAAGCTTTATGCTGGATCTAAAAAACTCTATAACAATATACAAAAAATACTTTATATATGTAACTCTCATACTAATAACGTTAAGTATTGCCCTTGCATATTTATACTATGCTGCTTTTTACTACAATACTCTACCCTTAGAAATACCATTGATTAAAGCTGATAGTTACCCATATAAAATTAAGCCAAAAATTGCAGGAGGCATTAGGATTCCTAACTCAGATAAAACGATATATGACAAAATAAAAAATAAAAAAAACAACTTAAGTAAGTCAATAAATATTCTTCCACCTCCAGAGCTTCCTTTAAAAATCGATACAGATAATGAAGATTCTAACTTAAATTGTAAAAATTTTATAGACTCAGTTATAGATTCATTAATAAATGAAGAAAGTATAAATTACTACGATCCTATAGCTAATAATCTTAACAAGAATAAAGACTTAGAGGTTGGTAGTTTACATCACAAAAATAAAAATCATATTAATCAATCCTCCCAAATATTAAAAATTATTAAACCAGCGCAAACAGATGACAGGTTAAAAAACTTATTTTTAAACCCAGTAAAAAAACATAAAACTCAAAAATATAGATTATATCTTGGTTCAACTTATAATCCTGATTTCGCTCAAATAACGTGGATACAAATTCAAGAAGAAAATAAAAAATTTTTAGATGGCTATTCTAACATTATAGAATTTATGAATATAGACAATAATAAGTTTTTATATAATATATTAGCTGGAGAGTTTTCTAACTTTAACAGCGCACTAACAATTTGTAAAAAACTTATAGCAAATCAACAAAATTGTTTGGTAGTAAAATACTAAATCCAGTCAGTAATCATTTCAGAAACAATATTTTCTCAGAAAGCTTTTCCATTATTTTATCAAACATTTTATTTACGCTAAAACCACAATAGTCAAAAACTTGGTCTGATGGCCCAGAACGACCAAAATCATTTATATTAATATAAACTCCGTCAAATCCAATAATACGATGCCAACTATAACTAGAACCAGCTTCAATTGCTACCTTTAAAGCAGTACTTTCTAAAATATTAATTATATCATTTTTTTCACTATCACTTAGATAATTTTTTACTTTAAAATCATTAAATATCTGCACATAAGGTACAGACATAATACGTACATGTACTTTCTCAAAATTTAAAGCTTCCTTAATCTTAATAGCAAATTCAATTTCCGATCCCCCACTAGTAAGTAAAATAACATCTATATGTCTTTCATCTCTTTTAAAAGTATAAAACCCAGATTTACAATTATTTACTTTAGTATCAATATTTTCTTTTTCCCTAAAATTTATAACATCCTGCTTAGATAAAGATATTACTACAGGTGAAGTACTATTTTGCTTAGCGTAATCAAGAGCAATATCCCAGCATTCTACAGTCTCAATAAAATCTGCTGGTCTTAGTACCTTTACATTTGGTATGCATCTTAATGCTGATAAATGTTCAACTGGTTGATGAGTAGGACCATCTTCTCCTAACCCAACTGAATCATGTGTCAGCAAATAAATTACTCCTAGCTGCATTAAAGCCGACAACCTAATACTAGGCCTCATATAATCGCTAAAAGCCAAAAATGTAGCACCAACAGCTATAAACCTCTCCAAAGCTAACCCGTTCATTATAGCAGCCATAGCATGTTCCCTTACACCATAATGGATAAAGTTACCACTAAAATCATCTTTAGAAATGGCCTGTAATAGCTTTAAATTAAGGCCATTAGATAAAGATAAATCAGCTGATCCTATAATGATTTTCTGATTTTTAGTAACTAACCAGTCAAGTACAATAGATGATGAAGTCCTGGTAGCTTGTTTTTTAATACTAGCAGATTGACCCTTTAATTCTAATATTCCATCACTATTAAGGCATTTTTCCTTTAAAAACTTCTTATTACTATCAGATAATAACTTAAAGTTACGGTGCCATTGTCGGTATGAATCTTTATTCCTCAACCATATTGATCGCCATTGTTGCAACAATTCATGTGGAATATAAAATGGTTCATAATCAAAATTGAGATTCTTTTTTAATTTTGCAACTTCTAAAGTTCCTAATACCGAACCATGGCTTTTTGCTGATCCAACCTTTGTCTGGCATCCATAACCAATAATAGTTTGACAAGCAATAAAACATGGCTTATCTGAGTTCCTAGATTTTGTTAATACTTGATCAATTGCATCAAAATTATGCCCATCAACTACCTCCACATTAAACCCTAAAGCAGAAAATTTTAGCATATGATCTTCAGAAACTGTAAGCGATGTTTTACCATCTATAGTTGTTTTATTATCATCAAACAATATTATTAAATTATTAAGTTTAAGGTGCCCAGCAAGAGAAGCTGCTTCATAACTGATACCTTCCATTAAACAACCATCCCCTACTATTGTATAAATCTTGTAATCTGCCATCCTTTGTCCTAACATATTCTGATATTTTTTAGCTGCAATTGCCATACCAACACTAGTAGCTAAGCCTTGACCTAATGGACCAGTAGTTACTTCAACAGGGCTTAAATCACTATCAGGATGATATTCAGGGTGAGCAGGAGTATTTGAATTAAATTTTCGTAATGATTTCAGACTTTCTAAATTAAAATATTTATACCCAGCTAAATAATAAAAAGCATAAAGAAGCATACAACCATGACCTGCAGACAGTATTAGTCGATCTCGACCTAACCACCTTGGATCTTCTGGATTAAAACACAAATGCTTAACTGCTAAAACAGTCATTATATCTGCCATACCAAGAGGCATACCTGGATGGCCAGAACCAGCTTTTTCTATTGCATCAGCGGTAAGCACTCTAATGCAACTACTCATTTTTCCAAATGAATAATTGTCTTTTATATCACAGAACATTATAATACAAAAACTATCCTCTTATATGTTATACATAAAAGAATATAAACTAAAAATATCTTTATGACAATTAGCCTTCCTACCACATTATATCCTATCAAGCTTGTTATATATAACGTCTATATGTCTGTCTGGAATGTAGATTTTTACTATGATATCCAAAAAAAATACACTGGTTACGGATTTTGTTATATTTTTACAATAATATGTATAGCAACAATAGTTAATTTACTTCTCACTATAAATCTTCTACTAACTATTTTAGCTAGTTTTAATAATTATTTTACATATACCAGCCCAAGTAAATCAGATTCAATAATATTAGCCGTAATTAGCCAATTACCTGAAATATATTATAATGGTAGACAAATTTCAACGAAGGAACACATGCCCTACTTTATCACTGATTATAATAAAGAAAAGCTAATTGCTATTGACTTAAACTCTTCAATATCAGCCATAGATAGGTTAAACATTCCTATTATTATGACAAAAGAATTCATACAAATAAATCTCAAACAAAGTAGTAAATATAATTACTCAAAACAAATATTTTATACCTCAATCTTTGGTGATAAACCTATTATACTAAATCAAAATACCATTCAAAATATTTTACAAACTGCAATAAACAATAAATTTACCATAGTTTTAGTTTACTTACTTTTAATTATATTATTTATATTTCCATTAACTGCACTATCTATGTTTGCTTTAGTAATACTAAAAAAAACTGTACTAATTATAACTATTAAGTTTTTTTCAAATATTTTCTCTAGAAAATTTTCACTTGAAACTATTTGTCGCCTTATAATGTTTTCTTCTGCCCCAGCAACATTAATTAACAGCTGGCTAAATTACCCATGGACTGGCGAATATTTACAAGCTTGGTGTAATTTTCTTGTAATTGTTAGTTTAATAAAATCCAAAAAGACTAACTAATCAAACAAATAACTAGAAATATTAGATAAAGTATTACTTTATGATAGTTAAAAATATAAAAGAATTTAATCAAGCTATAAATAATAAAAACAATAAGCAGCCAATTTTAGGTATTGATTTTGGGAGAAAAAAAACAGGTATTGCAATTTCTAATTTTGAATATACTATCTCAATGCCTCTCCAAATTATATTAGCAAAAGACTATGAAACTCAAATTCTTATGATAAAAGAAGTGGCTAAGACTCATCATGCTATAGGTATTGTTATAGGGTTACCATTAAAACTAGATGGTACAGAATCAGAACAAACTTACAAAGTTAAAAAATTTTCTGAAATACTATCTGATAAACTAAAGCTACCAATATTTCTATATGATGAAAGGTTAACATCAAAAGCCGCAGATAATTTCTTAAAAAGAATAGGAATAAAAAGAAAAGAACGCAACTCTATTGATGATATGACAGCAGCTAGCATAATTCTAGAGGGAGCATTAAAACTAATGCAAAATTTTAAAAATAATAACAAGTGTTAATTAAAATCGTCTTTACAATAATAAGCACAGTTAACAAAGTTATTTTAATTAGCTTTAAATTAACTTAATAGTACCTATACTTCTTTAAAACATGTAATATTGTATATTCATTTCTCATTAAAATTACCTAATATTAAACAGCAATAGTAATTAATTTAAAAAATTTATCCTTTAAAAAATACTATTGTAATTTCTAATTCTAAGTATAATTTAAAAAAAGCTTAGACTAAGAACAAATCTAAAAAATAAATAATAATGAAAAAATCAATATCAGGTAAATATTGGACAAATGCCAAATGCAATGAATATATAGTAGAAACAATAAGACAAAAACATAACGTTAGTGATTTTTTAGCTAGATTGCTATACTTACAAGGTATAAGTATAGATAATATCTCAGACTTTCTTATACCAACTATTAAAAACTCTCTACCTGATCCTTTTCATCTCCTTGATATGGACAAAGCTGTTAAAAGAGTTATTACTGCAATAGAAAAACAAGAACAAATTTGTATCTTTGGTGATTATGATGTTGATGGTGCTACTTCTTCTGCCTTACTTAAAAGTTATTTTGCTAAGTTAGGAGTCAAAACCAATATATATATACCAGATAGAATTACAGAAGGTTATGGCCCTTCTATTCAATCTATAAAAAAATTAAAATCCATGGATATCAACTTAATTATTACAGTTGACTGTGGCACTAATGCTCATGAAGCCGTAGCTGAGGCTAAATTAAACAACATAGATGTAATTATAATTGATCATCACCTTACTGTAGAACAGTTACCTGATGCAGTTGCTATTGTCAACCCAAATAGACTTGATGAAACAACAAAATACAGGTACCTAGCTGCTGTTGGAGTATCATTTTTATTTATCATCGCAGTTAGAGCAGAGCTACGTAAACTTGGATATTTTACTAACAAAGAAGAACCTAATTTAATGCAATACTTAGATTTAGTTGCTCTTGGTACAGTATGTGATGTTATGGCTTTAATAGAATTAAATAGAGTGTTTGTAACTAAAGGGCTTGAAATAATGGCAAAAAGGCAAAATATAGGATTAAAGACATTGTGCGACTTAAGTGATATTAAATTTACTCCTGATTGCTACTACCTAGGATTCATATTAGGACCTAAAATAAATGCTGGAGGACGAATTGGTAAATCAAGTTTAGGTAGCAAATTACTTTCTACTAATTGTCCAATACAAGCACACACTATTGCCACCGAACTTGGTAATTATAACCTAGAAAGAAAACAAATAGAAAATAATATAGTTACAGAAGCTATGAATATGGCATCAAACCAAGCTAACGATAATATAATAATTGTTTATAGTAACACATGGCATCCTGGTGTTATAGGAATTGTTGCAAGTCGTTTAAAAGATAAATTTAATAAACCAGTAGTTGTAATAAGCTTAGATGGAGATCTTGGTCGAGCATCATGTAGATCTATCAAAGATGTAGATCTTGGCAGTAAGATTGCTGAAGCTAAAATGAATAATTTGTTAATAGCTGGCGGCGGTCACGCAATGGCTGCTGGATTTACTATTGAACGTCATTTAATCCAAGATTTAAAAAATTTCCTGGAAAAAATAATTGCACCAGATATGAATAATATTATAAATCAAAATATTTGGCACTATTCTTTTGATATTAGCATTAGTAGTGTGAATATTAACATGTTTAAAGAAATACAGAAACTTGCACCATTTGGCAATGGAAATCCAGAGCCTATATTTAAGCTTATAAACGTTAAATTAAACTATGCAGCTCCTCTAACTCAAAAACACATAAACTGTACTCTATCTGAATGGGAGATGAATAATTCAAGGAAAACTATTAAAGCTATTGCATTCAATCCTGAAGAAAAACTTACTACTGCTTTGTTAAGTAAATATAGCAAACCTGTTGCTATGATAGGAAACATAAAAATTAATCATTGGCAGGGAAGAGAAGAAATACAATTTATAATAAAAGACCTAATCATATAATAAGATGTATTAGTAACGTAATCTGAGAGTGGTAAAAGATGGAC
>CANJ01000036.1 GCA_000309075.1 Occidentia massiliensis
ACTGATATTTTGAAACATTCTAGCATTATTAAATACACTAATTAATGTCAAAGTTAATGCTTTTGCTATATTCTGTTGATCTTCAGCTATTATCTCTTGCTGATCATAATTGAAATATTGTTGTTGAAGTCTTGTAACATTAAAATACTCTTTATTAACCAACATAAAGCTATTCAACTCTCCTAATGAAAAGAAACCTAAGTATAAGTAAGATCTATCTATCTTTTCATTCTTAAAAGATGAATTCATTATTAACATTATTACTATTATAAGAGCATCATCTGTTACTCTATAATCTAACTTATTTAACTCTTGGATAATTTCATAATCTATTTTCCTTGTTAAAAGATAATTTCTAAACACTTTTAACTCTTCCTTAGTTACAGTATTAAACTGATCTATAAACTTAATATAATAATCACTATCTTTAACCTTAAAGTTAAATATATTAATACGATGTTTAGGATTTGACCAATCTATAAACCTAATTGTATAGTTACCATAAATAGATAAAACAAGATGCTCACTACTATTAAATTCTATCTCAAGATCAAAAGGTGTAATATCTTGAAATCTAACAATCCCCGTTTCAAATTGCACTATTTTTCTTAAGGTTTTACCATAAAATCTCCTTTGATTATGAGCAATTTCTAAATTCATACCAGGCTTAATATAATAATCTATTGCCTTACTGCGAATCCATGAACTTATAATATCAGCATAATTTACTGCAGTATTAGCAAAATTTAACAAATATTTTCCTGTCAATTGTTCATTATCACTTAAAGAATATAAAGAAAAATTATACCATAAACTAGGGTTATCAAAAAAGTGCCTTAACACTGATAATACATGTCTCCCATTACTTACAAATAAATATTTAGAGTTACCACTAGAATTAGTGCTAGAATACAAATTTATAAACAAATTATTTTGATACTTATAAAGAAATACATTGCTAAAACTACTATTTATAGCTACATAATTATAATCTTTAATTTGATTTGACGAAATATAAGCAGGGTAATCCACATCACCAAAACGCATTAATTTAAAATATGGAAAGTTAACTGTATCATTTATCAATATAGGAATAAATCTATAGTGATTCTTATCACTGATAACCAAATGTTGATAATCACTATGCTGAAAATAATGTTGGACATTAACAAAAGTACGTATTATATTATTGTGCGTTGTAGGCAAAATTAATATCAGATCATTAAAATGTTTAAGAAACTTAATATCAGCTCCATTTGCTGAAGTAAAAATTACATCAATCATTTGATCTGTTGAGTAATTATCAATTGTTATACTGTCAGTGGTATCGTCATTAATAATATACTTATCACTACCTCCTAATCCCTTAGTAAAGGTCATTTTATTGCCTAATCTAACAATATCGCTTTCTGAAAAACCAAAATAAGAAATATACTCTAAATTACTATGATATAGTAAAAAGCTATATTCCGAACAATAATTCTTAAGTTCCTTATCCCAATCTTCAATGAAATGACTATCTTTAAACTTATTCTTTGTATAATAAGCAAAATTTGTTACTTTAAATGTTTCATTGCCTGGGTGCCAATTAACCAGTGGCTCTACTAGGTCATTATATTCATTAACAAAAACAAAAGGTATATAGCTGTTATTTTGTAAATAACCTTCAATTCTTACAGTAAAAATATCATTTAAATTTTGTAATGAAATCTCCAAAATATTTTCAATAGGTAAATAACTTACAAACACAGAATTATTTTGAATTAGGCAGTAAACTACTACCCAGAAATGTGACTTTTATGTTATTGTTCTTTTGACTAACTGTAAGGAGATCTTTATCAAGACTTATTACAGCTGTTCCATTACTAATATTTTTAGTCACATAGTAAGTCCCATCACTTATATTACCACTTATATAAATGTTAGGAGCAAGAATAGCCGCTTTACAATCAATAAGCTTATCTGGATCACTTAAGCTAGAACTTCCCCTGCTGTTAATTAGTACTCTCCTAGGCATATTTTGACAATTAAATTTTTCTGAAAAATCATCTCTACCTATAATGTTATTTATATCTGTAATAAAAACTTGGTTGGTCTTATTATTATCACCAGTTATATTTATTATATTTATTATATCTACCTTACTTTTCTTTACTACATCTACTTTTTTTACAGCATTTGTTTCACTTATCATGCTCATTCTAGTACTAAAAATCTCTATGTTTTTGCTTTTCAAGTTACTGAGGTCTATTATATTATTAGCACTATTAAATGTTCTAAGAAAAACAGATATTTCACTATCAGTAAAGGTAAAGTGATTACTATTATTAGCACCACCATATATAACTAGCCCTAAAACTTTCTTTAAAGATCTAGCTCTACTTACAATAGGTGGAGCATTCTTAGTTAAAATCAAGTCATGTATACATGGATTAGTCTTTAATTTTTTAGTTACAAACGCTGAATCTGTCAAACTACCCTTGCCTAAAAGATAGATATTATCATATTTATTAAAGCTAAATGGTTTTACTCTACCTATATACGTATTTCTCATATCAAATATAGCCTTAGGTTTATCTTTAGTATTTATAACAGCCTGACTCATATGCGTCTTATTAACAATCATAATTGCGTTATAACAATAATATTCTGTATCATCTTGTTGAGAATTTATCGAGCTTCGATGACATTCATGATCTTTAGTGCTATCAATTGTAGGTGCACATAATATTTTTAATTTATCAGAATATTTAGGGCTTAATTTAGGTGTATAACGACTCAGTCTCCCTTTCAAATTTGAGGACATAGGCTTATCTAAATGTATTACACTAACCCAGCTATTCCAAACATTTACCTTGGGATTTGGAATTGACTCTATCAATGGGGTAGTAAACATAGATGTTCCTATACCAAACAACTTCATAAATTCGTATATCCACGGCAATATCACTGTAGTTTTATTAGCTATTCTCTCTATTATTAGATCCATATTCTGAACATTTTCAATTAATCTTTCTCCATAAGTAGAATTACTTTCCATAAACTTATTATTTCCAATCCCAATTATATAGGCTGCTAGATTAGATTTTTTTTCAAGATAATTTATAATATGATCAGTAATTTTGTCTAATCTTTGACTCCAAGCTTCTATATTCTTAACGTCTTCTGTAATATCTGCTAAGTTAAGAGTAAAAAACTTTTTAGAAGCTAAAAAAAATATTTCTTCACTTGTTAAATTATATCTACTATTATATTCTGCACTTACACTATAAGCGCCATAGCCTGACTGAATAAAAATAAATAAAAAAGTAATAGGCCATCCAATCTTAGCTGCTACCACTTTAGGCATTAAAGAAACTGTCACCGCTGTAGTTATAGACACACCAGAAAATGACATTGAAAAAATACTATCACGAAACTCCATACTCCCTAGTTTAGCTGTTCTTAAAACCTTTATTGCCTTAAATATATCAATGATATTTGTGAAATCTACTAATGCTGCCACTCCTCCCTTTACTATCTTAACCTTAAATTTTTTATTACTATATAATAGATCAAATTGTCGTAAAACTTTTTCCTCTATATTATCTGCTCTAATACTAAGTCCAAGTGATATAGTACCCAGGTAAGCTCCTAACCTATCCCCTTGCCTTACAGCATCAGCAATATCAATCAAGTTTTTAACAAGCATTCCACGCCCTGAAGAAGTCGAAGCTAGATTAATTGGTCTAGTATTTACAATATTTGCCGTACTAACATAAATATTATCTGATTCTATATTTAACACATATTCTGTTATTAATAATAATTCTTCTATATTAAAAGAATATGACTTAAATAACGTAGACTGTAATAAATCTAATAAACCTTCTGGCTTTTTAGTATAATAGCTAGGGTCTAACTGCTTAAAATGTTCTTCTATATTTTTAAATATAGCTTGCTTTTTTTTAGCCTCTTTTATTACACCCAAATTTTCCCCCTTTATAAAACCAAGATTATTTGTAGCAAATGTTATTTTGATTTTCTCTTCTATACTTGATTCACTCAACACTTTTAGGTATTTTTTAGGGTCTAAAAGAACTTTATTATCTGGGAGTAAAAGCTTTGTTTGTAAGTTATGTACTTGTATAATTGGTGTACCAACTTTATCCGCTACTCCTTTATATAGTCTTGCTCCCATATCATCTAAAATATCTAACTCTATCTTAACAATCCCAATTTCTATTAAAATTTTTTTATCCCTAATAATAGGCTGCCATAGTTTTTCTATTTGACTATCAGTTACATAATATTGTGGATTACAATATAAAGTTGTTACTTCAAACTTAGTAGAAATTGATTTTATCAAACTTTTAACCTGTTCTAAGCTTAAACTATATATAACTCCATATTGAGAAATAAAAACATGATATAGTTGATCTTTATAGTAAATTGCTAATAACTCTCCAGATTCTGAAGTCAAATATAGTGCTAATTCATATTTTAGCATTCCAGATGAATATTCTGTATAATGTTTCTTTAACTCTAATAATTTATTTTCTATATTTTCTATTTTTTGTGCTTTAACATGCTCAAAAACAGCTTTACTATAAATTTCTGTCAACAACCTATCAAACTCAATTACAGCGGCTTTTTCCTTAGCATTTAATCCTATAGTTTTTGCAGGATCAAACTTAATCTTTAAGTTGTAAAATATATCTATAACTGTTTCTAACTTATTTAAAAACAATTCACTTAATTCCTTACCATCTTTTTTTTGAAAAAACATTATAGAATAAGCAACAGTAATCTTTTTAGCAATAATTTGAATAGAAATCCCTAATTCTTCAATTACAGGAAAATATAAAGCATGTTTAAATATCCTTTGGTTATCATAAATATTTCTGGATAATATTTTTTCCTGTAATAACTTATAATTTTTAATTATCAAAGGAATTTCAGAACTCAACTTAACATAAGTTTGGGGAAATATTAAAGTCTTAGCAAACAAAAAAGATAAAAAAGTATCTTGCAATGTTTTGGGGTTAAAATTAATACTAAACGCTGATAAAATTATATCTATCTGTTGATAAATTTCATCTTTATGATTTCTATATTCTTTGTTTATATCATTTAACCATTCTCTCAAAGTTCCCAAGGAAGCATTAGTAGAAAAATTAATGAATCCTGGCTTTTCAAGCTTTTGTATCAACGCATTTAATATTCTTTTTCGATATTTTACCACCTTTTCTTCATCAAGGCTTGACATAGTCCATAAATAACCTACCATATCTATTTTCCCTAGAAAAAGTGCTGTTGAAAATGCATTTATATCTTTATCCCTTAAAATAACAGCTGTTGGAAACGCACTATAATCATCTGACGTTAACATCTCTTCCAACACCCCTAGCTCTTTTGCTTGATGAACAAGTATCTCCACCATCTTCTTATTGTTAATAGTAATTGCCTGGTGAAAAGCTGAATAAGGACGCACTATTGTAGCAATATATGCTCCTGCTTTAGTTACAGTTATATTAGATTGCAGTAGATCTTTTCGTAACTCATTACTTATTGCTTTATTAAACAATAAATTAACTATTTTAGTATAACCATTGATAACTGCTATATGATAACTTCCATATTTTTTGAGATAATAACTGTTATTCCTAGCTTGATCATTTATAAGAATTGATTTTGAGTTAAACATATTTTGAAGAGTTACTTCTAAAATCTCTCTAGAACTTCCTTTAATCATACCTGAAACAGGGTCAAATCTATCTATTAACCACTCTAATATAGATGGAAGATTTTGAGATATAGATTTATGAAATATGTTATATCCATTAGCCCTAAGTATTCTAGCTTTTAATTTTAATATATCATTATCTGTAAATGATATATTTCTTGCATTTTCCACTTCATTCCATAATGTCTCTAGTACATCTTTACGCCTTTGCTTAATTGATATTCTAAATATTTCACAATGATTAGTTTGAAATACATAATTAAATACTGCTTTAACTTTAGCAGAACTAATATTACTAAATTTTAACTGGTCAAATAAAAAATGAAGATTTAAAAACTCTGTTGTCACCTCAGACATAGCAGCTTTAAGAACTAATTCTTGCCATACTACTTCATCAGCTAAATTCTTTAAGAAACTACTAACACTGTTGAATAAAACAGTATCTCTATCAATAAGTTTAGCTATATTATATACTTCTTGTAGAGTTTTAATATCATATATCACTCTATAATATAACATATGTTTAGAAATAATGTCTATAGTATCTACCATATCTCCTATTATATCTGAATTGAGATCATCAGATATTTTTTCCATTTCCTCATGTAAATTCCTTAGTAATACATATTTATTGCTATAAAATGCTTTTAAAAAATCGTTATAATAATAATGTTGACTTTCAAGGCTTGGATCAAAAAATCTTAATATTATATTTACTTTTTCCTTATCTTCTACTTGATTAAATAAAAAAGATATAATTTTAGGGTGATCATAATTAAATGCCAATTGAAAAATTTCGTATAATACAGATATAGGTAATGTGTGACCAAATTCCCAAACCCTAATCCATAACCATTTTATTACCTTGTCGTAACCTTTTGTAACTGCTAATCGAAAAATCTTATAATCTTCTAATGTTAATAATGATTCTCTAGTAATAGCAGATCTAATCGAGTTCCATGTTTTATCCAAATTACTAATATCACTATTATTAATAGCTACATAAAACTGACTAACGACAACATCGATAGACCTATTATCTTCATCATTAGTTAGATAATTATTTTTACTTAACTCCATACTCCCTCCTTAATGTTAATTAATTGTATAATAATTAATTAAAAATTGGAATATTATTATAATTTTTAAATAAATATAAAATAGTGTACTATAAGCAAAGTAACTCAACATTGTTAACATATATTGCTTATTTTCAATAAAAATATTTTGTCTAAACCTTAAAGAATTACTTAGTGGATAAGTAAATACATGATATAACCAGATACTAAGCACTGTTAACTTTATTAACAGTGCTTATAATAAGTATAGTGATTTAAATTAAAAATAATTTATGGACTTTATAACAAAGTTTGAAACATGTGGTTACCTTCATCAATCTACCAACATTGAACATTTAAGAAAAGTTAGTAAAACCAGTAAAATAACTGCCTACATAGGATTTGATTGTACAGCAAAATCCTTACATGTTGGTAACCTTATGCAAATTATGATATTAAGACTACTACAGCAATATGGACACAAACCCATAGTAATTATAGGAGGAGCTACAACTAAAATTGGTGATCCTTCTGGAAAAGATGAAGTGCGCAAAATAATTACAGATGAAGAAATACAAGAAAATATAAATGGTATTAAAAAGTCCTTAGCTAAGTTTATAAAATTTGGTGAAGGAGAAAATAACGTATTATTATTAAACAATCAACAATGGTTAAATAGCTTAAATTATATAGAATTCCTACGAGATTATGGCAAGTTTTTCTCAGTAAACAAAATGCTAACAATGGACTCTGTTAAATTAAGACTAGAACGCAATCATGCCCTTAGTTTTCTAGAACTTAATTATATGTTGCTACAATCATATGATTTTTATTATCTAAATAAAAACTACAATTGCAACTTACAAATTGGTGGCAGTGACCAATGGGGTAACATTATAATGGGAACTGATTTAATTAGAAGATTATCTAATAATGAAGCATTTGGGCTTACAACACCATTAGTTACAACTTCTACAGGTAGTAAAATGGGAAAAACCGCAAGTGGTGCTGTATGGTTAAATGAAGATATGTGTTTACCATATGACTATTTTCAATATTGGAGAAATATAGATGATAAAGACATTATGAAATTTGCTAAATTCTACGGAGAATTTCATAAAGAAGAACTAGATGAACTTAAGTATTTATGCTTAAAAAATATCAACTTAGCAAAAAAGAAAGTTGCTTATAAAATTACTTTATTATGTCATGGTAAAGAAGCTGCTGATATAGCACTTAATACTGCAATTCAAACATTTGAACATAGAAAGCTTGATAAAAATTTACCAACATTTACTGTTAAAAAACATAATATTCAGGTTGGTATACCAATAATTGAACTACTAATAATAATAGGTTTAGTACAAACAAAATCTGAAGGTAAAAGGTTAATCCGAAATAATGGTATAAAAATTAACAATAATAAAATTTCCAACGAAAAATTAATCATCAAACAAAACTACTTTGTAAATGAATTAATCAAAATTTCATCTGGAAAAAAATCTCACATTTTAGTTAAAATAGAACCAGATTAAAGATGAATTAACCTTAAAACAATTTCTTACGTTACAGATTTAATTAAGAATAAACTTAAAAAACTAAGTAGTACCATAATAAATAATCGTAAATACTAATAGGCACTGTTAACAAAGTTATTTTAATTGATAATTGAAGAGATTTTTTAGCAAAAATTAATAAGATTTTTGCTAGAATAGATTCCTATTTTAAAAAAAATCTTATAATTTACAGCAAAAAAGAAGTTAATTAGCTTTAAATCAACTTTGTTAACAGTGCTTAAAAAAGAGTAGACATTGAGCATGTATAATTCATTTGTAAAAATGTAAAAAAAATGTATTAAAAGAAAAATAACGTTTAAAAATTCTCTCTAAAATTGAGCCTACTAGAAAAAAATATTAAGTGAAAATAAGTAGAAATAGCTTAATTAGGTTAAAGGCTAGTTTCACTTAGCCGATAACCTGCTTTATAGTATAAAAAACTATTTAGATAAGACATAAAATGTTCTAAAAGAGTTAAAAAACTAGTTAATATAATTTAAAATTTCTTTCTTATTTATGTGAGTTAAATCCTTATTTATTTCTTTTTTCACCATTGAATATGTATATTTACTTAGTTCAGCTCGTATATCCCCTAGAAATTCTGGTGAAGAAATTAATATCAAATCACTAAATTTTTGCGAATTTGCTCCTTCATCTAACAAAGACGCCATTAAATGAGCAAAACGCGCCTTTTCTTTACGATGTAAATCTGTTTTTGGTTCCACTGCATGCCTTGCAGAATTAGCACTTTCATATACTCTACCAGGACGATCATTACCTAATTCTGCACTTCGTGAGTGAGCTGTTTCAGATACGACTTCTTTAATCAACTCAATATGACTTTTTTTATCATTAAAACAAAAGACTCTACCCATAGAGCCATTTGCTACCATTATCCAAGTATTTTTATTATTTACTGGCATTCTAGTACCCTTTTTATTTTTCTCATTATTATAATGTTAATATCAATATTTATTTCTAGCAACTTGTTTTTACAATCTACATACATATAGACCTCCTAATTTTATGCTATATAGTAAATTAACATAGGTTAGGGATAGAGATATGGTAAATTTAAAGGAAAAATGTCAACTAGGCCATACAGCACAGATTTAAGATTAAGAGTGATTGAATTTATTAAATTAGGCAAAATTCTCAGAGGTCAGCATCAAAAATATTTAAAGTAAGTACTAGCGCTATTAGTAGGTGGTGGTTGAGGTATCAAGTAGATGGTCTAGTAAGTCCTAAGAAAAGACTAGGAAGTAAAGGAAGAATTGATCTTGTAAGTTTAAATGCTTTTGTCAAAGCTAATGGAGATAAGACATTAATAGAAATAGGACGACATTTTGGCATTAGTGGGTGCTCTATTTATAAAAGATTAAAGAAGTTAGGCTATAGTTATAAAAAAAACCTTTACTTATGTGGAGGCAAACCAATAAAGAAGAAAATAATACTTAAATAAGATAAAAGATTTTTCTCCTGAAAGAATAATATATATTGATGAATCTGGAATAGAGATGACTTCTATTAAGGATAGGAGGTGGGGTAAGAAAGGTCACCTATTGATTGGTAAGAGAAGTGGTAAATATTACCAAAGAACCAACATTATTGCAAGTTTAGTTAATAAAAAAATTATAGCTCCATTAGTATTTGATGGTAGTTGTAATGAAGAATTATTTAATAAGTTGTAGTTATAGATAATGCAGCATTCCATAGATCAAAAAAGACATGTACTTTAATAGAGTCTGTAGGTTACAAGGTGGTTTTCTTACCTCCTTATTCTCCTGATCTTAATCCAATGGAGAAATTCTGGCTAATATGAAAAGATGGATAAAAATAATATAGTAGAACCTAATAAACTTTATGATGTTATATATTCTTTCTTCTCTATCCCTTACCCTATGTTAATTTATTATATATTCCAAATGATTTTAAAATTTGGACAGATGAGTGGCACAGAGTACAATAATAAGTAAATACGATGATTCTGAAACAAATCTTGAAAGAAAAAATATACATTCACATAAGTCTTCTTTGTTAATATATAAATATAATCTATTATATTAAACTTTGCTTTACAATTTAGGAACTACTCGCTATCTTTTTTGCTTTATCGTTTGAGATAAGACTATCAATTATATCATCTATCTTGCCTTCTTGTACAATTTCTTCAATTTTATAGAGTGTTAGGTTTATTCTATGATCAGTAACTCTACCTTGAGGATAATTATAAGTTCTTATCCTTTCAGAACGATCCCCAGAACCAATCTGGTCTCTACGTGAACTAGCTCGTTCTTGGTTTTTCTTCTCTTTCTCTAACTCATATAATCTTGCCCGTAAAATTTTCATAGCTTTAGCTTTATTTTTATGCTGTGATTTTTCATCTTGCTGAGCTACTACAATCCCTGTTGGTATATGAGTGACTCTAACTGCAGAATCTGTAGTATTAACGTGCTGTCCTCCTGCTCCAGATGCACGATATGTGTCTATTTTCAAATCTTTTTCTTCAATTTTAATATCAACTTCCTCTACTTCAGGTAATACTGCTACAGTTGCTGCTGAAGTATGTATTCTACCACTTGATTCTGTTTCTGGTATTCTTTGCACCCTGTGTACCCCTGATTCAAATTTTAAACGAGCAAAAACACCAATACCATTAATAATAGCTGAAGCCTCCTTATAGCCTCCAATTTCTGTATCTGATATTGATAAAATTTCAAACTTCCACTTTCTACTTTCAGCATATCTATGATACATATTAAACAATTTAGCAGCAAACAAAGATGCTTCCTCTCCCCCAGTACCTGCCCTTATTTCAATAATAGCATTTTTGTTATCATCATCATCTTTAGGCAACAGAGCAATTTTAACATCAGATTCTAGCTTTGATGAAAGAACCATAAGTTCTTGTAACTCTTGTTCTGCTATATATTTAAGATCTAAATCCTGCTTTGGCTTACTAATTATTTCTTTTAGATACTTTATTTCCTCTAAAACTTTAAAATAATGATTAATTTTTTCTACCACAGGACCCAAATTAGCATATTCTTTTGAGATTAGTATAAACTCCTTTCCTATTACCCCACATGCTAATTGTTTTTCAAGTTCTCTATATCTTTCTAAAATTTTATTTAGACTATCAGTAAAATTCATAATTCTTTAACATCCACTAATTAATGTATATTCTCTTTTGTTTAAAACTATTTTGTTGCATATAGAATTAAGCCTATTTTAACAACCTAAAGAATCTTGATAAGACCATACTCTATTATTCTTACTATAGCATCGTTAACAAAGTTAATTAGCTTTAAATTAACTTTGTTAACAGTGCCATAATTTGTTGTATTTTATTTAAAGCCTTTTATTTTTTACAGCAGCTTGAGCTGCAGCCAACTTAGCAACAGGCACCCTATATGGTGAACATGATATATAATTGCTACCAATTTTATGAAAAAACTCTATTGAAAGTGGATTACCAGCATGCTCTCCACAAATACCTATTTTTAGGTTAGGATTTGCTTGTCGTCCACGATTAACTGCAATCTCAATCAACTCCCCTACCCCTTCTTGATCTAATACTACAAAAGGATCTTTTAAAAAAATATTATTTTCAATATACTTATTTAAAAAAGAAGCTATATCATCTCTTGAAATACCATATATAGTTTGAGTTAAGTCATTAGTGCCAAAACTGAAGAAAGCAGCTTCTTTAGCTATGTCATATGCTCCAAGAGCAGCTCTTGGCAATTCAATCATACTACCTATCTGCCAATCAAAATTGCATTTATAACTTTCTTTTACCTTCTGTCCTACTTTACAAATAATCTTTTTTAACAACTCAAATTCTTTTTTATGACTAATCAAAGGTAAAGTAATTTCTAATTTAGGTAAGATATTAAGCTCTTGCCACATCTCAGCAACTGCTTCAAACACTGCCTGAGCTTGCATTTCATAAATTTCTGGAAAAGTAATACCAATTCTACAGCCTCTATGACCAAGCATAGGATTAATTTCTTTTAAAGCATTGATTCTTTGTTTAAATACTTCTTGAGAGATATTTAGGCGAGCCAAAATATCATAATTATGCGACTCTGCAAAAACTTGTGGCAAAAACTCATGTAACGGTGCATCAAGAAACCTAACATTTATTGATAAATTCTTTGTAACAGCAAATAACTTTTTAAAATCTTCTTTATGAAGAGGTAGTAATTCTTCAAGAACTTTTTTTCTATATTGGTCATCAGAAGTAATAATAATCTCTCTAATCAAATTGATTTTATTATCTTCTAACAACATATGTTCTGTTCGACAAAGACCTATAGCCTTTGCCCCAAAGTTTAATGCAACTTGAGCATCAGGAATAGTTTCTGCATTTGCTCTTATTTCCATACCATTTATCTCACTAGTCCATGACATAAACAGTTGAAACTCTTCTGAAAGTTTTGGTTGCACTAGTGAGACTTTACCTAGCAACACCTTACCATTATTACCATCAATAGTTATCTCTTCACCTTGCCGTAGAGTTATCCCATCTATTACTAATAAACATTTTTCCTCATCTATCATCACATTTTTAATACCACAAACACAAGCTTTACCTATCCCTCGTGCTATAACAGCAGCATGAGAAGTTATGCCACCACAGCTAGTTAAAATACCAGCTGATATATGCATAGCTTTAATATCTTCAGGGCTAGTATCAGGCCTAACTAAAATTACCTTATACCCTGCTAAAGACATTTTTTCAACAACAGATACTGAAAAAGCTATTACTCCAGTTGCAGCCCCAGGTGAGGCAGCTAACCCTTGTGCTATCACTTTAGGATACCTATTATAATCAATATGAACATGTAACAATTGATTTAAAGATTCAGGATTTATCCTTTCTATCGCTTCTTCTTTAGTTATCAGACCTTCTTTAACCATATCAACAGCTATCTTTATAGCAGCTTGAGCTGTACATTTTCCAGGTCTAACCTGCAATATATATAATTTTTGTTTTTCTACAGTAAATTCAATATCTTGTATATCTTTATAATATTGCTCTATATTTTGGCATAACTTAACTAATTCAGCATAAATATCAGGCATTAGACATTGTAAACTACCTTCATTATTAGCTAGATTTGTAATTTGATTTGGTGTTCTAATACCAGCAACAATATCTTCTCCTTGAGCATTGACTAAAAATTCTCCATATAGTTCCTTAACACCCGTTGCAGGATTTCTTGTAAAAACAACTCCTGTAGCTGAATCATTTCCCATATTGCCAAATACCATTGACTGAATAGTAATAGCTGTGCCTAAATCCTCTGAGATATTATTTAACTTTCTATAAATAACGGCCCTATTACTTGTCCATGATTTTAACACTGCTTTAATAGAGCTATGTAATTGTTCTATAACATCTTGTGGCAACTCTTCTTTAGTTTCGTATTTAATAATTTGTTTAAAAGCTGTAATTATAATAAGTAGCTGTTCTGAAGTAAACTGATGTTCATGAGTAACAGAATGCAAAATTTTCAATTTATTTAGCTCCTTTTCAAAAACATAAGAAGGTACCCCCATTACTACATTCCCATATATTTGAATAAACCTTCTGTAGCTATCCAAAGCAAAAATCCTATTGCCAGATAAGGCAGCTATAGTCTCTACAATTTCATCATTTATTCCCACATTAAGCACAGTATCCATCATTCCAGGCATAGATACTGCTGCACCAGATCTTACAGAAACAAGTAAAGGATTTTCTAAATTGCCTAAATATTTTCCAGTTTTACGTTCTAGATAAATAATTGCTTTTTTAAGGTCATTAAAAAAACTTAAAGGTAAAGTATTATTACTCCTATAATAATGGTACAATTTACTAGTGATTGTAAAACCTGGAGGGATAGGAAGTTTTTGAGAATACATTTGAGCAAGTATCATTCCTTTATTACCAAGCAATTTTTGAATATAATTTTTACTTTCAACGAAGTAAGTCATATCTTCCTTTACAGAAGAAACCTTAATATCTTGTTCTATTTTTACTGTTTCTGAAAACTGATAAATCCATCTTATCATAATATATAGTATTTAATATTATACTCATTAACTGATTAAAATTTTATAGTTTGTTTTAATGTAACACCTAATCTATAAATGACAGTTTACAATAGCATGGTTTATTGACATCACTAAGCTTTTTTAATTTTTTATTAAAATAATTTATGGGAATTAATACTGAAAATAATTGAAAAAACAAAAGTTTTTTATTTTTTACCATTAGTTACAAAAAATATTTTATTTGAAGTATACTACTTTATTATAGTAAAAACTTCTAGAAAAATAATAAATATTGAGTTAAGCTCGCTTTATCTAAGTAAGACATTTTTCCTTTTTAACATTTTGCTAATTTCTTTAATGATAATAAATTCTAAGTAGAATGCTGTAACTAAGTTCTCATTTTTTATCAAAAATATCTAATACACACTTTTAGATAGGAATATCCTGTAATAAGGGTTAAAATTGCAGCTATCCATAAAGCAATTTGACCTAACGTATCCAACATTGAAATACCAGAACCTTTTGACCCTAATAGTAAAATAGTTAAAGCTACAATCTGAAATACTGTTTTTATTTTTGCTAATCTAGAAACAGGTATGCTAACTTTAACTTTACTTAAAAATTCTCTCATTCCAGCAATAAGAAATTCCCGGCACAAAATTAGTAAACATGGCAGTTCCTGAGCTTTTCTAAATTTTACTATCATAATCAAAATACTACCTACTAACAATTTATCAGCGATAGGATCAAGCATTCTACCAAAATCACTATGTAAATTAAACTTTCTAGCTATATATCCATCAAAAAAATCAGTTATACTAGCAATGACAAACAAAGTTGATGCAAGCTGATGGGAAAACGTAACGTCATCAAAATAAAAGGTAACAATTATAACAGGAATTATAATAATTCTAATTGTTGTAAGAATATTAGGTATTTTTTCAACTAATTGCATCATTCACATTTTAAAACTTAATTCTTCGAGAGTACATTAATCACTACCTGGGTGTAAAGCTTGAAATAACTTTTCAGCTATAAATTTATTAATACCATGAACCTTAAGTAACTCTGATATAGTAGCATTTTTGATTTCTTGGACAGAACCGAAATAATTTAGTAAAGCTTTTTTTCTTTTTTGTCCGATACCAACTACATCATCAATAGTAGATTTTTTTATAGATTTAGCTCTTTTTTGCCTATGGTTTTTTATAGCAAAATTATGAGCTTCATCTCTAAGAACCTGTATATAGTGTAGAATCTGACTATTATAAGCTAACCTAAAAGACTCTTGGCCGATAATATGAAATTCTTCCTTACCAGCATTACGATCAACACCTTTAGACATACATACAAAAGGAATATTTAATTCATACTGTTTCATGATTTTATCTACAACGGTTAAATGTCCCTTACCTCCATCTATTATCATCAAATCAGGAATTTTATCAGGATTATTTTTAATACCTTTCAATCTCCTTGACATTACTTCACTTAGCATTTTATAGTCATCACCGCCATAGGAATTAGGATTAATATTTTTAATATTAAACCTCCTGTATTCAGACTTTAATAAACCAGAAGCTCCAGCTACTACCATAACTCCTACTGCAAAATTACCCATTATATGGCTATTATCATAAACCTCTATTCTTTGTATAGCATGTTTAACTTGAAACATTTTTTGGATTGACTCTAAAATCTGTTGTTGCTTTAAAGTATTAGCAACTTTTGCTTTTAAAACAACAATAGCATTTCTCTCTGCATTTCTTAACAATTGTACTTTTTTACCACGTCTAGGAAACAAGATAGCCACTTTATGGCCATATAATGTTTTAAATGCCTCTTGTAAAATTATTTGGTCTTTAATTTCATAATTTATTATTAAACTAGTAGGTGGAAGATTTGATTGATAGAATTGCATTATAAAATTTAACATTACTTCTTCCTTACTCACATCATCCGTATGAATAGGAAAATATGATTTATTTCCATAATTTTTCCCAGCACGATAAATAAATACTTGTACGCAAAAAACACCATTACTTTCAACAACTGCAATCACATCAGTATCCTCAATACCAATATATTGTATAGATTTAAGTTGTACATAACTTAAAGCCTTAATCCTATCACGAATTTCCGCTGCTTGTTCATATTGCATATTCTCGCTTAATTCACTCATTTTTCTTGATAATTCTTGCTGTAATTTTTGATTTTTTCCTGCTAGAAAATCAAATGCCTGGTTTAGCAGTTCAAAATACTTATCACTAGTAATCTTTTGTACACAAGGAGCACAACAGCGGTTTATCTGATACTGTAGACATGGACGGACACGGTTTAAGAAAAGTTTATCAGAACATGGCCTTAACTTAAAGATCTTCTGTAACTCTGTTACAGCCTCATTAACGTCATGGCTAGAAGCAAAAGGGCCAAAAAACTTTCCCTTGCTTAAAGTCCTACCACGGAATTTAGCAAGTCTAGGAAAATCATGATTATAATCTATATGAATATAGCAAAAAGACTTATCATCTTTTAATAAAATATTAAATTTTGGTTGAAATTTTTTTATTAAAGTTGCCTCTAACAGTAAAGCATTAGTCTCATTAGAAGTTAGAATATATTCAACTTCATGAGTTAAAAATATCATCTTACTCAGTCTATCAGTAAGATTATCCTTTATATAATAGCTTAACCTTTTATATAAATTTTTAGCTTTGCCAATATATAATATACGTTGATCTTTATCCAGCATCTTATATATTCCAGGCATTTTAGGAACATTTTCTAAAATATGATTTATTGCTTGCTTTCCACTCATTTCTAAAATAGTTTAAAACTTACAATAAAATTATACTAGCATTTTATAATTCTATCAATTCACGATATAATGTTAAAATCAATTTACTACACAAAAATATATGATTCCAAGCTTAAAAGTAAATAGGGTTATATTATGGAGAAAACAGAATCACACATAGATAAAATTCAACTAGCACAGTTCATTAGTACAAAATTCTTTCATGATTTTGCTGGAAGCTTAGGAGCAATATTAAATGGAGCAAATTTTTTAAACGACACCAGAGGTTCAGTTCAAGGAAGAAGTAAAAACCTTATAAAAGATGCTAGTGAACACATAATTAAAACACTCGAACTCTATCGAGAAATGTATGGATATACTAAAGTAAATAGCAAAGCAAATTTAGATGAGATAAAAAGACTAATTGGAAAATACTTTAGCAGTAATAATATAAAAGATAGTGACACTAATAATAAAGCCACAGTAACCAATAGTAGTAACATTATAACAAATAACATAAAGGTAAAGAAAATCAAATTTACATTAGATGATAAATTCCTTCACGTTACTGGGGTATTTATATGTACTAATACTGTAAAATTACTAATGTGTGTAATAATTTTTGCTCAAGAAGCCTTAATTTATGGAGGTGAAATTAATGTTAAGATATACAAAACAAACAAAAATAAAAAAACTAAGATTGTAGTAAAAGTTACAGGTACAAATTTAAAAATAGACTTAGAACAACACTCTATATTGACTGGTAGAAACTTAACATATCCAATTACAGTATCAAATGTACATGCTTATTATACATATTATCTAAAAGAAATATTAAAAGTTTCAATTACTTATAAACAATCTAAATCTGAAAATCAAGTTAACTATATAATTGAACAATAAATTTATATATTTATATTTAAACATCAAGTAAAAATAATATTTAATTTTTTTATTTTCTATCTTAACGCTTAAAATTATTCGTGTATAGTTTACATATATCTGTGTAATTTATAAAGGATTGCAAAATGACTAAATTTAGAGTTGAGAAAGATTCATTTGGTGATATTAAAGTTGAAGACCAGTACTACTGGGGTGCTCAAACTCAAAGGTCTTTACAAAATTTTAAAATAGGTAATGAAAAAATCCCTATTAAATTAATACATGCATTTGCATTACAAAAAAAATGTGCGGTAGAAGTTAATAATCAACTTGGTATCATCGATACAAAAATTGCAGCAGCAATCTCTCATGCCGCTGATCTTATATTAACTGGCAAGTATGACAATCATTTCCCTTTAGTAATATGGCAAACTGGTTCAGGTACTCAGACAAATATGAATATCAATGAAGTTATTGCTAATATAGCCAATGAACAATTAGGTTCCTATAAAGGAGCAAAATCTCCAATACATCCAAATGATCACGTTAATATGGGGCAATCATCCAATGATTCTTTTCCAACAGCAATGAATATTGCTACAGCTATTGCTATAGTCAAAGATTTAATTCCTAGTTTAGAAAGGCTAGAATTAGCTCTAAAGCAGAAATCAGAAAAATGGAAATCAATAGTCAAAATTGGCAGAACTCATCTACAGGATGCGACTCCACTAACTTTAGGACAAGAATTTTCTGGTTATACTGCTCAAATCCATTATGCCATTGATAGAATTAATATGGCACTAACAAGAATTTGTTATTTGGCTCAAGGAGGTACAGCTGTTGGTACAGGCATTAATTGTGACCCAAAATTTCCAACAAAATTTGCTGAAAAAATTTCAGAATTTACTGGCATAAAATTTATCTCTGCTCCAAACAAATTTGAGGCTATAGCTTCTCATGACAATCTAGTTGAACTATCTGGTATGCTCAACGTTTTAGCAGTAAGCCTTATGAAAATTGCAAATGATATTAGATTGCTTGGATCAGGACCTAGATGTGGATTGGGCGAAATCACTTTACCTGCAAATGAACCAGGATCTTCCATTATGCCTGGAAAAGTCAACCCTACTCAAATTGAAGCATTAACTATGATTTGCGCCCAGGTAATGGGTAATCATGTAACTATAACTATTGCTGGTTCTAATGGCCATCTTGAACTAAATGCTTTTAAACCTGTTATTATCTATAATTTATTACAATCAATACAGTTGTTAACAGATGGTATTCATAGCTTTATTGATAATTGTCTACAAGGAATCTACCCTAACGAAGCTAGAATTGATCAGCTACAAGAAAATTCTCTAATGTTAGTAACTGCACTTAATCCCTACATAGGTTACGATAATGCTGCTAAAATAGCTAAAAAAGCATATATAGAAAATATCACTTTAAAAGAAGCTGCTCTTACACTAAAACTAGTTACGGCAGAAGAATTTGATAAATATGTAGTAGCTAGAAATATGATAGGTAACAAAAATCAATGAAAGCAATAGTTTTAAGGTCTCAAGAAAAACTACATAGGATTAATTATTTCCTAGATTACTAATCGAATAGGAAATTAAACTAGTTTAATGTTTTTAGGAACAGTATTGTTTTTACTATAATTTTAGTATTGCACCTCATAAACAGCTTTAAAATTAACTTTGTTAACAGTACCATACCCAAGTGATATGAAGATTCAGAATTTTTGCAAGAGAATTTTATATTTTGAATTAAAACTTAAAACCAGCTATGTATACCTCTATGAAATGAAGCGTAGGTAGACGAAGGTCAACATCAATAAATGCTAGAAGTTACTAAGTCTAGTAGCAGAGCATACTTTAGTACGTGAGCAGTACAGATCTTAACTTGACAATAACGCAATTATTGATGTTAACCTAGTATATAAGCTATTAACTTAAAGTGTAAATATAATGTTCTACTTATTATTTTTTATTTTTTACTTTTTTAGTTATTAATTTTTTTTTGAAGAAAGGAATAATATTACTGTTTTGTTTAGACTGAGAAGAACATAACTTTAAATTATTATTTCTGTTTGATTTTAGTTTTAGTGGTGCTTTATAAGGAAGAGCATTTTCTCCCCAACTTACATCTTCTAAATCCGAATAAAAACTTATCCCTTTACTATAAATAAGTTCACGAGCAAGCTCAGGTGCAAATACAGCTATCCCTTGATATTCTATATTTGCTAGTGCTAATAAATATTTTCCCATACAGTTTTCCTTTAATACTAAATTCTCAATATCCCATAATTCTGCACCGGACTCTAATTTTTTAATTTTTATTATGCTTCTATCTTTATCAACAGCATCTATAAAAGGTATTATATGTAATACATAATAATCATAGTTTTCAAAATCTTGTTTCTTTCCTTCCATATTCTTTATAGTTGCAGGAAATGCTTGAAAATCATTTGGGCACAATTGTTTCAATCTACTTAACACTGTTTTATGTACTAATTGAGCAGGTCCATCCATTTGATATAAAAAATCATACTTAATAAGTTTCTTTTCTATACCACTTACTTCATAAATAAAATTACATTCCTTTTCTTCCATCTTTTGACCCGGCATCATTTGATATAAGCTATGTACTGGATCTATTCTAAAAGACTCATCATATAGATACATAGAATAATCATCACTTTTATACCATATTAATGGTTTAGCTCCATAAAACTTATCTGGTAATCTTTTTAACTTTTGCATTCTTTATGTCTTTATTTTGATTCTTTTTTTCTTTTAGATTTGTAAAGTCCTATCTTTTTACTCTTAATACTTTACCTTAATTCTTTCTTTTATTATAGAACAAATTTCTGCCTCATTAATAGTTTAACCTAATTTTTTTCAAGATTTGTTTTAGAATCACTATGCTCAGTATTATTATACACTATGCTAGCTCTTGCCTAAATCTTGAAATCATTTGAGTATACCTCTAATAAATGAATGAATAGAAAAATAGGAAAAAATATGTTAAGAAGGAAAGATAGAGTACAAGAAATTAACGGGATCAGAAAAGCAAAATCTTAAAGCTGTGCATAAACAAGAAAGAAAAGGTAGGATAAGAGACCAAATAAAAGCAGTATTGATGATTAATATAGTATAGAAGAAATAGCAAAGGTACTTTAGAGTAATGGAGAGATAAGAAAGCACTTAATAAACTATCATAGTGAGGAGAAATTAAAGCCAGAGAATAGGGAAGTTTCAGTAAACTAAGTGTGTGCGAAGAACGAGAGCTGAGAGCGTCTTGAGATAAATAATTATGTTTATGCAAAAGATATTAAGGTCACATATAGAGAATCGATATAGAATAGCTTATATACTTCTATAAAATGAAGAATTAGTAGACGAAGGTCAACATCAATAAATGTTAGGAATTATTAAGTTGAGCAGCGGAGTTTAGTACGTGAGCAGCATAGATCTTAACTTAACAACAATGCAATTATTGATGTTAACCTAATATACAGGAGTGATCAATCTATTACATAGATTAGGATTTAATTATAAAAAACCGAAATTGATATTAGGAAAGCTAGATGTAGAGAAACAAAAAGAATATGTTATTAAGTTTCGTCCAATTAGACCAGCTTCTCCATATTTAAATGGAAAAGTTAAACGCAGCTAAACACACCGATTTAGATGAATTTTATTCAAGTATTGATATAAAAAGTTTTAACATTCTGAAGCAATTAAGATATTTGGAACATTATTACAATTGGAATAGACCTTATCGCTCCTTAGCTAGTAAAACCCCTAATGAGAAATACTCTGAGCTTATGTTTAAAACGCCTTTACATGAAGGAGTATCCTTAATATATGATCTAAAAAAGAACCTTTCACAGAGACGTCACTATAATACATATTTTGAGCCAGAAAAGTCAAAACAATTTCTATGAATCTCAACAAACCAAATATTTTTACCGCCATACAGTCCAAACTTGAACCCAATTGAGCGATTATGGAAATTTATGCATTCCATTGTCATTAACAACAGATTTTATACAAATTTTAAAGTATTCGCTGATTCATTATGCTTGTTTTTTAATAATATTCATAGATATAAGAATAAAATCTCCTCTTTAGTTGTACTAGTAACGTAATCTGAGAGTGGTAAAAGATGGACAGTTTGGTAAGAGATTAACAAGTTGTCTGATATTCTCTCTATATTATCAATATTTTATTTTTAGCAATATAAAGCAAATCTGTAAAAGTCTGCATTGGAGTTTTACCATAACAATGTTTGCCGGAATGAGGTCTTTCATTGTTATAATGAACAAGCCAAGTATCTATTATATATCTGCTTGTAATTCATCCAGACTATTATAAAT
>CANJ01000035.1 GCA_000309075.1 Occidentia massiliensis
TTTCTAGGCTTTTCCAATAAATAATGAGCAACTATTATTACAACGAAATTAACTATTGCTGCTGGTATCGCGCTACCTATAAGAAATAACTGCTCAAAATAGTAATCCCACATAATAACCATCACAGCCCCAGATACCATTCCAGATAATACAACTTTTACATTACTCCTAAACCCTAAAATTGTTATTAACAATGGTACTCCTATAATAGGACAATAAAAGCCCATTCCAAATAAAATTGTATTTAACAAGTTTTGTTGTAACAATGCTGTTATTAAAGCTACTACTCCAACTAATACCGCAAGTAACCTTACTAATCTTAGTTCATCTGACTGACCACTTTTTGTCAACCCTAAAGGTTTACAAACATCATTAATCAAAATAACAGAAGCAGTATTAATATGAGAATCAGCAGTAGATATTATCATTGCAATCATTCCAATTATTATTAAACCCTTTAAACCTGAAAATGAATAACTGTCTATTACATTCATCATCAAATCACCTATTCCTATATCATGTTCCGTTGACAGCAATACTATACTAATAAAAGCAACAACAAAACAAAAAAACAAATATATAATGGCAGAACTCCTAAAAGCAATACTTACTTGCCTTGTATTTTCAGCAATTAAAGCTCGTTGAAACATTGCTGGATTAAAACAACTAAAAATACAAGTAAAAAATACTTCATAATAAGCAAGTACTAGAGGATCACAATAATTAAATATAAACTTCAAATCAAATATGGGGTTAGTAGCTAAAGTAGTGACCAGAGCCTCAAATTCCCCGAACCTGCTCCAAATAAGCAATGCAAAAGTTGGGATAAATAATCCCAAAGCTAGAAATTGGTATATATCAGTAAATATCACTGCTCTTACTCCTCCAACAGCAGCATATATAATTACTATTATAGTACTGATTAAAGTGCATGAACACTATGCATTATAAAAAAGTAACTAAACATAGTAGAAAGTACTTTAATCTGTGCAGCAATTATTGTAACTGACATAATAACAGAACAAACAGCAGTAATAATTCTAACATATTTACCATACAAATTTCCCATAACTTCTGCCACTGATAATTTTCCTAAAAATCCCTTCATCTTAGGAGCTAAAACACAACTACAAAAAAACAATGACGTTACATTTATTACCAGTGAAGCTATCAACAATATTCCAACTGTATATATTTCTGACATTATAAGCGAAAATGCACTACCACTAATGTAAGTAACAATTAATGTGACAGCAATAGCTGATGTACTAAACCTCCTACCACCTAAAGCATAATCTTGTAAAGATGTAACACCTTTTCCATACCACAAACCTATACCAAGAGTAGTTATTAAAAATAAAATAATTGCTACCAAGTCTATATCTAAATTCACTTACATATTTCCTTTCTATTTATCTTTCTACCTTATATAAATTAACTATTAGGTAAAGTTTATTATAATAAAAATCAAACTTATAAAACAACTATTATTATTTATAATAAAATCAAAATATTATTTTATAAAAATAAATTAATATATAGTAATTAATTAACATCATTCCTGAAACTAAAACTAACAATATTTTAAACAAAGCTGCATATTTGTTTCTTAATGAATTACTAGTTAACTCTTTCTATTTTTAATAACATATAATTAAATCCACTATAGGCAACACAGGAATGTATGTGTAGGAGAAGTGGGGTGTATGTAGGTAGATTA
>CANJ01000034.1 GCA_000309075.1 Occidentia massiliensis
TTAATAAACTTTATGATGTTATATATTCTTTCTTCTCTATCCCTTACCCTATGTTAATTTATTATATAGCAGGGGTGAGAAGTTTGAAAAGTTTGAGAATAAAATTAAAATTATAACGGAAAAAACCGAATCTTCACGTCACTTGAGTATATCACAGTCTAAATTAGTTAACCTAACCCATAAAAAATCAAATGTGTAAATCACATCTGCAAACTTAGATACTATCTTCAAATTTATAAATCCTTAAACTTATCAGGATAAAAATCCAGTAATAAATCAGTATAAGAATATAAACCAGGTTTTTTTTACTAACAAGCCAGTTAGCTGCAATTAATGCCCCTTTAGCAAACAAACTACGGTTCATTGCCTGATGTTTCATAGACAGAATTTCATCTTGCCCTACAAACATCACTTCATGATTACCAATAACACTACCAGCTCGTATAGATACAAAATTAATTTCTCCTTTTGTTCTTAACCCCTTAGTCACTTTGTCAAAATATGCTATTGTATTAAACTGAGATTTTCTGCCTTCAGCTACAGCACACCCTAACATTATTGCTGTACCAGAGGGAGCATCACGTTTATTTTTGTGATGCATTTCTAAAATTTCAACATCATAATTATAATCAAGTAACTCTGCAGCTTTCTTAACTAATAAGCTCATTAAATTAACTACAAAACTCATATTTTCAGAATAAAAAATAGGAATTTCCTTACTAGCATCTTTTATAGAACCTTTTTGTCCTTCTAATATACCAGTTGTTCCTATTACTAAGCAAGTTGAGTTTTTTAGTGCGGATTCTAATAAAACAGATAAAGCCTCTGGCAAAGAAAAATCTACCACCACATCAGATCTTTGACATAAAGATAATAATTTACCTCTATCATTTTTATCTTTACTTGAGTATGTCCCAACTAAACTATATAAATCTGAATTATTTGCTATAACTTTAGTTAGCTCTGTGCCCATTTTACCAGTCGAACCATATACCCCTATTTTTAGCATGACTCTTTCATTCTAACATTATTAATACCACTTTTGCCTTACCTTTTCTATTTCACCATTTTTTTTTAGCTTTGCTATAGCTTGATTAATTTGATTTTTTAAAGGAGAATTTTTCGGTAATGCAATAGCAAATTCTGAAATATACTTCTCAATTACAAACTTTCTGAGCTGAGGATTATTGACAATAAACTTACTAGCTTGTATATCCTCAAGAATCACAGCATCAATAACTGAAGATTTTAATTCTTCAACTAAAATTAAATTATTACTAAGAAAACGCAATTTAGAATCAGAACTATCTTTATTAATATCTTTAGCTATTTCTTGCCAAGTTGTACCAAGCTGAGCCCCAATATTTTGTCCTTGAATATCTTCATATTTTATAAATCCCTTATTATCTTTAAACAATACAGCAACCTTTGCTGCAGAATATGTATCACTAAAATCAACATACTTTTCTCTTTCCTTAGAAACAGAAAGACCAGCTATAACTAGATCTATCTTCTTACTAGAAAGAGCTACAAGTAAAGCAGGAAAATCAAGGTTTTTAATTATAACCTCTTTACCAAGTTCTTTTGCAATTAATTTAATTATATCAATATCTAAGCCAATAATGTTACTATCTTGTATAAACTCATATGGTGGATTATCTGCTGCTGTTCCTACTATCAAGATATTATTAACTTTCTTACTTTCATTATTATTACAGCTAGATAATAGCAACAAAATACCAATTAAATGCAAGAATAAGTATTTAATTATTTTTAGATTTTTCATTACAGTTTAAACAATTAGGCATATTAATTATGATTTAACTTCTTACGTCATATTAAATTTAATTTATATCAATCTTTTATAAAATATACAATCATTTGTATATATAATTACTATAACTTGCTAAGTTAATATTAAGACAACTTAATAAACTTCTAATATCTATTGGTGGCAGAATAGTGTAATGCAATTTATTATTATTGCTTGTATGAGTAAAAGCAATATAATATGAATGCAATGCTTGTCTTTTAAAGTTCAGTAAATATTCTTTTAAACAGCTAATATTTGGCTGAGTAACATTTAAACTATTTACTTTTCTAAGATTATGGCCATATTTTTGATCCCCTACAATCGAACAACCTATATGGCTCATATGAAGACGAATCTGGTGTGTCCTACCTGTTTCAAGTTGGCATTGAACTATACTCATTAAACCATTCATAACAATAGTTAGAACCTTATAATGTGTAATAGCTATCTTACCATCATAATTACTAACTCTCATCTTAGTGTAATCACTCCTTGAGCGCCTAATATAATTTTTAATGGTTCCTTCTAAGCTTCTAGGTACTCCCCATACCACTGCTAAATACATTCTTTTTAGTTCTCTAGATGCAATCTGTTTGGATAAATTCAAATGAGTAATATTGTTTTTTGCAATAACCATAAGTCCTGAAGTATCTCGATCAAGACGATGTACTATACCTGGCCTAATTACTCCACTAACATTTGACAGATTACCAGCACCAACATAGCTTAATAATGCATGCACCAATGTATCATTACTATGGTGGCCAGCCCCGGGGTGAACTGTCATTCCTGGGGGTTTGTTAATAATTATTAGTTCATTATCTTCATAAACTATATCTAGCTTTATATTATTAGATGTCGCAACTGTTAAAAATCTAGGTTCAGGAATTATTAACTTTATTTCATCATTATACCTTACAATAATAGTTTGGTCTTTACATAGTTTGCTATTAACTATTACTCCTTCCTGATAAATAATTTTTTGTATGAATGTTCTAGAAAATTGGGTTAATGACGCAAGTGCTTTATCTAGTCTATCACCATCTAGATTTTCTGGGATCCTATAGTTATAATAAGACATGAATCACAAAATAATGAATAAATAAATGAATAAGGAAACCATCTCAATAATCGATACATTAAAATGGTATGATTACATGGGCATTAATGATATCATCGATTATAACATATCATTAATAATCCACATGACTAAGCATAAATCAACAAAACAGTCAAATAATATAGCAAAAAATACAATAGTACAAGTCCATACTTATCCAATAACTTTACAATCAAACTCAAGAAAAATTGCCAATTCTTGTTATACACTTGAAGATCTAAAATCTGCAGTCTCTACTTTCGAAGAATGCTCACTAAAAAAAGCAGCCATAAATACTGTTTTTGGAGATGGAGTTACAACAGCACCAATAATGCTAATTGGTGAAGCACCAGGGCAAAATGAAGATAAGCAAGGTATACCTTTTTGTGGAGAAAGTGGGAAATTGCTTGATAATATGTTAAAAGCAATAAATCTTTCCCGCATAAAAAATGTTTACATTACAAACACAGTATTTTGGCGCCCGCCAGGTAACCGCAGGCCTACATCTGAAGAGATAGAGCTTTGTCGTCCTTTTGTTGAAAAGCATATTGCTATCATCAATCCTAAGTTAATTATCTTGGTAGGCAGTACAGCAGCAACTAGTTTATTAGGAGACCATGTCAAAATTTCTAAAATAAGACAAGAATATTTTTCTTATAATAATCATTATCTCAATCACAATATTCCTGTTACAGCAATCTTTCATCCTGCTTACATGTTAAGGCAACCTCAACAAAAAAAAGCTAGTTGGTATGACTTGTTAAGAATACAGAAATTTATTAAAGATAACGTTATCTTATAATAATATAAAATCAAAAAATATGTAACTCATATTAGTAGCCTAAATGTTTAATCCTTAAGTGAATGGATAGGATTAATAATAAAACTATATATTCAAAATAATTGTTATAATTTTACATTAAATTAATAATTTAATGTAAAATTACCTTGTAATAAAAAATTATTTTTAGAATAATAAGTTACTAACCATTTAATATTATGATATAATTATAATAAGAGCTGAAAAAATAATTTTTATCTCTAAACAATTATAAGAATAAGGTGTAAAAGATGTGTAGCTCGCAATTTGATGATTTAAATAATAAACCAAGCTATGATGACCAAGAATTTAAGGATCAATCTGAAGATTCTGACATAAGAGAACTTTCATTAGATAAAGAAATAAAAGAATTTATTGATAAATTTAAAGATAATATAGAATTTGAAACTGAGTTAGACATACTTATTTCCTCTTTTGCAGAGGACAAAGATATCATTAAGTTACAAACTAAAATTATATTATTAATAAAAAAATATTATTATCTAGTTCATCAAATTCAACTACTATAAGCCTATCTAAACTACAAGAACATAAAATAGCTGAATATGTAAAAAAAATAAGTCAATTTTTTATATATAAACGTTCTAAAAACATACAAGAAGAAAATAAAAGCTTAGTCAAAGCTAAAGATAGGTTAGAATATCTTACAGAAGAATCTAGAAAATCACTAAAGGCAAACTTAAGAAGGTTTGCTATATATGAAATATATAAAGTCTTAAATCCTCACAGAATTGCTGGAGAGACTAATATTGAAAATTTTATAAATAATATGGTTATAGGTGGTTTCAAGTTAGCAAACAAATATGAAGGTGGTAAACTGCAAGATCTAGCACGTTACTCTCCACAACTAATAAAGTCTATAACTAAACGTCACAAAGAGTTTAAAAAAGAAAAAGGAGGATACCTTAGCAGATAAGCAGCAATCTTTTTAACAATTTTAATTAATATAAAAGCATGTATAATTCATATCTTATTGTAACAAACAATATAAATCATACAATAATATATAATTACCTCTTATAGTATTGTAAGCCTTTGTACTTTAATCAATTAAATATTATAGTTAGATATATACTCTATGAAATGAAGAATGAGTAGATGAAAGTCGACATCAATGATTATATTGTCGTCAAGTTAAGACCTGTGCTGCTCATGTACTAAAGTATGCTCCGCTACTTGACTTAATAACTCTTAGCATTTATTGATGTTTACCTAGTATATATCAATAATATTAGAAACCATAGATATTTCTATATTGACATGTTTATTACTATAAGTTAGCATACATAATTTAGTTTGTTCGTTTTTTACTATTTACTAAAATGTTAAAAGAACTAGTTTCTAGAGTAATATACCTTTTCAATATAAAGTTTTAAGTAATATGTTTAAGATGTATTTACCACATTGCTGAACTATTTAATTATAAAATATAAATATGTATTATCTTAAGTTAATGATTATGTTTAGTCATTTAGTTTACATATTATATTTTAATAATGCTTACTTTATACAAGCTTTATATTTTTAACCTTAAAATCTTGTTAGAAAGCTATGATACAAATAAGTTCAATATCTAATTAATTATTGTCAGTGACAATGTCCAAGAAAAAATACATAAATATCTTTATTATAGCGTTTCAATCTTTATTAATTAGTTTATTAATACAAGCACAAGTAGTAATGGGAGCAGAGCTTGATTCAAACTGTTTAGCTATAACAAAACAAGAAGATTTAAATCTATATAACGCTTATAATCATGAACTTTTTAATAAATATCTTATTCCGACAAAAACAATGAATGTTAAATTTAGTGAAGAAGGAATAGACAATATTGCACTTATTACAATGGTTAAAAATGAAGAAGATATAATTTACGGAAATTTAATATGGCACTTTTGTGTAGGATTTAGAAAATTTATAATTGTTGACAATAATTCAACTGATAAGACTAGAAAGCTAATTGAAAGATTTAAAAAAGAAACAAAAGGTATCACACAAATTTTCATTATTGATAATCCTATTTTTGCAAAAATACAATCCAGGATTATGACAGGGAATTATTATTACGCAACTAGTATTTGGCCTGAAGTTAACTGGATATTTCCAGTTGATGCTGATGAGTTTTGGGTACCAGAAACAAATCTGAGTAAATTATTAGAATCTATTCCATCTACAGTAAATATGGTATTTATTTTTGCTGAAGAGTACTTACCAACAAGCAATGTCTACTTTGCTGACATAAAAAAATCAGGTTTTTATAAAAAAATTGTATCTCGTAATAAAGAGCAATATTGTTTTGCTAAAATGTTCTTAAAATCAAATATGAGTCAAATAACTTTTGATCATGGAAACCATACAATTAGCAATTTTGGTAATAAAAACAATACAACTGCTATAATTATTACTAATCAAGGATTAAGAATGATGCATTTTCCTATACGCTCTGTAGAACAGTTACATTCAAAATATAGTCAATCATTTTTAACTATGAAAGCTGCTAAAGAGAAAAAATACATAAGCTTAATGGCTGGCCTACATTATAATGCATATCAGGAATATTTAGAAAAATATGGAAAAAATGCTAGTGAGATGTTCTTTAAACAAAAAATAATGTTAAAGGAAAATGCTATATATGATCCACTACCTATAGAACAAGCACTAAATCTCTATAAAAAAATTACAAAAGCACACAACATTTCATTAACTTTATACTAAAAATAAAAATGAGGGTAAAAGTGAAATTATTACAAATATTATCTATTATACTTTCTATACTTTTTTCAACTACTACAATAGCAAATACCTATGAGTACCAATATAACTTTGCAGTATTTAATAAATCTTTCTCTGAAGATTTAGAAAGATCATTAAATTTATATCAATCATTTGAACAATATTTTGTAGATGCAGAAAATATCCCATTTTATGTAGTTATTCGTGAAGAAGAGTTAGAGTTATTTAAGAAAAAATTTGAAGAACATAAAAAAGCTAAAAAAATATTACGTATCCCTAGATTTATTACTGATCAATGGGTACTAAAAAAATGTGGTGAGCCTAATATCTCTAAACATGGTTACTGGACTCAGCTAGTGTCTAAGTTATGTTTTGGAACCTTAGGTATAACAAAATACTATATAACACTGGACTCAGATAGTTATTTTACTAGACCTTTTGATAAAAAAATATTGTTCTCTGGAGATATAATTAAGACTTATGGCTATAAACTAAATAAAGACGAAGTTGAATGGAGCAAAAATCAAAAAACAGTTTTTTACCGGTTTAATTGTTCTGAAAATGAGCGGTATAACCAATCTACAGTAGATAACCTCAGTGTGTATGACAAAAGAATGTTAGTTAAAAAGTTTTTTGGCAACAAAAATCCAGATATATACAATTTTGTAATAACTCACAATTTTTTCAGTTCTGATGCAATTCATAGAATGAAAAAGTTCATTAAAGAAAAAGAATTTAACTTTTCACTTTTACAGTTCCTATATCCATGGGAATTTCAATGGTATGGAGAGTATATACTACAACATGAAACTTTTATTCCAGCTCCATCATTATTTTCCATAGTAAATCGTGATACTGATTGCGTTTCAGAAAAAGGCTATGATAGTGATTATGGCATTACTTACCAGTCAGTATCATATCAAGGATGGGACAAAAATAGACCCGAAATTCATAGAAGAGACAAAATAATTTATAAGAAGCCTTCTACTTGCAAATAAAACTCTATTTTACTGATAGGTAAGCTTTATTGTAGCCAAAACTTAATATAAACTTACCTTGATCCCAAACAACCGCTCTTGATAAATCTAATGAACCTATCTATGGCACTGTTAATACATCTCTAGCAAAAATTAATAAGATTTTTGCTAGAATAGTTACTTCTATTTCAAAAAAACTTATAATTTATAGCAAAATATACATAGCTTAATTATGCTTTAATATCTTTACTTCAATGTTTTCTAATAGTCTCTGTCTTAACACTTTCTACCCTAGTATCTTCTTGTTTTACCTACTAAAGATCCTTATCTTTAACTCCTTTACTACCATCTTCTATCTTCCATATTGGCCTATCACCATATTTTATCTTATAATATCCTTTCTTAATTTTAGATGGTTTCAACATTATCCAACCAATTACAACTACAATGCCTATAGCAATTACCCTTATATGATTTTCTACAATATAACTAAAACCATGATCATCAAATATCCTAAAAACCCATAGTCCTAATGGAATACCTATCATTATCATAGGTAACGTTATGTACCACCTGATTAAGACACCTACTCCTACAAGATTTAACACAAACCATATCGATGGAGCTTGAGTAACTTTACCAGCTAACAACAAAACTGTATTTATAAACACTAAACTATAAAACACATCAATATGCCAAACAAGCCCTATATATTTCCTATAAAACTCCCTAGACCAAAATTTATTTAAGCCAAGTGCTACAGCTAACATAAATGATATCGACATTAAAAAACTAATCATTTGTAAGTTAACTGCTAACCATGAATTAATAATACCATCAATTATCAACATTATTGCTAACGATAATGATGATAAAATACTAAAAACATAATGTTGACGTTCTAACAATGAATTATTATGGCAATAATGAATTACATATTCCCACGTTAATTTATATTTTAATAACTTAAAAAATTTAGATACTTCCCTTATTTTATCCTGACGTCTTATCTTCATAACATCAAGTGGCAACCTATCTTTAGGTCCTACCCATCCACCAGGTTCTTTCAATAAATAATGAACAATCATCATTACAGTAAAATTAACTATCGCTGCTGGCATTATACTTCCTATAGGTAACGATGGTTCAAAATACTTGTTCCACGCAATCGTTGCTATAACTCCAGATATTATTCCTGATAATATTACTCTTGTACTACTCCTAAACCCTAAAATCGTTATCAATAATGGTATCCCTACTATAGGAGTATAAAAACCAGCTCCAAGTAGAAGTATTCCTAGCAAATTCTGCTGTGATATTGCCATTACTAAAGCTAGCAATCCAATTAACATAGCAAAAACCCTTACTACTTTTAGATTAGTTACCTCATCATCTCCTAACATTCCTAAAGGTTTACATAAATCATTAACAAATATTATAGAAGCAGAATTTATCCAAGAATCAGCAGTAGACATTATCATTGCAATCACTCCAATTACTATTAATCCTTTAAGGCCAGAATATGAATAACTATCTATTATATGCATTACTAAATTATTTGCTTCCATATCTGAATCTACAGATAGTAATACCAAACCAATAAAGGCAACAAAAAGACAGAAAAATAAGTGTGTAATAGCAGAAACTTTAAAAGATGTAGTTACTTGCTGTGTACTTTGAGCGATTAAAACTCGTTGAAACATTGCTGGATTAAAACATGGCATAAGACAATAAAAAAATATTCCATAATAAGTAAGTACTACCGGATTATGATAATCTAATAGTACTTTTGGATCAAACATAGGATGAGTAGTTAAGGTATGAGTTACTGCTTCAAAACTTCCAAACGCACTCCAAATGAATAAAGCTAAAGTTGGAATAAATGCTCCAAAAGTTAGAAATTGAAATATATCAGTAAATACTACTGCTCTGATTCCACCAAATGCTGAGTATATAATTACTATCATACTACTAATAACAGTAGCATAAACACTATGTATCCCAAAAAAGTAATTAAAAATACTAGAAAATACTTTGATTTGTAAAGCAACTCTTGTAATGGACATGATAATGGAACAAATAGCAGTAACAATTCTAACATGCTTACCGTATAAATCTCCCATAACCTCTGCTACTGATAACTTGCCTAAAAATTCTTGCATTCGTGGAGCTAAGATATAACCATAAATGAATAACCCTATAACCTGTCCTAGTACAACTATGTTAAGTATTCCATAGGTATATATTTCCCACAATCCAATAGAAAACGTACTTCCACCAATCCATGTAGCAATTAATGTAGCAGTAAGAGCTGCTGTACTAAATTTTCTGCCACCTAAAGCATAATCTTGCATAGATGCTACACCCTTCCCATACCATAAGCCTATGATAAGAGTTACAATTAAAAATAAAACAATTATTATCAGATCTGTACTTAAACTTACTGGCATTATCTCCCTCTCATTTTATACTTCAATTAATATTTTTCAGATAAACTAACTACTAGTAAAATTAATTATAACAATAATTAAACCCTTAAAACAACTACTATATTCATATAATAACTTATAGTTTATTCAGTACTATAAACTTATCGTATAACTTTATTTTAATTTATATAATTAATTATTTTAAAAACTCAGCTACTCTTCTTTGATAATCTTTTACCTTTATAACATTAAGTGGTCCCTTTTTAGGACCAACCCATCCGCCAGGCTCTTTCAATAGATAATGAACAACCATCATTACAATGAAATTAACAATTGTTGCTGGTACTACACTACTTATAGGAAAGAACGGTTCAAAATAACAATCCCATATGATAACTATTAAGATCCCAGATATTATTCCTGATAATATTACTCTTATACTGCTCCTAAATCCTAAAATTGTTACTAATAATGGTATTCCTACAGTTGGATAATAAAAATCAGCTCCAAGTAAAAGAATTTCTAACAAATCCTGCTGTAATAATACGATTATCAAAGCTATTGTTCCAATTAATATTGAAAATATCTTCACTAATCCTAATTCAGTCGATTGATCGTCTCTTAACAACCTTAAAGGCTTACATAAATCATTAACTAAAATAATAGAAGCAGTATTGATATGAGAATCGGCAGTAGACATCGTCATTGCTAATACTCCTACCATTATCATCCCTTTTAAACCTGAAAACGAATAACTATCTATAACATACATAACTAAGTTATCTAAACCCATATCATGATCCATTGATACCAGCATAATACCAATCCAAGCGACAAAAAAACAAAATAATAAATAAGTCAAAGCACAATTTTTAAAAGCAATACTGATCTGCTTAGTACTTTTAGCAATTAAAGCTCGTTGAAACATTGCTGGACTTAAACATGGCAAAAGACAATAAAAAAACACTCCATAATAGGTAAGCACTATTGGATTATGATAATCCAATAGTAATTTTGGATCAAACATAGGATGAGTAGTTAAAGTAGTAGTTAGAGCTTTAAAGTCTCCAAATCCAAGCCAAATAAGTAATGCAAAAGTTGGAATAAATGCTCCAAAAGCTAAAAATTGATATATATCAGTAAATATTATCGCTCTTATCCCCCCAAAAGCAGCATATATAATCACTATTACAGTGCTAATTAAAGCTGCATGAACACTATGCATTGCAAAAAAATAACTAAACATAGTTGAAAATACCTTGATCTGTAAGGCAACTACTGTAGTTGATTTAATAACAGAACAAATAGCAGTAATAATCTTTACATGATTACCATA
Organism: Occidentia massiliensis; assembly: GCA_000309075.1. GTDB lineage: Bacteria > Pseudomonadota > Alphaproteobacteria > Rickettsiales > Rickettsiaceae > Occidentia > Occidentia massiliensis. Next base: position 11,229 of record CANJ01000034.1, read on the forward strand.
TAAATCTCCCATAACCTCTGCTATTGATAATTTTCCTAAAAACTCCTTCATTCTAGGAGCTAATACATAGCTACAAAGAAATAACGATATTACCTGCCCTATTAAAGTGACTATCGACAATATCCCAACTGCATATGTATTTAATATTATCAATGAAAATGTACTACCACTAATGTAAGTAGCAACTAACGTAACAGCAATAGTTGCAGTTTCAAACCTCCTACCACCTAAGGCGTAGTCATGTAAAGATGTAACACCTTTTCCATACCATAAACCTATACCAAGAGCAATGACCAAGAATAAAATGATTGTCACTAGATCTGTGTTTAAACTTACTTGCATATTTTAAACTTTATATTAATTAATTATTAGGTAAAATTTACTATAATAAAAATTAAACCTACAAAACAACTACTATATTAATAGCCTATAATTATAACAGTACTAATGCTTTTTATTTAGAACTTATAAATATATTTCTTAAAAGTCAGCTATCTTTTCTTATTTTTTAATAATTTCATTTCACAATTAAACTAATTTTCTACCCCATCTCCCCAATCTTCTAA
>CANJ01000033.1 GCA_000309075.1 Occidentia massiliensis
TTTTACAGTCTGTACTACTTGGGGAATAAAAGAAAAATATTATTATTTATTAGATCTATTTCGAGAACGGCTTAGTTATCCTAGACTTAAATCATCTGCTATAGATCAGATTACTAAATTTAACCCCAAACATGTTTTAATTGAAGACAAAGCTAGTGGACAATCATTGATACAAGACTTAAGACTACACGGAATAATAAATATTATTCCACAAAAACCAATATTAGATAAAATAACAAGATTTGCTACAGTAATACCATATTTTGAATCTGGCATAATATTAATACCACGCACTGCTTCTTGGTTACCTTTATTACACGAAGAAATTACAAACTTCCCTAGTAGTAAGCATGATGACATAGTTGACTCTATCAGTCAATTTATCAATTTTATCAAAACCTATACTACTAAAGCAAGAATTCGTATTAGAACTATATAATTTTTATAATTCTTCTCTCTTAAATTAACAAAATGTAAATCAATATATGTTCTATATTTATTTCTCTTATTACTTTTACAATCAGGTAAAGCTTTGATTTTTTACAGGACCATAATCTTCTATGTTTATAAAGAAAGATAAACATCCCAACAATATAATAATTTTCTTTATTTTTCAGAAGATAATTTAATCGCATAGTAAAAACTAATTAGTGGTCTGCCAATCATTTTATTAATTTGTTAGCTAATTACAGATTAACTATATAATACAAACACTTTAAGTAATTAAACCATACCTACTTTCTTTGTAACTTACTACCAATTAATAACATTTATTAGTAGATAAGTGTAGCAACACACTATATAATGCTAAAAACTTTTAAATTTCTATCATTCATGAATATAGTTACAAGATTTGCTCCTTCACCTACAGGATTTCTACATATTGGAGGAGCTCGTACTGCCCTTTTTAATTTTTTATTTGCTCGCCATCATCTTGGTAAGTTTTTATTACGTATTGAAGATACAGATATAGTGAGATCAACTGAAGAATCTAAACTAGCAATAATTAATGGGTTAAAATGGTTAGGCATAAACTGGGATAATGATATTATTTACCAATCAGCTCGTAGTAAAAAACATATTGCAGCAGCACTAGAATTAGTTAAACAAGGCAAAGCCTATTATTGTTTTTCTAGTCAAGAAGAAATAAATAAACAAAGGCAAGAAACTATCTCTCAAGGTAAAAGCTTTATATTTAAAAGTCCTTGGCGCTATACTTCAGTAAGTAACTTTCCAGCAAACACTAAATATGTTATCAGGTTTAAAGCTCCACAAAATGGAACAACAATAATTAATGACCTTGTCCAAGGAAAGGTAATTTTCGAAAACTGTTATATTGATGATATGATACTAGTTAGAAGCGATGGAAATCCAACTTATATGCTTGCAGTAGTTGTAGATGATCATGACATGAGAGTTAGTCATATTATCCGTGGAGATGACCATTTAACCAATGCTGCAAAACAAATAGCACTATATAATGCATTTGGCTGGACAGTACCACAAATGGCTCATATACCATTAATTTATGGTCCGGATGGTACAAAATTATCTAAGCGGCATGGTGCTATTGGCGTAGAATCTTATAAAGATATGGGATACCTTCCAGATGCTTTATGCAATTACTTACTTAGATTAGGTTGGAGTTATAAAAATGAAGAAATAATATCACGCAATCAAGCTATAGAATGGTTTAACATTGATGGGCTAGGAAAATCACCTTCAAGGTTAGATTTTAATAAAATGAAACACTTAAATAGTTATTACATTAGAAACACTAATGATAGTACCCTATCTAAACTTGTTATAGATATTCTATCTAAACAATATAACATTAACCAAGAAAGTTGTATTTTAATAGAAAAAGGTATGTCAGGATTAAAACTTAGAGCTAATTTAATTACTGAGCTTGCAGAAAATGCTAAAATTTATATTATAGGTCAAGACTTAATTTTTACTAAAGAAGCTTTAGATATTATAAAAAAAACCTCTTCAACGTTAATTTCTCAAACTATTGATACTATAAATAATATACAAAATTTTACTACTTCATCAATTCAAGAATCTCTTAAGAATTTAGCACAAATTAATCAAATCAAACTGGCTCAACTAACGGAGCTATTACGTGCACTTCTAACTGGTAATACTAAATCCCCAAGTATATTTGAAATTATATCTATATTAGGTAAAAATAATACTATCAAACGCTTATCTAAAACAATATAATAAAAACCATGCTCAATATTTTAACCCAAAGCTGGCAGACTAAAACTTTTGCAAATTCTTGGATTATTAACACAGATGACTTACAATATGCCTTTAATACTTTACAGCAATTTTGTTGTACTATCTTAAATGACACTAACATATACTCAAGCCCAGATTTAATAATAATAAAACGTAAATTATTAACAGTAAACAAAGAAAATGATAAATTTATTACTGTTGACCAGATCAGAGAAATGCTACTTTTCTTTAACAAAACTTCTATAAAATCCAGTAATAAAATTGCAATTATATATGAAGCTGAAAAAATGAACGTTAATGCATCTAATTGTTGCCTTAAAATACTTGAAGATACTCCTACTAATAGCTACATTTTCCTTATAACTTCTAATATATCAGGTTTAATACCTACTATTAGATCTCGCTGCCGCCTACTTTCTATTAAATTTAATCACAATAAAAATACTACCCTAAGTTCTAACACAGAAGAATACCATCAGCTACTTAGCATGTTAAACAACCATTACCCAGAAATGCAGTTGAAATTTCTACAACAAATTAAATCTAGTAGCTCCCAAGAATGGTGTAACTTTAGCGAGGCCTGCATAACACTAATTACTAAAACCATTAAATATAAAGCTGGAGTCAAAATTACCCTTAATTCTGAGGAAAATAAAATCATAAATAAGGCAGAAGATTCAATAATAAAATTACTAAAGAAATATGATAAAATCAGCAAAATTATACATTATACAAATGATCTAGATTTAGATATCAGGCAATCCATACTATTAATACTTGCAATAATACAAAACTAAATTAAAACTCTAAAGAATTAATCTCAGTTTTAAAATTCCTTTTTAAATCCCTTTTCTCTTAACAAAAAAATATACTTAATTTCTATAATCACTCAAAATATATACTCAAGTGATATGAAGATTTAGAATTTTTGTAAGAAAATTTTGTATTTTAAACTAAAACTTGAAAACTAGTTATATGTACATAGTAAGTTGAAATGTTTAAAAACAAAATCAAAATTATAATGGAAAAAACCTAATCTCTATGCCACTTGAGTATAGCATTGTTAACTAAAAGCTAAGTAACATTAAACATTTCTCTAGCTCTTGCCTTTTCTTTTTAATTTCCAAATTATTAAAATATATTTAATTAGCGACTTATATTCCTCTTCCTACATTTTCATGACTTTGACTTTGGCATCGATTACTGTTTTCTTTAGGTTTAGATTTAGTAGCATGTTTTAATTTATCAATAACATTTTTAACCTCCTTTTTACCTAACACTTCTTCTATCTGCTTATTATGATCCTGTACTTTCATATATGGGAAAATACAACCTAAAAATTCTTTACAAAAGGTCTTAATCTTTTCCATAAAACTAAGCTTTTCAGTCTTTATAGTCCCAATTTCTTTAGCGCATTTAGTTACAAATGCCCTAGCTCCCCTATCCAGCGCTACCTTTTGCTCCTTTGTCTTACATAAAGGAGTAAGCAACTCTTTTATAAATTTAATAGAATTATCTATTTGCACTTTATCAAAAGTTTCATTGTCTTTTGCTAACCCTACAAAATGATTAACTATCTCCTTAATAACAATAGGCTGTACAATGTTTTTTAGAACACTACTTTCTAGTCTATCATAAATCTTAAGGTGACTAAGATTTTTAATATCATTACTTAAAGCTTTCAAAAAGTCTTTTTCAATTTTAACATCAGAAAAATCTACTAACCCCCTAGTTCTATTTTCAAACTGGTAACATAATTTTTCTAACATTGAAGGATTATCAGCTTTCTTTCCAATTAAAGTTGTTACATTTTTTAATTCATTTATATTTTTTGTTATATCACTTGAAAATTCTGGATTTTTCTCTAAAAAATCTTGAATAGCACTACTCACAGCCACCTCTTTATTTATTAAATAACTTTTTTAATTATACAACAAACAACAATTAGTAAAGTATTAATCAACAATAAATTCTAATTTTATATAAATAAAGATAAAATTAGCAACAATACATTTACATAAACAATCTTTAATTATTATAAATATATAACAATTATAACAGCAAGAAAAAAGGACAAATTATTTAATGTTTTATGCTTTCAAAAACATGATTTAAAATACTAATGACATCTTATACTAAATAACTATACTAAGTGAACATCAATAATTGCGTTGTCGTCAAGTTAAGATCTGTGCTGCTCACATACTAAAGCATACCCAGCTGCTCAACTCAATAACTCCTAGCATTTATTGATGTTGACCTTCATCTACCTATTCTTCATTTCATAGATATATTTGACATTCACATATTTATACACTTTAAAACATATTTCAAAAAACATAATTATCTTTTATTTACATTTGGTAATACAACATACTGTTTAGTATCTTGTCTTTTAACAAGTAACACAATACTTTTACTTTTCACCCCCCGAATAATTTTTTCTAATTTTTTAGCAGAAATATCACTATCATTATTAACTGATAAAATTATATCACCAAGAAGCAAATATGGTCTCCAAGAAGAATTACGAGCTATATCAGTTATAATTATTCCTTTAGTTCGAGTAATATTATATTTACTTGCTATACTTGCAGTTATATCACTAAACTTTACTCCATTAATTACAACATTATATCCAGAATCTTTACCTTTTTGTAATAATAACAATTGACCATTCTTATCACTATCTGCAATTTTACACTTAAGATTAATACGTTCTTTATTACGTACAACTACTAGCTGTGCTTCTGAATCAATTTGAGCAGAAGATACCAATACTTGTAACTTTCGTGAATTTTTAATCTCTGTATCATTAAATTTAATAATTAAATCACCAGATTTTATACCACACTTAGCTCCAGCTCCTCCTTCTAAAACATCTGATACTAATGCGCCTTCTGCTTCTTTTAACCCTAACCCTTCTGCTATATCAGGAGTAATTGCTTGCAATGTTATACCAAGCATTCCACGACTAACTTTTTGGTATTTTTTTAACTGTTCTACAACATTTTGTACTGTATTAGAAGGAATAGCAAAACCTATACCAATATTTCCACCATTTTGCGAATATATAGCAGTATTCACACCAATAACTTGGCCATCTAAGTTAAACATAGGACCACCAGAATTACCCCTATTAATTGCAGCATCAGTTTGAATAAAATCATCTACTACACCCTTATTACTATCTATATCCCTTCCCTTTGAAGAGATAATACCTAAAGTTACTGTTCCTCCAAGACCAAAAGGGTTCCCTATAACAATAACTTGATCACCCACTCTAGATTTAGCAGAATCACCAAAGTTTACATAAGGCAGAGGCTTTGGAGACTCAACCTTCAACAATGCTAAATCTGTTTTCTTATCACTACCAACTAACTTTGCTGTAAGTTCAACGTTATCATTCACTAACTTTACTTTTATCTCATCAGCACCTAATACTACATGATTATTTGTTACAATATACCCTGTACTATCTATGATAAAACCAGAACCAAGAAATGTTTCTTGTTGTTTTTTAGGCATTTCTTCAAAAAACTCAAATGGAATACCAAATTCTTTTAAAAAATTATCAAAATCACGAAATGGAAAATATTGATTATTATCCAAATTATTAATTTTTGATTTATGAATAACATGAATACTTACTACACTAGGTGTCAAGGGCTCAATGATATCTGCTAAACTATGTGGTTTTTCTTTAATAAATGTTTTCCTTTCAACAAAATTCTTTTCCTCAGTTATCTTATCTTCAGAGTAAGATAACCCTATATTTTGCAAAATAAAAATTATTAGATATATATAAAGTCCTTTTTTCATAATCTCTAACATCTTATTGACCTAAATTCAAAAATTTCAGTAGCCCACTATTAGGCGATAAAATAAAGCTTGTATTTTCCTTATTTAAACTATTACTGCAAGTTAAAAGCGACTGATAAAACTTATAAAACTCTGGATCTTGGCTATAAACACTGTTATATATACGAGCAGCCTCTGCATCTCCTTCCCCTTTAATTATTTGTGCCTGCATATATGCTTCTGCTAAAATTATTTTACGCTCTTTTTCAGCCTTTGATCTTATTCTAGCAGCTTCTTCTTTTCCTTCTGCCCGAATTTGCTTAGCCTCTTTTTCACGCTCAGTTTGCATCCTTTGGTAAATAGCAGCACTATTTTCTTTGGGTAAATCTGTCCTTAAAATTCTAACATCAATAATATCAACACCAAATAACTTGGCTTCTTCGTTAACTAAATTATCAATATCTGACATCACCTCTGATCTTTTCTCTGATAATAATGTAGTTAAAGAAACACGTCCTATTATTTTACGCATTGATGACTCAAGAATTTTATTAAGCCTAACTTTTATTCCATAGTGGTTATGAACTGTTTTAAAAAAAGTAATAGGATCTACAATTTTAAATTTTGCAAATGCATTAACTATTACCCTTTTACCGTCTGCTGCAGTTAACTCTTTTTCTGCAACTTCAACAGAAACAAGTCTTTTATCAAAATATACTACATTTTGAATAAATGGAATTTTAATATTTAATCCTGGTTCTGAAATAACTTTTACTGCTTCCCCAAATTGAAAAATTACTGCATATTGATACTGTTGAACCTTAAATAAAGAACCTGTCAATATTATCATTATTACAAAAATGAAAAAAACTATTAAATATATATTCTTCATAATACCATTATTGTTTATTAGGTTTTATAGCCATATGTGGTAATAAATTACTCCCTTCCCCAATAACTACTTTGTTACTATCTTTTAGTATTAACTCAATAGTACTAAGATATAACCTATCTTTAGTAATTTGTTTATTCAATTTATATTCTGCTAATATGGCTTCAAATCTCTTTGACTCGCCCAAAGCATTAGATATTACCTCTTGTTTATAACCTTTTGCTTCTTCAAATACTTTAGCTGCTTCTCCTCTAGCTTGAGGCAATATATCATTTTTATAAGCTTGCGCCATATTAATTTCATTTTCTCGATCTGCTCTTGAAGTTTGAACATCACGATAAGCATCAATAACTTCTGCTGGTGGTTCAGCTTTTAATAGCTGTACTTTTTCTATCTCAATACCAATAGCATATTGGTCTAAAATCTCTTGACTAAGCCTTTCAATTCTATTTGCTATTTCTTGTTTTTGACTTGAGAGAACTGAAATAATTGGGGTCTCACCAATTATCTCCCTAATAGCACTTTCTGCAACTATTTTAACAGTTTCTTCCGGACTATGAACATTAAAAACAAAAGCACTTAAATCTTTTATATGCCACATCACATCAGCAGTTAAATCTATAATATTTTCGTCCCCAGTTAACATGGTACTCTCAGCAGTAATATATTTATTGTTATCAACGTTAGATGTTTGATATTTTGATACCTTATCATTTATAAAACCACTACTATAATTAGGTCTTAATGACCTATTAGAACGATACCCAATCTCTATACGCCTCGACCTGTTTACTTTTTCAATAATAACTGATTCAATTGGCTCTGGAAGATGATAGTTTAACCCAGGATAAGCTTTACGAACATATTTACCAAATCTAGTAACTATTGCCTCTTCTCCTTCATCTATTTTATAAATTCCAGAAGTTAACCAAATAAAAATTAAACTAAATACTAATATTATTAATATTTTTAGATTAAAATCTAAATTAAAGTTAAAATTTTTTGGAAGCTTAAAACTACTTTTTGTAGTTTTAAAAAATACGTTTTTATTCTCATCCATATTATGCCATGGTGATTTTATAAGAAAGTTATTTAATGTTTTAATAAACATACACTTTATATATACTGATTGCTTACACTAAAATATTGTATAAAATATATATCATTTATTAGATAATTCAATATGTGACTATGGTTGTCAATGACATTATTAACGAAACGAAAATAAAATTAGCAAAGTTAACTTTTAAAGATGGTAGTAAAATATCAGATGCGATCTCTAGTCCTGTAGTTAACAACAATACTATAAGCTTTATCCTATTTATCACAAAAGATCAATATGAAGAATCACTATTGTTACGTGAAAAAGCTATTTCCATTCTTCAACAAGAATTAAAAGATATAAAAAAAATCTCCATAGTTATAAGTAATAAAAACAAGGAAATTATTAGCTCTAAAATAAGAAGTCCAACGAATAATATAATAAACAAAATTAAAATACCTAAGGTAAAACACATAATACCAGTTATTGCTGGTAAAGGCGGAGTAGGAAAATCAACTATTAGTGTAGCACTAGCTCAAAATCTTAAAGATATGGGATTTAAAGTAGGATTACTAGACGCTGATCTTTATGGCCCATCTATTCCAATAATGTTTGACATTAATGAAAAAGTACAATTAATCCAAGGAAAAATAGTACCTATTATAAAAGAAGATATAGATATTTTATCAATTAGTCTACTTACTAAAAGTAACTCTGCCTTAGCTTGGAGAGGAGCTATGATTTCAAAAGCTATACATCAATTACTAATGGCAAAATGGAACAATATTGATTACTTAATTTTAGATATGCCACCTGGCACAGGTGATATACATATTACCTTAATCACAAATTATGAAGTGTTTGGCACACTAGCTGTTACCACTCCACAATTAGTTTCAACGTCAGAAGTTAAAAAATCACTGAATTTATATAGAAAATTAGGAGTTAACTTATTAGGAATAATTGAAAATATGAGCTACTTACTTACTTCTGATCAAAACACTATTTTTCCTTTTGGCAAGAATGGAGCTCAAAACATAGCTAATGAATTTCAAATTCCTCTCTTAGCCCAGATACCTATTAACCCTGAAATCTCTTTAAAATGTGACCAAGGTAAAGATATTAAACACTTAATAAATGTAGATTGGAAAAAGTTATTAGATTAAATTAATACTAGCATCTTCTATATTTTTAATTTGATCTCTCAATTTAGCAGCTTTTTCAAAATTTAGATCTCCAGCAGCTGCTATCATCTCTTTTTTCAATTTCTCTATATAAACATTTAGCCTATATGGATTACGAAATAAAACTTCTAGTTTTTTATGACTATCAATGTTAGCCTCAATTTTCTCTAATTGTAGGACCGCTTTAATCTTATTATTAACACTTTTAGGTTCAATGTTATATTTTGTATTATATTCTATTTGCAGTTGCCTTCTCTTATGAGTTTCCTCTACTGCTCTTGCAATTGAACCAGTAATATGATCAGCATAAAGTACTACTTTACCATTCACATTACGAGCTGCTCTACCTATAGTTTGAATCAGTGATGACTCAGATCTTAAAAACCCTTCCTTATCAGCATCTAATATAGCAACTGTTGCACATTCTGGAATATCTAAACCTTCTCGTAGCAAATTAATGCCAACTAAAATATCTATCTTACCTTCTCTAAGTTTACTAATAATTTCTACCCTATCTAAAGTATAAATATTAGAATGCAAATACTCAGCCTTATATCCAACTTCTTTTAAATACTCAGTTAGATCTTCAGCCATCTTTTTAGTTAAAACTGTAACTAAAACCCTATAACCCTGCTTTATAGTCTGCTTTGCCTCATTCATTAAATCATCTACTTGATTAGCAACTGGTCTAATTATACATAGAGGATCCAATAATCCAGTTGGTCTGATAATTTGCTGGATAAACTCACCTTGTGTTTGCTGTAACTCAAATGAACCTGGTGTAGCTGATACAAAAATAGTCTGTGGACGAAGAACATTCCATTCTTCAAATTTTAGTGGTCTATTATCTAAAGCAGATGGTAATCTAAAACCATGTTCTATTAAAGACGTTTTTCTAGATTTATCACCATTATACATAGCCATTAATTGTGGAACCGTTACATGGCTCTCATCAATGAATAATATTGCATCATGTGGTAAATATTGAAAAAGAGTTGGCGGTGGATTACCAGGACTAACACCACTTAAATAACGAGAATAATTTTCTATACCTTTACATTGCCCAGTTTCTAACAACATCTCAATATCATATTGTGTACGTTGTTCAATCCTTTGAGCCTCTATAAGCTTACCTTCATTTTTCAATGTAACTATTCTCTCTTGTAAATCTTGCTTAATCTGAGCAATAGCATTTACCAATACCTGTTTCTTAGTAACATAATGTGTATTAGCATATATAGATATCTTTTCTAACTTTGCAATATTACTACCTGTAAGAGGATCAAATTCTCCAACTTGATCAAGCTCATTACCAAAAAATGTTAAACGCCATGCTTTATCTGCATAGTGAGACGGGAATATATCTATATTCTCACCCCTAACCCTAAAAGTACCACGAATAAAATTAATATCATTGCGCTCATACTGCAATTCTACTAATTGTTTTATAATTTCTTGTCTTTGATAAGTTCTACCTTTTTCAAAAACTAAAGAAGTTTCTAAATACAACTCAGCTGGCCCTAAGCCATATATTGCAGACACTGAAGATACCACTATAACATCACGACGTTCAAGTAAAGAGCGAGTTGCAGAATGTCGTAACAAAGATATTTGGTCATTTATGGAGGCATCTTTCTCAATATAAGTATCAGTTCTAGAAATATAAGCTTCTGGTTGATAATAATCATAATAAGAAACAAAATACTCAACAGCATTTTGTGGAAAAAGTTCTTTCATCTCAGAATAAAGCTGAGCTGCTAGAGTTTTATTATGAGCCATAATTAATGCTGGTCTTAATGATTCAGCAATAACATGAGCCATAGTAAAAGTTTTCCCAGAACCCGTAATACCTAGCAGAACTTGACTTTTCTCCCCCTTATTTAATCCATCTATTAACGCCTTAATAGCTCTAGGTTGATCACCAGCAGGCAAGTAATTTGACAGTAATTGAAATTTAGACATAAAATATTTAAGTTATTAATAGTGGATTTTAACATATTGCCTTAAATAACACTTAGAACAAATATACTACTTTCTTGTACCTCCTTTTATTTTATTATAAATCCATATATTTACACACAATAATTATATGTACACGTACTTACCTTAAATAAAATCAACCTCTGTAATCAATTTTAATACAACTAATAATTCTTTATTTAAAATTTATCTGTATCAATTAATAGCTAACTATTCCTTCTAATATTGCTATATTTTACAACTATATACCCTAAACTAGAAATAAGAAATATTAATGGAATAATTTTCGTAATAAATATAGACGATTTTGTCATATTTTCTGCTGTAATACTAACTTCTTGCCCATAGTTTGATATTATTTCCTTACGTATCTCTGATAGACTTTTACCAGACTTATTTCGCATGCTAATATAACTCCTTACATCCTTAGCAAAGTCAGTATTTGAATCATACACAGTTTGACCATTACAAACTATACAACTAACAGTTTTATAAAAATCTGTTATATTATCGTCTGCTCTCATAAAACTACTATAAGCTATTATCAGTATTAATACCACTACAAATAATATAAACTTTTTGACCATAAATTTTTATAAACTATTAACTTTTATCCACTCTAATTAATTAAAAAACTACTAAATATCTATCTATTAACTTTATTACCACGATTGTTTGACTTATTTTTTCCACTAGGAAAAATAGTAGATAATGGTACATGAAATCCAGTAACAAGATTACCAATATCTGCATACTTTAAAATTCCCAACGACTCAAAAGCAGTACCAAAAATTGGAGAAGAAGCTGCTGCTGGAAAAAGACTATCTAAACCTAAAGTTACTATTTTAATGACATAACTATCATTAAGTAATTGATTTACAGTATTAGAAATTGGCCCATGAAACACACCATAAACACTAAGACCACTACCACCACCATCTTCAGTATTACCTCGATGTCCCATAGATCCTAAATTTTTATCCATATCAGATAACATTAACTTATCCTAATTACATTTTTAAAATTTACTTCTTCTACCAATTGTTTCAATTCATTATATGCAGCTTGTAACGACTGACTATTTTTTGAGCTCAAAACTAAAGAAGTAGCATCAACTCCTTCTTTAGTTTTATAAGGATAACTTCCCATATCTACATCAAGATACTTTTCTTGTAACATTTTATATTTAATTGCTATTTTACTTTCCTCCATTATTACATTTATAATCTTAGTACCTTTCTTAACTCCACATTGTAGTCTCGATTTAATAGTAAGAAATGCTTTCTGCATTATCTCTGGTGACCCAGCAAAGACATAAACATTCTTAATATAAAATCCTGGCATACAGTCTAAACAATCAATCCAGGTACTACCACAAGGTATATATGCCATTTTCTTTATAGCAGAATTTACCCCTTGACTAAGCACTTTATTATGGTAATTACTTAGTTTATTTAAAATATCATGGTTTAATTCCAGCTTACAGCTAAACGCTTGAGCAATTGAAACAGTTGTAATATCATCATGAGTAGGACCTATACCCCCTGTAACAAATACATAATTATATTTACTACTTAGCTCTAATACAGCATATATTATAGGATCATTTTTATCAGGAACAATTCTAACTTCCTCAAGATTAATTCCAATTTCTGATAATTGATTAGCTAAAAAATAAACATTTTGATCAGCTACATAGCCAGAAATTATTTCATTACCTATAACTAATATAGCTGCAGAAAATTCATCAGTAGTCATATCACTAAATAAGTGTCACATAATATTCAGCTCTAGAAATTATACTCATTTGCTGTGACAATTTAATCTCTTCTCCTACCAAAAAAACGGATCAAATATAGGAAAAGGTTAAGAAAGTCAAGATATAAACTAAAAGCACCGACAACAGCTAATTTCTGCCCTAACTCACCACCACCAGAACTATAGTAAATATCTTTAAGTTTTTGTGTATCCCAAGCAATAAGTCCCATAAATATTACTACGCCTAAAATTGAAGTAGCAAAATAAATAGCTGGACTACCTAAAAACATATTAACTAAAGATGCAATAACAAGACCAAAAAGACCCATAACCAATAAAGAACCCATAGAAGTTAAATCTCTTTGAGTTGTATAACCATAAATGCTCATACCAGCGAAAACAGAAGATGTAATGAAAAAAGTACTTGCTAATGATTCACCAGTATAAATATAGCCTAATGACGAAAGTGACATACCTGTAAGGGTTGAATACACCCATAATAAAGTCTGAGCCTTTTCGATATTGAGTCTACCTAAATCCCAAAAAAAGTAAATTGCTATTCCAAGAGGCGCAATACTAATTAAAAACCCTAAAGGAGTTTGAGATATAACTTGCCCATCTGAAGAAAATTGAAACATTAACCTTGATACTGGTTCTAATGAAAAAGTTAAAACTCCAGCAATCCCAGTAATTAAAAGAGCCATAGCCATTAAATTATATACCCTAAGCATATACATACGGAGGCCTTCATCAAACCCCTTACGAGTACTGCTACCTGAATAAACTTTTGTATAATCGATCATAAAAAAACCTCCAAAAAACATTTTGATTATTACAAGCTTACAATAATACAATTATATTATCATAATCATATATATATGTATATATGTAAGATTCAAATTATTTATTTAAAGTCCTATATTAAGCAAAACACAAAAAAATATATAAAAATTTGTAAAAATAATATATTTATTATATAATTATTTAATATGTTAAGAGAAGTTATCAAAGTATTAACTTAAAGTAATTATTCTAAGATACAACATCAATGTTAATTAGTTACTTTTGTACAACATAAATATATTCAACTTAACAGTTATATTAATTTGCTAGGGCTTTCAAAATCTTATTTTTAATACTCTATTCTTTGAGCTATAAAAACTTATTAACAGAAAAAATATATTATTTTTTAATTTTTCAGATTGAATAGCTTTAACAATAACATATTATTTTATAAAAATGATTTACTCCTTAGATAATTTTATAACATTGAATTTGCTTATTTACATATGACTAATCTTTTAAAATTTAACATTAAAATTAATAGTGACCGCGATAATTTATTATCAAATTTTGGTAAAGCAGTGCTAAAAGATAGATACCTACTTAATGGTGAAAATTTTCAAGGCCTCTTTGCCAGGGTAGCTTCATATTTTGCTGACAACCAATCTCATGCTCAAAGATTATATGACTATATCAGCCAGCATTGGTTTATGCCAGCAACTCCAATTTTAAGTAATGGAGGTACTAGTAGAGGGTTACCAATATCATGTTTTTTAAATGAAATTGAAGATAGTCTTGAAGGTATATCAAATATATGGATAGAAAATATCTGGCTAGCGTCACGAGGTGGCGGTATCGGTAGTTATTGGGGAAATGTACGTTCTATAAATGAGAAAGTTCATGAAAATGGTAAAACATCAGGTATAATTCCTTTTATAAAAGTCCAAGATTCAATGACCCTTGCTATCTCACAAGGTTCCTTAAGACGAGGTAGTTCTGCAGTTTATCTGCCAATATCTCACCCTGAAATAGAAGAGTTCATAGATATAAGAAGACCTACTGGTGGAGATTCTAATCGCAAAGCACTTAATGTTCATCATGGTGTAGTAGTTACAGATAAATTTATGCAAGCAGTTGAAAAAGGAGAGAGCTGGGAATTAACAAGCCCTCATGACAACAAAGTTATCAATATAGTTAAAGCTAGAGATCTATGGATAAAGCTTTTAACAACAAGAATAGAAACCGGTGAACCCTATATTTTATTTATCGATGCAGTAAACAGATCTTTACCTAAACACCATAAAGAATTAGGATTGCAAGTTAAAACTTCTAACTTATGTAGTGAAATAACTTTACCAACTGGAATTGATCATTTAGGCAAAGTTAGGACCGCTGTTTGTTGCTTATCATCTTTAAACTTAGAATATTTTGAGGTATGGAAAAAAGAAAAGCTATTCATTACAGACGTAATGAGATTTCTTGACAATGTTCTTGAAGATTTTATTAAAAATGCTCCAGATACTATGGCTCAAGCAAAATATTCAGCTATGAGAGAAAGAAGTGTCGGATTAGGTGTTATGGGATTTCACTCTTTTTTACAAGCTAACAATATACCTATTGCTTCTGTTATGGCAAAAGTCTGGAATAAGAAAATTTTTGAGCATATAAAATTACAAGCAGATCAAGCATCTGTAATGTTAGCAGATGAACGTTCCGCATGTCCAGATGCAAAAGAATGTAACATTAAAGAGAGATTTAGCAATAAAATAGCAATAGCACCTACAGCTTCAATTTCAATAATTGCAAATAATGCCTCTCCTGGAATAGAACCATATGCAGCAAATAGTTTTACCCAAAAAACCTTAACTGGATCATTTACAGTAAAAAATAAAAATTTAGAAAAGTTACTTGAATCCAAAGGATTTAATAACGATCAAATTTGGTCATCAATTTCAACACATGAAGGTTCAGTACAACATTTAACATTTCTTTCAGATCACGAAAAAGATGTATATAAAACAGCTTATGAAATAGACCAAAATTGGTTAATAGAATTAGCTGCTGACCGTGCAGAATTTATCTCTCAATCACAATCATTAAACATATTCTTACCAGGAGATTGTAGTAAGCAATTACTACATGATATACATTTTAAAGCTTGGAAAGGAAAAATAAAAAGCCTATATTACTGTAGATCTACTTCTATACAAAGAGCAGATAAGGTTTCTCATGCTATTATAGTAGATGATTTTAAAGATTTAGAAAATATAAATAAAGAAAGTAAATCATTACAAGATGATAATGAATGTTTAGCATGTCAATGATATTCACAGGAGAAAAGTTTAATGTCACTTACTAATGCAAGCCCAATTTACAAACCTTTTTCATATCCATGGGCATATGAAGCATGGCATATACAACAAAAAATTCACTGGTTACCTGAGGAAGTACCATTAGCAGATGATATTAAAGATTGGAAATATAACTTAACCCCTGGAGAAAAACATTTACTTACCCAAATTTTCCGTTTTTTTACTCAAGCAGATATAGAAGTTAATAACTGCTATATGAAACATTATGCTCGTGTGTTCCAACCTACTGAGGTTCAAATGATGTTAGCTGCTTTTTCAAATATGGAAACTATACATATAGCTGCTTATTCACATTTACTAGACACAATTGGAATGCCTGAAAGCGAATATAAAGCCTTCTTAAAATATAAAGAAATGAAGGATAAATATGATTATATGCAAAAATTTGGTGTTGAAACCAAAGAAGATATTGCTACTACTCTAGCAGTTTTTGGAGCTTTTACTGAAGGATTACAATTATTTGCTTCTTTTGCTATTTTGTTAAATTTCCCAAGATTTAACAAAATGAAAGGTATGGGGCAAATTATAACTTGGTCAGTCCGAGATGAAACCTTGCATACTAATTCTATCATAACTCTATTTAAAACCTTCATTAGAGAAAATCCAGAAGTTTGGACAGAAAAATTAAGAAGTAAAATTTATAAATCCTGTGCTACTATTGTACATTTTGAAGATGCATTTATTGACTTAGCGTTTGAAGTTGGTGGCATTGAAGGATTAACTGCTAAAAAAGTAAAACAATATATTCGCTATATAGCTGATAGAAGACTACTACAGCTTGGATTAAAAGAAATTTACCTTGTTGAAAATAATCCCTTATCATGGTTAGATGAAATTTTAAATGGAGTAGAACATACTAACTTTTTTGAAAATAGAGTTACTGAATATGCAAAAAGTGCCACTACTGGATCATGGGAAGAAGTATTTAAAAAAATGGATAAAAATAACGATAATTTGAATTATGTAAAGTAACCTACACTTATTAATATACATTAATCTTTTAAATAAAACCTCATATAAGCACTAGTAGCAATAAAGCTTAGAAGAAAATATATTATTGCTATATCTATAAAATATCTAGTATAATAGCTTATACCTAAAAAAAAGATAAATAAAGATACTAAATTAGTTAAACAATTAGTATATAATATTTTTTCCAAGTTAGATTTAGTTATTAAAAAATTTACTACCAAAACACATATACACCCGGCTAAGACAGCCAATCCTATTACTAGCATTTAATCCTTAAAACCTTATTTTCCATCTCCTTAAAAATATCTTGCATATTATCACCAATATTTAAAATATGAACCATAACCCTACCTTTCTCTGCTTCTACTACAGCTGTACCAGGTGTTAATGTAATACTATTTGCATATATTACTTGCTCCACTTCAGATAGACTAGGACACTCAACCCATATCATACAAGAATTAAAACTTAAATTATCCCTCCATATCATTATAGTAACTTTTATAGCAGATTTTATTACTTCAAACATAAGCCACACGAAATATAAAATAAACCCTATAATAGGAAAAGAATTACAAGGCAACAACTTAAAGTAACACGATATGAAATAAACAGTTAAAATAGATACAGCACTTAAATAAGGATGATGACACATATTAGCTGGTTCCATTAAACTAGCCCAAATAATCATTAAAATAATTAAATGCTGCAATCTAGCATATAACATATGTAACATAATAATTCTTTAACTATAAGTTAAAAATTAACTAATAATAAAGCATATGCTATTACTTTTTTAGATAAATTGCAATATGTTAATAAAACTACCAGGAGTTTTTACTCTTGACATTTTTATTAAACACATGGTAAGGATTAATTTAATAATTTTTTAAAGTTATTAACAAAAGAATATATTATGTGGCACATTGGTACCAAAAACCATTTTAGAATATCACTTTCAAAATGAATTCCCAGTAGTGTTTGTTATTGATGACGATACAGTAATAGTTAAAGAAGCTACAAAACATATAAATGAAAATAAAACATACAACATTGAATATAAGACAGGTGAGTTAAAATTAGGTCAGGACATTACAAAAATCTTTGTTCCTGAAGAACAGGTTAAAGAAGTATACATCTATGAAATGAAGAATGGGTTGACTAAGGTCAACATCAATAATTGCTAGGGGGTTATTAAGTCGAGCAGCAGAGCGTACTTTAGTACGTGGGTAGCGCAGATCTTAACTTAACAACAATGCAATTATTGATGTTGACCTAGTATACAAAAATTTTTAGGAGTAATAATATAGAAGATGTTCAAGTGTATAATGCAAACTTCTAGATAAATTAGGATAAAATTCCTACTATGATGATTTAATTTAAGCCCTGTAGTATAAATTCATAATAATGAGTTTTGTCTATTAGCTATAACATATTATTTCTAATCCTACTTAATCTACACTTGGAATTATAACCTTCTAGAAAGAAAATATTTACATAATAATAAATTTCACTATATAAATAGAAACCTAAGTATAACTTTACTCATATATAAATTCATTACAACAAATAATAGCCCAATTTTTTCAATTAATTTTCCTAGCTACAATTATACTTACAGGAATGCTGCAGATGTAGCACACTGCAAAAGCAGGAATTATATACCAAGGATAAATCAGTAAAGCTACAATCACAGTAGCAAACAATAATAAACAAATCCAAATATATTCCGGCTTTACATTGATATTTTTTACAGAAAATGTAGGAACTCTACTAGCCATAAGAAAACCTATAGTTAATAGATAAACATCTATGAATAATGCATAAGATTTAATATTCCAACTAAATGAAGATAAAATATTAAAATCCATAATTATAGGCATAAGAATCAATAAGCCTCCAACAGGGGCTGGAACACCGACAAAAAAATACTTGCTTTTACAATTTTTAAAGGAATTATCAAATACATTAGTATTAAATCTAGCTAATCTTATGGCCATACAAATAATAAATATTAAAATAGCACCCCAAGATACTAACCGAAGTTTAGACTCGGGAGATAACCAAAGATAAACTATAAGAGATGAAGATAACCCAAAATTCATAAAATCACATAATGAGTCAAGCTCTACTCCAAAAGAAGAAGTTGCATTAAGTAACCTAGCAATACTACCATCAATTCCATCTATAAAAGCTGCAATCAATACACAAATTATTGCTGGTTCCCATTTACTCTCAAGAGCATATCTTATAGAACTAATACCTATAGATAATCCAAGTAGAGTAATAACACTAGGAATAAGCTTTACAAATGGTAGAGGATAAATTAATTTATGTTTTTTAAAATACAAAATTAACTCCTAAATTATCTAACTTCAAATTTTGGAGGTGATACCCTCTTTGATTTAAAATCAGCAATTACAGTTTCTCCACCTATACAAGTTTGACCTACGCTAACTAAAGGCATAGTTTTCTTAGGCAAATAAATATCAACTCTACTACCAAATCTAATTATACCAAATCTATCTCCTACCTTAACTTCATTACCCTCTTCTAAATCACATACAATTCTTCTTGCAATTAACCCAGCTATTTGCACAAAAATTATTTGTTTACCACTATGAGTCTCCATCACAATTGATTGACGCTCATTATAGATACTAGCTTTATCAAAAGATGCATTTAAAAACTTACCAGGATTATAGTTAAGTAGTATAATTTTTCCATTAGCTGGTATTCTATTAACATGAACATCAAACATGCTCAAAAATATACTAACTTTTAGCATCTCATCCTTACCAAGACCTAGCTCAGCAGGAGGTAAAGTAGTAGTAATAGATTGTATTTTTCCATCAGCAGGACTCACCACTAAATCTTCTTCTACAGGTACTATTCTATTTGGATTACGAAAAAAACAAGCACAAAAAACTGTTAAGATTGTTCCAATCCATCCAAGCATTGGACTAAAAGATGCAAGTAAAAATGTTATAGCAGCAAATATTACTATAAATATATATCCTTCTTTATGGATGATTTTTGAAAAATCTTGTGTGGGTTTCATTTATACACACTCCTTAAATTAATAAATTTGTTATTTTTTTAATAAAATATATTATCAGTTAGTGCCACATGTGATATAAGATAATATGATGTTACTTTAAGTTGGTCAATAATTAAGATTAAAAAGCTTATTGTCTTTATATAAAATAATATGTATTAAATCTCTTCTTGGCTTTTATGTAATATTTTACAATTACTTATACAAAATAAACTATATATGATAAAAAGGACATATTTTTGTAACCTTTTTATATATTTATTAACTTTACTTATTACAAGCAATATTCTAGTAAACTTTAACACAGATGATATAGTTTCTACTACCATATATTAATATTATACTTCGATCTCAAGAATTTCATGAATCTATCCAAGAAAAAACCTAAATTACAACTAGAAAATTAATTCAAAAAATTTACCAAAAAACTAAAGACTTTACTAAGGTTTTTATCATTAATGACCTTACATGAATATATATATAATATTAAATATCAATAAGTAATTATAAAATTATAATTATGCAAGAGTTATTTGGCCTGAAGTCAATGAATCCATTAGTGCTAACAATTTTGGTTACCTAAAAACTAGCTTAAGAGTCTGTTAAAGCTCATTCCAATCAAGTGTAAGTGCAATGTTAGTGTTACAAAAAGAATATTATCCAACTGCTGACTATTTTACCTTTAAGTTTAATAGCAAGTTTTACAAAAAGACTCATTCTAAATATAATAAATAATAATTATGGTAGCTTTAAAACTATAGCAAAATACATACTACCTATTAATAGTATAATTAAATTACTTTAAGTAATTATACTATTAACAATCTAGAAATGGATATAGTACTTAGTACATATTCTAGGACTAAGAGTGGTATACCTACTATATATTCTATAAAACAGTTTACTCACAAAATATTACAATTACTAATGGTCATCACCATCACTATAATGTCCATCTTTACCTATCACAACACTATAACTTCCATCTCCAAAAAAATTATATTTATGTGTGTCTTCTGTAATTACATTAGATACAGCATAAGGACCATCTTTTTCATTAGGAATTTTTCCAACCGCAGCATAACCACTTGATTTAGTATTACTAACATTGTCTTGAGTTATACTTGGACCACAATTTTTACTACTGCCATAAGGAACAGCATAAATAGGTTCTTCCCGCCCCTCTTCAGAATCAAAACAGCTTGTTGCATTACTACACCCTTCACCATCATTTCCATCTCTCTGATTAATATTATAAACATCACAATTTTTAACCTTACCATATCCTTGCTTAGTTCTATCTGTTGTCCCACTACCATTCATCCCAACCAACGAAACACCGCTATCATATTCATTTCTGCTATCATCAGTATCACTATTACCACTACGTACTTTCCTTTCACCAACACATTTTTTTATTACCATTCCTCCTCCAACTAATGTCAAAGTTACTAACCCTCCCATTGCTGCCCAAACTAGCTGCTGTGGTATTTCAACACCAGCTATAACAAGTTTATTATCATTATTGCCATGTTGCATAGCATAAGGATCAAATTCTCCATCCATAGTACTTGTTGTTGCAATTGCAGAAAGCTGGGCTTCTATAAAATCCCTAACCTCAGATTCAACACAATCATCCCTTGTAAAACCAAACCAACTAGTTTTATTATTGCTATTATATAGTTCATTATTACCATAATTATACGTATCCTCCCCAATTTTTACCTGCCCATCAGCATTTACCTCCATAGAACCAGTATGAGGCCGCAACACAAAACTAAATAACTCATCTTTTAATTTCTCTACTCCCACCTTAATTATATCAACTATAGGAAAACTTTTGCCAAAGCAATAACGAACGTAATTAAATAAGCCATTATCATTTTTTGCCCCATTACTGTTTTCATGGATCTTTCTAAAATCACAACTATCAGCTTCAACAAGGTAACCAGAGATTTCTCCACTACTTGATGTAAATATATACTTATACATTACATCATTTATTATAGAATAACCTGTAGTTATATTATTCTTTATAACTTCCAACATTTTTTGTTGTGGTAAAGTTACTAGGCACTTAATTACAGTCGATATAGCTGGCATAAATTTCCTTCTCTAAATATTAAAATCACCATCGTACCTATTAAGATAATATAATTAAATTGTCAATACTATTAATTAACCTTTAACTATATTAATTTAGGCTTAATAGTTAATAAATTAAGTAAAAAAACAGAAAAAACTACCTATAATAGTCCTCAAAAGCCATTAAAAACTAGCTTTAGAAAATAATTTCTGAAAATTTTCAGTAGTTATTCGGCTAAGATCATTAATTTTTATACCTTTAATATTACAAATAGCCTGTGCTGTATATGTAACATAAGCAGGTTCATTGCGCTTTCCTCGCATTGGTACAGGAGCTAAATATGGAGCATCTGTTTCTAAAAGCAACCAAAATACTGGTATATCATAAATTGTTTTTCTTAATTCCTCAGCATTTTTAAAAGTAACAATTCCTGAAATAGAAATATAAATTCCTAGCTCTAGCATCTTACATGCAAACTCCTGTGATGCTGAAAAACAATGGATTACTGCCTTAAAATTATATTTCTTTCTTTGATTATATAAAATCTCATAAGTATCTTGCTCTGCTGCTCTAGTGTGAACTATTACTGGTAAATCAGTAATATAAGCTGCATATATATGATCTATAAATAACTTCTTTTGTAACTCCTTATTTATATTTGAACTATCATAAAAATAATCCAGGCCAGTTTCCCCTATAGCTATTACTTTTGGCTTTTTAGCTAAATCGATTAACAATTCAGCATTTATATGTTGATAATTTTCTACTTCATTAGGATGTATACCAACTGAAGAAAAAATATTAGGATATTTATTAGCTATAGAATATATTTCATGAAATTCATCAAGCTTAGTACAAATAGTTTGCATGTATTTTACACCATACATTGCAGCATTTTTAATTACTCTATCTAAATCATCTTTAAAAACTGGCATATTCAAGTGACAATGAGAATCAACTAACATTACTTTTCCTCAATTTTAATAAATACCGGCTCTGGCTTAGTAATAATTGTACCTGGTTTTAAAGCATTATCTATATTTAGACATTTAAAATTTCTATCTTCAACTGTTATAGATAATAAGTCAAGAATTTTACTAGCAGATAATGGTATAAAGGGCTGTAAAAAAATTGCAATATATCTAATAGTTTCAGTTAAGACATATAGTACTTCTCCCATCTTAGTTACATCTTCAATTTTTAATTTCCATGGAGCTTGATGATCTATGTATATATTTGATTGATCAACAATTTCTATAATTCTATCAAGTACTATAGTTATACTATCATCATTTATAATAGTAATAATATCTTTACTTAATTTGGTCACATTAATAAGTAACGATTCTGAATTATATAGACTTGCAATAGTTTCTTGTTCTAATTTTGGTATAGAAGCATGATTATATTTATAAATAAAAGATAAAGTACGGTGTACAAGATTACCAATTTTATTACATAGCTCACTATTTATTCTATTTATAAAACTTATCCTAGAGAAATTACCATCCTTACCAATAGTAATTTCTCTTGATAAGAAATACCGAACCTGATCAACACCAAATTCATCAGCTAACATAAAAGGATCTATAACATTACCAATAGATTTTGAAATTTTTTGCCCCTCACAAGTCCACCAACCGTGAGTTAAAATAGTCTTTGGTAAAGGTAACTCCACTGCCATTAAAAATGCTGGCCAATAAATTGCATGAAACCTCAATATATCCTTGCCAACAACATGGATATCAGCTGGCCAAAATCTATCTATTTTAGAAGCAAAATCATTAGAATATCCTAATGCTGAAACATAATTCACAAGAGCATCTAGCCATACATAAATAATATGGGATGGATCATGAGGAACTTTTATTCCCCACTTAAAAGTAGTACGTGAAATTGATAGGTCAGTCAATCCATTTTTAATAAAATTAATAACCTCATTCTTATAAAAAGATGGTTTAATAACATCTGGATTATTTTCATACCAATCTAAAAGTTGACTTTGCCACTTCGATAAAGCAAAAAAATAACTAGGCTCCTCTACCCACTCTACCTCAGCTCCAGTTGGAGCTTTACCGTCAATAAGATCAGACTCATAATAAAAAGCCTCATCTCGAACTGCATACCACCCACAATACTTACCAAGATAGATATTTCCTTTATTATATAGAATATTCCAAAATTTTTTTACAGCATTTATATGCCGTTCTTCTGTTGTTCTAATAAAATCATCATTTGATATGTTAAAAACTTTGTTAAGATTTATAAAAGCTTGAGAGATCCTATCAGTAAATTTTTGCGGGGATATTTTAGCCTTATCAGCAGCTTTTTCAACTTTCTGACCATGTTCATCAGTACCAGTTAAAAAATACACTTCAAGCCCAGCTAGTCTCATATACCTAGCATAGATATCGGCTAATATACTAGTATAGGCATGACCAATATGTGGAACATCATTAACATAATAAACAGGTGTAGTTATATAATATTTACTTTCCATAACGATATTTTAATAGTATTTTTATGTAAAATGCCAGTAAGAAAACTGTATGTATAATAATTTACAAAAACTTTTAAGCAAGTTAATTTAATCATTTATGTTTATTAAGGCACTACTACCTCAAACAAAATTATTTCCATTAGAATACAAAACAAATTCACTATCATTATCTGTAGGTGACCTAGTCACAGTTCCCTTTCGAAATAAACAAATAACTGGCATTATCTGGGAAACAAATATCACACCTCAGCATAAAAACCATAAAGAAATTATGGCTAAAATAACTCATAAATACCCACAAATTACTAACGATTCTAAAACAAATATTGAAAGTAATATAGCATATAATATAGGGCTCACTAATATAAAATTTATCAATATAGCTGCAAATTACTACTTATCTGATCTTGGCACAGTAGCAAAAATGGTTTTACCTGTTGAGTTAAACGAAAAACCCTATATTACCATATCACAAAAAATTCAAACAAGCTTATTCAAATTAGCAATTCTATCTCAAGAACAGCAAAAAACCCTAGATCTTATAAGCCAAACTTCAAAAATAACATTACTTAAAGGAGTAACTGGATCCGGCAAAACAGAAATATATTTTCATTTAATTGCCAAAATTTTACAACAAAATTTACAAATACTACTATTAATGCCAGAAATTGCTCTTAGTACTCATATAATAGAGAGGTTTATAGACAGATTTGGTTTTAACCCAGCTATATGGAATTCCTCTGTTACTAAATCTGAAAAGAAAAAAATATTAAGGGGAATATTAACTAACGAGGTAAAAATAGTTATTGGTACCCGCAGTAGCTTATTTTTACCATATCCATCTCTTAGCCTTATCATAGTAGATGAAGAACATGACCAATCATATAAACAAGAAAACAACATAATGTACAATGCTAGAGACATGGCTGTTATGAGAGGGCATATAACCAATATACCTGTTATCTTAGGATCTGCAACTCCATCTCTTGAAACTATATATAATGTTCGTCAAGGAAAATATAGGATTTTTGAACTTAAAAGCAGATTTGGTTCATCTGTTTTACCTAACATTCACATTATCGACATGAAAAAAGAAAAATTAGCAAAAGATGTGTGGTTATCCCCCAGTCTCAAAAGTGCTATTATGCAAACTTTAAAAATTAATAAGCAAGTATTATTATTTTTAAATAGACGAGGCTATGCTCCTCTTATTCTTTGCCGTAATTGTGGCTTTCGTTTTATGTGCTTATCTTGTTCTTCTTGGTTAGTGTTTCATAAACTTAAAAATAGACTTGAATGTCATCATTGTGGCAGTATTAAAATGCTTCAACCCCATTGTCCAGAATGTCAAGAACAAACACTAATAGCATGTGGTCCAGGTGTAGAACGAATTGCTGAAGAAATAAGAAATATTTTCCCTAAACAGCAAATAGCAATAATTACTAAAGAAGAAACTGATACTATTGCTAAAAGTAATGAATTATTTAACAAAATTATAAATAATGAAATAAATATAATTATTGGTACTCAAATACTAACTAAAGGTTTCCATTTCCCGCATTTAACTCTAGTAGGAATTATAGATGCTGATTTAGGCTCTAATGGTGGTGACTTAAGAGCTAGTGAAAAAACCTATCAACTACTTAACCAAGTAGGAGGCAGGGCTGGGCGAGAACATACCAAAGGAGATGTCTATATACAAACATATTATCCTGACAGCTTACTTCTTAAGTATCTAGTTAATTTTCAAGACTCAAAATTTATTGATTATGAAATGGATATACGAGCCAATAATAACATGCCGCCTTTTACAAAATCAGCTATCATTAGCGTAATATCCACTTCTGAGCAAAAAGCTCACGAAGCTGCTAAAAAAATCGTCCAAACATTTAGACCTACCCCCAATCTAAGACTATTAGGCCCAGCTCCAGCATTATTACACAAGTTAAAAGGCAAATATCGATTTAAAATATTACTAATTTTCGATCGCAAAATAAATATTCATAATCATATAAAAACATGGCCAAAATTATTCCAGTTGACAAAAACAATCACTTTAAAAATAGATATTGATCCATATAACTTTCACTAGAGAATACTATTCCAATTATTCCTTTCCTAATTAATAATTGAAATCATTACTGTATTCTCCACTTATTCCTATTTTTCCGGCACTACCACCTTCTATATTATCGTAATAATTTAAAATAATAACATCGTTACTATTATCTCCTTCATACATTTCACTTCCACACCCATTTCTATTGTTCTCTACCCAATTTTCATCTCCAATAATCTCCTTAAATCGTTTTATAATACCAAAATTTTTAGTATCTTGGACAAGACTTACTATATAATCTACATGCTCATTCATTATCTTTGGATTATTAAAAATTTCATCATCCACTTCTTCTATTTTACTAATAATATCCTCTATCTTAAATGGACTTTTTCCTCCTTCATAAACAATATCATCTTCCAACGTTATCCCGGCTACTTTAGAGCTATAAAATCCCAATAACGTTTTTTTTACTCCTGGATCTTCTTGGACCACTTCATTCTTAGTCTCTATAATTTTT
This sequence comes from Occidentia massiliensis, assembly GCA_000309075.1. GTDB lineage: Bacteria > Pseudomonadota > Alphaproteobacteria > Rickettsiales > Rickettsiaceae > Occidentia > Occidentia massiliensis. The sequence goes on from CANJ01000033.1 coordinate 27,255, forward strand.
AAAAGCGCCAAATACAGATTTTCAATAGACTGTAACCTCTCCAAAATAAATTTATATAAACTACTATGAGCTGATAAATTAGCCTCTAACTTTACTAACTGGTCTTTAGTTATTAAAGAATCTATCAACTTATAAATACCTTTTCTCATATTACTTGAAAGATCCTCTTCCTCCTCAAATGACCTGCTAACTATTCTACTGACTAAGGAGCTTTTTATAA
>CANJ01000032.1 GCA_000309075.1 Occidentia massiliensis
TTACTAAGTTCTTGGTCATCCCTATTAGAATACTTAAAGACAACAATGGGTAAAATTAAAACAGAACAATTCCGTACATTATTTCTCAATAAAAAAAACATTATTATAGCAGATGAACTACAACCTATAGGTACAATAGACCAAACCCCTGTGTACCCTAGAGAAGTAGTAAAAAGAGCACTATTTCATGAAGCAAGTGCCATAATACTTGTTCATAATCATCCAAGTGGCAACCCCAACCCATCTAAATCTGACATAGACATTACTAAAAAAATTGTAGATGCTTGTAAAACAGTAAATGTGCTTGTCCATGACCATGTTATTATATGTGATAATGAATTTTTTAGTTTTAAATCAAATTTACTTTTATGAATATTTATACTGCAATAATATGTTTTATCGGTATTTTCACTAGTTGTAGTTTACTAATAAAAATACTAATAAAATATCTAAAACAACAGCAAATAGTAGACCATCCTGGAGAACGTCGTGCTCATAAAAATACAACCCCAAGAGGTGGAGGATTAGCAATTGTTATTGTATTTACATTATCATTTTTATTATTTGATTGCTTTCTTTACAAGAATTATCAATTATCATTTAAATTGCTACCCGGAGCATTAATACTTGCTACAGTTTCTTTCATTGACGATATTAAGCCTTTACCAGCAAGTATCAGGTTATTTACCCATATTATTTCCTCTTACATGTTATGCAAAAACTTTATATATCCTAACTCATCATTATTTAATTTTTCATTTCTAATCATAGATTGTATCACTATATCTATATTATTAGCTTTTATAACTAATATATATAATTTCCTGGATGGCATAGATGGCATTACACCAGTTCAATCTATACATTTATGTATTACTATCTTAATTTTATCACATCTATATTACAATAATATTAAAGAAACAAATCTAGTAATTACTATAGCATTTATACTTTTAAGTTGTTGTACAAGTTTTTTATTTTTTAATTGGCATCCAGCTAAAATATTTTTAGGAGATGTTGGCAGTACCTTCATAGGGCTAATGCTTGGTCTTGATTTAATTTTAATAGCAAAATCTAGTAATAAGCTCCTTATACCAGTATTTATCTCTAGCCTTTACTACATTACTGATGGAGGAATAACAATTTTACTTAGAATACTTAATGGAGAAAAATTATGGCTTCCACATTTAAACCACTTTTTTCAAAAAGCTATTAAAAAAGGAATGTCACATCAAGAAGTAAGTATAAAAATCGCTATTTGCAATTCCACACTACTAATTTTAGCAATCTGCTCTCTACAAATGCCAATATTATCACTGCTTTTGTCAATAATAAATATTAGTATCATTTTAAAACACTTTTCATAATGAAATTATTAAGCAAGTTTACTTTTCAAATTATACATAAAATATTCTCAAAACAATACAGTAAAGAATTTGCTGATATAACACTAAACTGGAGTAAAATAGCAGGAGCAAAATTTCATTATAGATCATGCCCAAAGAAAATTACTTATATTAAAAATTCAAGAAATGCTATATTACATGTTAATGTTTATGACTCAGCTACTAATCTTGAACTTAGTTTTCAACAAGACATTATTATCGAAAGGATTGCTATTTATCTAGGTTATAAATCTATACATAAACTCTCAATTCATCTAGTACCATCACAAGTTTATTCCTCTAATGATCATAAAAATTAAATAAATTAGTTCTTCATAAATAAAAAATTACATTTTTACTGAAAACACGATATACAATAAAAGCAATAATTATGCTTATTGACGCTATTAAATAAGATTTACAAACCAATATAAAACTTGGAAAATTACCATCTATCATTAATACTTGAATAGGACGTATTACAATAAAAAGCGGATTTATTTCAAACAAAAATCTCTTCGATTCTGGTATCATAGAATAAGGATACACTATTGGTACACTCCAATAAAAAACATTTAAGAGCGTTTGCACAAGCTGTGGAATATCACGAATATATGGAGTTAAAAAAGTAAAAGCAATTGATAATCCAAATACAAAAATTATAAAAGGAATAAGAACAACAGGTAAATATATTATGCTATAATTTAAAACTGAAGAAAGTAATAATATAGCAGTAATATACATTACAAATAATGTAAAAAACATATTATATAATTGTACCATGAAATCAGCTATAGGAAATATAGTTCTTGAGATAGTACATTTTTTTAAAATATACCCATTAGATACCAACGAATTTGTAATACCACCTAAAGATACACACAAAAATGACCATAAGGGAATGCCTACCGCTAAACTTAAAACCATATAATTTTGAGGCTGATTTAACAAAGAACTAAATATATAAGACATCACTATAATTTGTATACAAGGCGGAATCAATCCCCAACAAAATCCGAGTACTGAATTTTTATACTGTCTTTGAGTATATGATCTAGCTAAAACTATTGCTGAATTCCAATAATTAAAACTAACAATCCGTCTAAACATATTAATAAAGTAATTTATTATATTTATTATTATAGGGTATATAAGGCAATTTAACTATATTCAAGAGCTGTTATAAATATTCAATACCTTATCTGGCGTGCCATCAGCTACTATTACACCATCCTTTAATAAAATACATCTATTACAAAAATCTTTAATTAATTCTTGTTGATGACTAACTAGTATTGCTACTGGTACAGAAAAAAATTTTTCTCTCATAGCTTCTCGTGCTTTTCTTACAAAGCCACTATCTCCTACAGCAAAAACTTCATCCAAAAGTAATATATCTGGCTCTTGTAATATTGAAATAGAAAAAGCTAACCTTGCAACCATACCAGAGCTATATAGCTTAAGGGGCCGGTCTATTTTATCTTTAAGTTCAGAAAATTCTATAATCTTTGCTTCAAGATCTTTAGAATATTTATGTAGCATCCTATTATATATTAGAGCTAATTTAATATTTTGCCTGCCACTCATTTCATCATCAAATCCTAGGCCCATCTCAATTAATGGTGTTACTTCACCCTCGACCTCTATACTCCCAGATTTCAATGGATATATATTAGCAATAACCTTTAGCAAAGAACTTTTACCACTGCCATTATTACCAATAAATCCAACTCTTTCACCTTTTCCACAAGCAAAATTAATCCCTTTCAATATTGGAATACTAACATTACTAAAATATTTTTTACCAAAAAAATACCGCTTAAAATTCTGTATTCTAGCACCAGCGTCAACACCTTCAACACTAGCTTCTGTAATTTTAATAAATGTCATAAAAATAAAAGTAACCCCTCATAACATTTTTATTTTATATATTCACTAATCCAATCTATAATTTTCTCCTTTAAAATATTTCCCATTTTCCTATCAACTACCTTCCCATTTCTAAATAAAATCATTGCAGGAATAGTTTTTATCTCAAAACTAGCAGAAATTTCTGTATTATCTTCTATATTTACTTTTACAACTTTTACTTTACCTGACAACTCAGATGATACTTCATCAAGAGTTGGACTTAATTGTTTACATGGACCACACCAGTCAGCATAAAAATCTACTAATACTGGAATATTAGATCCAATAACCTCTCTGTCAAACTCTTCTTTATTCTTAATATTCATAGTATTTTGTGTCATGTGTCTCTCCATTAATATAATTATCTAATAATTAACATTCACAAACTTTAACTTTTTATTTAACCTAGCAATAACTACAGGAGTAATATTTAAATTATCACTTGCATATAAAATTTGAGAACTAGGCACTACTAAATTAAACCCATACTCCTTTGACATACTAGTAATAATTTCTAAAATTGTTTGCTGTACTTTCCGAATAGCATCACTATGAGCTTTCTCAAGTTTAAGCTTTTTTTGCCGTACTTCATGTTGGGCTTCATTTACTTTTTTATAAAAGTCTGAAGTATCTTTTTCAATCTCTTTATTTTCTCTCCCAATTGCCTGTTGTTTTTCTTTTAACTTTTGCTCAAGATCTAATATTTCAGCTTCCTTTTTTGTTAAGTCTTTAGTAATATTTGTGCTTATTTTTTCAATAACTTTATTTATTCCCTTCACTGCTACTGATTCTCCTAATATTTGTTCAACATCTATAATTGCTATCCTAACCACAAAATCATTAGCATAAGACAGACCATTAACTACTAATAAACTTATAACTATTAATAACTTTTTAAAAAAAACCATATTACTACTATAAATTAGTTGACATCCTTATATGTATCCTTTGAGTATTATCATAAGGTTGTTTTTTCACAGGGATAGCATAATCAATCCTTATAGGAGCAATTCTAGTAATCAAAGTTAATCCAATACCTACAGACACTCTAGGAATTTTATCATTATAAATGTCATCTTTTGAAAAACTTGAATTTTTAGGTAAATCCACATCCCACAATCCACCTATATCAGTAAAGGCAGAACCTATAATATTTAATTCCTTCGGTGCTCCTATAGGAAACATTAACTCAGCTGTACCAGCATAATATTTCTTTCCACCTAACGGCTCAAGTTCACTTTTATCTCTAGGTCCTATACCATTTGATTCAAATCCTCTTAGCTGATCTTCCCCTATAGTAAATCTATCACGAATCCTTATATTTTGTCCACCAATATTTTGTATATGCCCAACACTACCAGATAATCTAAAAGTTAATTTATTGTTAAAAAATGATTTATAGAATTTCGTCTCAAATTCATTCTTAAAATATTTAACATTACCACCTACACCAGCATATTCTTGAGAAATTATAGAAATATAACCATCTTTAGGTACAATTAAACTATCAAGCTGATTATAAGTTATAGTATGGCCAATTATTGAATAAGTAAACTTACCTTGTTCACTTTTAATTAATCTTAAACGAGAATCATTTGGAACAGTCAACCTATCAAATTTAATTGTATAATTAATATCATGTCTGAGATTCTCACTAATCATATATCCAAAAATTATTCCAACTCCTTTAGAATCAGATTTATACTGATCATCTTTTGCTATATCACTTTTTTTTCCTAAGATACCTAAAAAACCTTTATTCTTATTTAATGTCGTAGTATTAAAAAAATTTGTACCTAAGCTAAAATCCTTACCCATAAAATGTGGATCTTCTATATTAAAATAATAGCTCATTAATCTAGAACTACGAAATATCCCTACATCTAATTCTCTTCCAGTACCTATCAAATTTCTTTCTTTAAAAGAAATTTTTCCAAATGCTCCATCAGATGTACTATAACCAAGGTCAAGATTTACTGCACTAGTAGATTTCTCCTCTACCTCCACTATTACATCATAATTATCAGAACCAAAAGCCCCTCCATCTGCTAAAACTGGCCTTAACCTTACATGTTCAAAAAAATCAAGGTTTCTAAGATTTTGCTCAGCTCGTTGTAATTTTAACTTATCTAATGTGTCTCCTTCTGATAAAGGAATTTCTCTTCTAATAACACTATCATCTGTCTTAACATTTCCAACTATCTCAATACGGCGTGTATAAACCTTTTCAGCTCTATCAATAGTAAAAGTTACATCTACCAATTTTTGATCATGCCGCTTAGAAATATTTGGATAAACATTAACTTGATAAAATCCTTTTTCTACAAGTTTCTTAGAGATTTTCTCTGCAATTTTTTCTAGTTCAGACACATTAACTAGAGATTTAGGCTTAACATATAAATATTTAGCAAATTCTTTATCATTAAGATTAGCTATATTATTTTGAAATTTTATATTACCAATATAATATCTACTTCCTTCCTCTAAAACATAAGTAATAATAAAATAGTCCTTAGCTGGAGCAAGCTCAGCTGTAGTTGATAGTATCTCACAATCAACAAAAGCATGAGCTTGATAAAATTCTTTCAACAATTCCTTATCATAATTAATACGATCAGGATCATAAGTGGTATTTGGATCTAAAAATCTAAGCCAGTGTTTCTCTTTAGTCAAGATTATAGATTTTAACTCACTATCACTATAATTTTCATTACCTATAAAAACTATTTTCTTAACATAAGTCTTAGAACCTTCATTAATTTTAAAAGTTAACACCACCCTATTATTTTCAAGATTTTCTACCTGAGATCTAATAATAGTAGAAAAATAACCATTGCGTTTATATAGTTCTTGCAACTTTGTAAGATCCCCCTGTAACTTGACATCAGTAAGAGCATCACCAATTTGCAGTGCAATTTCCTTCAATAATATTTGCTCTGACAACTTAGAATTACCTATAAACCTAACTTTACTTATAAAAGGAGCTTCCTGAACATTAATTAACAGTTTTCCAGATGTAAAACTAAGGCTAATATCTTTAAAAAAACCAGTAGCATAAAGTTGTTTTAAAGCTTGCGATTGCCCCTCACTACTAAACCTATCACCAATAGACAAACCCAAATTACTTATAATAGTCTCCTTTTCAATTCTTTGATTACCTACTACCTTTATATCTTGAATTTTTTCAGCTACTGCCAAGTTAAACATACAAAAATATGAATTCACTAACAATATACATAAAAAACAATATCGTAAAAATTTTCTCACAATTAATAATACCTAAAATTTTGACAACACTAAGCTTTTTATATCATTAGATGTAGAAATTACAATAAGAAAAATAATAAATATTAACCCTATCCTCATAGTAATATTATACATTGTTGAGCTTAACTCTTTTCCAGCTATAGCTTCATAAACAAGATAAATAAACTGTCCCCCATCTAAAATAGGTATAGGTAATAAATTTATCAATCCTAAATTGATAGACATATTTACCATAAACAACATAAAGATTACTGTTCCCTTCTCCATTGATTCTTTTGAATATTTAGCAATAGTTATTATTCCTTTAAGTTCTTGTATTGAACCTGCTTTCACAAACACTTGACCTAACTCTTGCAAAATTAGTTTAGACAACCCTATAATGTATTGATAAGATTCCAACATGCTACCTATTATGTTCAATTTAGTATGTATATATACTGGTCTTATACCTAAATATCCTATTAAAATTTCTTTTTCACCCTTACGATAAATCTTTGCTTCTGGAACTACATTAATTTTTACTAATTTTTCTGCTCTCTTTATTATAATATCTACAGGTTTTCCAGGATAACTAGATATAACTTTCTGTAAGTCTAAAAAGTTAGAAATTTTAACTTCTGCTACTTGAATTATAAGATCATCTTCAACAATACCATATTTTTCTGCCGGAGAATTAATTACTATTTGACCAACAGCTGGTAATGAGGACACTATATATTTTCCATAAACATTATAATAAAAAATAAGTATCACAGCAGCAAAAATAAAATTAGCTAATGGTCCACTTAACACTATAAGCATTCGATTTAAAATAGGCTGAGTATTATAAGCTTTACAATTGTAACCATCATCTTTAGAATCTTTTGGCTTGTTTTGCATGCGCACAAAACCCCCAAGAGGGATTAGACAAATTTTCCATCTGGTTTTATTCTTATCAACAAAAACAAATAATTCTGTTCCAAAACCTATAGAAAATTCTTCCACATGAACTCCACACAACCTTGCAGAGTAATAATGCCCATATTCATGAACAAAAACTAATATACTAATAGTAAATATAAATGATAATATTGTCATCAATAATCTTTTAAAATATTTATAATATTATAAGTAATACACAAAATATTGACAGCTATCCTATATAACACATCTAGAGAGCGTTTTTATTAAATTTAATTAATTTAAAATTAAAAAACAAACAAGTAAAAATCAATTAATTTAGACTTTCTAAAACATTTAAATTGTTTTTAAAGCTATATCTTTATTATTTTAGTAGACACTACAAAACCTTTCAGTAAAATAACCCACAACCACAATCAAGCACATAGATTTTAACATAACCTAATCTCCTGTTTTTTATAGTCTAAGTTAATAATACAATAAAAATAGCCTTTACTAAACTTATTTTTTATTATAACTTAACCTTAATTTACATATTTCCCATTAATTTCTATTTTTGTATTTTCTCCATGGTTAATATAAATACTAAAACTATCACCCGAATCGCTGCTGTTCAAGGAATTTATTATTATCAAACTCAGGCAACCAAATTAACACCAAATTCTTTAATACAATTTATTAGCTCTTATTATAAAGATGCTGAATCTCTACAAGATCTTAACCTATCTACTATAACACCATTTAAATTACAAACTAATTATCTTAGCTCTCTAATAAAAAACACTATAGAAAATCTAGAAGAAATAGATTTTTTAATTTCATCTTACCTTGCTACAGGTTGGAAAGTTACTGATCTACATTTAACTTTACTTGCAATTTTAAGAATAGCTATTTGTGAACTAAAATTTTTTCTAAACACACCTCATAAAGTAATTATAAATGAATTCACCAATATAGCAAATGATCTTGCTAAAGCAAATGAGGTTGGATTTGTTAATTCACTATTAGAAAAAGCAAGTTTAAAGATACGTAAAAACCCACAATAATGTTATCAAATTTCCATAATAAAAAGGTAAAACTTAAAAGTTCTAAATCAAGAAAACTATCTTCTACCAGGTGGCTACAAAGACAACTAAACGATCCTTATGTTCAAGCAGTTAAAAAACAAGGATATAGGTCTAGATCAGCATATAAATTGCTTGAAATTCATCAAAAATTTAAAATTTTCAATAATTGTAATAGCATAATTGATCTTGGGGCTGCTCCTGGAGGCTGGTGCCAAGTAGCATCTCAACACTCTCAAAACACTAAAATTATAGCAATTGATTTACTAGATATAAAACCAATTACTGGTGTAAATTTCATTAAAGGAGATTTTCATGACATGCAAATCACTGAAAAAATTAAAGAATTATTACAAGGTAATCTTGTAGATTTAATAATAAGTGATATGGCTGCTAATACTACTGGCCATTTAACCATAGATCATATTAGAACAATTGACTTATGTGAAAAAGCACTCAACTTAGCAACTACTATTTTAAAACCTGGAGGAAATTTTATTACTAAAATTTTTCAAGGTAGTAATGAAACACATTTATTTAAAAAGATACAACATAATTTCAATCAGGTAAAATATTTTAAACCATCTGCTTGTAGAAAAAATTCACGAGAAACATATTTAGTTGCTCTATCCTTTAAAACGTAGAATAAATTCATACTTAAGGATACTTTTATTACCATCAAAATAACAATTACTATGAACTGAACAATCATTTTAATTAATAAATTAAAGAGATTTTTTAGCAAAAATTAATAAGACCCTTGCTGGAATAATTACTCTTATTTCAAAAAAATCTTATAATTTACAGCAAAAAAGAATTTAATTAGCTTCAAAAATCATAAAGTAAAATTATTATTATTACTAATAAATATGTTAAAAATCCACATTCCCAAAGGAATACCTGTCGCCATCATAAATACAGCAATATACCATCTAACCAAGCTCCACACCATTACAAGATTTAACAAAAAACATATTGATGGAACATAAGTAAAACCTCCTGATAATACTAAAATGGTATTTACAAATACTAATATGTAAAATACAGCAACATGCCAAATAACCCCTATATATTTCCGACAAAACTCCGAAGGCCATAGTTTATATGTAGTTAGGGCAGTAGCTATTGCAAATGATGATAACATAAAAAAGTTAACTATTTTTAAATTAGTAACTAATAAAACACCACTAGCTCTATCTACTACTAACATTACTGCAAGTGATAATACCATAGAAATAGCAAAACAAGCATAAAGATATTTTTCAGTATTAAAAGAATTATTATAACAATAATGAATTATATGATCCCACCTTAATCTATATGGTAATAATTCAAAAAATTTAGATATTTCCTGCCTCCTATAGCAATTTTTTGCTTTTATAATATAAAGTGGTCTTCTATCCTTAGGACCAACCCACCCACCAGGTTCATTTAACAAATAGTGCATTATAATTATTACTATAAAATTAACTATAGTTGCTGGTATTACATTTCCTGTATGAAAGAATGAATCAAAACAACGATCCCATACAATAACGGTTAAAGCCCCAGATACCATACCTGATAACACTACTCTAGTACTACTCCTAAACCCTAAAATAGTAAGTAATAACGGTATTCCAACTATTGGGGTATAAAAAACAGCTCCTAATAAAAGTATTTCTAGCAGATTTTGCCGCGACAGCGCTATTATTAAAGCTACCGCTCCAACTAATACTGCAAATATTCTAACTAACCTTAATTCAGCTTCCTCATTATCTCGTAATACTCCAAAAGCCTTGCACAAATCATTTACCAAAATAATAGAAGTAGTATTAATGTGAGAATCAGCTGTAGACATAATCATTGCAGCTATTCCAATCACTATTAATCCTTTAAACCCAGGATATGAGTAGCTATCTATTATGTGCATTACTAAATTATTTGCTTCCATATTTGAGTTTACTGATAACAATATTAAACCAATAAGAGCAGTAAAAAGGCAAAAAAATAAATGTATAATAGCAGAAACTTTAAAAGATGTACTTACTTGCCTTGCACTTTGAGCAACCAATACTCTTTGAAATATTGCTGGATTAACACAAGGTACAAGGCAGTAAAAAAATATTCCATAATATGTCAATACAGTAGGGTTATGATAATCTAGCAATAGCCTAGGGTCAAACATAGGATTCGTCATTAAAATATTAGTTACTGCTTCTAAATTTCCAAACATACTCCAAATAAATAAAGCTAAAGTTGGAATAAATGCCCCAAAAGTCAAAAACTGGAATATATCAGTAAACACTACTGCCCTTATCCCACCAAATGCTGAATATATAATTACTATTATACTACTAATTAAGGTTGCATGAATACTGTTTACTCCTAAAAAATAATTGAAAATAGTAGAAAATACCTTAACTTGCATAGCAATAATTGTTGCTGATATAAAAATAGAACAAACAGCAGTAATAGTTCTAACATGCTTGCCATATAGATCTCCCATTACTTCTGCTACTGATAATTTCCCTAAAAACTCCTGCATCCTAGGAGCTAATATATAGCCAGAAATTAACAGTCCTACTATTTGCCCTAATACCATTATTCTAAGTATTCCAACTGTATATATTTCTGATATCCCAAATGAAAATGCACTACCACTAATCCATGTAGCAATAACTGTAGCAGTAAGAGCTGCTGTACTAAATTTCCTACCACCTAAAGCATAATCTTGTATGGATTTAACACCTTTTCCATACCATAAACCTATAGCAAGATTAGTAGCTAAAAATAAAAAAACTAATATTGTATCTATATCTAAATTTGCTACCACTTCTTCATTCTATTTAATTCTTCAAATAGTTAATCTCATTTAGAATAATCTAAATAGTATCAACCACCAGGTGAACTTATTATAACATAAATTAATCACCTAAAACAACCACTAAATGCAATAATAGTCTATTTATCAGGAACACTAAGAAAAAATTAAAAAAATATTTTAATAAATTATCTAGCTAAAGTTTCTTACTTAAATATATAGCAACTCTACATGTATTTTTTATAAAATTTTTCAATATCAAATCAACACATGTAAGATCATCATAATATTCTCGAGCAAGAAATTTATGATCCATCTCTTCCTGCCTAAACTTTTTAATAGTTTGTATTAACTTTTGCTCACTTATTAAGCAATAATATTGCAATTGCTCAATCTGATCCTGATAATGTTGATCAATAACTTCTTCTATTGCCTCAGTACAAATCATTGAAGCTTTAATACCTATAATAGCTGTAAATGCACCTAGCATATATCCTAATATCTGCCAAGCTGGCATTAAAACTGTAGGCCTAACATGTCTATTTTGCATTTGTTCAGTAAAGAAATTAAAATGTATAACTTCTTGCTGATACATCTGCATAATTTGTTCTTTTGCAGCATTTTTATCAGAAATAAAATCACTTTGCCCTTTATAAATTCTACATGCTCCATACTCACCAGCATGATCTACTCTAATAACTTCTGCTATCTTATTTTGATTATTTTGAAGAAATACTGGTCTTGGCACATTTATAATAATATAAGTTAACCACACAGTAAAACAGTAATAATAGATTCCAACAAAAATTCATAACTGACATTGGTATATTAAATATTTTAAACGAAGGTATGTCACATTGCCCTGTTACTGGTGTAGAATAAAGAAGTTCCTTTATTTTTTCAATAGGTAAGCCATCAGGAATCGAAACTCCAACCTTACAAGTTTTTGAAGCCTCTAATATTCCCAGCTCTATAGCAGTATGATAACCAGCTAAAATACATGCTAATAGAAAATTTAACATTATAATTTTGTACAAAACCCTATTAAAATCTGGATATAATAATCCTAGCATAGCTAGAATAATTAATATATAATAAGGTACCCTTTGATATATACATAAAGGACAGGGAACAAAACCAAGAACATGCTCAACATAATAGGCAAAAGCAAGACTTGTAGCTGAAATAAAAATTAGAAAAATAAAAAATTTTTTATAATTGTTGTCCATTAATTGGATTAATAGCTTACACATTATTAATTGTTATCTTGATTTATTAGTAATCTTATTATACTTTCTTAACAAAAATTAAAATATATAATTAACTAACTTAAATTAAAAATTATTGATATAAGTAGATTAGATGTCAAACATTTCAAATCATGCAACAAAATCAAAAGCTTGGCCATTTATTGAAGCCCAAAAAATTTTGGAGCGCTTAAATTATAAAACTCCTTCTAAAGGATATATTTTATTTGAAACTGGATATGGTCCCTCTGGCCTACCTCATATAGGTACTTTTGGAGAAATTGCAAGAACTACAATGGTTAGAAAAGCTTTTAAAACATTATCTAATATACCAACTAAATTAATATGTTTTTCTGATGATATGGATGGGCTAAAAAAAGTTCCTACTAATATTCCAAATCAAAAAATGCTTAAAGATTATATAAATATGCCTCTAACATCTATTCCTGATCCTTTTGGAGAAAAAGATAGTTATGGTGATTATATGAATTCAAAATTAAAGCAATTTCTTGATAAGTTTAATTTTGACTATGAGTTTTACAGTTCTACTCAATGCTACCAATCAGGTATGTTTGACAACATGTTGTTAAAAGTTTTAGAAAATTATGAAAAAATTATGGAAATCATGCTTCCTACCTTCCGAGAAGAAAGAAAATTAACTTATTCCCCATTCATGCCTGTCTGCCCAGAAACAGGTAAAGTACTGCAAATACCTGCAATTAAAATCAATAAGAATAACCAAACAATAACATTTCAAGACAACTCAGGCAAAATTATTGAAACAAAAGTCACTCAAGGTAAGTGTAAATTACAATGGAAAATAGATTTTGGTATGAGATGGGCTGCTTTAGGGGTAGACTATGAAATGTATGGCAAAGACCATATGCCTAATGGACATTTATATTCTAAAATCTGCAACTTACTAGGTAGTATTCCACCAGTACAATTTTTTTATGAACTTTTCCTCAATGAAAAAGGAGAAAAAATCTCTAAATCCAAAGGTAATAGTATAAGTGTTGATGAATGGCTAACCTATGCTCCCATAGAAAGTATGTTACTTTTTATGTATCAATCACCATCTAAAGCTAAAAGACTTTACTTTGATTCCATCCCTAAAAGTGTCGATGATTATTTATCTTTCATTAAAAAATACCATGAAACAAATGATCAACTAACAAAATTATCAAATCCAGTATACCACATTCATTCAGGTAAAGTACCTTATATTAATACTTATAAATTAAGCTTTACTTTACTATTAAATCTTGCTTCAGTATGTAATCCTGATAATAAATCAGTATTATGGGGGTTTATCAGTCAATATACTAAAGAAGCATCTCCTTCAAACAACCCATATCTTGATCAACTCGTAGGATTTGCAATTCAATATTATAATGACTTTATAAAAGTGAAAAAAAATTATCTATCCCCATCTATAAAACATCAACAAATTCTACATCAAATTAATGTACTATTAGACAATCTTCAGGAAGCTGATGCAGAAACTATTCAATCAGAAATTTATAAGATTGGTATAGAAAACGAGTATAACAACTTAAAGTATTATTTTCAAGACCTATACCAAATTCTTTTGGGGCAGTCTGATGGACCTCGACTAGGATCCTTTATCAAGTTATTTGGTATTAAAAACACTCAACTATTAATTAAAGATAGTATAAATAGGTCCAGTGCTACTTAATTTAAAAATATCAAAGTAATTATTTTTATTTTTGACTAATATCAATAATAACTGTTGTCCTTTATTTTTAGTAATACTAGTAAGATCCATTATTATTTTCTATTTTATTAATTTTTGAAAACACTACTATTTGTTATTTTCACTTTTATTAATAAATTAGATAGAAAATTTTACAAGTATGTTTGAATAATTTGAATGTATTTGCTATTATTGACTACCTCAATAATAGAGTGTAGTCTTAAAATATTAATAATAGTTTTTTGTTAAAAAGAGTGTAGCATATGCTAAACGGTTTACATAACTTGCTGCTTACACTACTTTTACAAATATAAAGAATGTATATCATTGAGTTTCTAGTAGTAATTATGGATATAGAGCAATCACCATCAGGTAAAATTGTTAAAGCATCAGCAGGTTATAAAGCTTTCATACCATACCCTCTACCACCTAAATTTAACTGGAATAATGCATTAGTCAATACTTTATCACGAGCAGACCACATTTTAGGACAACTATCACGAGAAGGAAGTAAATTACCAAACCCTCACTTGTTAATGCGTCCATTTATTACATGTGAAGCTGTACTATCAAGTAAAATTGAAGGTACACAAGCAACTATTGGTGAAATTTTAGCTGATGAAGCTGGGGTACACGTTAACTGTAACCCAGCTGACCTACAAGAAGTACGCAATTACATTATAGCTCTAGATCATGGCCTAAAACTTCTAGATAAATCACCTCTATCATTATTAGTTATTAAAGAAGTACATAACAAACTAATGCAAGGTGTTCGTGGTAGTCATGCTATGCCAGGTAAATTTCGTCAAGTTCAAAATTGGATTGGAATACCTGGAAGTACTTTAGCAACCGCTAAATATATACCGCCAACACCAGAAGAACTCACAGATTGCCTTAAACAACTAGAAATGTTTTTCCATAATAAGCAACTACCTGCATTAATTCACATTGCCCTTTGTCATTATCAGTTTGAAGCTATTCACCCATTTTTAGACGGTAATGGCCGTGTTGGCCGCTTACTAACTACTTTATTGTTAATAGAACATAAAATGCTACCATCACCCCTTTTATATCTAAGTGCTTTCTTTGAAGCAACAAGAAATGAATATTATATGCAACTTTATAATGTCAGCAGTCAAGGTAGCTGGCAAGATTGGTTAATTTACTTTTTAAATGGTGTTGCTATACAGTCTCAAGATGTCTTATCGCGTGCTGAGAGAATTAATAATCTATTAAATAATTGGCAAGTTAAATTAACTGATAGTTCATCACAAGTACCCATCAATATTATACAGCATTTTGCCGTAAATCCTTTTTTAACCATTAAAAAAATTGCTCAGCAATTTAGCATAGCATTTACAACAGCACAAAGAGCAGTACAAAAAATTGAATCTCTAGGTATTATTCAACAAGTAACTGAAAACAAGCGTGATCGTGTTTACTGTGCTACTGAAATTTTAAGGATTTTAGAAGAACCAGCAAAAATACAACGATAATTTTTAATAGCAACTGTGATTAATTACTTAACATCAAATAATAAAAGTAAAGAAGTGGAGATAAAACAACAAATCATTCCAAAATCTTTTTGGAGCTTTATTAAATGGATTTATTCCCCATATAAAATTTGGGTTTCTATTTATATATTATTCGCTGCTAGTACAGGATTTTACAGTACTATAAACTCATTTCTAATAAAATTGATTATTGATAAGTTAAGTAACCCAGTTGAAGCAAACCAAGTAATTACGGTTATCTTTTGGCCTACATTATTTTTTATAATAAACTATGAAACACATAGTTTGTTATGGAGAGGAGGTGCTTATGTTAATCTTAAAATATCCCCTATTATAAAAAATAAAATCATTAACGAAGTATTTACATATGTTCACAAACATTCATATCATTTTTTTCAGGATAATCTATCAGGATCTATTGCTAATAAAGTTAATCTCTTAGCCAATCATATTGAAAAAATATCTTATGCTCCATTAGCTTCTCTAATTCGAGGCACGGTCCAATTTATTATAGCCTTATTAAGTATGGCTTTTATCAATACAATATTTTCATTAGGGCTACTTGCTTGGGCAATATCATTTATAATTATAAGCATCTATTTTTTAAGAAAACTTAAAAAATTATCAGATGACCATGCATATGCTCAATCTACATTATCAGGAAAAATTGTAGATAGCATTACAAATGCAAATAACGTCCGTATATTCGCTAATAGTAATTTTGAAAAAAATTATCTAGTAACATTTTTAGATGAGGTTAACAATAAATTCAGAAAGAAAGAACTCTATCGATTAAAACTTAAAATCTGCCAAGGATTATCTATATCTACATTGCTTACATTTATCGTCTTATTACTTGCAAAATTAAAGTCAGAAAATCTAGTTGAAGTAGGAGACTTTGCATTTATATTAACATTAACACTTGCTGTTACAGAAAATATATGGTGGCTCACAGAACAAGCAGATACAATTGCTGACTCTATTGGTCAATGTAATCAAAGTTTAAAATCACTTTTAATCCCCCTTGAAATACAGGATTTAGCTGACGCTAAGGAGCTAAACATCACTAACGGAGAAGTTAAGTTTCACTGTGTTTCATTCCAATACCAAAAAGCTAAACCTTTATTTAATAATAAATATATTCATATTTTTCCTAGGCAAAAAGTAGGACTTGTTGGCTATTCAGGTAGTGGTAAATCAACATTTGTAAACTTAATATTGCGGCTATTTGATGTTAATTCTGGCTCTATTACCATAGATGGTCAAGATATTCGTAAGGTTACACAAAATTCCTTAAGATCTAATATTGGAATAATCCCTCAAGACCCATTATTATTTCATCGTTCACTAATGGATAATATCCGTTATGGCAAAATTAGTGCAACAGATAATGAAGTTATCAATGCAGCTAAGCGTGCTCATGCTCATGAATTTATTTCTAAGCTACCACAAGGCTACAACTCCTTAGTAGGAGAACATGGTATAAAATTATCTGGCGGACAACGACAACGCATTGCTATAGCTAGAGCTATCTTGAAAAATGCACCCATTTTAATCTTAGATGAAGCTACATCTCAGCTTGATTCTATTACAGAAAGTAAAATTCAAGAATCTTTGTGGAGTCTTATGCAAAATAAAACAACTATTATCATTGCTCATCGCCTGTCAACACTTTTATACGTAGACCGAATATTAATGTTTGATCAAGGCAAAATTGTTGAAGATGGCAGCCATCAGCAATTGCTAGACAAAGTAGGACTATACAGAACAATGTGGAACTCTCAAGTCGGAGGATTTTTACCAGATAAAAAATTAGAATAATAAGACTTGAACCATATTAAGGCCGTATAGTAACTGCCTATTCCTAAGCAGCCTATCTATTTAAACCATAAAACTGTTTAAATTTCGTTTTCATATTACCCCATATGAAATCTTAGTCTTACCCTTTTTTACCTTAATTTTTGTGATTGTAACATTACCAATTTCAGATAATGATTTAACATGTGTTCCACCACAAGGAATTGGCATATAATGACCTATTTTACATACTCTAAATTTTTTATCTAATGGTATTTCATAAGGTAAGGTTGTTAACATTTTTAAAAACTCTTGTTTATTCATATATACTGTGTTAATTAGCATATTTTGCTCTATAGCATTATTTATCGCTGATTCAATAGTTTTAGCATCTAATACAACTACACCTTGAAATTCAACATATGCTTCAGAAGGAAATTGATGACCTTTCACAGCTCTAAGTTCAGAATATAATTCCTCAACAATAGTACCTAGTAAATGACCAGCAGAATGGTATTTAGTGTTAATTAAGCGTCTTTTATGATCAATATAAATTTTTACATCCTTATTTTTAAAATTTGGCTCAAAAGTAACATTAATATAATGACGTACTTCATCATCACTTAAACGCACATTAGTAACCCCAATTACCATCTCACCTAGTCTTACTATACCTAAATCAGCAGGTTGTCCACCCCCTTGAGGATAAAATAAGGTTTGATCTAATACAATAAATTGCCCTCTATCATCCTTTCCACCAGTAACAATTTTAGCCTGTACTTCATGTAGATCAGGACATTTTAAATATAATAATTTAGTCATAACTACATTTTTTAATTTGTCTAATCACCACTTAATAATAACAAGCCTTAAGCCTTAAGCCTTTAGAGTAGATAAGCATAACACTTAAACGCTCTTAATATATCTCTTTAAATTACAAAAACAATTTATTAAAATAGTGGCGGAGAAGAAGGGATTCGAACCCTCGATACGATAATATACCGTATAACGGTTTAGCAAACCGTCGCCTTCAGCCACTCGGCCACCTCTCCATATTAATAACTTTAAAGTTTTATATATAAATAAACCTTAAGAGTAAAATAAAAAATATCAAACTATATATTAATTTATTTCAAAATATCTTTGAAAATAAAATACATATCCTTATAACATTCTTGATATAATATTTCCAGCTTTATTTCTTACAACCTATTGATTTTATGTCAACTTTAAAAACATTATTACCCCCTACTACCATTATAATTAAGGTCAATAATTATAAAACACCTCCCTTATCCAATATAAATTTATAAATTAAATCTCTCAAATCAGACAACTTATTAGCATCCTTGCAACCAGTTTGAGCTAAATTTTGATTACCTCCTCCTTTACCATTTCCTAAATGATTTGCAATTTGTTCAACAATTTCGTCTGCTCTTATATAATTAATTAAATCACTACTAACTCCAACTATAATACTTATTTTTTCATTGCCACTAATAGTTATAATAATAAGATTTTTAATATTTTTAACATTAGTATCAGTTGCACTCCTTACCACCTGTATATTATAATCTTTGCCCTTAATATTACGAAATACAAATCTAATGTTCCCAACTTTTATAGCTATCTTATCTATATCCTGTTCACTTAAAACTAATTGATTATATTTAAGCCGATATATTTTTTTTCTAGTTTAACATTAGTATCAACAATATCACTAATTTTCTCTATTAACTTCTCCTTAGAAGCCCCAACAATATTTGATATTTCATAAATTAGCTCACTATCTCTTCTTGCTTGTTCAATAGCAAATTTTCCAACAACTGCTTCGATTCTTCTAACACCAGTAGCAATAGCACCTTCTGATACAATCTTAAAGAATCCTATATCACCTGTATGTTTAACATGAGTACCACCACATAACTCAAATGAATAGCTCCTAGAACATGCAGTTTTAGCTCCTATAGATACTACTCTTACCTCATTATCATATTTCTCCTCAAATAATGCCATTGCCCCTTGAGATATAGCCTCATCAACTAGCATTAAAGTTACTTGTACTTCACTATTATCAGTAATTATTCTATTAACTCTATCTTCAATTTTAGCTAAAAGGTCCTTACTAATTGGTTTTGCATAAGAAATATCAAAACGCAGACGGTCATGAGCAACTAAAGACCCTTTCTGTACTACATGATCACCTAAAATCTCCTGTAAAGTTGCATGTAAAATATGAGTTGCCGAATGATGAGCTTGCAATTGTTGACGGTATCTTTGATCTATTTTAAGATCTACTATATCATTTAAACTTACTTTACCTTTTATAAGCCTACAAACATGGACATGAATACAACCTAGATATTTAAGGGTATTATGTACCTGAATTTTACATCTTTCATTTATAATTGTACCGATATCACCCATTTGACCACCAGATTGGCCATAAAACGGTGTTTGGTTAGTAATAAGCAAAAACTCCTCCTCATCATCACTATCAACAAATTGTACCTGTTTATTGCTTTTAATGAGAGCTATTACTTGCCCTGTAGCCTGGTTTAAACTATAACCTAAAAATTCAGTTGCACCAAACTTTTCTTTCAATTCAAACCATAATTGCTGATCACTAATATCTCCAGAATCAAGCCATAAGTTTCTAGCGCGAGTTTGCTGTTGTAACATATTTTCATCAAACTCCTTCCTATTAATTAAAATATTCCTTTTACTTAAAATATCTTCAGTTAAATCCAAAGGAAATCCATATGTATCATATAACTTAAAAGCAAGCTCACCAGAAAGAACATCTCCTGACTTAAGGTTCTGAGTCTCTTCTGTAAGTAACTTTAACCCTTTAGCAAGGGTTATCTTAAATCTTTCTTCTTCATTTTTCAGTAAATCAGTAATTAAAGACTCTCTAGCCCTTAGCTCCTTATAAACATCACCCATTTCAACAATTAAACTAGGAACAAGCTTGTACATCAAAGGTTCTAAACAACCAAGTTGGTAAATATGACGTACAGCTCTTCTTATAATACGTCTTAAAACATACCCCCTACCCTCATTAGAAGGCATCACCCCATCAGCAATTAAAAAAGCACTTGACCTTAAATGATCAGCAATTACTCTATGAGAAAACTTAGCTTCACCAACTGATTTAACTTTAGTAATATTTTCAACATTTAATATAAGATTCCTTAATAAATCAATATCATAATTATCATGCACTCCTTGTAACACAGCTGCTATACGCTCCAAACCCATACCAGTATCTATAGATTTTTTTGAAAGATCAATTCTAGTTGAAGTATCAATCTGTTCATATTGCATGAAGACAATGTTCCATATCTCAACATAACGATCCCCATCTATTCCACCTATGCCTGGTAGCTCCCCTGGTATTTGATCACCATGATCATAAAAAATTTCCGAACAAGGGCCACATGGACCTGTAGGCCCCATCGACCAAAAATTATCATTAGTTTTAATCCTAATAATCCTATCATCATCTAAACCACTAATAGACTTCCACAACCTAGCAGCTTCATGATCAGTATAATAAACTGTTACATAAAGACGATGTTTAGAAATAGACAACTCTTGAGTTAACAACTTCCAAGCATAATCTATAGCCTTTTCTTTAAAATAGTCACCAAAAGAAAAATTTCCTAGCATTTCAAAAAAAGTATGGTGACGTGCTGTATAACCAACGTTTTCTAAGTCATTATGTTTACCACCTGCTCTTACACATTTCTGACTAGTTACTATTTTATTATAATTACTTGCTTCAAGACCAGTAAGAATATTTTTAAACTGTACCATACCAGAATTCACAAACATTAAACTAGGGTCATTAAATGGAATTAATGAACTTGAACCTACATGTTCATGTCCATTTTTTTTAAAAAAATCTATAAATTCTGTACGAATTTTATTTACAGCATAAAATGACATTATTATGTTTACCTTTAATACAAATTTCTATAAATTAATTAATTCAGTGCTAAATTACAATATAGAATTTTTAAAACTATTTATTACTTTGCTTTTAGAGTTGTAGCACTAATTATTTCAAAATATTATAATTTTTTAGGATATCAAGTATAGTTAAATTGAGGTAAATATTATTTATAGTACATTACAGCTATAAAATATTTTAAAATAATCTTAAAGAAGTTAAACATATTATTTATACTGTACTATTTTTATAATTTATCCTATTTTTTTATGTTCAAAATTAAAGAATATATTACTACAAAAATTAATAAATTAAAGAACCTACTTTTTTATAAATCTTGTATAGAAATATATCTAGGCAAATTTGGTGCTTCCATTACAGTAATATATGATAATAAAATAATTGAAAATACATTTTTAACACATAACAGCAAAGGGCTAAACAAACTTAAGAATTTACTCAAGAACTACCCGGGATATAAGGTATCAATATTAATAGATCTTCCTACTTTAAAATTACAACATGAGCACTTAATTGCTATTAATTCTAGTATTAGAAAAAATCCTATTAACAGGTTTATTAATCAACATTTCACCCATGACACCATTGTTGCTTGTAATTTACTTAATATAACTTACGATAATGGTGAGATGTGGAAAACTCAAATTATTTCTATAAAACCAGACCATATAATTAAAACATCTATTGATACTATACTTGCTAGTTCAAGTGTAACTTTCAAAGGGCTATATTTATTCCCTTTAGAAGCACCCCAAATTTCAAACTTATTATTAAAATTCCAAATCAATAGCAATTTAAATAATAACAATCTTTTAAAACTAGCTCTAAATAAAAGAACAGAAGAAACAGAAACTAACCAACAGTTAAGTAATTATGAGAACATAACTATAATAGAACCTACCTATCATTCCTTATACAAAATAGAATTACTTAAAAAAGCTTATAATAACAATATAATACTTATGGTAAGCATAACAAAAGCTAATGGTATTAGTTTTTGTTTATTTGATAAGCAAAACATCATCTATTATAATTCATTACCATATGATAATAACAAAACATCAGAATATACCTATGGTATTTTAAAATATGAATCTAATGAAATATTGTTATCATTTAAATCATATATCACAGAATCAAAAAAAGCAGTTATTATACATTATCTAGTTGATAGTAAAATACAAAGATTTATTGAAAGTGAAGATGATAATCAAACTCACAAAATCATCACTAATGTTTCAGGCAATTTTGCTGATACATTAATATCCCAACAAGCAGTTAACTGCCAAAAATACCTTGCCTATAACAAATATTTAAATAGTCTTAATAAGCTAATAAAGTTTAACCTAAGATTTTTTAAACCTATATTTATAGCACTAATAATATTTACATATAACATAGCTTCTACTCAATATGAAATATTGTTAATTAACAAAAAAGTAACTTGCTTAAATAAGCAATTACAAAAAGTATCACAAAATAAAATTTTACTTGAAAACAATTTCAAGCAATGGAATATTCCAACAGAAATTTTAGAAAGTTATAGTCTTCATCATATACTTAACACTAAACACTGTACCCCACCTTTTAATAATTTAAAAACCCTGTTACAACATTCTAATCCAAATATAAGTTTTTTAAGTATTAATTGGAGATCTATAGACCAATTATCAAAATCTGGTAAAAAACAAGGAACAACAAAAATTAATTTCCATTATTCAAAAATAGGAGTCTCAAATATACAATTATTAGATATGGTTGAGGAATATCACACTCAAATTAAAAAGATATTCAAAAACTATAACATTACTTACTCATACCATCCTTCAAAAATAAGTAATTATTCTAATTTAGCAAAAATACCAGTAACTATAAGTATAACAGGGCCAATTAAATAAATATGATAAAAAAACAAATTATTTACTATAAAAACCTAATATTTTTCAAGATAGTATTATATTCTTTTGTTATATTGCTATATAGTATTTTTAACCCTTTATTACAAACTCACCTTCAAAATTTAAAGATAGAAGAAAAGAAAATCCATAGCGAATTACAATCACTACAAAATAAATATGATTCTATGCAAGAACTATATAATAATCAGAATCTAATTTATGTGGCACAAAAACAACTTCAAAAAATTTTATTAAGTAAAAAAAATAATATATGTCCTGACAATAAAAATTTTCAGAAAGATTATGACAGTTTCAATACAAAATACAACTTAATCAATCCTATTAAAGTAAATATATTACTTCCTCGTGTACTTAAACCAAAACAATACTACAATGAAAAACTAACTATTAAAAATACTGATATTTTACTAGATTTTAGTATTCAAGGATTTTATAATTTTATCTTGTTAACTGAAGAAGCATATAAGCTCTTACCCCAATATACATCGATAGTATATTTTAAAGCTATGTGCCATGAGGTTATTAATCCAAACACTATTCAAATGATTCAACAAGACACTTATTCAAACCCAATTTTTATATTAGGCCACATTCATATGCAACTTTCAGAAATAATTACACTAGATAAATAGAAATAAGTAAGTAATAATTATAGCCATATTCATAATCTTGATATTAAATACCATTATCAATCAGATGTTTGCGTATTAATTCTTTAGCTATTTAACTTATTAAATATAAAAAGATATATAGACATGAGTGAGAAAGAACTTGATTTATCCAGTAAGAAATATTAATAAATCAATTTTTATTCAATTTTTATTTTTAGCAGATATTAATTAGAACCCCAGAGAAAATATGAACAAATATAAATATGTTATTGCTCTATTCTTAATCTTAACTACTTTATTATTAGGAATGAAAATGCTATATCAGTACAATAACAACCAATGGGCAGAAACAATTGGAACAATTCACGTTGAAAAATATCCAGATGGTCACAAGGAGTACTATATCGAATATGATGCCATAGAAAGTACAGCATTTGACAGTAATGGTAATAGAATTACCGGACCTATAAGACAATTTTTCATTGAAAAAAAACCTATAAAACAGAAAGTGCGTATTAAATATCTTAGAAAAGAGCCAATAATATTTGAAATTATTGACCCTCTAAAACTTGAGTGATTATTGCTTTAACATTTAATTATTTATATTAACCTAACTATAATTATCTACGGCCAAACAACTTTTCTATATCTTTTAAATCAAATTTAACATATGTTGGCCTACCATGATTACATTGCCCTGAAAATGAAGTATTTTCAATTTGTCTAAGCAAACTGTTCATCTCTGCAATAGTAAGTAACCTACCCGATCTAACAGAATGATAACAAGAATAAGACTGCAATATATCTTCAATCATGTCAGCAAGTAATATGTGTTCTTCTACCTCATATAAATAATCAGCTATATTATTTACTATAAGTTGTACATTACAATCTTTTAATATAGTAGGTATTTCTAAAACTTTTACTTGTAAATCTCCACAATTTTCAAAACACATACCAAGTTCTAAAATTTCTTCTCTTTTATTGCATAACCTCTCTACTCTAGCTATATCAGGCAAAGTCACAATTTCTGGTATTAATAATCTTTGTCTAATAATTTGACCTTTATCAAATTGAACCCGTAACTTTTCATAAGTTATCCTTTCATGAGCTGCATGCTGATCTACAATTACTAAACCATCTGTAGTCTGAGCTATAATATAGTTACCATGTAGTTGTACACATGCATTCCCTAAAGGCAACTCCTGATTCTTAAATAACAAACAAGAATCCTTGGAATGTAAGTCAAGTTCTATAAAAGCCTCTTTAGTAATATCTAAATTTTTAACTTTCTGTTCATTATAAGATGCAGATTTATAATGCAAAACTAAATCACGTTGTTTAAACTCAGATTTCTGTTTTTTATTTTGAAGAATTTGTTCACTTAAATCTGCTAATTTTGATTTTTTTAAAGCTTGAAAATCTTGCTCTGTAGCATCAATACTATCATTCATATTACCTAAATCACTGTTATCTAAACTCACAGATGTATAGCCACTTTGATGGAAATCAATATTAGAAGTAATATTCTCTGGTTTCATATACTTACTTGCATCAGTTGAAGTAATATTTGATACTAACTGTGAAGTATTTAATAATGCTTGTTTAATAGAACTTATAACCAAACCTCGAATCAAATTAGAATTGTGAAACTTAACTTCATTTTTAGTTGGATGAACATTTACATCAACAAAATAAGGATTAATATTTAAAAAAATTACTACTACTGGATACCTATCTCGAGCAAGTATACCTTGATATGCTGATCTTACTGCTGATATTAATAACTTATCTTTTACTGGTCTATTATTAACAAACAATAATTGATCTTCTCCTGACGCTCTATTATATGTTGGTAAACTAATAAAACCACTAACAGATATTTCATCCCTTTCTATATTTATAGAAACAGCATTATCGATGAAATCGTTTGGTAAAACTTCAGATATCCTTTCCTTTCTAGCTTCTTCTAAAGGTAAGTTAGATAGCTTCTTCAATTTCATAACAGCCTTATCATCATGAGTTAAAGAAAATAAAATATAAGGGTAAGAAATTGCCAGTTTTTTTATAACATCACAACATGCTGCATATTCGGTCCTATCAGAACGTAAAAACTTTAACCGAGCAGGTGTTGCAAAAAAAAGATTTTTTACTTCTATTTTAGTTCCTTCTAAATACATTGATAGTTCAACTAAAGTTTTAACACCACCATTAATACTAATTTCATGAGCTTGGCTTCCATATTTAGATTTACTAATAATTTTCATTTGACTTACAGAAGCAATTGAAGGTAAGGCTTCCCCTCTAAAACCAAAAGAGTTAATATTCATAATATCATTTTCATTTAACTTAGAAGTAGTATGACGATCAACTGCAACTGCTAAATCTTCTACAGACATTCCATTGCCATTATCAGAAACTACAATTAGATTTTTTCCAGCCTTTTCTAATGTGATATCAATTTTAACTGCACCAGCATCAATGGAATTTTCTACTAACTCTTTAACAACAGATGCAGGCCTTTCAACTACTTCCCCAGCTGCTATACGATTTATTGTTGTATTAGATAAATGCTTTATTATGCCCATATTAAATAGCACGGTTTAATTTACATCAAGTTTTCAATTTTTTACTATGTAAGTCAATTAAATAAATTGTAGTAATCATAATTATAATAATCACTAAAAAATATATCATAGGTAACCATGAAATACTAGTATTACTATATAATGTAGTAGCAACCCATGCAGTAGGTCCAGAAATTAATATTGAACCTAAAGCATGAGCTAAGCTAAACATTCTATACCTTATTGCCAAAGGGATACTTTGTTTTAAAAAAAATAACCCTGGAATCATCAAAAAAGGTAAAAAAATACAAATAACAAAATATAAACTAGCACTAATACGTCCTGTATTAATAACATATGCCATGCATATTATAGCACATAACAAACAAAGCGTTGATATGGTAGCAACAAATTTTCTTCCCACAATATCTGCAAGGTAACCAGCTATTATAGAAAACAACAATTGCAGTGCTATTGCCATAATAGTATAATATTTCATGGTTGATTCATCTAAATATCGTAATATTTTAAAAATATAAGTACCAAAAAATATTATATTAAACTGATTACAACTACCAATTGCTCCAGCTAATAACAACGCTACAACAAACAAATAAAAATTATTACTTATAATCTGGAAAATAGAAGCATCTTTATATTTATGATATTCAATATTTTTAACAAGAGTTTCATCAATTGCTGACAAAGTAACTCTTTGTAAAACCACTACCAAAACCCCTAAAATCCCTCCTAAAGCAAAAGAAATACGCCAAGCATATTCTGGCATAACATCTAAAGTAAAAACCCATACTGACAATGAAGCAATAAATGAGCCTAAATATAAAGATGCTCTTACTATACCACTACCAAAACATTTATACTTCTTACCTATTTTTTCATGAACAAAAAGCCTTATACCATCACTACCAGAGGCAGTAAAAGCACATATCAACATTCTAGATAATAACAAACCAAAAGAAGAAAAAAGACCAATACTCTCATAACCAGGCAAAATAGCAACAAATAAAGAAGCACTAGCAGTACCAAGTAAGCCTATAGTAAAAGTTGAAGTACGCCCATAAATATCCCCTATCCTACCTAAAATTATAGAACCAATAGATTTTGCAGTCACAGATAACATCATAATAAAATATGTATGCATTAACTGCGTAGTAACATTACTTTTAGGAATAAAATATTCTGAAATTTTAGAAGCTAATAAGCCAAATAGATGATAATCATAATAATGAGATATAGTAATTAATACTGAAAAAATAAATGATCTTTTACTCATGACTACAAAACCCACATTAATGCAGCAAATATACTATTTATTTAATAAAAAACAAGTAGTATCACTCTCCTGGTTTATATAGAAACAATTAAAAAAATTGGATAAAAAACCACGCATACATAATATTTTACATAGCTTCCCTATTTAATCTCCTAAATACAAACATGTATTTAGGGCTTATATATAAATTTTTTAGTACAATATGGACAAACAACTTGCAACTCCTTACTAATCTCTAAATATACTAACGGGTGGCCCAAATTACCATCTTCACCAGCACATGTAACTGATAATGATTTAGTGTAAGTAACATTTATTTTTTTCAAGCTTTCTTTACTTTGCAACGATAACATATAAGCTATTCATTATTTTACATAAATTTTTTATTATTACTACTTAATTAATATATTAATATTCATTTTCTATATCAATGTATTACTTAATATAATTTCTGCTTGCAATAATAAATTCCATATCAAATATGTATAGCTCGATTATAAGCAGATAATACTGCTTCATGCAACGCTTCAGATAAGGTAGGATGAGGCAAAATGGTACGAACTAACTCCTCAGCTGTTGTCTCTAGATTTTTTCCTACTGCATAACCTTGAATAAGTTCTGTAACTTCATAACCTATCATATGGGCTCCTAACAATTCTCCAGTTTTAGCATCAAAAATAGTTTTTACCATCCCTATATCATTACCAGAAGCTAATGCTTTACCATTACTGCTAAATGGGAAACGCCCAATTTTGATATCATATCCCTTCGACTTTGCCAGCTCTTCAGTTAGTCCTATACTTGCAACCTGGGGTAGCGAATAAATACAATTTACTATACTTGTATAATCTATAGAATATGTCTTATATCTAGTAATATACTCAGCTGCAATAACTCCTTCATGACTAGCTTTATGAGCAAGTGATGGACCATGTACTATATCACCAATAGCATATATGTTTGCTTCATCAGTTTGCATATATTGGTTAGTTATTATATAACCTTGATTATCAAGCTTAACTTTGGTATTTTCAAGGCCAAGAAACTTAGTATTTGGCACTACCCCTACTGCCATTATTAAACGTTCTGCAGTAATAATCTCTCTATTATTTTTACTTTCTTGACCTTTATTATTATTTCTGTAAACAACCATTAAGTTATTTTTAGATTTCTTTAACTCTAACAACTCAGCATTAGTGATAATTTTAATTCCTTTGTTAACAAATAATTTTCTTGCCATCTCTGATATTTCTTCATCTTCAGATAATAAAATATTACTACGACTTTCAATTATAGTTACATCAACACTAAACGCATTATAAAACGAAGCAAATTCTATACCAATAGCTCCAGCTCCAACAATAATCACTGATTTAGGTAAGGTTTTTAGCAATATTGCTTCTTTATAAGTCCAAACCATTTTTCCATCTGGCTCAAAACCATTAATAATTCTAGGAGTTGCTCCAGTAGCCATAATAATATTCTCAGCTTTTATTTCTTCAATATTACCATTACCTAATTTACACAAAATAACATTATTAGAACTTAAAGCTCCACAACCAGATATTACTATAATATTATTTTTTTCAAGCAAATGTTTAATCCCTGATAATAACTTTGTTACAACGTCTCTAGAGCGTTTAACTATACTATCTATATCAAAGCTAATATCTTTTACTCGAATACCGTAAGACGACATATTTTTAGCTAAGAGGTACATTTCTGCAGACTTAAGCAATGCTTTTGTTGGAATACAGCCCCAATTTAAACAAACTCCTCCTAATTCTTGTTTTTCCAACAATACTACTTTTTTGCCTAGTTGAGCAGCTCTAATAGCAGCTACATACCCTCCAGGTCCTCCACCTATAACAGCAACATCAAAATTTTGCATAATTATTTATTATACTTTATATATTAATTAAATATAGAACTAAGCATATACTTAAATTACACGAAAGTTTGGTTTTTTCCATTATAATTTTGATTTTGTTCTTAAATCTCTCAAACATAGTACTTACTGGTTCTTAATCTTTAATTCAAAATACAAAAATTTCTTATAAAAATTTCAAATCTTTGTGTCACTTAAGTATATTTTCACTAATAATAATCCAAAACACAAAAAATATACATCTACACTAACATCATTATAGGATTTTCTATATTTTTTTTAAAAATATTTAAAAACTTAGCACCTACTACCCCATCAATCACACGATGGTCACACGAAATAGACACATCCATAATTTGAGCAATAATAATTTGATCATTAACAACTATAGGACTTTTAACTATATCACCAACAGCCAGTATACCACTTTGTGGTGGATTAATTATAGCATTAAACTGTTTCACACCATACATACCAAGATTAGAAATGCTAAAACCACCGCCTTGAAATTCATTAGGTTTAAGAGTATTTTCTCTAGCTCTTATAATTAAAGATTTCATTTCATTTGAAATTTCAGCTAAAGATTTTTTATCAGCATTTCTAATAATTGGAGTTATTAGCCCATCTGCAACTGCAACTGCAACTGCAATATCAACTGTATTATACCTCCTAACACCAGCTGCTTCTTCCCAACTAGCATTAACTTCAGGAACCTTCACTAAAGCCATTGCTACTGCTTTAATTACTAAATCATTAATAGACAATTTAACACCATATTTCTCATATTCATTATTAATTTCTCCCCGTCCAGCAAGAAGCTTATCAACACAACATTGAGCTGTAAGATAAAAATGCGGTATAGTTTGTTTAGATTCTACCAACCTACTTGCAATAACTTTACGCATATTAGAATGAGGAATTAAAACACTCTCATCTTGATCTTGCTGGTTTAATAACTTTATTTGATATAAATCTTTTGCTTTACTTATATTTGCTATTACATCTGATTTCACAATTCTACCAGCTGGACCAGTTCCCTCAATTTTAGCAAGATCAACTCCTTCCTTTAAAGCAATGG
This sequence comes from Occidentia massiliensis, assembly GCA_000309075.1. Classification (GTDB taxonomy): domain Bacteria; phylum Pseudomonadota; class Alphaproteobacteria; order Rickettsiales; family Rickettsiaceae; genus Occidentia; species Occidentia massiliensis. The sequence goes on from CANJ01000032.1 coordinate 30,939, forward strand.
CTTTAGCTAAAGGAGAAGCAAAAATTCTTGAAACAGTATTTAATTCCTGTACTTGATTCAAATTCTTTATATTATCCCTTTTATCACTATCAACCTTAATCTTACTTAAACCCTCAAATTCATCATTAGACTTACTAGTCATAAGCTTATTATCATCACTAGCAATATGTTCAACCATAGATTTTACATCATCCTCTGCTTCACCTTCATCTAATAAAATAGCTATCACAGAATTAACTTTAATATTCTTACTACCAGCTGGTATTAAAATCTTTATTATTCCTTCATCAGCTGATTCTACCTCCATAGTAGCCTTATCAGTTTCAACTTCTGCTATAATATCGCCAGGATTTACCTTATCCCCATCTTGTTTAATCCATTGAACAAGATTTCCTGCAGTCATAGTTGGGGACAAAGCAGGCATTAAGATCTTTACTGGCATTTTTTCCTCTTATATTATATTTACACAGTTAGGTAATCTTTACATCTCTATCATCTATAACACACTCGCTTCACAGCCTCTACAACATCATTTACAGATGGTAGTGCTAATGATTCTAAATTAGCTGCATAAGGTAAAGGAGTATCTTTTGCACATACAATTTCAACTGGAGCATCTAGAAAATCGAAAGCCTTTTGCATTGCTATAGCAGCTATTGTTACTCCTACTCCTGCAAAAAACCATCCCTCTTCAACAACTACTAACCTGTTAGTTTTTTGTAAAGAACTCAAAATAGTATCTTTATCAAGTGGCTTAATTGTTCTTAAGTCAATAATTTCAACTTCTATATTTTGCTTACTTAATATATTTGCAGCTGCCTGAGCAACCTCTATTTGTATACTAAAAGTTACAATTGTTGCATCCATACCTGTTCGGATTATCTTAGCTTTACCAAACTCAATAGGTTCTACCGTTCCCTCAACTTCAAAGCTACGGCTATATAATATTTCATTTTCAAGAAAAATAACAGGATTTTGGTCTCTTATAGCAGTTTTAAGTAGTCCTTTCGCATCAGCAGCAGAATATGGTGCTACTACCTTTAAACCAGGTATGTGGCTATACCAAGCACTATAATTTTGACTATGTTGTGCTCCTACCCTTGCAGCTGCACCATTTGGCCCTCTAAAAACTATCGGACAATTAACAGCACCACCTGACATATAAAAAGTCTTTGCTGCCGAATTAACTATCTGATCTATAGCTTGCATGGCAAAATTAAAAGTCATAAACTCTACAATCGGTCTTAACCCTCTAAAACTAGCACCTATAGCTAATCCTGTAAATCCATGTTCACTAATAGGTGTGTCAATTACTCTCTCAGCTCCAAATTCTTCTAACAACCCTTGGGTAACTTTATAAGCACCTTGATATTTAGCAACCTCTTCTCCTATAATAAATACATTACTGTCTAATCGCATTTCTTCTGCCATTGCATCACGTAATGATTCTCTAACAGTTATCAACACCATATTTTTCTATCATTGTTTATATATATCAGTAAATAACTCTGAAATATCCGGCTCTGATGAATTATCTACAAATTCTATAGCCTCTTGGATTAAATTCTTAACATTTTTTTCAATAGCTTTTAAATCTGTCTCTGTTGCTAGCTTATCTTTAACTAACTTATTCTTTAAATTTTGTATCGGATCTTGCTCTTTATAAAACTGTATCTCATCTTTACTTCTATAATTACCAGGATCAGACATTGAGTGCCCCTTATATCTATAGGTTTCCACTTCAAGAATTATAGGCCCATTACTATCCCTAACAAATTCACTAGCATATACAGCAGCTTCATATACTTTACACACATCCATACCATCAACCTTCTTTCCCCTAATACCAAATCCTTGCCCTTTTTTATATAAATCTGTCACTTCAGTAGAACGCTCTACAGAAGTACCCATAGCATACCCATTATTTTCAATAATGTAAACCACCGGCAATTTCCATAATGCAGCCATATTAAATGCTTCATAAACTTGCCCTTGATTTATTGCTCCATCACCTAGAAAAGTAAAAGAAATATTTGAAGTTTTTAAATATTTCTCTGCAAATGCTAGCCCTGTACCCAAAGGTACTTGAGCAGCTACAATACCATGACCACCATAAAAATTACCAGCAACATTAAACATATGCATAGACCCCCCCTTTCCTTTTGAACAACCACTACCTCTACCACAAAGTTCAGCTAAAACATATTTAGGCTCTATACCAGACAAAATTGCATGCCCATGATCACGGTAACTAGTTATTATACTATCTTTATCCTTACTAGCAAGCATTACTCCCTCTATTACTGCTTCTTGCCCAATATACAAATGACAAAAACCTCCAATTAATCCCATACCGTAAAGCTGACTACAACGTTCTTCAAAACGCCTTATCAACATCATCTTTTCATAAGCTTCCAATTGTTGTTCTTTACTTAATTTATATTTTACAGGCAAGCTTTCTTTAGTTGTACTGTTTTTCATACATTCTAGGCTATCTTAAATTATAAGGGCATAGTTAAATAATTGCTAGCTACATAGAATTTTATCATATATACTCAGTACCACTAAGCTTCTTATTTGTTTTTACAAGCAACAGAGTATATTTTTTTGTTTCTAGAATTATTTGAAACACAACATATTATGTAATTCCTTATATTTGTCAATTAATCTCTTATATATAAATAAATATAAGTTATAATAAACAACTTTAAATTAAATTAATAAGTGTTATTTAATATAAGATATAGTTTATAATAAATTAGTTGCATATTTATATACGGAACAATATTATTTTCTTACTTATCAAATTAGTAAAAAGTAAGTTGAACATGCAAATTATATCCTGCTCAAATTATAAGAGCCTTGGACTAAAAATTGCAAAATTAAAAAAATATAAGTTTATTGCAACTGACACTAAAATATTTTCAGCTAATGAATATAATGTGCAAGTAGTAGATAACATAGATCCTAAACAACCTATATATATAGTTCAGCACATCATCAAATCTGCTAATGATGCTTTACTTGAATTAATGATTACTATTAATGAACTTAAAGTAATTGGTAGCAAGGAAATTAACATTATAATCCCTTATATGCCATATAGCAGGCAAGATAAACCTATAGAATATAATAAATCAATAACCTTAAAGTTCATTGCTAAATTACTAGAACAAACAGCTATAAATTCTATTATAACTTTAGACTTACACCAACCAAATTCTACAAAATTTTTTAATATTCCATGTGTTAATATCGAAACCTCTAATTTTTTTTCTAGCTTCATTGCCAAAAATTTAGATTTTAAGAATAAAAATACAGTGATCATTGCTCCTGATCTTGGTAGTTATAAACGAGCCTATAAAGTTGCCGAGCAACTTAACCTACCTTATTTAATCATAAAAAAAAACGCAATTATAATAATATGGTAATGTATATCGACAATGATCTACAAAATAAAACTTGTATTATCATTGATGATATAGTTGATTCAGGTAAAACTTTAGAATTAGCAACCATGAATTTGTTAAAGCTAAATGCAACGGAAGTATATATCTGCTGTACTCACCTAATTTCACCTTTAACTTTCTTAAATAAACTTTCTACATTACAAATAACAAAAATTATTACCACTAACACTATCCCTATTGATATTCAACACCCTAAAGTTGAAATTCTTGATGTCAGTAATTTAATTGCAAACTATATTTAGCTATATATAAGTAGATTATAACAACCTATCAAAATATTATATTTGTATATGTAGTAATATTAAAAAATAAATAACCAAAAAACATAATAACACATATCTAGTCTACCTCAGTTTACTCAAAAAATTATCATTAAATTTATTCTTGCTTTTAATGGCTATATTATATATAAAATCTAAGCAATTAATACAGATAAAGGAAGAAGGTATGCAAAATAATCGTCAAAATAATAAAAAACTAATTTCATTTACTAAAAATGACTTGCCAACTATTCAAGAACAAATAAATAATGGATGGGCAATAGTAAGCTTAATGGCAATAAAAAATGAATATATAGGAATTATAGAAAAATTACCTAATAATGAGGATAAAGATTTCTCCAACAATTTTTAAAATTAAGTAAAGTTTCATAATATTATACTAAGCTAAGGTATTAAGATTAAAATTAGTAGTTGATAACTTAACTATACAACTATACTAATAAATATCTTAGTTTTTTATATTAACCTTTTAACATAAATTTTGACTAAATAAAATCAAATTTCAAGAAATTTAGGGCTTTATAGAGGAATAATAAAGCCTTAAAAATATATGTCTAATATTTCTCAATATAAGTTCTAAGTAAATCATCTCTCTCATACAAAAACATAGCAGTTTCATCCTTATATAATGTCTTTTAGTTCCTTTTACAAATCATAATCAAATATAGTTATTGGTCAAGAAAACATATCCCTCTTACCCATAAAATTTCGTCTAGATAAGTTTTATAAATTATACATTATAAAACTCTTCCAGTTAAATGAATTCTTATATTTTAACTAATACAATAATTATTAATTGACAAATGTTAATATATAATTAATAATACTTAATTATTTTTAAAAAATTAAAAGATTATGATTAAAATAGATCAAAATTTCATTAAAGCAGCAAAAAGTAATAACATAGAAGAAGTTATCAAGCTTTTAACAGGAGACATCACTACTGACACTAAGAATGAAGCTTTAGTTGAAGCAGCATACAAAGATAATATAGAAATAGTTAAGATATTACTTGATGCAGGTGCTAATGCTAATGCTAAAGATACAGATTATATCACAGCTTTACATTATGCTGCAGGTAATAATAACCACGATATGATTGAGTTACTTCTTAAGCATGGCGCTAATATCAATGTTATAGATAATTACTACAAAGGCACACCTTTGATATGGTTAATGAGTAATTTACAGGGAAATGTACATAAAGCAGCAAGAGCAAAAAATATCCAACTAGGTAGTGATTATAGTGCAGTGCTAGAACCAGAATTAATAAAATGCAATAAAGCTGTTGATTTGCTACTAGAAGGAACCGATCTTTCTATAATAGATATGTATAAAAAGACAGTTCTACATTGGACAGCAGAAAAATGTAATGTGAAAATTAGAAAAGAAAATAAATCAGAAGCACTAGAAAGTGCCAGTAGCATACATACTAGTATTGCTAATAATAGCCTAGAAATTCAAAGAAAGATATTAGACGCATTAAAGAAAAATTATGAAAATTATTCTAGCCTTATTAATCTTCCAACTAAAGGCGGGTACACACCTGTATCTCTAGCACTGTCAAATAATACTAACCAATTAGAAACTATCAAAATGTACTTTGAATATGGTGCTAAAGATAGTATCAATACTAAATCAGATTACAATAACACACTTCTTTCAAGAGCTTTGTTAGCACGAAATAATTTAGAAGTAATTAAGTTTCTTATTGAACAAGGTGCTAATATTAACGATGTATGCCGGGAGGGTACAGTTTTGAAGATAGCAATGCAGTGTTATGGAAAAGATCTATCCTGTGCTAGGCTGCTGATTGAATCAAATGTCCATATTAATTATGCAACAGATATTTCATTATACAGAGAAATAATAGATCTAAGAGAAGAAAAAAAACAACATAATATAGAAGAATATACTAAAAAGATTAGAGACATTGAATTATTCCTTAAAACTCTTTATGAGTTTAAAGTAAGAAATCAAAATAATGATGAGTATAAAGACGACATACGTAATATAAATGAAGCGATAGAAGAAGCATTAAATACAGCACTTAATTTTAATATAGAAGAAGTGGTAAAAGAAGTGGTTAAATTTAATGATAACTATTGCTCTACTGATAACAGTGAATTTGTAGATATGGTATCAACATCAACTATTGGCCCAGAAGAAGTGGTACCACAAGAAGAAACAATAATAGGTGATGTAAAAGAAGAAGCAAGTTTCATTGAATAAACAAGCTAAAATTAAATTATAAATATAGCTTGCATAACAACAATTAATGCATAATACCATATTGTGTATTATTTCTTTACCTTTCATCTTGTATAGAAGAGTAAAACTAAGAATTAAATAACAAGCCTTACATAGCATGTATTTAATTCTTAAAGACTCATTATAATACTATATCTATATATAATTATCTACTAGGTGTTCTCACATTCGACTTAGCAGTTTGTGGAGGTACATTAAGCAACTTTTTTTGGTTAACTTCTATCACTGGATTACTCTCTAGATTCTCTTGAATCTTCCTTGCTTCATTTACAGCAACAGTTTTACTATCCTTACTCATATCTATATTCTCAAGTTCAATTTGAGCTATTTGTAAAGCTCTAACTTGATGAAAGTTCTTAGCATTATCATCCTGACTTAACTCCTTAACTTTATCTACTAAATATTTTTTAACATCTGGATTATTTTTTACCTGATCTCTATGCTCTTTAAAAAACCCTTCTTTTTCTAAATCTGCTTCAGCATTACTACGGTTAATACTATCTTTTAGCTTTAGCCAAAGCTCTTCTTTAGTTAATATATTTTGTGTTTGATCCTGGTTTAAAGCCAACTCTCCTGGATAATCTTGTTTAGCAGTTTCATCTAACTGTCTATTGCTACCAAACTTATTTTCAAACCAATCAACCATCTTAGCTACCCAACCTTTTTTACCATGATCATCAAGATTAACTAAACCATCTTGCATTTGAGAACTAGCATCTTGTAATATCCGTTTTTGATTCGTTTGGGTACCAATGTCCTGACTAGCTGCTGCTTGAGTTTGAGCAACATATGGCCCATATACTGGTGGTAGCGGCGGTGGTGATAGTGGAGTTGTTCCAGCAGTAGTACTAGCTTTAGAACCACCTACTTGCTCTGCTTGAACACTAACATTCTGCTTATCTGTTTGAGTAATAGACTGTGACGATGGTGGAGGTGGAGGTGGTGGAACAGTAGGGCGTTGAGGCGTAACTTTAGCAGTACCAGTTGGTCCACTAGCTGGATTATTTGGTTGTGCCGTTTGAGTACCAACACCTACCCCAGCTTCCGGAGTTTGAGCAGGAGCATTTGCTCTAAATGAACTAATATCCTTAGATTGTCCTATACCTTTATTCATTAATACTTCTCTCTCAAGTTCTTCAAGCTTCTCTCTAGTAACTGGAAGAGTAAACATTTGATTGTCTTTTACTATATAAGCAGGCGACTTAGGATCATCATTAAAGAAATGTACGGGTTCTGGATGAGAAATTTCTACTAACTTACCTTCTTTGTTGTAGTAAGCAGTTAAGTACACCGCTTCTGAAGCTCTCATACTTTCCCCATTAACATCTAGAGCAGTAAGGGCCATATGTAAAGGTCCTGAATTTTTTTCAATAGAAGGTGCTATATCTATTAAACGATACTTATTAACTGTTTGCTCTTGCCCATTTATATTAGCAGTAAACTTATTATTTGCACTATATCCAACTAGCTCACAACACACTTCACCTTTAGCATTACTAATAGTCTGACTATATTGTTGAGTATTATCAGGACCAACTTCAGTATTCCACTCTAAATTATCAAACTTATTTTGAAAAGAGAATTTCTTAATATTTGGATCCTGTGTTGTACCCATAATATTAGCATAAGAATCACTATAAATACTAGAAAGCAAAGCTTGAGAATCTTTTGATAAATTATCAGCAAAATCCGAACTTTTTTTAAAATTATATAAATTCTCTTCATCACTCCTTTCAGGATATTGCTTTTTCCACTGCTGGTAGTTTGAATCTGCTTCAATTATACTATTACTTAAAGCTATAAAATTTCTAAATGCCCTTAAAATTTCGTCATCTTCACCCTCAATCAAATTTTGTGATGACTTACTAAAAATATTTTTAGTATTCTGATCAAGTCTATTATCAGCCAAAATATTGTTACTAACAGTTCTTAATTCAGTTTTTTCACTATTACTAAAATTATCACCAGCTAAAATTTTGTCCTCTGCCAAACTTATATTATCACCCCTATTTAAATCTTCGGTTTCTTTTTTAGCTGCTACAACTTTTTTTGCCTCTGCGACTCTTTCATTTATATCTTTTATAGTATTACCTGACATAACTACATAACCTATTTAACTATATAATTAAATTAATTAATTTAATTATACCTCATTAATTTTTAAAATTGAATAAAATAATTTACAGGTGACTACTTAACGAACAAATTATATAAATATAGCAATCTATATATAAATATATAGAAAAAAATATTAAAATCTTGTATAAATTATTTAGTGCTTAGTAAATTTAGTATATAGTAATAAAGTGAGGATATTAATAGTTAACGATTGTCCTATTCCTACAAGGCTTGACCGTTTCTTAAAGCAACAATATCCTAACCTTACACAAGGTATAATAGAAAGAGCTACAAGGAAACATCATATAAAAGTTAACAATTTTGCTTCTACTACAAGTTCAAGAGTACAAAACAATGATAAAATTATCCTTATGGATTATTTTACAAATTATATTAAACCAAAAGAAAGTAATAAAAATTATAGCAGTGCTGTTAAAGCCTTAGCTTGTAAAATCACTACCACCTATAAAATAGCCGAGACTCCAGAATATATTGTTATAAATAAACCACCATTACTTGCAACTCAAGGTGGCACAAAAATTTCACTTTCTATTGATGATGCCTTAAAATACCTAAACTCATCTGGCCACAACTTTAAGCTAGTACATAGACTCGACAAAAACACTAGTGGTTTAATTATAATTGCTAAAAATAAAGTTGCTGCAGTTAAACTGTCTAAAGCATTTGCAAATTGTCTAATCAAGAAAGAATATGTTGCAGTCTTAGAAGGTGTCCCCTCAAATTTATCAGGGCAAGTTTCAACTAACATTACTAAGATAGGAAATAAAATTCAGGAAGTTGAAAATAAAGGTAAAATTAGTATAACTAAATACCAAGTTAAAGCTATATCAGACAATACAAAATTATCATTGGTATTTTTTACTCCAATAACCGGGCGCATGCACCAATTACGAGTTCATGCTGTAAAAATTGGTTGCCCAATTATAGGTGATACAAAATATAATAATAATAGTAACTACAATTTTACTCTAAAACTCCATGCTTTTAAAATGTCTATCCCAGAACATATCTTCGGTAAACAATCAGTATATATCTCAAATTTACCGCTAAGTTTTAAGCAAGTAATATTGCAATTTTTTCAAAACAGTCATAGTATAATATACTTGATAAATCATAATATTTAATTATAATTTTTAGTTTTAACTAATCACTATATTAAAATATTAATATTGTAAAAAATTTGCAAATTTGTTAGATTGATAATAAATTAATTATAAGTTACACAATTAATTTAATCATTAATTATTAAATAGAATTAAGCTAAAAGTTGAAATATATGAAATGGTTGTATTTTCCAATTTTTGCTCTTTATTTAGTTTATTCATATCAAGTATGTGCAACAGATTTAAGGCAACAATTCAATACTAGTAAGGGTGACCTAAAAGCAATAAAAGAGAAATTAGATAATCTAGATAAAAGAGTACAAAATATTGAAAGTAAATTAAGTAAAGCTAATCAAAATAAAAATATAGACTTAAATCAAGATATACAACAAAATGAAAATCTTGGCCAAGCAGAAATAATAGATTATAATAATGCTTTAGCACAATTGAGAGAAGGTAATTACCAGTTCTCAGAACAACTATTTGCCGAATTTATTAATAAATATCCAAATAGTCACTTACAAAGCAATGCATTTTTTTGGTATGGTGAAACTTTTTATAAACGCACTCTTTATGAAAAAGCAGCTTTAAATTACTTAGCAGGATACAAAAAATATCCTGAAGGAGTAAAAGCTTCTGACTCACTATTAAAGCTCGCTTGTGCGCTAGGAGAATTAAAAAAAATAGTTGAAGCTTGTAAAGTTATTGATAAATTAGAAGAAAAATTTCCAGCTAAAAATAGAACCACTGCTTCAATTAAAAGAGCTGATGAGATAAGAATTAAATACGGGTGTAGGTAAAAATAATAATTTTAATAATTAAATAATTAAATAAAGTTTTATTATACATTACATTATTCTATTTTCTTGTACCTTTAAGTATTTTTGTATTAAAAAATTCAAATATAAGTTATGTATAAAACGTAAATTTAATTATGATAGATATACTTCAAGAGATTAAAGAATCCAATAAAGAACAAAAGAAGATAACTTACTATAAGAAAACTTTACCACTAGTAATAATATTTTCTATTATCGTTATAATAGGGATGGTATTAAATAATATTTATACTGTTAAACAAGAAAAACATCAAAAAAAAATGAGTAGTATTTTAGTTAGGTCACTTAATAATAGAAAAGATAACCCTAAGTTAATGATGGAAGGCTTAGAATATTTAATACTATCTAGCCATAATAATTCTATCAAAGAAGTAGCTCACATTGAATTACTAGGACAAAAGATCAAAACTAACAATTTAGAAGAAGCAAAAAAGATAGCAACTGAAATAATAAATATAGAAAGCTATACTAATATTACTAAGTTCTATGTTAAACTAAATCTCTTAGGTATAATAGTTAATACTACTAAAAATAACGACAATGATGAAGTTAAGCTTTTAAAAAAGCTTTTCCTAGAATTTAGTAGTCAAGATGTGCCTTTCTGGTCTGTAGCATTTATTTACTATGCTCTTTGGGAGAAGAAAATAGGAAATATATCTGAATCTATTAGATATTTAGACACAATAATAAAAAGTCAATTTGCTTCAGATAATGCAAAACACCAAGCTAAAATTCTCAAACAAAGTTTCGATATAGACTAAAAATCAAAAACATATAATAATTAAAAAGGTACTTATGAATAAGAAGTTAGTTTTCTTATCTTTAATTTCTTTACTTTTATCAAGCTGTAGTAAAAAAAATGTAGTAAATCTTAATTTATTACCTGAACTCCAAGCTGAAGCTAATGCTAGTAAAGCAGTAATACCCTACTCCCAGGTTATAAACAATTGGCCTGATAGCGTAAATTTTGTCAATACAGAAAATAACAATTTCAATATCAATAAAGTTTCAGGATTTTCTAAAATAAAGCTAACTAAGCGTATAATATCAGCTCCACCTATTATTGCTGAAAATAAAATTTTTGTGCTAAATGACTGTGCTGAAATTACTAGCTACGATCTAAAGACTATGAAAACATTATGGTCAGATAAAATAGAACACAAAAATAAGTGTGGCTTTATAGGTGGCGGAATAGTATATAAGGACAGCAAGCTTTATATTAGCTATGGCAGTAGAAATTTAGCTATTTTAAATGCTAATAACGGTTACGAAATTTTACGAAAACAACTGCCTGATTTAGTAAAGTCTTCACCTGTAGTCTATAATAACCTTGTTATTGTTTTAACTGTAAGTAATCAATTATATTGTATAGATTCCTTAAGTGGTAATGTAATTTGGGAACATGAAGTTGCCCCAGAAATACTAACAACTAATAGTTTGGTTACCCCCTTAATATACAAAAACCAAGTAATAGTGGGATATTCTTCTGGTCAAGTTCTAGGTCTAGACTTGCGTAATGGCCAAGTATTATGGCAGATGAATTTCAACAATGATAGCAACCCTTTAATAGACTTCTCTCCAGCTAATTTAGTATCCCAACCTATTATTAAAGATAAAGCATTATACATAGCTGGTAATAATGGTAAACTAATTTGTACAAATCTTGAAACTGGTAGTACCATATGGGTTAAAGAAATTTTCGATATAAACAACTTTAACCTAATTGGCAATGCACTATTTATAACCACAAGCTCTGGTAAATTAATAGCTGTTTCAGCTAGAGATGGCAAAATAATTTGGGTAACAAATTTATATCCTAACAGTAAAGCAGGAATGAAATATATACTTACCCCTATAGCTATAAATAATGATATTGCTGCTATCAGTGGTGCTACATATTACACTATTTCTCCTAATAACGGTCAGATAATATCAAAAATTCCTATAGAGAAAAACCCTAAGTTTTTTGCTGTTTCAAATAGATTATACATTTTTGGCAATCAGTATGTTAATATAAGTAGATAAAATATAAGTTGACATTTCTGTATTTTAGTATATATTTCTTAATATTTATTAAGAAATATGAAAAGTATAGAACCTAGTCTTAAATCAGAGTATAAAAAACTTGAAGAAGCTTATGGAAAGAAAGGTGGCTTTGAAATAAAGGGTGGCAACAAGAATATTCCATATAGCGATGTTGCTACTAGTTTACAAGACAGAACTATTAATAATATTACAATTGATATACTAACCCATGCATGGAATGTACCTGGCATTGGTGTTACTTTCGATAATTTAATAGACATTTCAACTATACCTATAACTTCTCTACCACCTACATTGCGTAAGTTAAAGATTCTTACAGAAAAAGTAAAAAATAACTTATCATCGTATAAACACAGTTTTACACTGTTACCCAAAATTATATATGGTATTGGATATAATATCATAGATAGTTTAGCATCTCTCTCAAGCCAATCAGTTCAAGTACTGTTTAAAATATTTAATGACCAACTAGATAATAATCCTGTTTTTGTGAGACTATGGTGTTGTAACTCTGGTACTGCAATTCATGAAATTAAAAATTTGCCTAATGGTTCAGTCCTTTTAACTTATGGCCACCCTAATGAAAACCAAGATGGTTTCAATTTAATGGATAATATACAATCTTTTTTAAGACAAAATAGTAATACTCCATTAAATAACATTGTAGATAATTTTTTTGATATTTCATTTGAAGAACTCGGAATAGCTACACATTTTCAAGGTAAAGAATTTATACTAAGGCTGCAAAATAACATAAAAGATATATTAAAACATCCTAGGGAAATAATGCGGAAAAATATGTTAAAACTAAAAAAATTTAATGATATTTTAATGCAACAAGATTGGTTTTGTAAGAAATGGCCTAATGCAACTGAGATTGTTATTCCTGAAATTGGAGAAGATACTATAAAACTATATCAAAAAAATATTATAATTCACTTGATTAGAAAACATGAAGCAGAAGTCATCGAAGCTGTTAAAGAATATCAATCACTAGATAGCGTTCGAAGTTTAATTGAAAAACAATTTCCTGATTTACTAGTTACAAGTCTTGATAGAGGCCGCTTTCATTTTGTAAAATTTCTCTTAAGCTTTGATAGAATGGACAAAGATATATACTCAATTGCATTATCTAAACTATACACATTAAAATACAGCTTACTATTACGGACTGAAGCAACAAAAACTTTACTCGAATATGGAGCAGACCCTAATATAACTAATGAAAGTGGTAAGCCCATATTTGTTACTATAATGGAGGAATATACCAGTACTGAAACCATAGAAGCAATAAAAATCTTCCTTGACTATGGAGCAAAAATCAGTGAAGATTTATTAAAGGTAGTGCATGATATAAATAATCAGGATATACTTAATTTATTAACTGAGTATCAAGCCACACAGGAAAGTCAAACTCAAAATAATAATTACGATGGGGATGGCATTACAACAGAACTAAGTCTTAACGAAACGGATTTACATTCAAGTACAACACAACAATCCAGTATAACGGTATTAGGAGAAAATTTAACTATAGATAGTAATACATAAATAAGTAATAATTTAAGTTTCCATCTTACAGAAAATGCTTTAAATTATTAAAATAAATATTAAAATTTTTTGATAAACGCTTAGTCAATCATCCAAAACTGTTATTATATAAATAATTAACAAAATATAAAATCAGTGATGATTAAGAATTATTTACAAAAAATTTTAAATAAGAAAACTAGTAATAAGAATATTCATAAGAAAAATACACAAATATTTGATCTTCAATATATTCCTACTACTAACCACACCATAACAAAACGAGCAACAGTAGAATCATATCGCTATAATGTTATTGTTTATAGATGTGTTAACTTAATTGCTAATTCTGCTAGTCATGTGCCTTGGTATGTAAAGAAAAAAAACGATTAACTTATGAAAGACTATTACATCACCCAGCTTTAGAATTATTACAACATCCTAATTATAACGCATCTGGTGCAGAATTTTTTACCGAGTTAATTGCTAATAAATTACTTACAGGTAATGCTTTTATATTTGCTACAGGATTAGATAATATGTCTCCTAAAGAGTTATATTTACTTGATTCAAATTCTGTGGAAGTACAAATAAAAGATAGTAAGGTAACTGGTTATCTATATCCCAAAAGCAGCAAAAATTTTTATCCTGTTGATTATATAAACAAAAAGTGCAAAATATTACATATTAAAAATTATAATCCATTTGATCAAAAATATGGGATGCCCTGTTTAGATGCTGCAACTATGCCCATAGATTTATATAATCAAGTAGTACAATGGAACTGTGCTCTTTTAAAAAACGGTGCTCGTCCAAGTGGAGCTTTAATACTAAAAGACAGTAATTCTTATCTCGATGAAGAACAATTTGAAAGATTAAAAGATCAATTATATGAAAAATATACCGGCTCATCAAATTCTGGTATGCCATTATTATTAGAAGGCGGGCTAGATTGGAAGGAAATGAGCATTAACCCTAAAGATATGGATTTTCTGCAATCAAAAAATTCAGCAGCAAGAGAGATTGCCTTAGCTTTCGGCATACCACCTCAATTGCTTGGAATTAATGGTGATAACACTTATAGTAATATGCAAGAGGCAAGATTAGCTTTATGGGAAGAAACTTTAATTCCTTTGCTTGATAGAATTGCTGATTCACTAACATTATGGTTATCAGCTTTATTTAAAGAAGACATTATCATTGATTTTGATCGAGATTCCATTTCAGCTTTAACTGAAAAAAGAGAAAATCTATGGTCTAAAATTGCTACAGCTAATTTTATGACAATTAATGAAAAACGAAATATGGTCGGTCTACCACCAATAGTTGGAGGAGATATATTGTCTTAAATCAAGATAAAAAAAACAATTATGAATGAATATTTGACAAAATTATACGAGTTTACAACTCACTTAACCAAGCTTTTAGAAGAAGAACTTGCTACCTTACAAAGCAAAAATTGTGAAAAAGAACCCACAAATAAGCTTATAAATAAGCAAAATATCATAAACGCGTTTAGTAAAATAGTAAATGTTATTTTACAATTAAAAAAACTAGATAAAGAAAACGTAATTGGGCAAAATAATACATTATCAGAGGAAGATAGAAAAATCATTGAACGTTTTATAGAAAGATATAATAAAAAAAATTAACAACTCAGATTCATATTTAGTGATCCCATGACCCTAATAAATCTATTCCATGATCTTTATCAGTACCATTATCTGTAGTATCATTCCTAAAAGTTAATAGCTCTAGCTGTTCTGTAATTTGTTGTGTAAGCTCTACTGAACAATATTTTTGAACATCTTTAGCTAGCGGCTCTAGCATATCCCTAATAACCTGTACTGGCAGCTTAAAATATTGCTTTAATACTTCTTCACAAGCTCTACTCATGCAATTATTATCAGATTTTAATAGTTTATTATTACCACTACTCATATTATCATTACACATAATAATATATTGTAATGCAATAGTGCAAATTTGCTCAAAAGAAAAACTAATAGCTGTAGCGTGAGAAGTCCTGGTTAAATCAAATTCGCATAAAGGTAACCCATATTCTTTTTTTCTTGTAAACCAAGCATTATTTCCCTAGCAAATATAGTATTATCTGTTTTACCTGGAGCAGAAGGTTCAACTTTAGCTACTATAGGATCAAAAACTATACAAGCTGGGCTAAACTTTTCTCCGATATCAGCTGATTTGAAGTCAACCTTATAACATGTTTGTTTTTGAAAAAACTGTATTATTTGTTTAACATTATTACTCGTGTCTTTACTTTCTACATCTCTGCCCCCACTTAAATATACATCAAAAATTTTAGCAGTGCTAATACTACTAAGTTGACTTAGTACCTTATTTAGTTCATATGGGTCAGTATATTTATCAAAGTGAACAAGCGCAGTAGCATTTGAATTTGGCTCGTTTATGATCACTGCTATACACTGCTTAATATTATAAGTACCAATCTTTTCACATTTAGAAATAGCAAACTCTCTTTGCGTAATCCTATGAGCTGTATAATCAACACAACTTTGCTGGAGAACATAAGCCTTACTATAATGTTTAGCTGATAATTCTATATTTCCCTTCCTACTATTTATTTCTCCAAGTATAAGCCTAACTTTTAATTCTTCTCCTTGTAATAGCACACAACTTTGCAGCCTATGCATCTGTTGCTTGCAAAATTCTTCTATAGTTCCTGCAGCACTATGAGTATCAATAAGTTTACTAACTGCAAATTCTATATCTTTTTCCATTTGTAACAAAAACCTTTGTGGATACCCTATACATATTTCTATGATGTTATTATAGCATTCCTTCACCTTATCATATTCTTTATTTTGGTAGTATGTTTTAGCTATTAGAATTTGCAAACTAGACAAAGCTCGTATTAAATTGTACTTACTAACTTCGCTATATAAATCATCTTTTTCCCCATAAACACTTTGAGGAACAACTAACTCTGTAAAGTTAATAATAATTCTCTTATATAGTTCTGCTACTCTTTCCACATCCGTAGTAATATCGTCATATATAAACCTATCAATTATGTCATCACTTTGATTAAATAACTCTAGATCTGCTTTCGACAAAACTATCTTTTTACTTTTAGATATTTCAGCCAGCTCAGGAAAAGATGGGGGCAACTTCTCTAATTCATGTAAAATATCATCTATATTTGTAGACTGAATTTGTTTACCATTTATTTTCATATTACTAGCCTATAATTATACTAATATTGTATTACTTTAATAACTTAGAAAGTTGAAACTTTTATCCAAAATCTTATATTTCAAGTTTAAAGCCTAAAAACTCACCATAGCCTGATAGCAAGCTTACAATGTTTAAGAACAAAATTAAAATTATAAAAAACTTAATCCAAATAAATTCCCTATCTAAAATGATTTCAAAATTTTAACAAAAGCTGGCATGACTATATAATATGTAAGATACAGCAATCCTAAAACAAATCTTGAAAACAAAAAGTATATAAGATTTTAGTCAATTAGTAAATAATAAATACTTAGTCAACCAGAAAAAACTGCTATTTTATACTTATTGTAACTTTTAAAAAGGAAACAATGCTTACAAAAGACTCAATTAATTTAAATGTACTACAAGCAGTTTTACGGACAGATTTAACTAGTTTTATTAATAAAACGTTCAACACAATCAATCCGGGAATAGAATTCCAAGCAAATTGGCACATTAAATTAATTGCAGATCATTTAGAGCAAGTAACTTATGGTAATATTAAAAGACTTATAATTAATATGCCTCCTCGATCTTTAAAATCTGTGTGTGTAAGTGTTGCTTGGCCAGCATGGATTCTAGGTCAAGATCCTTCCAAAAAAATTTTAGTAGCTAGTTATGCTCAAACTTTAAGCACAAAACATTCACTTGATACAAGATCAGTTATGGAGTCTGAATGGTATAAAAAATTATATCCTAAAACAATTTTAAGCACAAAACATAATCTTAAAACAAAATTTATGACAACTAACCATGGCTTCCGTCTTGCTACATCTATTGGTGGAAGTGTAACTGGAGAAGGAGGAGATTTTTTAATTATTGATGATCCCCATAATCCTACCTATATCCATTCAGCTAAAATAAGAAATAAAACTTTAGAATGGTTTGAACAAACTTTTTTAAGCAGATTGAATAATAAAAGTAAAGGAGGAATAGTACTTGTTATGCAACGATTACATCCAGAAGATTTAACAGGATATTTAATGAAAACAACTACCAATTTATGGGAAATAATTAAAATCCCAGCTATAGCAGAAGAAGGTCAAAGCTATAAAACTAGTATAGGCATAATAGACATGAAACAAGGTGAAATTCTACACCAATCTCGAGATAAATTAGAAGATCTAAAAAAAATACAAAACGAAATAGGAACATATAATTTTGCAGCGCAATATCTTCAATCTCCTATATCAAAAAATATTGGATTACTAACACAAAGCATGATTCAATATTATGATAAATATCCTACATGCATTGATTTTATTGTGCAAAGCTGGGATACAGCAATTAAAATAGATATCAATAATGACTTTAAA
>CANJ01000031.1 GCA_000309075.1 Occidentia massiliensis
TTAGTACATTTTTTCTTATTACTTCCTTTTTAAGAATTCTGCTAATAAACTCCTTAATTAGGAATATTGAAGTGCAGATAGAGTCATTAACCATGGGTATAGCCATAAGCTTATCTTTTTCAGCATATATTATATTAGACAAGTTACCAAATTGATGTAAAAGGTCTTTAGCTAGAGGCTTAACATCACGTCTTGGTACTGAATGAAATAATAATAATTCTAATAATTCGTAGTCAGGCAAACTTTCAGGGGAAGATTGCAAGAAACGCTTTTTAAGCCGTTTTCTGTGCCCTATA
This sequence comes from Occidentia massiliensis, assembly GCA_000309075.1. Lineage (GTDB taxonomy): Bacteria > Pseudomonadota > Alphaproteobacteria > Rickettsiales > Rickettsiaceae > Occidentia > Occidentia massiliensis. The sequence goes on from CANJ01000031.1 coordinate 297, forward strand.
AAATGTTGAGGACTATTCATATAAATGTGTGTAACTAAAACTCTATGCTTGATTTTATAATAATATAATTTTTGGTGAAGCAATTTAAATATTTACGAAAATATTTACAAAGCTTATTCTATTGAATATTAGTTTAGCTATCAATCTTTAAAAAATATTTAAATGTATTATTTATTCTATTTAATTTATATTTATAATATAAATATGTATTTTTATTAGAGTTGAGTAAAAAATATATGCTAATATTAAAAACGAAGTTGAAATGTTTTATCTATTATTTTTCTTAGTTGTAACTAAAATGTATGTATAATCACTTATGAAATAATTGCTTTAATTTACTTGATTTTCTTAGTGAAGTTGAGTATATTACCATCCTTAAATTATATTTAAATGTAATTAAAGCTTATAGTTTTGATTTAGCAAGTAAAGGTTATGTTTAACTTTACTACAGGTTTAGTTTCATGGATATATTAAATAATTAATTGTACTTGGAGAAATTGATTTAATGACTACAAATAACCAGCTAGTGCGTTTTGGACGCAAGCCAAAAATAAAGAAAACTAAATCACCAGCTCTGGCAGGTAATCCTTTTGTTAAAGGTGTATGTGTGGTAGTTAAGACAGTGACTCCTAAAAAACCTAATTCGGCTTTGAGAAAAATGGCTCGCGTGCGTTTATGTAATGGAAATTTTGTTAATGCTTATATTCCTGGAGAGGGGCATAATTTGCAAGAGCACTCCATAGTGTTAGTGAGAGGTTGTAGAGTACCTGATCTTCCTGGTGTTCGTTACCATATTGTTCGTGGTGCTTGTGATACACAAGGAGTAAAGGGGCGTAATCAAGGTCGTTCAAAATATGGTACCAAACGTTCAAAATGAATTTAAATTATATGTAACTTAGAGCAATATATGTCACGTCGTCACGCATCAGAAAAAAGAGAAATATTACCAGATACTAAGTATAAAGATGTATTAGTTAGCAAGTTTATTAATAAAATAATGAAGCAGGGTAAAAAAGAACTTGCTGAAAGGATAGTCTATAGTGCATTTCAAAAAGTTGAACAAAAATATAAAATAGGTGCTCTTGAAGCTTTTAAAAATGCTTATGAAAATGTTAGGCCATATTTTCGTGTAGAGCCTTTAAGAATAGGTGGTGCTACTTATCAAGTACCATCTCCTGTACCTGAATTGAAAGGTTATAGTTTAGCTATAGACTGGATAATAAATGCTGCTCGTAATCGTAGTTCTGAAAAAAGAATAGAAGAAAAAATAGCAGAGGAGATGTATGAAGCATCAAATAATAAGGGTGCTGCTGTTAAGAAAAAGGATGATACTCATAAAATGGCTGAAGCTAATAAACCTTTTGCTCATTTTAGTACTAAGAAATATAAAAGTCATTAAATAGTTATGTCGCAGATTAATATTTCACCAGATGTGAAGAATGTTGTAGGTAAAGCAACTATTAATGATAATGCTTTATCTAGTGTAAGGAATATTGGTATTTGTGCACATATTGATGCAGGTAAAACGACTACTACTGAACGTGTATTATATTATACAGGTATATCCCATAAGATAGGGGAAGTACATGAAGGTGCTGCAACAATGGATTATATGAAGCAAGAGCAAGATAGGGGGATCACTATTACCTCTGCAGCTACAACTTGTTATTGGAAGAATACTAGAATTAATATAATAGATACACCTGGGCATGTGGATTTTACCATAGAGGTAGAGCGTTCATTGCGTGTACTTGACGGAGCTATAGCTGTGTTTGATGGGGTAGCTGGGGTAGAACCTCAATCTGAGACTGTATGGCGTCAAGCTGACAAATATCAAGTACCTAGAATGTGTTTTGTTAATAAAATGGACCGTATGGGGGCTAATTTTTTTAGATGTGTTGAAATGATTAGTGACCGTTTAGGAGCAACTCCTTTGGTTATACAATTACCTGTTGGGGCAGAAGATAGTTTTAAAGGTGTAATTGACCTTGTTAAAATGAAGGCTGTAATTTGGAATGATGAAGCTTTGGGAGCAAGCTATGAATATAAGGATATTCCTAGTGATATGCAGGAAGTTTGTAAGAGTTATAGAAATAAACTATTAGAAACAGTTGTAGACTCTGATGATGATATCTTAGAGAGTTATTTATCTGGGGAAGAACTTTCAGAAGATGATATTAGAAAATGTATTAGAAAAGGTACAATATCTGGGGCATTTGTACCTGTGATGTGTGGTAGTGCGTTTAAAAATAAGGGGATACAGCCCTTGCTTGATGCAGTAGTTGACTATTTGCCTTCACCAGTTGATATAGGTTTTGTTAAAGCTACTGATGTAAAAACTGGAAAAGAAATTGAAAGAAGAATGGACTTCAAGGAGCCATTTTCAGCATTGGCTTTTAAGGTAATAAATGACCCTTTTGTTGGATCTTTAACTTTTATTAGGATATATTCAGGTCAATTGCAGACTGGAAATACTATTATTAATACTATAAAAGATCAGAAAGAACGAATTAGTCGTATGCTTTTAATGCATGCTAATAATCGTAAAGATGTTAAAGAAGCCTATGCAGGAGATATAGTAGCACTTAGTGGTTTAAAAAATACTACAACAGGTGATACTCTTTGTTGTATTGATAATAGAGTTATCTTAGAAAAGATAGAAGTTCCTAAACCTGTAATAGAACTTGCTATTGAGCCTAAAACAGCAGCTGATCAAGAAAAAATGTCTATAGCCTTAGCAAAGTTAGCAGCAGAGGATCCTTCTTTAAAGATAACTACTGATCAAGAAACAAACCAAGTTGTAATAAAGGGTATGGGAGAATTACATCTTGAGATTGTTATTGATAGGATGAGGGAAGACTTTAAAGTTGAAGCTAATGTTAGTCCACCAAGGGTTGCTTATAGGGAGACCATTACTCAATCTTATACTGTTGATTATACTCATAAAAAGCAAACAGGGGGTGCTGGGCAATTTGCCCGAGTTAAAATTGTTTTTGAACCTTTAGAACCTGGTGCTGGGTTTCAGTTTGAAAGTAAAATTGTAGGTGGTGCCATTCCAAAAGAGTTTATTCCTGGGGTAGAAAAAGGACTAGAAAATATTAAAGAAGGTGGGGTTTTGGCTGGCTATCCTATGATTGATTTTAAGGCTACATTAATTGATGGAAGTTTTCATGATGTAGATTCTAGTGTACTGGCTTTTGAAATTGCTGCTAAAAATGCATTTAAAGAAGGAATTTCTAAGGCTGGGCCTAAGTTACTTGAACCTATTATGAAGGTGGAAGTAATAACTCCTAATGAATATATGGGGGATATTATTGGTGACCTTAATAGTAGAAGAGGACATATACAGAGTATGGAACCACGTGGTAATGCACAAGTTATTAATGCTAATGTACCTCTTGCTCAAATGTTTGGATATGTTAATACTTTAAGATCTTTATCACAAGGCCGCTCTCAATATAATATGTTATTTTCTCATTATGATCAAGTACCTCAAAATATTGTAGATGATATTAAATCTAAGTTAAAGTTGTAACTAAAAACTAGTTAAGGTGTTAAATTTAAAATAATTTAAATAAAAAGTTAAATATGTTACCATTTTATAAGAGATTGGTAACATATAGTCTTTTTAAGGTTTAAATTTAAGTGCTAAAGATTTTCATATTTCTATGAAGCTCTTGTAAATATCAATAAAAATACGTAAATTTTTTATGTTAGTAGTTTTATATTTTACTATATTATAGTATAATAGTGATTATTTTCATCATTATCTGTTCTTTTAAAGTTATTCCATATTGTTATAATATTATAATAATATGAGTTACTAAGGTAATGTTGATAATTTTCAGTATAGTAAGATTAAATTTTTAGAAATTATTCATATAGATATGTTGAATCTTCTTGATAACCCAGTAATAGTTGGTTTATTTCTTTTACAGATGGTTCTAAAATATCTGACAAATCTGTTTCTTTGATATAGGCTCTTAGTAAGGTATCAAGGTTTGTCTTTTTACATAGATCTATATCTTGATATTTAATTCTTTTGACAGAATATCCTGCTTGTTCTAGAAGATATGTGTTTAATTTAGTAGCATTAGATAGATAATAATATTGGTTGTAATTTTGATCAATCCATTTTATGTAATGATGGGGGCCATCAACTTGTATTATTAGTTTTTTACTATTATATTGTATTAGTATGTCGACATTGTTATAAACCTCTTTTATTTGTTGTTCTTGTTCTATTCTTACATCTTTGTTTTGTATTATGTTAAGTAATGTTTGATAAACTATGTATTGTAAATGGGAAGATTTATTATCTGGAAGGACAGTATCTAATTTTTGTTGGATTTTGTTAATATTTTCCTTTATTAGGATATTTCTATTATATTTATAATGGAAGTACAGATGTGATTGGTATATTGCGTGTAAGTGTTTAGAGTCTATTGTTTCTGTTTTAGTGATTAATTGGTTAATTTTATCTAGACACTTAGGAAGGATTTCTATAGTTGGTTTACTATTTTGGTTTGTAACTAAATCTAGTAAAGTATAACTATAAATGTAGCTAGATAGATTTTGAATGTCAAACTCAACTAATTTAGTGATAGCTACATTTTGCCATTGTTTTAAAAAATGGTTATCTGGTTTAATACCTAGTATTGCTAGAGCATAGAGAGAATTAAGCAATCCTTGATTGGAAAATTCAACCATTTTAGTAATAGCTATATTCTGCCATTTATATAAGAAATAATCACTGGGTTTAACTGCTAATATTGCCAAAGCATAAATAGAGATAGATAATTCCTGGCTATTAAATTCGGTTAATTTAAAGCTAGCTGCTTGTTGCCAATTATATAGGAAATTATCGTTAGGTTTAATATCTAATTTACTAAGACTATAAATAGAGTTTGCTAAGTCTTGACCATTAAATTCTAGTAATCTAAGGGTAGTTATTTTTTGCCATTGATATAAGAAATAATCACCAGGATAAATGTTTAATTTACTGAAATATAAGAGAGAATTAGCTAGGTCCTGGTTATTAAATTTGGCTAATTTAGGGGTAGCTACTTTTAGCCATTTATTATAAAAGTTATGATGAGGTTTGATTTCTAATTTGCTGAAATTGAAAAAAGATATGGATAAGTCTTGGCTATTGAAAGTGTGTAATTTATAAAAAGCTTTCTGCTGCCATTGCTCTAGGAAATAATTATCTGGTTTAATACCTAATGTTACTAAAGAGTAAAGTGAAGTTGATAGTTCTTGGCTATTAAATTCTGATAATTTCAAAAGGGTTACTTCTCGCCACTTCAGCATGAATTCCCTATCAGGCTTAATGTTCAGTGATGCTAGAGAATAAATAGAAATAGATAAATCTTGGCTATTGAAAGTGTATAATTTATGGAAAACTGCTTCTCGCCATTTTAATAGAAAGTTTGTACTAGGCTTAATATTTAGTTTACTAAAAGCATGGATAGAACTAGTTAAATCTTGAGCATTGAATTCAACTAACTTTAAAATAGTTGTATGCTGCCATAATTGTAGGAACTTATCGTGAGGGTTAATAGTTAATGTTGCTAAGTAATAAATAGAGTTAGCTAGATCTTGATTACTAAATTTAGAGAATTTTGTTGTAACAATTTGTTGCCATTTTAGTAAAAAGCTATTTTTTGGTTTAATATTTAATTTGCTAAAAGCATAGATAGTATTAGTTAGGTCTTGATTACTAAATTCAGGTAATTTTATGATAGCTATATTTTGCCATTGTTCTAAAAACTTATCATCTGGTTTAATAGTTAATGTTGCAAGAGAACATATGGAATTGGTTAGATTTTGATTAACAAAATTAAACATTTTTTTCTTAGCTGTTTCTAGCCATTGTTTTAAGAAGTCATTTGTAGGTATAATGTTTAGCCTGCTAAAAGAAACTATAGTGTTTGATAGTTCTAATGCATTGAATTTATGTAATTTACAACCATAATTCTCCTTTAGAAA
>CANJ01000030.1 GCA_000309075.1 Occidentia massiliensis
TGGCAAAGAGAAAGTGCTGCAGTTTTACATTATGAATATAAGCAACGAGTGAGTAAAATAGATAAACCAGATGATATGAAGATAATTCTCTGTAATCCAACTACTCCTAATTATGATCGTGAATTAATGGAAATCACCCATTCATCAACTGCTTTTAGTGTTTTGTCTTCCCCTCTAAGATTAGGATTAAATTTTGTAAAATTTGGTAATGGAGAAGGTAATATACAAAATACATTATCTAAAATTTATGTTAAAGCAACTCACCGTAATAAATACCCTCTTGGTCCTAGTCAGCTTAACGAAGATATATACATTACCTCAAAAATGATCCAATACTTAACCTTGACTACAGCAGAAGAACAACTTAAGCAGTTCTGTGCTCATATTTTTAAAAAAAGTAAGGTAAGAAAAAAATTTGAGAAATATTGCAAAGCATCTTTCAATAAAGATAATGAAGGTTATGTAACACTTGACCAATATTGCAAGCAAAAAGCAAAAGATTCAACCTTTATGGAAGAATTTACAATATACTTAATTGAAAGTTCAGAAAAATTCTTTGTCCTTGGTAACATATTATATTCTTATACTTTATTAAAAAGAGCAGCCTCAGAATTATCTTATAATGAATGTAAAGAAGTATTAGTAGATTTTTTACAGAAACATGTAATTTTTACAAATATTGGCTCTACTATAGAAGAACAAAATATAAATCCAGACTATATTTATGAACAAAACATAATATTATTTGAAAAATATAGTAAGGAATTAAAATTAGATTACAAACAAATAGCAAATTATGAACAAACAGTAAAAAACCATAGTGAAAACTTAAATAACTGCTATGATATTGAGGAATTAATGCTAAACTTAATTACAGTAACCAATGATAATGATGCATCATGGTATTTATAAAAATAAATTATCGGCTAAGTAGACCTTAAATAAAAGCTAGTAAATAAATTTTTCTTATATTTTTTAATAATTAGTTAAAATGTTCTTAGTGCAAAATATTATTGCTTTACAATTATACTCTATCATAGAAATTAGTACATGATTTAATCTGTTCCTCCAGTAAGTATAACTTCTTCTTCCATATTCTCCCCTGTAATGTAGTTGCAGTCCTCTACAATAGCACTATCTATTGAACTATCTCCCGAACTATCTCTGTTGTCTATTTTTAGTATTTTTGCTGGCAAACGAGACCTTTGATTGTGTGATGTTATGATCTCACTATATTCTTCTTCACATTTTTCATCTAGAGTGTTCATTATCTTACTAACTACAAGGTCTATTTCCTTGTTAGTCATATTATCTATGTCTGAGCAAATCATTATTGCTAATTTTATATATTCTATAAATTTAATAATGCTAGATAATTGTTTTATTTTTTTACAATATGCGTTAGAGGATCTAGTATAACTCACATTTAAATGCTCTAGAATTTCACCAAAAACTGTAGCATAGCGTGAATCTATCAAAGGTATTACTGTAGCTTTTATATTATCCTCACTATGTTTATATAACTTAATTATTGCTGCTTTACCAATACGATTTAGAACATCTTTTTCTGCTAATATATAAAATTTATTAAAAGCCAGTTCTGATGATTGATCTATATCTCTCTGGATTCTTATTTGCAAGCTTCTTAAATTATCCTCCTGACTCTCAGAATGTCTATCAAATATGTTTACATTTATATCATTTTCTTTTGTAAGTTCTTTTAATATTATTTCTATATTTCTAGGGCTATCCACACTATCTTCTTGAGAATAATACTCATCAGACATATTTTCTTCCATAAAGTCTGAGAAATCCGTTTCCTGATTACTTATTCCATCACCTTTTCTACTATCTTCATCATCAGTATACTTAGCAGAAGATTCGGAAGAAAGTGAATGACTATCTATGTCTTTATTGCTGTTTCCTTCAAATATAATATCTCTCCACAACTCAAGTAATCTTGATTTTGTTTGCTTTCCTTCTTTTACTTCAGCCATATTTGCCTTTATAGTCTCTGTCTCTATTATTAATCTCTCGCCAAACTTGTCCCTTCTTATAAGAGCATTTCGAAATTCTTTATAGTCTTCTTTTAGTTTATCACCTACCTCATCATATATAAATGTATTATTTCCTGACAATTCTATAACAAAAAGCAATATAATAAACATATTTCGTGCATTCTTGATTATAGTACTTAAATCTTCCCTTGTTATATTTGGTTTGGAAAAATCTACTGTTTCATTAAAAGCAGTTAAAAATTCTTCTATCTTTCTTTTAAAATCTTCTAGTGAATCAGCCGATTCACTACATAAATTTTTAAATTTTTTATTTGAGACTGTAACTTTACCTCCCTCACTTCCATACTCTTGTGATGACTTCTTTCTATCAAAACTAGCTTCTATTGAATTCCATTGCAGATAAAAGTAATATATAATATGGGTTATAATGTTTTCTATAAGGACACTTGCTTGCTCTTCCTTAAGGTATCCTTTCTTCATTTCCTCTAGTAAATTAGAATTCTTTTCTTTTAAACAACTAAATAATGGATATTTCTCGTAGTCCACCCCATAATAATAAACAAGATTTTTAAATGTTGTATCATCAAAAAACTTATTTTGTAAATTTTTTTCTATGCTTCTAAAAAGAGTAGTAACAGGAATAATATGATTCTTACCTTCAGTGTTTTTTCTAGATATTTGTAGTTCTTTAATTTTAAAACTAAATATATAATTAGTATGATCTAATACATGTTCTAAGCATAGTTTAACATTGAGATTATCACTTCCATATTCCTTTAATTTTTGCATAAGACTTTTCCGCCCTTCTTCTGTCAAAGACTCATTCCGTATCCTAAATATTTCTAATGCTTGGGAAAAAGGATCCTTTATAATAGATGTATTATCAAGACCTTGATGCAAAAGATAATCCACCCAATTTTCACAGTAATCAACTCTTTTTAATTCATCTTCCTGTTCATTATAGTCAGGATCATCATCATCACAAACTTTATCTGGTTCTATACCATCTATTAA
>CANJ01000029.1 GCA_000309075.1 Occidentia massiliensis
ATAATACTTAGAAACTATTGATACCAATGATTAAATTATTAGTATTTAATTAATTTAAAAATCATTATTATAAAATAATCAATAGTTAAGTTATAATAATAAACTATTTTATAATATTTCTACCATTGATTTTTCCAACAAGTAGTGATATTAATTGATAGTAATTAATATTTGCGGTTATGAAGAAGGAACAAAATACTTTAAAGTCAGAAATTATTTCACAAAAAATAGATGTTTTTAATGATATAAATTATATTTGTAAGTCTACTCAACTTATTACTAGCTGTCTTCAAAAAGGTTGCGACGTAACACAAATGTCTAATGGAGATATTATTATAACTGAAGTAAAGACGTTACATACCTTTTATAATTGGGATCCATCAACATCTAAAATGATCAAATCTGGCAAAAAAAATTAAATAATATAACTTTTATCTAAGATCTAATATAGCATTTATGAAGTCATAGGAGTTAAATTCTTTAATATCTCCTATTTTTTCACCAATGCCTATAAAATAAATAGGGATTTTAAATTTTTCTGATATTCCTATTACTACTCCTGCTTTTGACGTTCCATCAAGCTTTGTAATAATAAGACCATCTAGTGGTATTGTATTATGAAATTGTTCTACTTGATTAAATGCATTCTGACCAGTAGTAGCATCCAAAGTAAGTACAGTATAGCACAGCAAATTTTGGTTATATTTTTCAACAACTTTTTTAATTTTTTTCAATTCATCCATTAAATTTTGATAATTATGGAGGCGACCAGCAGTATCAATAAATAATATATCTATGCTATTTTTCATAGACCAGTCTATAGCTTGATATGCAACGCTAGCTGGATCAGCTTCAGCTTTTCCCTTGAATAAATAAGCATTTGATCTATTTGCCCATATTTCCACCTGCTCCACTGCTGCTGCTCTAAAAGTATCACAAGCAGCAATAGCAACTTTTTTAGCTTGTAATTTATAATAAGCAGAGAGCTTACCAATAGTAGTAGTTTTACCATTACCATTAACACCACACATAATTATTACATTAAGAGTATTTGGCTTTATAATTAGAGATGATTGGTTTATATTAGAAAAAGCAAATTTATTAATTAATTCAGCAAGCTCTTTTTTAACATCTCCTAACTGCAGCTCCTTACTAAATTTAATAGTTTTAAAGCTCTCTATAATTTTACCAGTAGTACTATCACCTAAATCAGCACTTAGCAAAATTTCTTCAAATTCTTCAATAGAATTTTGATCTAACCTTTTCTCAGATAAGAGTTTACTAATTCTTGATGTAAGATTACTAGAAGTTTTACTAACTGCTGCTTTTAGCTTACTAAACCATGATGACATAATTATTAATTTACTTTTAATTTTTATAATATTAATTTATAATAAAGTGATTGAACTAAAGCTTTAATTAACTTGGAACAAAAAATTTAGACTTGTATGCTTTTTAATATTGATCCCATTATTGTAATTATACTATTAACCGCCTTAGTAGTTTATGTTATAGTATATAATATCAAGAAATATCAAAACAAAAAAGTTAAGTATATACTGCAAAATGATCCAATAGCCCAGAAAAACTATACAGAAAAGCATCAAGTTAAAAGATTATCTTTACAACAACTTACTGAAATTTCTTGGCAATTTCTATATAGTATAACAGAGATAGTATTAAAAAGATTTTCTAGAGAAGACCAAATTAGAGTAACCCAGATAGGTACCTTTTTGTATAAAATAGGAATGCGATATCAACATCAGGTAAGTCAAAATACTGTAAATCAAGTTCTACAAAAAACCACTGCTATAGAAAAAACAACTAGTAGAACACAAAGTCGTTAACTCATTGGTTTTATTTTTAAATATATCATAAACTTAAATTATTTATCAACTTCCATTATATCTTTAACAATCTTCTCAATTTTGACATAAGCATCTTTTAGTTCTCTTATAGTTATACAATATGGAGGTAATAAATAAATAGTTTTCCCTAAAGGTCTTAGTAATAATCCTTGATCTAAAAATTTCTTTTTAAGAATTTGAATCTTTTGATAATTATCACCATCTAAATATCTTAAGTTAAATGCAGCAATCGTACCAATTATTCTTGGTTCATATATATATGTATAATTATTTACTAAATTATTTAAACATTCACGATGAGTCATATTAATTTCCACTATTGCATTCCTAGTTTCAATTTTCTGTAATAACTCTAATGATGCGATGGCAGCTGCACAACTTAAAGGATTGGCTGTATAAGAATGACCATGCAAAAAAGCAGAATTAATATCTTCACTTAAAAAAGCTTCATATATGTCATTTGTTGTAACTGTTAAAGCAAGTGGCATAAATCCTCCAGTAAGACCTTTTGACAAACAAACAACATCAGGAATATTTTGTATTTGTTCAAAAGCAAAAGCACTACCAGTACGATAAAAACCTGTCATTACTTCATCAAAAATAACTAAAATATTGTATGACTTAACTAAATTAACTACTGCTGTTAAATATTTTGTACGACAAACACGCATGCCTTTTGCCCCTTGAATCAAAGGTTCGGTAATTAACGCTACAATATTTTTATGGTTTTTCTCTAGATATTCAGTTAAAATTTGTAAGGATTGTAACTCCTTCTCTTCTACATCACCATCATCTTGCCAGCTATAGGGAAATGGAATATTATACACTTCAAAAAATAATTTTTGAAAAGGCATAAAAAAACCTGAACTCTTTCCTACACTCATTGCTCCAAAAGTATCCCCATGATATCCTCCTTCAAAACTAACAAATATAGTTCTATTTTCTCCTTTATTCCACCAATATTGATATGATATTTTTAAAGCAACTTCTACTGCTGTTGAACCGTTATCAGAAAAGAAAAAACGGCTCAATTCACTAGGTAACATAGCTGTAAGCATTTTACATAAATTTACTGCTGGTTCATGAGTAAATCCTGCAAAAATAACATGTTCAAGTTTTTTAGCTTGTTTATATATTGCTTCAGCTATATATGGGTGAGCATGGCCATGTAAATTTACCCACCAACTTGAAATTAAATCTAAATAAGAATTACCCAATTCATCAATAAGATACACGCCTTTAGCTTTTTTAATAGCTATAGGTAAATCAGAGATTTTTTCTTGCGTAAAAGGATGCCAAATAATACTCCGGTCCTGCTTACTTATAGACATTTCTCATATTTTAATCCTTAAACATATTTTGCAAATAAGCAGGTAAAGAAATATTTTTCAAAATCTTGGAAGTAACATCCACAAGTTTAGGAAACTGTATTATAATCAACTTCTTACCATATAAAATATTACTATAAAACTTAATTGCCTCTTGGTTATCAATATCTACTATTCCGTTCATTACTACTGCTAGTACATTTATTTTCTTAGAATTTAATATCTCTAAAGTCAAAAGAGTATGATTAATAGTACCTAAACAAGATCTACTAACAAGAATTACTGGAAGATTTAAAAATTTAATTAAGTCTACCATAAAATTATTATCATTAATAGGTACTAAAACACCCCCTGCTCCTTCTACAACAAGATTTTTATATTTAGGAAGGCAAATTTTATTAATATTAATAGCAGTACCTTCTAACTTTGCAGCTAAATGAGGAGAAACTGCTTTCTTATAACTATATGATTCTGGATATGTATAAGAACCTCTAACACTTCTAATAAACTCACTATCAGTATTTCCTTCACTACCGGTTTGAATTGGTTTCCAATATCTACAATTTGTATGATAACATATCCATGCTGAAATAATAGTTTTACCAACATTAGTATCTGTACCAGTTACAAAAACTTTCATAGTTTATTTTACTTACTCTGCAAAATTACAAACAAAACCTTATATGTTACCTTTAAGCCAGCATTATTGTAATAACTTATTATTTTTTTTAAATGAAGGTAATCACTACTATCTCCTCTACTATTAATGTCTCCTCCTAATTTTTTTAAATATTTTATAAAAGAAGTAATTGACTGAAAACTTATATTATAATCCTTTCTACAAAAAAAATAACTTTTTGGAACTAAACTTAAACAATATTGCTCCAATTCAAAATCACTAGAATAATAAAAAGTCGGGGCTTGAAACCCTAAATCCTGATATAATTTAGACCACTCCTTAAAAGTACCATTAACAAGAGTAGAAAAAGCTAAAATATCACAGTGTTTAAACAAATTTGATATTGCTAATTTAATATCATCAAACCACTGAAAAGTAAAGTTCGATATAATTAAATCGTGGTAGTTAAAACAGTGTTTCTCAGCATCATTTAAATCAAAATTAATATTTACATAATTTTTAAACTTATAACTTACATTCCTGATCATCTCGTAAGATATATCATTTAACAAATAATAGCTTTGTGGAAAATACAATAAAAGTTCCTCTGTTACATATCCACTCCCTGTTCCTATATCCAATATTTTATTAGGAATAAAACTCTTAAAGTATTTTATAACTAGACCAACTAAATATTTTGCACAATTTAACTGTATTTGAGATACTTGTTCATATGTTGAAGCACTTCTATTAAAGCTAGATATAAGTTTTGTTTTAAAATTAGGTAACACATGCAACTTTATTCAAACATACATATAAAATATTCTAAAATTCTATACTGTTATTAAGTTTGTTCTCCATTATTTCTCAAAAAACATTTAATATATTTTCTTCTTCTATCCTTTTTAATTTAAGGAGCTTACATAATTATATTAACAACAGTTTTTCTAACTTTCAATCCTATTTTTCTGATAAAAGATATATAACATAAATATTGCTACTTCACTAATAGTTTATTTAACCCCTCTAAGAGTTTTTCTATATCTTTCCTTGTATGCTTTAAGGTCAAAGCCAAACGCAAGCGCGATGCAGATGGTGGCACTGTTGGAGGACGAACAGCTGAGAGTAAAATTCCCATATTTTTCAAATCATTATACGCTTTTAAAGTAGCTTCTTCACTACCTAAAATTATAGGAATAATATGAGTATCTGATGATCCAATATTAAATCCTAAATATTTTAACTGTAACCTTAAATATAATGCTTGCTCTAAAAGATCACAGCGCTGCTGCCCAAATAACTTAATTATTTTCCATGATTTCATCACTGCATTTATAACCATTGGAGGTAGAGATGTTGAATAAATAAACCCAGAACATTTATTTATTAAAAACTCCTTTATAATTTGTGAGCAAGCAATATATGCTCCATATACCCCTAATCCCTTACTAAAAGTACCCATTATTACATGCTTTATATGACTCATATCTATAGTCGTAGATACACCATAACCATCCTTACCTAAAATCCCACTAGCATGCGCCTCATCTAAATATAATAGAGCTTTATACCGATCAGCCAACATAACAAGATGTGCTACTGGAGCAATATCTCCATCCATACCATAAAGTGTTTCACTTACAATAAATTTAGGTCTACTACTATTTTTATATTTTAACATAACAGTTTCTAGATGTTCCATATCATTATGATGATACCTTATTAATTCAGCTCCACTTAAAAACACCCCTTGATAAAGACTAGCATGATTGAGTCTATCAAAAAATACAATTGCTTGACTAGCCAATACTGATTTATCTAGCAAGCTAGAGAGAATTGTAACATTAGCCTGATATCCTGAGTTAAATATTAAAGCAGCTTCTGTACCTTTATCTATAGCTATTTGTTTTTCTAAATCTTTAAATAAAATATGGTTGCCTGAAAGCAAACGAGAACCAGTACTCCCTATACCATAAAGCTTAGCTGCTTCACGCACAGCTTCCACTAACTCTAAATTTTGACTTAAATTCAAATAGTCATTACTAGAAAAGTCTAGGATTAAATTTTTATTTAAGCATGATAAATCTGGCAATTCCCTATATTTTCCTGTATCTTGCTGCTTATCACAGTATCTTTTGTATAAACAATAAAATTTCATAATAATTTCATAATATTATAACAATTTATATATGATCACTAAGATGTTAAATGCATGGTCCATAAAAAAAGCTACAAAAATCTTTAACTTACCTATAGCAGAGCTTATGTATAAAGCTCAAACAACACATCGTAAATATTTCAATCCAAATTTAATACAAGTAAGTACACTTCTTAGTATAAAAACTGGTAGTTGTCCAGAAAATTGTTCTTATTGTCCTCAATCAGCCCATTATAAAACCCAAGTTAAAAAAGAACCACTTATACAATTATCTAAAGCAGTAGAAGCTGCAAAACGTGCAAAAGAAGCTGGCAGTACACGTTTTTGTATGGGAGCAGCATGGCGAGGACCAACAGATCAAAACCTATCTATAGTCTGTCAAATGATTAAAGAAATAAAAAAACTAGGTCTTGAAACATGCGTTACTCTTGGTCTGTTAAAAGAACATCAAGCTTATGTACTCAAAGAAGCTGGCCTTGATTTTTATAATCATAATATTGATACATCTCCAGAATATTATAAGAAAATTATTACCACTAGAATTTTTGAAGATCGTATAAAAACCCTTGAATACATTAGAAATGTAGGTATAAAAGTATGCTGTGGAGGCATTTTAGGTATGGGAGAAACTAATAAAGATCGCATCAAAATGCTACTTATCCTAGCCAACCTACCACAACCACCAGAATCTATCCCTATTAATCAACTTATTAAAATTCCTGGTACTCCTCTAGAAAACTCAAATAATATAGATACTTTTGAATTTATTAGAACTATTGCTTTAACACGCATTATGATACCTAAATCTTACATTCGTTTATCAGCAGGAAGAGAACAGATGTCCGAAGAACTACAAACACTTTGTTTTTTAGCAGGAGCAAACTCAATCTTCTATGGAGAAAAACTACTTACCGCAAATAATCACCTGCCAGAAAAGGATAATAGGCTTTTAAACAAATTAGGGTTTAAAAAAATCAAACTAGATTGATTAATATTTTAAAAGCTTGTTTGTTTATTTTAATAATTAAAATTTATTCTTTAAATCACAACATTTTAGTAATTTTTAAACTAGTAGTCAAAAAATTTCTATATATAAATATATATTAATAAATATCTCTTACTTAAGAATATCAATTAATATATCTGCTATGATAACACTTGAAAAAAATAAAGGCTACAGTGAAACCTTAAGGAAAAAATATAACTCTGCATTTTGCAGTCTTAAGCCGACAGTTGAAGGGTTATATATCACCAATCCTAGAAACGAAAGTACATTAAATGATGCATGGATCTTTCTTGATACACAGTTTAGAATAAGGCCACTAAATTTTCTATTCACAATGTTAAGAAAAATATTACCTGAGTCACTATCATCTAAATGGTTGAAAGTTGCCTTTCAAAAATATACATACTATTCCCAAAACGAACAAGGAAGTGATATTTATAGTAATCCAAACTTCTCTTATGCAATAACAAACCAAGCACTTGCTATAACTTATCTAGGTCACAATAGTGAACTATTTCAAATAGGGAAAATTACTATACTCACAGATCCTGTAAAAAACCATTTAAATAAAATACTATATCCTGCATTAACACAATGCCCAGTAGAAATTGGCAAAATTACAGATAAAACTGATGAGGTTACAAGAGCTATGCCACCAACTAAAGTAATTTTAGAGACACATAACCATAGAGACCACTTCGATGTCGATACAGTGAAAAAAGTTGTGGATTTTAATTTAAGCAAGAAGCATAGTGTTCCAATAGTTATTGTTCCTAAAAATAGTAAGTGGCCATTATTGCCAAGAGCTTCCTTAAATCCTAAAAAACATACTGGACTTAAAGATAATGATATAATATCAGTTAAGTGGTTTGATCAATACATATTAGATGAAGATGTAACCATTACTGCTGTACCATCTGATCACCGTTCAGGAAGATGTGCTCTAATAACAAGTTCAATATTTGATACTGATGAGTCTTGCATGCACCACCATGCCTTAGTTTGTAGTTATGTTATAAGCACCAAAAAAGCAATAATTTTATTTGCTGGCGACACGCGTCCCTTATCTGTTCAGTGGCAAA
>CANJ01000028.1 GCA_000309075.1 Occidentia massiliensis
TCTTATTAAGGAGGAAGTGAGATGAAAGATATCAAGAAAACATAATAAGTATCTTGGCTTTCAAGATACTTATTATGTTAGAGAACATTAAAGAGAAAAAACAGCTATTACTGCAGCAGATCATATAAATGATAGAGTTGTACCATTTTTAGGGAATCAACAGCCAGATATTATAAAATATTAGAAGAAGTAGTTAAAAACAAACAGAAAGATATTATTAACTATGGAAGTTTTGAAATGTTTGAAAAACATTATACAGTAAAAGTATTGAAAATTAGCTTATCAATTATATCTTGGAATTGAAAATATAGATCATTCTAAAACTAAAGCACATTCTCCTCAAACTAATTAGATATGTGAACGTTTCCACAAAACTATGCAAGAAGAATGTTATCATATTTTATTCTGTAAAAAGATTTATAATAGTCCGGATGAATTACAAGTAGATTAGATATTTGGCTTATTCATTATAACAATGAAAGACCTCATTCCGGCAAACATTGTTATGGTAAAACTCCAATGCAGACTTTTACAGATTTGCTTTATATTGCTAAAAATAAAATATTGATAATATAGAGAGAATATCAGACAATTTGTTAATCTCTTACCAAACTGTCCATCTTTTACCACTCTCAGATTACATTACTAGTACATCTTATTATAATTATATTTTTGTATAACTTATATAGTAATATTATATCTAATACTATATCTCCACTTAACCATTTTCTAAAGTTTCACTACCTATTACCTTAACTTCTGAATCTGGAACTTTTAATATTTCACTATCTATTACAACACAATCTTCTTTCTTAACATCTTCTGGTTCAAATTCAGAACTTTGCAACTTATTAACTTCCTCTTCAATTTGTTGTTCTATAGACTGTTTTATACCATCAAGAACTTCATTTTGTTCTCTTGTTAATAGTTTCTTTTCAACTAAACCACTATTCAGACTTGCTAGTATTTCTACTTTAGATTCTAAAGTTAATTTACTATCAAGTAATCTATTTAAACTTTCACTTAACATATCCCAAGGATTCTGGATATATTTTTGATACTGAGCCATCATTTTTTCTTGGATTGCTGCTGAACCTTTAAAAGGCTCAGCAGCTGTACTAAGTAATTGTGAAGCTATAGCTTGATATTGAGGTGAGTATTCATCAATTATTTTCTGTTTTTCTTCATCTAAAATTTTACCTCTACCGCGAAGCATTGTTACCAATTCATAGTCATCAAATTTACCATTCAATTTTTCACTTACACAATCTAAAATTTCTCTGCTCATAATTAAGTAATTTAGCTGAAAAAATCTTTCATATAAGCTATTTTTATATGTACTTATATAATCTTTTAATTCTAAAGTAGGATAATTATCTATTAAACTCTGTAAATACTGAACTGGATTATCTGATTTTATACCTTCTTGTTCAAATGTTGCTATGATTTTTTGTTTAACTTCACTTAAATCTTTTTTTTCTGATAAATTATTTAATAATATAGATTGAATTATCTTAACTATACTCTGATCTTTTATATATTTATCACCATTAGTAATACATTTTACTATAATTTCCTTTAATACATTCACTGCTATCTCCATACCATTATATGTAAACCTTATAATATTTAGAGCACATGACTCATAATACTCAAAGTTTGATAACATCTCTTCAATAGTAGAAACATCACCTTTATACAAATTTTGAAGAAAACATATTAAACGTTGAATTTCTTGGTTACACTCTCTCTTCGCTATATATAACGCTGTATATCCATTAATATCTTTTTGATCAACACTAGCACCATATTTTAGCAATAGTTTAACTATATTAATGTCTCCTTGTTCATTATTACCACTATAGTGTGCAGCCCAATGTAAAGCTGTTCTATTAAGATCATCAACAGCATTGACTTCAACACCAGCTTTAATAAATATTTCAGCAATCTTAACTCTAACATCCATATTATAACAATGCATTGCCTTCATTAAAACTGTTTCTCCAGCATCATAATCTCCCTCTTTTCCCCTAACATGAACATCAGCACCTGCATTAATAAGTGCTTGAACAATACCCACACTACAACGTATCTCTGCTGCCATATATAGAGCTGTTCTACCATATTTATCAACAGCATTAACATTAGCACCTGCATCAATAAGAACCTGAAGGATTTCCGCATATCCTTTCTCAGCTGCAAGATGTAAGGCTGTTATATCTTCATTATCTTTAGCATTAACATTAGCACCATGTTTAATAAGTTTGCGAATAACATCTGAATTACTATCATAAGAATTTGCTGCAAAATGTAGAGCTGTATTACCATATTTATCAACAGCATTAACATTAGCACCTGCATCAATAAGAACCTGAAGGATTTCTACATATCCTTTCTTAGCTGCAAGATGTAAGGCTGTTCTACCTTTACTATCTTCAGCATTAATATCAGTATTAACAAGAAACTTTTGAAGAGCTTCTATATTTCCCTTTTGAACTAAAATATGCACAATCGTCCTTCCTAAGGT
This sequence comes from Occidentia massiliensis, assembly GCA_000309075.1. Classification (GTDB taxonomy): domain Bacteria; phylum Pseudomonadota; class Alphaproteobacteria; order Rickettsiales; family Rickettsiaceae; genus Occidentia; species Occidentia massiliensis. Next base: position 2,528 of record CANJ01000028.1, read on the forward strand.
ATACATTTGCCTCAAACTTCCCTCTTCGATAGTACCATTCTTAATAATATAATCTAGAATTATTGATTTCATTTCAAGATTTTCTATACGATTTAGAATCTCAAAACTTGTAACTTTTCCACCATAATTATACAGCTCCTTAAACACCTCATAGTCACCACGCATTAATGCATAATCTAAAAGCGTTCCATACTCTTTAGATCCAACAACATTAATATCTATACCCCATTCTTCTACTAAAAACGTAATAATACAACCTTCCTTTATAACATTATCTACTATGCAATGTAATGGGGTTTTTCCATCCTTATTTACAACACTAAAGAGAGCTTTCACATCTACAGAATCTTTACTATATCTCTTTAATAACAACTCTATCATACTATTACAATTAACGTTAGTATGCTTACAGGCTAAATGTAATAGCGTATCCCCTGTCTCTGGCACCACAACATTAACATCTGTAACTTTTTGTTTTAACAACAACTTAACTACATCCACCATGTTAAGTTTAATTGCAATCTGTAACATTGTTTCATCATTATTAGTACTGTTAATATTAGCTCCAGTAGCAAGGTATGCTTTAACATACTCTTCACCTCTTTTAACTACAATTTTCAATGCATTATTTTTTTTATGTAGACTTCTTACTACAGAAAACATACTAACCTCTAATAATATTTTATTAATAACTATTATACTACCTTACAGATAACTTCTTACACTTAGATCTAATTTATTTGATCCAATTTTTTATTACTATAAATTAACCATTTATGCAAGTAATTTAATATAAATTAATATATTAAAAATTAATTACAAACAGAGTAATAAAACTATTAGTTGTTAACATCTAGTTTTTTAGTTTAATCTACTCTTTTTAAATATTAAAAGTAATAGATATTATACCTAATACTACACCTCCACTAAGCTATTTAAAAAAAAGCACTAAATAATTAAACAGTAAGATTTATCCTAACAGTCTATAGGTTGCCTGTCTTTACTATCATTACTACCAATCAATCTATATTTATCAGCATCATACTATAATAAAAGTACTATGCTTAATAAGTATCTTATTAATTCCTACATTATTGTATTTTCTGCATAATATAGAGCTGTTCTATCCTCTTATCTTTAATATCAGCCTTAGCACCTGTAGTAATAAGCTTCTTTATAAGCTCAACCTTAACATTTCCTTCTCCTGCCTTATGTTGCATTACTTTTATTAAAGTTGCCCCATCTTACTCAGATGCAGCATTTTCTTTTTCTATAGATTTCCTTCCATTAGTTCCAAGTCTAAGCATTATATTCTCTAAATTAATTTACAGATAATTTTTGCATTTAGATCTAGCCTATTTAATCTAAATCTTTCATTGTTATTACTATAAATTAACTATTTTCACAAGTAATTTTACTTTAATTAATTCTTAGATCAAATCTGTCAGCCCCTTTTCTCCAAATAACCAAACAAAACTCTGAAATTCTTCATTAGTAGGTAAAAAATCAAAACTTTCCTCCAACCCCAAAGTAGAAAACAAAATTCTATCTAACTCTGCAGGTGACATTTTCTTTGTAGCAATTTCAATAACCCTATTAAAGTCAATCCAATCATAAAATATATTACTAAATTTGCTGATAATTACAGTTTTATCTCTATCAGTTCTATCAGAAGTTAATATAGAACAATATACTTTTGCACATCCATCTTCACTAGGCTCTGAACCAATGCGTTCATCTATCTCATTACCTGTTCCAGCTTTAAAAAATATTTTTAAAGCTGTTATTAACCAAACCTGATCATAATAGTAACCACAGATCATATTTGCCATTATCATAATATCTTCAGCTGTTGCTTTAGATTTCATAATAAAATACAATAATACTATTGGATATATTTCTCTATTACTCAATAAATCAACAATATTTTTTTCTTGTGTCCTATTATAATCACTTCTTCTAAAACATTTACTAAATACTTTCCCCATATAATCCCCTTAAATATTTAGAAATAATACCACAAATATTACCTTCACTAACAGAATAATAAATTAATTATAAAGTTAAATATATAAACTGATAATAGCTACATAAAAACAAGTAAGCACAATAACTCCTTCTACTAACAAATTTTTTGAAAACTAGTATGTTACCTGATTAAAAATGTCTAAATAACTTATACCCCATGTTTCTCAAGCAGTTTCTGCTTAATCTTACCAATAGCTTTAGCTGGATTTAATCCTTTTGGACAAGTTTTAGTACAATTCATAATTGTATGGCACCTATATAGCTTAAAAGAATCTTCAAGTTGATTAAGACGTTCTACTGTACCCTCATCCCTAGAATCAGCAATCCAGCGATAAGCCTGAAGTAAAGTTGCTGGACCTAGATATTTATCTCCATTCCACCAATAGCTAGGACAAGAAGTAGAACAACATGCACATAATATACATTCATATAATCCGTCTAGCTTATCCCGATCCTCAGGAGATTGTAATCTTTCACCTATAGATGGATCTACAGTTCTAGCCTTTAACCATGGCTCTATTGATTGATACTGAGCATAAAAATATGTCATATCTGGCACTAAATCTTTTATTACATTCATATGAGGTAGAGGATACACAACTATATCTCCTTGTATCTCATCCATAGACTTAATACAAGCTAAAGTATTAGTACCATCTATATTCATAGCACAACTACCACAAATACCTTCCCGACAAGATCTTCTAAAAGTTAAAGTAGAATCAATTTCATTTTTTATTTTTATTAACGCATCTAGTACCATGGGACCACAATTCCCAGCATCAATTTCAAAAATATCCATACTAGGATTTTCACCTGTATCAGGATTATATCTATAAACTCTTACTCTCTTTACAAGTTTAGTATTACTTTGACAAATATACTTCTTTCCTTCTTTAACTCTTGAATTTGGTGGCAATCTAAACTCTGCCATAGTTACTACCTACTTCTTAATATATTCTTTTTTTAGGAGCTATAGTCTCCACTTCATCAGTAAGAGTTGTAAATGTTACATCTCTATAATCTATCCTAACTTGCCCTTCTTCTGTAAGCCATGATAAAGTATGTTTCATCCAATTTTCATCATCTCGGTCTGGATAATCTTCCCTAGCATGTGCTCCTCTACTTTCTTTCCGATTAGCTGCACAGTACATAGTAACTACTGCTTGATATAATAAATTTTGCAACTCTATTGCTTCCACTAAATCAGTATTCCAAATTAAAGAATGATCACTTAACCTAATACCTTCTCTAGCTTTAAAACTTTGCTGTATAAGTTCTACCCCTTCAGTGAGTTTTTGTTTAGTTCTAAAAACTCCTGCATTATTTTGCATTATTCGCTGCATCTTAAGCCTTAAATCAGCAACAGGTACATTTCCTCTAGCAAATCTAGTTTGATCAAATCTCGCTATAATATGCTCAACCATAACACTATTAATAGGTTTATGTTTGTCTGCAGGATCAATTATTTCTTTAGCCTTTATTGCAGCTGCTCTACCAAAAACTACTAAGTCAAGTAATGAGTTAGATCCTAAACGATTAGCACCGTGAACAGATACACAAGCAGTCTCACCAATAGCCATTAACCCAGGTACTATAACTATTTTACCTGAATTATCTTTAGTAACTACTTGCCCATGATAATTAGTAGGTATTCCCCCCATATTATAATGTACAGTTGGAATTACTGGTATTGGTTGTTTAGTAACATCAACTCCGGCAAAGATTCTTGCTGTTTCTGATATCCCAGGTAGCCTTTGATGTAACATTTTAGGATCAAGGTGATTTAAATGTAAAAAAATATGGTCTTTATGTACTCCCACACCTCGGCCAGCATTAATTTCCATAGTCATAGCTCGAGAAACTACATCCCGGGAAGCTAGATCCTTAGCTGATGGAGCATATCTCTCCATAAACCTCTCACCTTCAGAATTAACTAAGTATCCACCTTCACCTCTAGCACCTTCAGTAATTAAGCAACCAGACCCATATATACCAGTAGGGTGAAATTGAACAAACTCCATATCTTGTAGAGGTAACCCAGCTCGAACACACATAGCATTACCATCTCCTGTACAAGTATGAGCTGAAGTAGCAGAAAAATAAGCTCTGCCATATCCTCCTGTAGCAAGTACTACTATATGTGATCTAAAATAATGAATAGTACCATCATCAAGGTTCCAAGCTACTACTCCTCTACAAACTCCATTATCCATAATTAAATCTAGAGTCATATACTCTACAAAAAAATGAGCCTTATATTTTAAAGCTTGCTGATATAATGTATGTAAAATAGCATGACCAGTTCTATCAGCAGCAGCACATGTACGCTCAGCCTGTTTACCTTCACCAAATTTAGTAGTCATTCCTCCAAAAGGACGTTGATAAATTTTCCCCTCTGCTGTTCTTGAAAAAGGTACACCATAATGCTCTAATTCAATAACAGCTTCCATAGCATTTTTACACATATATTCTACCGCATCTTGGTCACCAAGCCAATCTGACCCCTTAATAGTATCATACATATGCCAGCGCCAATCATCTTCTCCCATATTACCAAGAGCTGCACTAATTCCTCCTTGAGCTGCAACTGTATGACTTCTAGTAGGAAATATTTTAGTAATACAACCAGTGCGTAAACCAGCTTGAGCCATACCAAATATAGCTCTCAGCCCAGCTCCCCCAGCTCCTACTACTACTACATCAAACTCATGATTTATAATTTTATATGCTTTCACAACTACCTAAAATCAGATTAATACAATTGTAGCGACAATTCCACATACTACAGTTATAATAGTAAATACTTGTACCAAAATAATAAGTATATACCTATATATAGGATTTGAAACATAATCTTCTATAATTACTCTAATCCCCAGTACACTATGATAAAATGCTAGTACAAATAATAAAATTACTGGCACTATATTCCAAGGATACCTTGTTATCTCTACAATTTCTGCAACAGACTTTCCTATCATTGCTTTTATAAAACAAATTAACCACATCAATAGTGGAACCATTAATATTGCTGTAAGGCGTTGATACCACCAATACTGAACACAATTATTAGAAATATTATTAATTTCTTTAACCATATCTAAACTAGGCTTAAAATTAACTAGCTTCATTTTTTTTATTTTTAATTAAAATAAAAAATTATAAATACAGGCAAAAAATACAATAATAGACAAAATTACTGCTATCCATCCAGTAACATTTACAGACTTAATGGAAAAACCATATCCTATATCCCATATTAAATGTCTAATACCTGTACATAAATGAAAGCAAGTAGCATATACAGTAAGATATAATAACAGCTTAAACCATAAACTATTAAACATGGAAACAAAAAAACTATCAAAATTACTATATACATATAAAATAAGTAGCCATGTAATAACACTTAATCCTAAAAAAATACCTATACCACTTATACGGTGTAAAATAGACAATACTGAATTAATCTGCTTACGATATATAGTTATATGAGGTGAAAGTGGACGTGTGGTTAAATTATATTTATCCAATTATATAAGCCTCAATTTTATTAATAAACTTACTAGAAGATAATATAAACCTTCATTAATTTCAATTATAATATAAAGATAAAGACTTTTATTTAAATAATATTGCCAGAGTTACCTAATAATATTATATGTATTATTTACATATTTGTAACGACACTCTTGAATTCCTTTTTTATTTTTTAATTTTAGTCACAATATATATATATTATACAATATATTACAGTTACAACTAAGTACAAATATTAAATGTTACATTATTAAAGTAAATATAAGTAACTATGTTGTAGTTCTTACTGCTTAACTTTTCCCTTCACAACCCATAAATGTCAATAACAAAAATCAATATCCATGATCATGAAAAGAATAAGCTAAAATATATCAACACAATTTATACTTCAGGTATATCTCTATGAAATGAAGAGTAGGTAGACGAAGGTTAACATCAATAAATGCTAAGAGTTATTAAGTCAAGTTGCGGAGCGTACTTTAAGTACGTGAGCAGCGCAGGTCTTAACTTGACGACAACGCAATTATTATAGTATATTCTGGCTTTCTAGTTTTCTGGCTCTTAATCATGCTCTCCTACTACCCCAATTAAATTATCATCTATTCCCTTCCCTACAATATCATGATACTCATCTCCTGTAAACTGCTTATTATCACTAAAATAACTTTGTACTAAATTTATAAATTTATCAAAGTACGGTCTTGCTAACAGGCCCAACATCACTGATATTGTACAATAAAAAGCAGGTATTAAATAATATGACACATCATCATTATAATACATATCCGAACAATCATAGCGATAAACATAATGCTTATCTGTCAATTCAGCCCCACTATACTTTAAATTAGAGTGTGAGTAATTATGTAAATACAAAGTAGAATTAGTCAAATTTATAGCTACTTGAGAAGCTGTTGTACATATATCTAGTAAATTTTTTTTCCCAATTTCCTCCTTAACTATTTCCCCTGTAGTTAGCAAAATTTGTGGACAAATCCTACTTAGTTCTTGTGGATTATTAAATATAGCAGTTACATTACCACCTGATTGGGCCACCTTATATATCTCATGTATATCACATTCATTATATATAACAGAATGCAATTTATTTTTAGCATAACAAAACATATTTTGTATGGTTTTATTAACAGCTATATTAATATTGCCTATTTCACTTAATATATAAGTTAGTAAATCTATTTCTACTGCATTACATATATACCCTATTTCAAATATTCTACCTGTTCTTGTACAGCTTGTTATAAAACTGTTTGCACCTAATTTATGGTCAAAAAGCTGTTGTTTTATTACTTTTACATCACAATATATATCTTCAATTGCATAAGGATTATGTATAGGAGTATGATAAATATCATAGGGAATTACTGTACCATTACTAGTCAGGCAGTGTTCTAAAATCTTTGCTGTAGAAAAAAACCAATTCTTGTATCATCAGTAGCTTCAAAAGCTTTACTTAATTCTTGCCAATTACAAGACATATTTTTTATCCAATCTATTGATTCTAACCCTATACTTGTACATGCAAATCTAAGTCTATCTGCAGCACTAGGATTAGAATCAATATGTTCAGAATCTATACTGAGTATTTTTTCCTTATCACATATTATAGGAGTTAATAATGTTTTGCTACTTGAATATAACGGACTACAATGTTGACAAATTATTTCTAATATGCTGCTTTCTCTTGCTTCTAGCTCATGCCCTTTATCTGTAATTGGGTCTATTATTTTCTTATCACATTTAAGTAGTTCTCGTGAAAAAGTAATTAACTCACTTGATATATTTTTCATTCTCCCTCCCTTTATTTAGCTATTTCATAAGTTAAATGTTACATAAAACTTAATAATTAATCAACTAAAATTTTATAAGAAAAAATAATAAGAATAAATATTAATTAATTATTAAAAGACATTAGTGATTTCAAATAAACAAGTAACTCCTTGTAACTAATACTCAAACTGAAAAATATATTCAATATTAAGTGAAAATCTTTGCAACATAAACTTAACACTTATAGTTAGTTACTTATTAAATAATTCTTAGAAGCAAAAAATGCGTTAAAAAGATATTCTCAGCAGTATAATTACATTTCTACTATTCTACCTCACTACCATCATCACTTATTCCCTCCAATTGTAAACCGTATTCACTACTACATCCATTTCCTAAGAAATAGTTCTTACTACTATCATAGCTACTTTTCGTTATACCTATACAACTACTTACATATAGCCCTATTGTAAATCCTGATATTGCTGACATCATACAAAGAACCGGTAAATAATATAAACAACTTGATTCATTACTAATACTTGTTACATTCGAATCTAACGTACATTCATTACTACTTAAATTACTACTTGAATTTACTATATCTAAATTTTGTACTAGCTGCAATTCATGCTTTGGATCCAAATCAATATTGCCTAGTTCTATAACCATTTGACAAGCCATTATACAGATATTTTCTAATTTCTTTTTTAAATTCATCTGCCTAATTTTATCAAAACGTCCACTACTCATAAACCACCTTCCCATATATTTTACTTCCTTACCATTATAATACTATATATAAATTAATAACCATTCAACTGTTCTTTTTAAAAATATAACAATCTTTAATATCATAAACTATCTTTTATTATTTTTTATAATGTGGTTGTTTCCTCTACTATTTCTAAATTACCAGTTGTTTCCCCTAAAACACTATAACCTTCTGAAAAACTTGCTAAAGAAGATTGCTCGCTATTATCATAAAAACAATTCTTTATTGCACTTATAAATTTATCAACATATGGTCTCACTAACAAACCAAGTACCATCGACATCACACAACAAAAAACAGGTGTTAAATATAAATATAAATATGAATTTGAATCTATCATATCTAAGTTTGAAGTATAAGGCCTTAAAGTTGGTAGTTGATATTGATCATGCTGTAAATTAGTTGCACTTATAACCAATTGAGAAATCATAGTACATATGTCTAGTGAATTCTCTCCTTCAATTTCTTCCCTAACTAGTTGTCCTGTTGTTAACAAAATCCGTGGACAAAGTTTATTAAGCATCCTTAAATCACTAAAAACAGCAGTCATATTATTATCTAATTGAACCATTTTATATATACTATATACATCACACCTACTGTATATAAAAGAGTACATTCTATTTCTAGCATAACAGAACATATCATAAATAGTATCATCAATAATTAGGTCAATAGTTTTACCCAATGCCTCTATTAACAAATCTATCTCTTTTACGTTACACAAATATCCTAATTCAAATATCCTATCTATATCCACACAATTTGCAATAAAGTAGCTTTTACCTAGCTGTTTAGAAGAATATCTCTCCAATAACTTCATATCACAATATATATCTTTAATTTCATAAGGATTATAAATAGGGTGATAAACATTATAAAGAATTGACGTGTTGTTATTAATAAAACAATATTCTAAAATTTTTGCTTTGGAAAAAAAACCAATACCTAAATAATTCGTAGTATCAAAACTTGCCACTAACTCTTGCCAATTACAAGATATATTTTTCATCCAATTCAATGACTCAAAACTTATACTTGTACATGCAGATTTAAGTTTATCCACAATACTGAAATAAAAATTAACATGTGTAGGATCAAGATTAAATATCTTATCCCTATCACATATCATAGGATTCAGCAATATTTTAATATTTGAATATAATGCATCGCAATACTTACAAACTATTTCTTTTATAGTCCCACCCCCATTTAATAATGCGTATATCATTTTTTTATCACATTTAATTAACTCTTGTGAAAAAGTAGTTAACTCATACGATATAATTTTCATCCTCTTCCTCTCCTCTAATCATTTACCATAATTAAATGTTAGATGAAAATTGAAGATTACTCAACTAAATTTTGTGAAATAAAATAAAC
>CANJ01000027.1 GCA_000309075.1 Occidentia massiliensis
AAGTTTAAATTAAACGCTAAACTACCTAATTTTGTAGATGGTAAGTCTTTAAATGATGTGTTAGAAAAAGAAATTGAGAGCTTAAGTCAAGAAACTAGAAAAGATATCTATGATTCATTACTTAACTATTATAAAACATATTTCTTTGTTACTGATGTTCCTACTAGTAGGTTTTATAAAGATAGTAGTTTAGAAAGTACATTGGTTGAGTTAAATAAAATCTTTGGTATTGGATTGGATATGGAAATAGTAATGTACTATGTACCTTTGAAAGCCAAACAAGAATTAGAACAACAACTTTCTTCAGGACAATTAGAGCAAATAAAAGCCTTTGAAAATATTATAAATAAACTTCCGTTAGAAACTAAAGAAATAATAGAACAACTTACAGATATTTATATATCAAACTACAGTTGTAAAAACAAAGACTTATACATATTAGTAGATGAATATCTTAATCAGTTAGAAGAAGCTGTAGGGTTAATCAAAGGAAATCTAGATTATGACAAAAACAGAAGTAAGTTGTTGGATTTAATGTTAAGTATTGAAGATAGTATTAAAGTAATTCAGCCAAATTTAAAATATTTAACTGACACTCAAAAAGAGGAATTAGGTGATATTTTAGTAGATCGTATAGAAGAAACTGAAAAGTCAAGTCAAGCTTACATACAATCTATAATGATCACAGTGCTAACAAAATTAGCAATAATTTCTGATGTTCCTGATATACAGTCAAATGCTAAAGTTGAATTAATTAAGGAATTAAATGAAAAGCTTACAACATTACAAAAAATGGTTGAAAATAATATGATAAAAAAAGAAGCAAGTAATAACGATGATGTATCAAATCAGCAAGAATGCAGATACGGAGACTCTATACAGCAAAACACTATTGATATAGAACAAATATTACATCCTCAATTAATAGAGTTAAATAATATAACTGAAGTAAATCTTTTAGGAGGAACAAATTAATTTGCAATTTAGAGCAATTTTTTAAGTTATTCATATCCACCTAAAAATTGTACTATATTTTAGATCTTAAAATTACCAAATATTGATTTCAAGGGAAATAATATTAAGCTCTTTAAATGGTTGGAGATTAGGACTCGGAATTATCAAAAGCGTTCTTTCCTATTTTGATCCATTGATCTAAAATATCAGGATGTTTTACTAACTCATTTTTTAAAGAGATGAAAGCTTCAAGTAGACTGTTAGTTGGTAAATCGTAACTAGCCCTCCAACCTGAATCAAATGACAAGTACAAGTTTTCTTTCCTGAATTTTAAGTTTTGCTTCCTCAGCAATAATTTTAGCTTTTTTTGTTCTGGTTTTAATCTATAGTTTATCATATCGTTAATATAAAATTAAAAAAACTAGTTATAATTATCACCATGAATATTTAGGAAATTTTAGAAGTCAAATATATTTTTAAGGTTGGATAATATTAGAGTAGCATAATGGTTTGAGGGTTGATCACAATTTGGCAGGATCAACTAGTCAGTTAATTAAATGACTGGAATAAAAGTAAATTTGAGTTGCAAAAGCACTTGATTATTACTGTATGTAATAAAGACTTACTCCATCTTTTATTTTGGTTGGCAGTTTTTAACTTTGCTATAATCACTTCAAGTAATGATTCTTCAATAATTAGAAAAGTATGATCTTTCACTTCATAATCCTTAATTTTTATTTTAGAACTATTATCTAGGCTTAAATTATTGTTGTTTGCATTTACATGATTTAATTCCATACAGTTTTTTAATCTTTTTACCAAAATAAAAATTATTAAAATTAATAAGGTTTTAGTAAAAAATATAACTGTACGTTAACATCGTAAAGGTTAGAGATTTAAGTCCCCTATCGCTCGCCAGCTTATTATCAGTATTTTTATGATTATACTATAATACTAATACTTAGATATCCAAGCTGCTGGTAATGATGGCCGTAAAAACTTTCCTCTGCCATTCCCTTAACAAAAAGCATCTGAGGTTTAGGTAATCCATGAAAAACAACTATTTTAGCTCCAGGTAGTATTTAGGTGCTTTAAAAATTGATTTAATAAAACTAGTATCAATGCTGCTTAAATCTAATACACTATTTTGATAGCCAAAAATATTTGCTCATTTCTATAAGAATTACACATTATTTCATGTCCTTTAATAAAATTATCATAAATAAAACTATACTCCCCTACTTCAAACTTATAAACAGAGGAATTACCTATATTTTTACCTTTTTGTGTCCAATTTTCTATTATGTAAAATTCTGATCGACTAGTTTTATTAAAAAACAGTTTATATTATAAACTATCACTATATCTAAATCAAGAATAGTGTACTGCCTTTAAGACCATATAGTTCCAATCTTAGAATAGAAATTTTTTGCTAAGTAGAGCAAATTATTTAATAGCACATAAAAACCTAGTAATGGAAAAATTCAATATTAGAATCAATATCTTCCTTATTGTCGGTGAAGTAAATAAACCTAAATGTGATAGCTAAATTTCTTGTAACCATATTAAAAAGTTTATAACATATTCTGAGTTGTAAGCACTATCCCATTTTATACGTAGTACATTAACTAGCTTATTACACACAATATTTTCGCTAATAGAAAGTAAGTTCTTAATATTACAATAGCTATTAATATATGCTATATACTTGAATAATTTTCAAGGATTGACTAAATATTATAGATACTTACTTGTAAATAGAACAATATAAAGCAATATGTGTTCAATGGGTTTTAGCTATTTTACTAATAAAAAATCCAATACTGGTTTGTATTTCCCATTTAGATCTTGTAACTTAAATAACAGACTCAAGAAATTACTTAATCTTTACTATCATAATTCTTTAAGGGAGATATTGCCTTGCTTAATAGTCATTATAATAGTCTACTATAATGTTTTCATCATCTCCTTCAACTTTTTCTGCTGCTACTTCTTCTACTAATAGACTTAAAGAGGTATTATAGATAGTGGCTTCAGGTAATTGTTCAACATCTAATAAAAATTCATACATTTTTTTCAAGAAAAATAATCTCTTAATTTTTTCTATGTTATTTTCTTTTTCCGCTAACCATAACTCCTCACTAAAATAACCCATAGTAGAAATATCTATATTGACACCTACTAGGCCCTGACTATTTTGCTTTATTAGTAGATCAAACAAAATATTAATTATTCCTAGGTAATTTTCATCACCAAATTTTAAATATCCATATGTTGCATGGTATAAAGCTGTATTATCCCCATTATCACAAGCATTTACAATTTCTTTTAATTTTTCTATGTCATTTTTATACAAGCTTCTTGAATGGTTAATTAATAACTTAACTACCTCAATATTACCGTATGAAGCTGCTATAATTAAAGCTGTTTCTGCATTCTGATTTCGTTGATTAATATTTACTCCTGTTGCCAAAAAAGCTTCAACTATTTCTGGATTACCAGATCTTACTGCCTCTAAAAATATTACCTTACTTTCCATTTCAAAATATGATAATAACAGTTTAACTAGCTCTAGATTGTCAAGACATATAGCTACTGCAAGTGGATGAATCTCTTCATCTAGTTGATTAATATTCATCAAAAAGCCATACTTATTCTTTAAAAGTAGTAATTTTTTTACTTCTTCTATGTTCCCATACTCCATTGCTAGCCAAAATTTCTCATTAATATATTCTTCAACAACATCAATTACATCAAGGTCTACTAAATACCAACCATTTTCTTTTTTTAAACCAAATAAAATCTCAATAATTTCTAAGCAATCATAATCACTAAATTGTAAGTATCTATCTACTGCATAATATAATGCTGTATTACCCATACTATCACAAGTATTTATAACCTCTTTTAGCTTTTCTATGTCATCTTGATATAAATCCTCTAAATAATTAATCAATAATTCAGCTATTTTAACATTGCCATGTAACACTGCTACAATTAAAGCTGTTTCTCCATATTGATTTTGCTGATCAACATCTACTTCTATTGTCAACAAAGCTTTGACTATTTCTAGATTACCAAACCCTACTGCCTCTAAAAATGGTATCTCATTTTCTATTTCAGGACATGACAGTAACAGTTTAACCAATTCTAGATCATTATCCCATATTGCTAATATAAATAGGGGAACATAATATTCATCCAACTGATTAATATTTATTAAATAGCTATATTTATTTCCTATTAAAGTAAGTATCTTTTTTACTTCTTCTGTATCCCTTTCTTTTATTGCTAAACCAAGTTCCTCATTAATATATTCTTCAACAAAATTAACTACCTCAGGATCTATTAAGCTCCCACTATTTTCTTTTTTTAAATCAAATAAAATCTCAATAATTTTTAGGCAACCATAATCACTAAATTGTAAGTATCTATCTACTGCATAATATAATGCCGTATTACCCATACTATCACAAGTATTTATGACCTCTTTTAGTTTTTCTATGTCATCTTGATATAAATCCTCTAAATAATTAATTAATAATTCAGCTATTTTAACATTGCCATGTAACACTGCTACAATTAAAGCTGTTTCTCCATATTGATTTTGCTGATCTATATCTATTCCTATTGTCAACAAAGCTTTAACTATTTCTAAATTACCAAACCCTACTGCCTCTAAAAATGGTATCTCATTTTCTATTTTAGGACATGATAGTAACAGTTTAACCAATTCTAGATCATTATCCCATATTGCTAATATAAATAGGGGAACATAATATTCATCCAATTGATTAATATTTATTAAATAGCTATATTTATTTCCTATTAAAGTAAGTATCTTTTTTACTTCTTCTGCATCCCTTTCTTCTATTGCTAAACCAAGTTCCTCATTAATATATTCTTCAACAAAATTAACTGCCTCAGGATCTATTAAGCTCTCACTATTTCGATCAACTAGATCAAGCAAAATATTAATAACTTCTAGACAGTCTCTGTCATCAAGTCTAAAGTATCTATCTACTACATGGTATAAAGCCGTTCTATCTTCATTATCACAAGCATTTATAGCTTCTATTAGTTTTTCTATATCATTTTGATATAAATTCCTTAAATGATTAATTAATAATTTAACCACCTCAACATTACCACATGAAGCTGCTACAATTAAAGCTGTTTCTGCATTCTGATTTTGTTGATTAATATCTATACCTTTTATCAAAAAGGCCTTAACTTTCTCTATATCACCAGATCTTACTGTTTCTAAAAATGGTGTTTCAATATTCCTTAAACAATATACTACCTGCTCAGGTTCTATCTGCCCAGGTTCAAATTCTTGTATTATATCTGCCTGGGAAGCAGTGACTAATTTAGTAATTACTACTGTTTCATTTTCTCTTGTTGTTTCTGTAGGTGATGTAGCTTTATGTTTGTTTAATTCATTAATATTTATGGGAAATTCATTATCTACTAGCTTAGATAAATTCACTGCTTTTCTTATTTTTAACAAAGAGACTCTGTTAATTTCACATTTAAAGTTACTACTATCTTTTATTAACTTAGGAATTAAAGACTGACTAACTTGAATAGCTTTATTATCCAGTAATATATTACCTTCATAATCATGAGATACTAAATGAAGTTGATTATGCTTAATAGGTTGGTTAACTAAAAACCTATTATCAATATCTATTATCAACCGTTCATTTACAACTGATATGGAATTTAGGTTTGTTTCACTGATTTTTATAACAAGTTTTTTACTTTTAGCTAATGTAGTTAATGTTGTACTATCTTTATTTGATATTCTGAGTATAGTTACAATATTTCTATCTGCTTTGTTAACATTAGCTATATCTCTTGCATTATTAGCAAGTACTATGTCTTTAAGATCAAGCTTATATTGGATAATAGAATTCTCCAGCAGCCTATTCTTACCCATTATGTTAGTATATGGTATAAATGGTAGTACATGTGATAATTTTTGTATGTTATTATATATTTTATCTTTAATAGCTATAATCTTATTTAAAGCTGTTCTATTTTTATACTTCCAATGTGCTGCACTTCCATACAAAGCAATATTATGCATTGCTTTAGAACGTATTTGTATCTCTATATTTTGCTTAATTGAACTAATAATAATGGTATGTAAAGACTGATACCCATTTGCTTTTGGAGTTTTAATGTAATCACTAAATCTATCTGGAATATTCTGATATTGATTATGAACAATATCTAGTACTAGATAACACTCAAGCTGATCTTTAACTATAATTCTAACAGCTACAACATCGTATAATTGTTTTAGTTCATCTTTATTTCTCCTCATCTTAATCCAGATAGAGTATGGAGTTTTAACTCTTCCTGAAATCTCAGCTGCTATACCAGCTTCATCTAAAACATGCTTTAGTGTGTTAATGACATTGATTAAAACTTTACCATCATTATATATATTCTGGAAACAATTTAAAATGTAGGACCTTAATTTTGGTTGTAGCATTTTAAAGCAGAAATCTTGTAATTCAATTTTAAGTGCTTCCATGCCTGCATTTTCTAATAAGGCAACATAGAACTCCATCAGTTCTAAAGTAGCTAGTTGTCGTTCTTTAACTGATTTACTTTTATTGAACATTATATTGCAAAGTAAATGAGTTAATTTAATAACCAGTACTTCTTCCCTTATAACTTCATCTATTGTTAATAATAATTCAACAAATCTTTCAGTCTGGACAATATGGTAATAAGGAGAGTAGTTAACTTTAGGAAACTTAATAATATTATTAATTAATTCCATTATCTCTGAACCAAAACAATCATTGACCTCTTTTAAAGTAAGGTTTGTTGTTTCTAAAGTACTATAAAGTAAAGCAGCAATTACTGTTTTACTATTAGGGTATATTGTGGCAATAGAATTTGCCATTTCAAGTACATTTTGATGCTTAATGGCAAAACCTATAGACTCACTAATCCTAGGAGAAAACTGCCTAATTTTGTCTAGAATATTTTTGTCTATCATTTGCTCCCTTTTTGTAAAATAATCAATACTAATAATATATTAATATTAATTAACTAAATTTACTATAAGTTTATTAATTAATTTAACTTTTTAAAATTGTATAAAGAACCATACTAATTTCTTACTCTTTAGCGTCTAATCCAGTGCAAGTAAATTCAAAAAAATAGAACTAATAATTACTTGATTAATAATCCTATTTTACCAAGAATTTTGTTTGAGGTCTGCACAAAAATAGGTCTTGATTCTTTAAAGAAAAATAAGACTGATTAGTGATTGTGCTGATAAAGTCTAATAACCTTATCAATACACCTTTATAGATAGCTTATCCTGCAAATCTCTAGATTTTTTTATGTGCTTCTTTATATGATAATAGTTAGATTTATCTTAAGCAATCCCCACTCAATAGCTTTAATACAAGACTTAATAGCTCAAGAAATCTATTAGCACCAACTTTACTAGTTTTTATTAAATTATTAAATAGCTTTTAGATATCTGACCTTTAAATAGCAGATATTTTCATTGGATAAAATGCTTTGCATACCTCCTACAGAACCAGCATAATCTTTCTATCTTTTTTTATTAATCTTCTATATTCATTTAGTGTTACTTTCAAATTCACTATATTTTTAAATATTGACAAATATTCACAACTCTACTACATTTAGGCTTTGATTTTGGTAATTAAGGAAAATAGTTATAAGTACTAGGGTTATAAGCTAAAAGTAAGTTTATGAAAGAGATGGGCGATTAGCTCAGGTGGTTAGAGCATTACGTTGACATCGTAAAGGCCAGTGGTTCAAGTCCACTATCGCTCACCATTGTAATTCAAGGCTTTTCACAGTTTAGCATTTTTAGTAAAAATTTTTATGTACCTTATATGTTCTCTTTTTGTTAAGTCATAAGGGTCATAATTACCCTACAAACCTCCTCTAAAGTTATATTATTTTAGGAAGTAAATATTATGCACCTATATGCTCCTCTTTTACTACTCAGGTATGTGTTAATACTAATACCATTAATAATAGGCTTACCGCAGCTCTTAACCTTAAGTATTATTCTACCATGCTTTGACTTATCAAGGTAAAACTAAGAAATCAAAAGCTTCTTGCTTAATTCCTTGAAATAGTTTTTTCTTTGAAAATTTGACCAGTTTTATCTTTTCTTCATTAAGTTTAAGCTTATATTTCCTAAGTCCCACAGCCTATGACACCTACGTTTAAATCATCATTAATCATTTACCACTGTTCTACATTCTTATTTTGCCACTTTTTTTATCACTTTGTTCTTTAATATATTTTTCCCAAAGCTTAATAAATACTCCTTTTTGAGATCTAAGTTTATTTAAATTCCCTTTTTGAACTATTTTTCCATTTGCCATACATATATTAGGTCAAATTTATCGAGTAGGTAAAGTCTATATACTGAAGAAATAATACATTTGTCTTTAAATTTTGAAAAAATATTTTCATAAATTATATCTTCATTATGAATGTCTACACTACTTGTTGGTTCATCTAGTAAAATTATTGAGCTATCTTTAGCTGACAACAATCCTCTAGCTAAAGCTAGACGTTGTTTTTCACCACCAGATAAGTTAACTCCTTTCTCTCTAATATCAGTATACAAACCCTTCGGAAGACTATGTATAACATCTTCAAAACATGCAGTTTTAAGAAAATCTTTAATTTCCGTTTTTTCTACTTTCGTTCCTACCGCTACATTATAATATATAGTACCTTCAAAAATCTCTGGATCCTGAAGCACGAGTGTAGCAGTAGTTGAAAGTATTGATAAATCTGTATAATGTTGGTCATCAATGACTATTTCTTCGACTTTGGCCTTATACAATCCGCTAAGAATACTTAATAATGTGCTTTTACCAGAACCACTTTTACCAATTATTACAATTTTTGAGCTAGATAAAAGTTGTAAACTAATATTACTTAATACGCTTTTTCTCTGACTATTTTCATAAGAAAACGACAAATTATTTATGCTAATTTTAGTCCATAAACCCAAAGCTTTCTTATTACTTAAATCTACTTGTTTTTTAAGATAATGAAAATCTTTTTCAATTAATCCAATTGATTCAAAGTTGGTTTTAAGTTGAAGAATATCTTGAAAACTTGCTGCAATATTGAAAAACATTTTACTTAATTATTGTAAATATTGAAAAATTGCTACTACAGGTCCGATCATTAAAGTGTGGTGTGACTGTTTTTTCAGGTAGATGTAATAAAATATTATACTAACTTCTAATACAAGGATAAGAAATGAAACAACTGCCCATTTATATTGGCTATTCTTCATGCTCTTAACTAAGATAGGATATGCTATTTCAATTTGGTCATTCAATCCTTGCTTTGTCTTATCAGAAAGACGGAGTGCGATAATAGTTTTGATATTGCTTATATAGTCAAAAAATGTTGATAAAAAATTATTCTGAGTTTCTGCTTCTTGTTGAAAAAGGGAACTATTGTCCTATCAAACTTTTCTATTACATATACTATTACTAAATCTATACAAAAAGCTAATAAGAACACCTTATATGAAAGCAAGAATAAAGCAATTAACGGTCCCCAAAACATCATAAAATACTCAATATACCTAAATTGGTTTTCTCCAAAATCAAACAAAGCATCAGATGCTGTTTTAACTCTATTTATTACATTACCGGAATGATGATCATTGTGCCAACTGATAGATAAATTCAAAATTTTACTATACGTAGTATTAATGAAATTTTGTCGAGCACGAAAAAAAACTCTCTGTTCTATAAACCTTCCTATACGATGAAATATATTAAATACAAAAAACAAACACATATACTCCCAACCAAAATAAAATCTCAGATATCATAGTTACCTTGTTAAATTGTAATGTTTCAAAAATTTTTAAGAAAGCATAAGGTTGGCCTAAAATTCCTAACAGAGAAATGATATAGCAGCAGAAATATACTAATACACGCCATGAATCCTTGCCTGAGTATTTTAATAACTGCTTCAACATGTAAAAATATGACAAAGATTCCTTTAAAATATTAGGTCATAAAGTTAACTAAATGTACTAGTCAAGATTTAATCAGGTGGTAATATTATTCTAAGTGAAAATTGTCTGACAGTCTTACTTGTCAGACAATTTGTTATGGATACGAGTTTATTGAATTTTTCAATAGCAATCTCTTTAAATCTGTAAAAGTTTGCATGGGAGTTTTACCATAACAAAACTTGCCTAAATGAGATCTTTCTTATAGTACTTAAGCAAATGTCAGCATCTGCTTGCAACTCCTTCAATGAAGGATATATTTTTTTCTAAAAGCAGAATCATAAAATTCCTCTTTCATAGTCTTGTGAAAACATTATTGAGTAGATGCAAAGATTACTCCCTGCACCTTTCACAGGTGAGGTTAAGCGATGGCACAATAGCTTTGATTATCTTTGTTTCCTAAAGTAATCCCCTATGTCAAATCAAAAGAAATTTTTATTAATTTATGTTATAAAAAATATAGATATGACAGAAAATTCAACCATCAAATTTTTCTTTTTTCATAAAAGAAAATATTAGCTGGATGTTGATATTTAAGGGCTTGATGTAGTCGATCATGATTATACCATTGAATAAAATTGTTAAACACATTTTCTAAATTAGCAATGCTCTCAGGCTTATACATATCGCTTCTTGTTTAATAGTTCGCTATAATCGTTCAACATGGATATTATCAAAACATTTGCCTTTATGGTTCATACTAATTTTAACTTGATGATCAAGTAGTAATTTAACGAAGTCGTTGCTAGTAAATTGACTGCCTTGATCACTATTAAATATCTCTGGTTTTCTAATTTGCAAAGCTTGTTGTAGTATCAGTAAATAAAATTCCCCTGATAAACTGTGACTCTCAAAAGCTTTTAAGAAAATTGCAGTGACTTATAAGAAAAACTCCTGTTAATTATTTAGTATTTAATCCACAATTAATATTATAAAGAATAATTTTAACAATTTTTATTAGCATTTTCAATAACCCATATTTTAAGTAATAATTTTTAGCTAACTCTAAATTACCAAGTATTTTTATTAGTAAATATCCATAACGAACAGGTTTATTATAGCTAGTTTTTTTAGCTTGAGTTTGAGTAATATTAATAAAATTATTTAAACTTTCTTCAAAATCACCTATAGATTTTATATAATTATCAAATGCTAAATTTACAGTTTTTTTAGCCTCCTCAATTTTTTCTTTTTCAATGCCAAATGCCATACCATAATTTCCTGTCTCATTTTGAGCTAACTGATCCCCTTTACTAAGTAGCTTATTAGGAATAAACACCGCAGGACATCCACAAAGCGTAGCTTCTATAGCTAAAGAACTATCTTCATAGGTATAAAATATTTCTGATCTACGAAATAGCTCAGCAACTTGAAACTGGTTTAGAGAATCAGCTAAACCTCGTGTTATTTCAAAACTATTTTTTGTAATATCAAGAAGCTCTCTACCACCTTCTTGATGCCTATAGGCATTAAAACAAGATCCATGACGCTTGACAGGCTTCTTAGGAGGATAAAAAATTCTAGTATCACAAACTGGCATATACATAATATTAACTTTACGTCCAGTAATTGCATCAGCTAGTTTTTTAGTATAAGCAAATATTATCTCTTTCTTATCAAATTTTTTCTTTCCCCACAAAAAACCAGGATAATTTAAAACATATCTAACAACTAAAGGAGCCTTTAATGGATTATCTATCACAACTTCTGAATATAAAACTATAGGACATTGTTGATTTTGAAAATGATAATTTACAATATCTTTAGTCAGTAATGGTGCCATCAAATCGTACACTTTGCTATCACGATATTTCATTCCACCTCCAACAACCATATACGACTGATAGCCTTTAAGATTTAAGTGATGACAAAGTAAATATAACACACGAACACCAGCTGAAGCATGGAAATATTTTGGTGCATATATATAATATGGATTATTTTGTGCAGGATAAAGAAAATTCATAATATACTAGTTGATTTTGCTTAATTCTAATTCACAATTAGTTGCTACTATTTGTAGAAAATACACCCTGCAACCTCAGGTAGTTAAATGTATCATGAATCATAATATCAATATCACTAAGACTATATTGATGTTTTTTTAATATTTTATTTTGCATTAACCCATCACCATAATAATTATCATCTGGCAAGGTAATATCATAATCTTTATTAACTTGTATATTTAAATTTAGCGTATTAATAATATACCTAGCCAATTCTGATAATTCAATAATTTGTTTTCCAACTGTATCAAAAATCAACTGATGCTGTAAACCATCAAAAGTTAATATTAACAATAAATTAATTAAGTCATTTATATGCATATAAGACCTAACAACAGAAGATTTTGCATTAATAACTATCTGCTTATTTTGAATCGCTTGTACTATAAAATCACTAATAGCATATACTTGCCATTTATTAATATAAGGCCCAGCTATATTAAAAATTCTTGGAATAATTATTTTCCTTGTTTCACCCTTATTACTTATAAGGTTAATAAAATAATTTTCATCTTCAACTTTAAGAGCACCATAAGGATTTGTTTTAATATCATTGCATAAACTTCTATCAGAATTATACACAGCACCAGATGATGTATATATCATACATTCTATACTTACTTTTTTTATAAACTTACTAATATTTTCCCTAATACTAATATTCTGCTGTATATATTCTTGTTCCCCCATTTTTGCTACCTTATCTTTAGTAAGAAATGCTAAATGAAATAAAATATAATTCTTATCGTCAGGCAATAAACTTATATCACAAAGTGGTAAACACTTAACAATATCATAATTTGACAACGTAATACTAACAGCGCTACTACTAAAAGCAATAACTCTAGTTTTAAATTGTTTACCTAAATATCTATTTAAAACCTCAATTAATGCTCTACCAATCCAGCCACTAGAACCTGTAATAACAAATATTGCTTCAGATTTTCGTATATTATCAATTAAATTAGCAACAATATTTGTATTCATTTTACAAGAAAACTCTTAAATATACTAATAACATAATCAATATGATCATCCTTAAGGCCAGGATACACTCCTATCCAAAAAGTATGATTCATTACAATATCACTATTTTTTAGCATTCCAACTATCTTATAATTCTGCTTAATCATATAAGGCTGTTTTACAATATTACCAGCAAATAGTAACCTTGTTCCTATTTTATTTTTATTTAAATGTAGCACTAGCTCTCTACGAGTAAATGGGGCATCTTCTCGAATTGTAATAGGAAAACCAAACCAAGATGGTTCGGAATATTCAGTAGCTTTGGGTAAAATCAAGTATTCTTCAAATTCTTTAAGACCATCATATAATTTATTGAAATTTGCCTTTCTAGCTGTGATAAAATTATTTAAATGTTCAAGTTGAGCATAGCCAACGGCTGCTTGCATATCAGTAATTTTTAAATTATAACCAAGATGAGAATAAGTATATTTATGATCATAACCACAAGGTAAATTTCCAAGCTGCCATTTAAATCTTTTACCACAAGTATTATCAAATCCTGGATCACACCAGCAATCTCGCCCCCAATCTCTAAACGATTCAAGAGCACGCTTTAAAATACTACTATTAGTAAACACTGCCCCACCCTCACCCATAGTAATATGATGGGCTGGATAAAAGCTTAATGTTCCAATATCTCCAAAAGTACCAACCATCTTACCTTTATACTTTGCCCCCAAAGCATCACAACAATCTTCTACTAAAAATAAATTATATTTTTTAGCTATAGCTTGAATTTTATCTAGTTCATATGGGTTACCAAGAGTATGTGCTACTACAATTGCTCGTGTTTTATTTGATATAGCTAATTCGATTGCTTCAGTATTAATATTATAAGTTGGAATATCTACATCAACAAATACTGGTATTAACTGATTAATAATTAAGGGGTTAACTGTTGTTGGAAAACCAGTAGCACAAGTAATTACCTCATCTCCAGCTTTTAAGGCTTTATCTTTTAATAAATGACTTGTAAGAGCTGTTACAGCAAGTAAATTAGCTGAAGAACCAGAGTTACAAGTACGAACAAAACGTGTAGCTAAATAGGTTGCTAATTTTTTCTCAAATTTATTATTATACTCTCCACTGGTTAGCCAGAAATCTAAAGAAGAATCCACAAGAGTACACATATCTGTTTCATCATAAACTCTCCCTGAAACAGGAACATTACTAGTCCCTACTATAAATTTTTTCTCTTGATGAGCTAACTTATGGTATTGTTTTACTAAAGTAAAAATATTTTGTTTAATTTGTTCTAACTCATCCATTACTTATGTAAACTTCCATTTGTAGATTACTCTTTTATCTTTATCATTTTATAACCATTCTTTTACTTACTAAATTCTCTTTAAATACATAGCTACAAATTGAAATATTCTTCTATTTGTGTATTAATAATTACATTAATTTCATTAGTATTCACCCCTAGGTTACTATAATAACATTTATACCAATCAACGGTTTTTAACAGTGCCTGATTAATATCCCATTTTGGTACCCAGTTTAATTCGTTACGTGCCTTTGTATTATCTAGAGTAAGTAATTTTGCTTCATGTAATGTAAAATCCTCAACAATATGTGGTGTAACATTGCTCTGCCATAAATTACATAATGTATCAACTACATTCTTAACTTTTTCCTCATTAACATAATTTGGTCCAAAATTCCACACCATATTTTTTTCTTGTTTTGCTTCATTAAAAATCTTTTTTGCTACTAACATATAACCTGATAAAGGCTCCAATACATGTTGCCATGGCCTTATAGATTCTGGACTTCTAATAACAGGACGTTCATTTTTGCTAAGTGCTGATATTACATCAGGTATTAACCTTGCTTTAGCCCAATCTCCTCCTCCTATTACATTACCAGCACGAACTGAAGCAATACAACCTATATTATTATTTATAAAATATGATTGTATGTAGGCATCAACAACTAATTCTGTACATGCCTTACTGTTACTATAAGGATCAAAACCACCAAGACGGTCATGTTCTCTATAACTATAAATAAACTCCTCATTTCTATAACATTTATCACTAGTAACAATTATAGTAGCCTTAACACTGCTATTTTTTCTAACTATTTCTAATAAATTTACACTACCCATAACATTAGTATTATATGTTTCGATAGGATTATTATATGAATATCTTACTAGTGACTGAGCTGCCATATGAAAAATAATGTCAGGCTGTACTCTTTCAATACATT
The DNA here is from genome assembly GCA_000309075.1 of Occidentia massiliensis. Classification (GTDB taxonomy): domain Bacteria; phylum Pseudomonadota; class Alphaproteobacteria; order Rickettsiales; family Rickettsiaceae; genus Occidentia; species Occidentia massiliensis. The sequence continues at coordinate 15,271 of CANJ01000027.1, forward strand.
GCTTTAACTTATTATAATCACAAATATCACCAATATTATGGTCAATGACCTTATCTAAATTACTAACCTCAAAAAAGCTTGGAATTGTAGGTATTGATAATGAGTAACCACTGACTTTTGCCCCAAATTTACTTAAAATAAAACTTAACCAGCCACCTTTAAATCCAGTATGACCAGTTATTAGAACCTTTTTATTTTTCCAAAAATCATCTAACACGTTAATAATTAAATTATTTTACCATAATTTCCACGGAGCCTTATTACTATCCCACAAAGCATTTAAGTTTATACTATCACGTAATGCATCCATAGGATGCCAGAAACCATCATGCAAATATACAGCTAATTGTCGGTCCTTTGCAAGGTTTTGCAAAGGTTCTTTTTCCCATATGGTTGTATCATTATCAATATAATCTAGTATCTTGGATGACAATACAAAAAACCCACCATTAACATAACCACCTTCATCAACAGGCTTTTCCTGAAACTGAGTTACTAAATCATTTTCAATATGTAGAGCCCCAAATCTTGCATGTGGTCTTACTCCAGTAACCGTAGCTAACTTAGAATGTGTTTGATGAAACAAAATAAGTTTATTAATATTAACATTACTTACTCCATCACCATAAGTCATACAGAAATCCTTGTCTTGCTCTAAATAAGGTCTAACTCTCTTTAACCTACCACCTGTCATTGTTTCTTCACCTGTATCAACCAATACAACCTTCCAATCCTCTGAAATATTTTTATGAACAACAAATTCAGGGTATTTATCAGATCTTGTATGAACTGTAATATCTGAATTTAATAAAGCATAGTTAAGAAAATATTTCTTAATCACATAACCTTTATAACCAAGACAAATCACAAATTCATTAATACCATAATAAGAATATATTTTCATAATATGCCATAAAATAGGCTTGCCACCAACTTCAACCATCGGCTTAGGTTTAACAGAGGTTTCTTCTACAAGTCTTGTACCTTTACCTCCAGCAAGTATAACTACTTTTTTTATAATTTTACTACTCATAATACTTATTGATTTTATCTATTGTTTTATTCAGCTAATTAAAAACTTTCCAACCTTACACATAACATCCTTTGTTAAAGCTGGTGACATCAAGTGAATAGGGTTTGATTCCATACTACCAGTTGCAGTTATCTTACTAGTAATTTTAGGGAAATATGTTTGTTTAGGATCTATTGGTACTAAAAAAGCAATAACACCACTAGAATTAAATAATTGTAAAAAAGTTGGGCAATCATGAAACTCATTACTTAACCTTAAGCATGGTACATCATATACAGCAAATAATTTTTCCCAATTTGGTAAACCAAGTCCTGTTTCAGTATCACACCCTACATATTTACCATTAAAATAATTACTCTGAGTCATTCTAATTGATGCATAACCGCGATCTTCAAAAATAAACATCTTCAGGTTTAACTTATTAATAACTGCTGTACCAATTTCTTGAATATTTTGGGCAAAACCACCATCTCCTTCAAACAGAATAGTTCGGCGAGGACTCATAGCTACTGCTGACCCTATCGCTCCACTTAACCCATATCCCATTGAAGCTAGTCCCTTATTACTAATCACAATTTGCCCTTTCTTTTGCAAAAAAGAATGTATGGCAACTGTAAATGCACCACCACTACTACATGGAATAATTACATCATCTTGCTTACATAACTTAGACAACTGATCATAAAAACAATAAGGCGATATATAACCATCACTAGTTTTATTACAACTTTCTATAAGAGGTAAAGACTGCTTTACTTCATTGCAAAAATTAAGCCATCTTCTATGGTCACCTAAATCAAATTTTAACAAGTTAATCAAAAAATGATTTGCCTCAGCACAAATCTTAACATCAATTTTAGGGTGACCTTTATCTAATTCTACCATATCACACTCTACTTGTACAACCTTTCCTAAAGGTAAAAATTCTTGCCAATTAAAACCTGTTTGCTGCAGGCCAAGCCTTGTACCAACTGCAATTAAAATATCAGCTTGTTGCAATAAAATATTAGAATAACGCATACCCCAAGTATTAGGACGGCCAAAATATAGTTGATGATCAGCACCAATCCTATCAGCGCCATTCCACGTTGTCATAAAAGGTAATGATTTATTACATATTAAATCATATATAACATTTATATGCTTACGACTAATCCCTCCACCTATTAATATAACGGGTCTCTTAGCTTTCTGTATCATTTTTGCAACATTATCAATTTGTTGTGCTAAGCATTTTACAGTTTTTAAAGATGATAACTCATATGGTTTCTTAGTTAACTCTTCTATACTAACTGTTGCTGCTTGTATATCTAACGGAATCTCAATAAAAACTGGCCCTTTCCTTGGAGTCTGACATTCATTCACATAATATTTCAATTCATTAAACCCCATAGGAGTACTCAAACGTAGTGATTTTTTAGTAATAGGCTGTACTATCTCAACTCCAGCGATTTCTTGTATTCCTCGTTGCCTAACACTACCATGAGATAAATCACTACACTTAACCTGCCCACCAATTACTAATAATTCTCTACTTTCTAAAAAAGCACCAGCAATAGCAGTAACTACATTAGTAAGGCCAGGCCCTGCTGTAACTAATACAAAAGCCTTTTTATCTGATCCTACTTCATTAAAATACTCTGCTGCAATACCAGCTGCTATCTCATGCACTGTTGGTATACACACAAAATACCTTGATGCACTTTCAAGTAGATGCATAATGTTACCACCAGCTAAGTAAAAACAATGAGTATATCCTAGCTTTTTCAACCATATACATAATAAATCACTATATTTCATATTCTTCAACTTGCTATAGCATAACAAATATGTTCCAACAATTTATATAACACCCCTCTCAATCTAAAAGTACATCCTTGTATAATAGCCTATATATTAATCATAAGTTTATTTTGTTTGATATTCTGTTTTCTAAACCCCAATATGTTGTAGTATATTATTACCAACAGCTTTTTAATATATTTTCATTATATGTTAATATCATTAACTATTATTGCCTTACTTTATTTATTAATATTGAAAAATTTTTAATACTATCTTCAAAATTTTTCGAAGATAATTACTTATATGGCAATCGATTTATGCATTTATCTATCTACTACTTATAACTTAGTGTACTTCATTTATACGTTTCTCAAGCATTTGTATACGTTGCATATCTTCTTGCATAATATTAGAATAATATTCTTGCTTATTTTTTAACCACAGTAATTCAAAACTCACCGCTTCATCTAAACTTGACTTAATTTCCTTATTATTAAGTGCTTCTGATGAAAAAATAATTTTTCTAGTTTCAAAGCGAGTCAAAAAAGTTTTATTAATTTCTCTAATAGCTGATAGAGACTCTTTGGATATGCCCCCTCCTACTATAAACTCTAAATCATTACTTTTACATAGCTTTGCTACTTCAATACAATCACGGCTAATTATATCTTGATTTATACTATCCTGCTTTAAACCTTTAGAAGTAGTATAATCTGTTCTACCAAAAACAATCCCTTTAACACCATTTTGTACTGTTGCTTGTTTTATTATTTCATTAATATTACTATAACCATCCTTAGTTTCAAGATTAAATAGAAAATCTGTATAGGTTCTTTCATATTTATCATAAACTTTATTTTTAGCTTCAATATATTTTAATAAAGCATATGGACTTTCAATCATTGGAGCAATAATATAATCCACTCCAATTTGTTTGGCTTCAATTAAATCCCTAATAGCTTCACACCCACCTATTTTTAATCCCATCTTTACACCAGCTTTTCTAACAATATCAATTAAACGCAATAATTCATCTGTTCTAGTACCTTCAGCCTCAAATTCAGCTTTGACTCCTAAAAATCCATATTTTTCTTTTCCTTTTCTTAGGATTTCAACCATTTTTGCTTCTAAACCATTCATAACATGCTATATTAATTTTAACAATTTTAGTAACATATAAACAATTATATTTAAAAACACAAACATTATCTATTTACAGTTAGATAAATTTCTTCACTGTATACTCTGACTTAAGTATCTGGATTTTTATAAAACTTCTATGACCTTTAACTCTACCTAAACTGGTTAAAGGAATTAAAAAACAAAATCAAAATTTATATAAAAAACTAATTCTTCATAGTCATTAAATATATTAACTAGAAATATCAATATATATATCCTTAGTACATCAAAATATTACATTTAATCAACAACCAACTCTATCTTGATACTAACCTATTAATATAAAGTAGTGACTATTAAAACATCCCCAAATACTAAAGCTCTTTTTAATCCTAAAAAATCTAGATACAAAGTAGATCAATAATTAAGCTGTAATTTTCTTTTTAACAGCTTTTTGATTTACCTTAAACTTAGTTATAGGCTGAGCTTTATTATTAACAACATCTTCTGAAATAATAACTTGCATATTTTTAATATCAGTTAAATTAAACATTGTATCTAATAACATATTTTCTAGAATTGTACGCAATCCTCTTGCACCTGTTTTTTTCTCTAATGCCTTATTTGCTATAGCCATCAAAGCTTCATCTGTAAAAATTAACTCAACATCATCTAATTCAAAAAGTTTTTGATATTGTTTAATAATAGCATTTTTAGGCTTTGTTAATATATTTACAAGGGACATTTGATCTAAACTAGACAGCACTGCAATAATTGGCAATCTTCCTATAAATTCTGGAATTAACCCAAACTTAGATAAATCCTCTACTTGCAGCATTTTTAATAAATCATCATGTTTTCGATCTTTTTTAGATTTAACATCAGCTCCAAATCCTATAGCATTCTGACAAGTTCTTTTCTCTATAATTTTCTCAATACCTGTAAACGCTCCACCACATATAAATAGAATATTAGTAGTATCAACTTGTACAAAATCCTGCTGTGGATGTTTTCTCCCACCTTGTGGTGGCACTGATGCAATTGTCCCTTCCATTATTTTTAACAATGCCTGTTGTACTCCTTCTCCAGATACATCTCTTGTAATAGACCTGTTTTCTGACTTACAAGCTATTTTATCTATCTCATCAATATATACTATTCCTTTTTGTGCTCTCTCAACATTAAAGTCTGCCGCTTGCAACAACTTTAAAATAATATTTTCTACATCTTCACCTACATACCCAGCTTCAGTCAAAGATGTAGCATCAGCTATTGTAAATGGCACATCCAATATTTTAGCAAGAGTTTGAGCTAATAAAGTCTTTCCAGAACCAGTTGGTCCTATAAGCAAAATATTTGATTTCGATAACTCAGAATGTTTAAGCTTTTTATAATGATTATAAACAGCCACTGATAGAACTTTTTTAGCTGCTTCCTGCCCTATAACATAATCATCCAAAATTCCACATATCTCTCTTGGCGAGCGCACTGAGCTTTTAGTTTTTGTCAAATTTGACTTTAAATCTTCTTTAATTATATCAGTACACAGTTCTATACATTCATCACAAATAAAAACTTTTGGACCAGCTATTAACTTTTTTACTTCATGCTGATTTTTACCACAGAAAGAACAATGTAACGTTTTATTTTCAATGCTGTTGCTCATAATACGTTTTATAGATTAATATTTTATCATACTTTACTATCAAGCTTAACACAATATTAATAAATACCTCTCAAAAAAATAATTAATACCAAGATCATAACCTAACTACTATAATATTTTAGTATATACAGGTGATTGTAAAATTTGAACAAAAAGTTTTATTTTATAATCTATATATTAGTACATATTACATATAACCTTTAAGTATTTTTGACATCATTTTCGTAATATAGTTCATAAAACAATAATTCTAACGAATCATACATGTACTTTACTAAATTTCATTCTTTTAACTTTATGACGTTCAGCAACCAATATTGATTGTAAAGATATTAGTGCTGTATTAAAATCATCATTTATTATTACATAATCATATTCATTATAATGAGCAGCATCACTTTCTACTTGCTGCATACGTAAATTAATATCCTCTTTTGTATCTTCATTTCGCTTTCTTAATCTATTATTCAATTCTGCAACCGATGGAGGAAGTATATATATACTAGCAACATAATCAGATAGAGTTTTAGTTATAATCCTTGCTCCTTGCCAATCAATATCAAATATAATATCTCGCCCACTATCTAAAAGATCTAACACTGAAGATCTAGGAATGCCATAGCAATGACCAAATACCTCTGCAAATTCAAGTAACTCATTATTTCTAACCATTTCATCAAATTTTTCTTGGGTAACAAAAAAATAATCTTTCCCTTCAACTTCATTTGGACGTTTAGCTCTTGTAGTAACTGAGGTTGAAAATGTAATATTATGATCACGCTTAATTAAAGCTTTAGTTAAACTAGATTTTCCAGCACCAGATGGCGAAGATATTACAAGTGCTACTCCTTTATTTTGCAAATTCTTAAACATAAACTAATAACTTATCTCTTACAGAAAAATTCAATTGTTATAATTTATTTATACTATTTACAAATAATTTTAAAAAAATAATAATATATTGATATTTATAAACAATTATTGTTATTATTATAACAGTAACTAAAAATAATTAACAATTAATATATTAAAATAAATAAAATCATGAAACTAATAGAGCATAATATACTGATTTTCTTTTTCACTGTCCAGTTCATAGAAATATTTTCTTTTATCTATTTTTTGCAACACTCACATAATAGCAGAAATTGGACTAAAAGTCTTATAGATAGTAACTAATACTAGAAATAACGTTTTAAACAACTCTTGAAAGCAAAAAATATATAAACATACAAATTGATTTAAGTAATTAAAAGAAAAAAATAAGAAAAGGAAGCATCTATAATCTATAAATATCAGAGCTCATATTTTCATGGTATATCTAGGTAGTAGAAACATAATTAGTTGTAAAAGATTGACTAGAGAGTGTTGTTAGACAATATAATAATTAATATAAAATTGTAAAACAACTTGCATAAGCAAAGTAAATATATTAACAACTTAAGATTTTATATTACTATCTCCTTTCTATTTTGTACTTTTAGGTATTTTTTAAAGTTTTATCAAGATATTTTTAAATACTATTGCTATAATAAAACTAGAGATTGAAATACATCAAATTAAAAAGGATGAAACAATCAAACTTTTTCAATTTTGCTATAAATAAATTGGGTACTTACTCATTATTAAAACAATATTAATTTATCTTTAAGTAAAGGTTAGGAAAAGGAAATAAAGTGTTTTCAAATATTTATATAGATCTTACTATAGTTATCCTATTTTTAGCTGTAAATTTAGGTATAGGTCTATGGTATGGAACAGGTGTATATTCCTTGAGAGATTATGCCTTAGGCGGTAGAAAATTTAGTACAGCAGCCCTCACTACTACTATTCTTGCTACTTGTGTTAATGCCAGTGGCTTTTCACTATCAATATATACAACTTACAAAGTAGGTATTGTATCACTTATCATCATAATAGGACAATTCACAAGCTTACTTTTTGTAAATTTCATATTAATCCCACGAATGCAAGAGTTTTTAGGAAAATTATCCCTACCAGAAGTTATGGGTAATCTATATGGAAAACATATAAGAACAATTAGTGCTATTAGTTCAATCATCATCTTACTAGTAGCTATAGCTGTACAGATCAAAGTATTCTCATCTATATTTTATCATTTTTTAGAAATTAATAGTTTATATGCAATTTTAATTGGCATTATAATAGTATTAACTTATACAGCATTTGGAGGAATAAGAGCTGTAGTATTTACTGACATATTTCAATTTTTAACATTTGGGGCTTTCACCTTATTTATTTGGAATATGTTTGGCAACTGGAAAACCATAATTACTACTTTAAGTACTAATCCTATTTTTGATTTTAACCAATTATTAGATTACCATAATCCAATAGTTATTCGATATTATGGTCTTTTTTTTATTATCTCCTTCCTCATTTCAACCCAGCAATGTTTCAAAGAATTTTAATAGCTAAAGATATAAATCAAATCAGCAATGCTTTTAAAATCTTTTCTATAATTGCCTTACTATTCTACTTTTTAATTTTTGGCATTTCTGTAATTATGATATCTTTAGCACCAAAAATAGAAATTAGTAGTTTAGTAATGTATATAGTAGAGAATCATTCTTTTTATGGATTTAAAGGCTTAGTGCTAATAGGTATAGCTTCTATAATAATGTCTACAGTTGACTCCTTTATTAATACTGCTTCTGTTATATTTGTTCACGATTTATGTAAACCTCTTGGTATACTACAAAATAACAAAATATTAGAGTTAAGAACAGCTAGAATATTTACAGTTTTAATTGGACTAACTGCCCTTGTGATAATATTATTAAAACAAGATTTATTAAGACTAAGCTTTCTAGGAATTAACTTATATATACCTATTGTAGGAATACCACTATTAATTGGTATTCTAGGGTTTAGAACTACTAAAAGAGTAATTTTATTAGGAGCAATAATAGGAATTACTAGTAATATTACGTGGAACCTATATTTTGAGCAATTATTCCCTATAGGAAGTGTACCTCTATCAGCTACTATGCAGTTTCTAACAACATTAGCTGCCCATTATTTATTTAGAGAAGCTGGAGGATGGATAGGACCAAAAGATCGAAGAGTGTTAGATGCTATGAAGGCAATGCAACTGCAACAATGGAAGCAAATAATTTCTTTTTTAGAATCTTTACCAAGTAATCTAAGATGGAAAAATATTATTACTCATTGTTCTCGCCATTCCTTTAAAAACAAACGTTATTATGCTTATTCTGCAATATTTATTGCATTATCACTACTAATGATGTCAAGTTTTAATACTAAGTTCCCGTCATTACCTAATTTTAGAATTATTAATTCTCTTCTACTATCATCTTTTGCAGTTGCTACTGCACTTACTACATATAATTTATGGCCAATAGGGTTCCGTAGAAAATATATAAGTTTTATCTGGCATTTATTTATATTTTACACCTTAATAATTACAAACACTATTTTAGTCCTTATAAGTGGGTTTAACCAAGTTCCATTAATGTGCTTCTTACTAAATCTTATGGTAGTAGGGCTCTTAGTTAGATGGCAAATAGCATTGTTTATGATGATAGTAGGTGTTCCTTTTGCTATTTATACTTTTAATATATTTAGAGATATTGAAAATTTGGCTTCAGATGTTATTAATAATCCAGCATTTAGTATTATATATGGGTTATTAATGGTTAGCGGAGTGTTACTAGTATTTATAAGATCAAAGCAAGATGAATATATTGTTGAAAACAAATTACGAAATAAAGCAGAAAATAAAATAAGAAATATAAATATTCTTCTAAATATAAAAAAAGAAGTACTAAATAATTTAAGCCATGAGATTAGGTCTCCGTTACATGGGGTTAAAGCTAGTATTAATTTACTTACTGATCATTTATATAAACATCTTAATGAAGAAGAATTGTTAAAAATAGCGAATTTAGCTAACAGTAATGTTGAAAGATTATGTAACCATATTGATAATCTACTAGACTTATCTAAATTCGAAGCTAATAAAATGATATTTAAAATACATAATTGTAATTTTAAAGAACTATTAGAAGAAACAATAACAGACTTTAAAAGCTTGGAAATAAGTCACAACCACATAATAGATCTAAAATATGCTAAAAAAGCAGCTGAAATGTTAAGCTGTGACTGGATAAGAATAAAGCAAGTAATGTTTAACTTAATTTCAAATGCAATAAAATATTCCAAATCAGGATTAATAGAAATCAAAGTAAATAAATCTAGCCAAGGTATAAAACTATCAATAGAAGATGAAGGAATAGGAATACCAAAAGGTGAATTAGATAAAATATTTAAACCATTTAAACAAAGTAGCAGAACCTTAACAAAAGCCAGCAGTACAGGCCTTGGATTACATCTATGTAGGCAAATAATTACGTACCATAATGGTAAAATATGGGCAGAAAACAGAAAAGGTGGGGGATCTAGATTTAGTTTTATATTACCACTACAACAAATAGAAAATCATGTTTTACAACCAGAAGGTAAAAATATAAGTACTAAAGAAAAAAAACACAAAATTATTAAAGATCATATTATTAGCACTAATATAGCTGAACAAGCCGTACAAACAAATAACCAAGAACAAGTTAAAAGTATATTAATAGTAGATGATGATATAATGGTTCTAAAATCCACCTGTATGATCTTGAATTTTATAAATTACCAAGCTGTAACAGTAGAAAGCGGAGATCAAGCAATAAAGTTGATAAAAGAAAATCCAACTAGATACTCAATAATATTCCTTGACATAACTATGCCGGATAAAAATGGTGATGAGGTATTAAAAGAAATACGCCCCATAATAAAGAGATATAATATAGCTGTTATTATT
>CANJ01000026.1 GCA_000309075.1 Occidentia massiliensis
CCATCGAATCAGGAATAGCATTATGTATGTATCATATAAAGATGGAATTAGCAACTGATTTAAGTTCTGCTACTGAAGATGAAGCTCAATTGGCGCTAGAATCATTTAATAAAAAATTAAGCAAGCAATATCGGCATATTGCTAAATCTTGGTATAATAATTAGGAAAATTTGATAAGGCTATAGAATTGCTGAATAGTCAATTGAGAAAAGTTAGCAAAAATAAGAGTGTTTTTCAAATGATGATGTGGTATTCAAGGTTTTATACCTAACAATTGATTATATCTACAAGAAATGGACTATGCTAATTCCTAATTGGAATGAAACTATGGCCATTTTATGATCAAATTTAAGGGTGAATTTAATCTTTAACCAAATTTACCACAATCAATGTAAAAGATTCGTTATAATTGTTAGTAGCTTTTAAGATAAACATTTTTTATAGCTATCCCTTTTCTATAAACTCAAATTCAAATCAATACATTGTAACCAAAGTTCTAAAATCATCATTGACCACAAAAGATTAGCAATATCAGCTGTTGGATTACTTAATTGCCTATCTATAAGTAATTTAACCTCATTATAATTAAAAAAACCTCTAGATAAAAATGATTTTGAATTAAGTGTATCATATAAAATATCAAAAAGAATAAAACCTTTTCTTAGCTTGGTAGTAACTGGCAATGTAAATGGTTGATTTGATTTTACAAGAATAGATCTAGGTAATTTATCATAAGCTGCTTGATAAATTATTCTTTTTACTGAACTTTCATTTAATAAAAATTCATCTGGTAATGATTTTGCAAATAAAGAAATTCTTGGTTGACAAAATGGTACTCGAACTTTCACTGAATTTGCCATACTTAAATGATCTATTCTCCTTAATATATGAAGCAAGTCGTTCATTTTGATCAAAATTTAATAAAGCTCTTAATCTACTTATAGTCTTTTCTTCAAGTAAGATTTCCTTTTTTAACTGTATTAACAAATTATGTTTTTTTTATTTAAGAAATCCTTATATGCTTCACTGTAAACTGTATTTCGTATTTCCTGAGTTGTAGTGCACATAACATCAAAATATTGATTTATCCATGTTGATTCCTGATTAAAAACAGCTTTTTTAAAATATTCATAACCAGCAAAATACTCATCTACTCCTTCACTTGCAATAGCAACTTTAAAGCCTGCACTACTAATAGCTTTAAATAAAGCATAAGTACTTAGAGAATGTGGAGCAGAATTAGGTTGACCTAAATGATAAATAGTTTTTTCAAGAATATTAGGAATATCACTTTCCCTTATAAGAACTTGATGATATTTAGTACCATAATAATCAGAAATTTCTTTAGCAAAATATTCTTGATCTAAATCATTTTCATATGCAACATTAAAACAATGCAAATCTGATACATATTTACAAGCCAAAGCTGCTATATAGCTTGAGTCAAGGCTACCATTAGTTACAACACATATAGGAACACTGGATTGTACTACTTGTTTTATTTCTCTTTCAAACAAATAGTTTAAATAATAAGATGTTTTTTCAAAACCTAATGATGCATCCCAATTATTAGAGATGTTTGATATATATTGTGACAACTCAGGCTTCTCTCCACTTGTCTTTATTAATAATGCCGCAGGGCCAAGACTATAGATATCGTCAAAAAAAGTCCTGTTATGCCAAATAGTTCCTCCTATAAGATACTCATCTACTGCTTCTAATCTCAATTTCTTTGGTATATGAAATGCAAAAAGTGACATCAACTCAGATGAAAAGTAAAATGTATCACTTACTTTATCCCAGTAATAATAAAGAGATTTTACTGCAGATAGATCACTAGCCATTGTTAACTTTGTAACAGTCCGTTCATCAATAATAGCAACTGCAAATATACCATCTAAATATTTAACAAAATCTTCACCATATAATTCATAAAGAGGAATAATAACAGAACCATCACAATTATCATGAAAACTATAATTTCTTGTTATAAGAAAAGTTTTTAATTCTTTATAGTTATATATTTCTCCATCATAAACTGCATTAATTTTATTTAAATAAAATGGTTGAATATTATTATTTATACCTTGTATAACAAGCTGGTTAATTCCAAGTGCCCAATCATTAACTTTTTTTATATATTTATTATTAAGGCCATTATTAATTGGTAATATAGCAGCTTTGTACATATTCTCATCTAAAACTGGTTTATTACCTAAATAACCATAAATCCTCCCCATAAACTAAATACCACTAAGGAATTGTCTTACTTGTTGGTAGTAATTCTGGTAAAACCCAGCTGTTTTTTTTAAATTATTTCTTAGTTGTTGAAACATATCACCCCTTCCACTAAATATTGACTAATTTTCTCTAGGATTATTTATACTGTTGCTTCCCTCCTTTTGTCTCCTTTATCTTATTAAGATTGTTTATGTATATGTTTTATAAGATCAAAATACTTTTTTTTAATTAAATTTAAATCATAACCACCTTCATATTTTCCTCCAAGCTCAGCTATTTTTTTGAGATAAAAATTTATCTCATCAATATTAAATTCACTTAAACTTACCCACAAAGTATCGTCTTCCTTTAAACCTAAATCAGAAAATATTTTCTTATAGGCATGTTGTAATGATAACTTGACAGAATAAATTTGTTTAAGTAAGTACTTTATATCTTGTGGCTTTGCTAGCAAGACCGCAACTACCCCAGCTACTACTATTTCACCAAAAGATAAACTCATTCTTAGCTTACCAACTTTTTACGTCTATATTTAGGATTTAAAACGTTATCACCTAAAGTTTGCATTATATAATTATGGTAATCTTGATAATTTCCTTCAAAATAAATAGCATTTCCTTGATCAAAAGAAATAATATGTGTTGCAATCCTATCTAAAAACCATCTATCATGTGTTACAACTAAAACACAACCAGCAAAATCAAGTATAGCCTCTTCTAAAGCCCTTAGAGTTTCAATATCTAAATCATTCGATGGTTCATCAAGCAATATAACATTAGCTCCTTCCTTTAACAACTTTGCCATATGTACCCTATTTCTCTCACCTCCAGATAATTTACCAACTTTTTTCTGTTGATCACCACCTCGAAAATTAAATGCTGCACAATATACCCTACTTTTCATCATTTTATTACCAAGATACATCTCTTCTAATCCACTAGAGATCTCTTCCCAAACTGTTTTATTATCATCTAGGTGATCCCTAGATTGATCCACGTAACCTAATTTTACAGTTGAACCAATTGTTATTGTTCCACTATCTGGTTGTTCTTTACCTATAATCATATTTAACAAAGTAGATTTGCCAGCACCATTTGGTCCTATTATACCTACAATTGCTCCTGGTTTTATCTTAAAATGAAAATTTTGCAATAGTTTTTTACAATCAAAACTTTTATATATACTATTTCCTTCTATCACTAAATCACCAAGTCTTGGACCATTAGGTATCACAATTTGAGCTGGACCTACTACTTTTTCATTTTGTTGGTGAACCAGATCATTATAAGCTGCAATTCTTGCTTTACTTTTTGATTGCCTAGCTTTTGGAGATTGACGTATCCACTCTAACTCCTTCCTAAGATGTTTCCTTTTAGCATTTTCTTCCTTTTCCTCAGAAGATAGTTTAGCTTCCTTATCTTCTAACCACTTAGAATAATTTGAATGCCATGGCACACAAATACCACGATCAATTTCCAATATCCATTGTGCTACATTATCAAGAAAATACCTATCATGTGTTATCAATATAACTGTACCTTTATAAGTCTTAAGATAATTTTCTAACCATGATACAGATTCAGCATCAAGATGGTTTGTTGGTTCATCTAATAACAACATATCTGGCTTTTCTAATAGCAATTTACATAGTGCTACTCTTCTTTTTTCTCCACCAGAAATATAATTAACATCAGCCTCCTTAGAAGGACATCTTAATGCAGTCATAGCAATCTCAATTTCTCGGTCTAAATTCCATGCACCCATAACATCTATTTTTTCCTGCAACTCCGCCTGTTTCATTAATAAATCTGACATTTCATTATCTGTCATTTCTTCAGCAAACTTAGCACTAATATTATTAAATTCACTAAGCAAAGCTGTTTTTTCTTGCAATCCATCTAAAATATTCTCACCAACATTTTTAGCTTTATCTAATTTAGGTTCCTGAGGTAAATACCCAATCTTTACTCCCTCTGCTACCCATCCTTCTCCCTCAAATTCTCTATCAATTCCAGCTATAATTTTTAATAAAGTAGACTTACCGGCACCATTTGGCCCTATTATACCAATCTTTGCTCCAGGAATAAACGATAACCAAGTTTCTTGAAGTACTTGCTTACCATTAATAGATTTGCTTAAACCTTTCATTACATAAACATACTGATAAGACATTTTAAACCCTAAAGTTATTCTAACTTTCTATATTACAAACAACAAGCTTACACTGTACTTAACCTATACATGTTTTTTCCCTATAGCAAACATTAAGTACAAAAATATAAACTCTACATCATATTAAAATCAGCAAAAATTTTACTGCATGCACATCTAGATCAATACTAGCATATTAAAACAATCCTTAAAAGCCAAAAATATACCTACTTATACTCTATTATATACTTTACACTAAGCAAATAAATTTAAAAAATTAAACTTACTGAATTTCTTAAGATTTATAAATACTTCTACTTTTATTTTTGCTCATCTTAGACACAAAACTAGCATGCTTATCTGCTTTTGAGTTAACACTAATATAAGGTTTATGCATTTTATTATTCAAATTTAAAACTTGGTTATCAATTATAGAACTACTAAGATTATCAATAGTACGTTCAATACCGCTTATTATTTTAGATATATCTTCTTTGCTAGTCGTCATATTTTTACTATCAACAACAGTTGGACGCTTATTACAAGATAAACTAGTAATAAGTGCCTTTATCTCATCACAAAACTTTAAAATTGTCTCTAGTATATTAATAGTAGATGATTTCTCTATCTTAGGCAGGCCTAGTTTTAAATTTTTAGATAATAATTCATTAATTTCCTTTTTACTACCTTTTAACTTATTTGTTAAACCACTAGCTTTAGTTTCTTGTTTATCTAAATAATTGCCTACAATATCCTGTATCTTGTTATCTTGTTCTTTGTTTTCCTTAATATCTACTTTCTTTTTTACCTTTAACTGTTGCATTACAGATGAAATAACATTTATAACTGGAGGTAATGCTGTATTTACAGTTATTATTATTGGTACAACTAAAGACGCAGCATATTTAAGACTTGGATATTTTTCTAAAAAATAGTTGCTACTTTCTAAAATGTTTTTGCATATGTTTAAAGATGCGTAAAGTGCTTCTTTAACTGCATCAAATCCTTGATATTTTCCTTCTAAGATACCATTTAACGTATCATATCCATCTTTTACTGATGCCCATATTAAATCAAAATTTCTTATAGCATCTTCATAAAATTCCGGAGCAATATCTGGTATAGTATTGAGATATGTCTTCCATTCTAATTTTGATTGATCTTCTGTATCTAATAATTTCTTAAATTCGCTACAAGCATTATATATAGCAGACTTTAATCCATTATCTAATCCATCTATAGAAGAAAATATCAGCGGGTTATTTAATAATACCATAAATTTAATCCTTTTGTTTTTAAATAATCATTATACAATGAACCTTATACTTAAACTAACAAAAATATACAGTATATACATTTCTGTGTTTGGGCACATTAAACTAAAGATTACACATAAATATGCTCCATTCTTCACCTCAACTTTTTTCCTAATTTCTAATATTATTTATAACATATTTTCCATCTATATTAATTTATTATGCCTTTCAGTAGTTTACACTACCTATATATTAAAGTATATCCTAATTAATTTCAAGAACTTAATAAATATTTAACACAACTTAATAATTAATAAATGCAGTGATATTAATAACAACTGTTGAATATACATAATTTTAAAAGCTAAGAGAAAATAGTAAGCTATATAAGCCTTTTTAGAATATACTTTACTTACAGCAAATGGCTGGGGCGGGTGGATTCGAACCACCGAATGACGATATCAAAAACCGTTGCCTTACCACTTGGCTACGTCCCAATATATAAAGAAACATGAAAATTAGGATGAAAATAATGGTTGGGAGTACCATATCATCACACCTAATTTTCAAGAGAGATGCTACGTAGCTTATATCAACATAACATAATAAAGTCAAATATATTTTAACCTATAAATAATAAACAAACTAATAACATCTTAGATTTAAAATCATATAAAAACAACAATTATGAATCTGATCTTACTTCACTATCTGTTTTAATACTTTTACAATACGATCTAGCTCAACTTGATTACATATACCTAATAATACAGGATCTCTAGCACGGATATTTTTCATATTCCAATGACTCCTATCACGAATTGTTTGAATAGTAGATTTAGTAGTTCCAATTAATTTAATAATTTGAGCATCTTGAATTCCAGGACAATTTTTTAATAACCAGTATATTGCATCAGGCTTATCTTGCCTTCTTGCAATAGGAGTATATTTACTTACCTTTCTAACTTTTTTATTAGTCAAATAAATATTATTTACTGAAAGTTGTAACCTAGTATTAGGATCTTTAGTACATCTTTTAATCTCTTCATAAGTAAGTTGACCAGATAAAACAGGATTAACTCCTATAATCCCCTGTGCTACTTCATTATCTGCCATACTTTTAATTTCAAGTTCATGAATACCACAAAAATCTGCAATTTGCTTAAATGTTAAGCTAGTATTTTCAATTAACCAAATTGCGGTGGCTTTAGGCATAATAGGCTTTCTTTTATCCTGATTCATATCAACTAATTAAATTTATTAATATAATTAAATATAAGAAGATATATATTTTCTTATTAAAAGTCAATAAACTGACATCAAGTATGTATACTCAAGCAGTATGAAGATTTAGAATTTTACAATAAATTTTATATTTTAAATTGAAACTTGAAAGCTAGTTATGCATACCATAGGTAGTTTTGGAGATTTTAGAACAAAACCAAAATTGTAATGGAAAAAACCTAATATTTATACCACTTGAGTATGCAACAATTTAGTAGCTTTTCTCTTTAACCTTTGCTATTTTTAAAGTTACTACATTATCATTTATTTTATCAGAAAATATATAACAAGGAAAATCTACAGTGCATATGTTAGATAAAGTTTGCTTAGTAATTAAAGATTGATGTTGTCTTACTGCTTTGAGAATTTCATCGCAAGCTTGTACTGTTAGATTAATATTATCTGAAATATCTAGCTTAGCGTCTTTTCTAGCTTGTTGAATTAATCTAATTAAATCACGAGCAATACCTTCAAAATATAATTCACCAGTTACATTAAGGTCTAACATTACTAGCCCATCGTTACTAGGCAACTTTATACTATTAGCTAACTTAGGTTCAAGTGTTAGAGAATATTCTGTTGACAACAATTTTACACTAGCAATTTCAATTGTCCCATCATCTAATTTTTGCCACTTACCTAATTTACTATCTTGAATAATATGTTTAACTAATTGTGGAAGTCTTTTCCCTAAAGCTGGGAAATTTAGCGATAATTTAAAGTCAGCATAATTATAAACATTTTCTCTATATAAAATGTTTTTGACATTTACTTCTTCTTTTATTAGATGATCAAATTGTTGTAACTTGTTAGCTTGCAAGTGTATAATTGATAAAGATTGTAAAGGTTGACGTATTCTAACATTTGACATGCTTCTTATATGAAGTGCAGCACTACATATTTCAATTACTTGATCCATAATTTCTACCAAATTTTTATCTATTTTTATACCAGTAACATCTGGAAAATTTGTCAAATGTACACTCAAATTACCATCTCTAATATTACCATGTAATCCTAAATATATTTCTTCACAAATTAATGGTAAAAATGGAGAACTAGCCCTACATATGTAAGTTAAACAAGTATATAAACTATTATAAGCCAATTGTTTATCAGAATCTTTCTCACTTTTCCAAAATCTTTGCCTGCTACGCCTAATATACCAATTATTAAGAACTTCAAGAAAATTACTTAATGCAAAACAAGCTGTTAAACTATCAAACTCTGAAAGAGCTTTATCTATGTTCTCTACAGTAATCCTTAATTTAGATAAAATAAATATATCAAGAATATTTTCTGACTCTGTTATACAATTTCCACTTACATTATCTGCATTAGCATATATGGTGAAGAAATGATATGCATTCCATAATGGTTTTAAGTGTAACCTTAAATTGTCAAAAATCATTTGACCATTTTTATCAATTAAAAGCTCTTGTCCCCTGGTTACTGTTGATGAAAGCATTGTAAATCTTAAAGCATCAGCTCCATATTTTTTAAATAATTCTAAAGGATCAGCATAATTATTAAGACGTTTAGATAGTTTTTGTCCATTCTCATCTAAAATTACCCCATGACATATACAATTTATAAATGGTGGACAATCAAATAAAGCTGTTGATAAAACAAAAAGAGTATAAAACCATCCGCGTGTCTGGGCTGCATATTCTACAATAAAATCAGCTGGAAAGTGACTTTCAAACCATTCTCTATTTTCAAATGGATAATGCACTTGAGCATATGGCATTGACCCACTTTCAAACCAACAATCAAATACATCTTCCACTCGTCTCATAATTGACTTACCACTAGGGTCATCTGGGTTTATTCTAGTTAAAGTATCAATAAATGGACGATGAAGATCTATGACTTTAACCCCAAAATCCTTTTCTATCTCAAATATAGATCCATATACGTCAATCCTAGGATAATTTGGGTTATCTGATACCCAGATAGGGATAGGTGTTCCCCAAAATCTATTACGACTTATAGACCAATCCCTGGCATTTTCTAACCATTTACCAAATAAACCATCTCTTACATGATCTGGAATCCAATTAACTTGCTGATTTAGCTGAATCATTCGTTCTTTAAGATCTGTAACTTTAATATACCAAGATGGTACTGCTTTGTATATTAACGGCGTATCAGTACGCCAACAATGAGGATAATTATGTAAATATTGCTCTGTCTTAATCCAACTATTTTTAAATTTAAGGTAAATTATAATTTTATCATTTGCATCAAATACGTTCATCCCTTGAAAATCACTCACTTCTTTGGTAAATTTACCAGAATTATCTACTGGACAAACTAATTCTATATTATGCGCTCTACATAGTAGCTGGTCATCTTCACCAAAACCAGGAGCTATATGGACTAATCCGGTACCATTTTCTTCAGTAACAAAATCACCACATAATATTTTGAAAGCATTAGGTACATCAATAAAATAGTCAAATAGTGGTTTATAAGTAATATATTCAAGTTCTTTGCCTTTAAAAGATACATAATTTTTGCTTTGCTCTGTTGTTAATTGTAAGTCCCCTGCATAATTTTTAAAAGCAAATTTTCCTAGTATATAACATATTTTGCCAGATGGAACTGCTACATAGTCAAGGGTTTTACCTACTGCAATTGCAAGATTTGCAGGTAGTGTCCATGGAGTCGTAGTCCAGGCTAGCACTCTATATTCCTTAAATCCAGGTGGAGCAGACTTAGGCTTATCTTTTAATACAAAACTAACAGTAACAGCTTTATCTGCTCGTTCCCTATAAGAATTATCTAATTTAGTTTCAAAATTTGACAAAGGAGTTTCACATGCCCACGAATAAGGCATTACTTTCATAGCTTGATAAATTAATCCTTTTTGATAAAGTTGTTTAAAGGTCCATAATACTGATTCCATAAAACTTAAATCCATAGTTTTATAGGAGTTATTCAAATCCACCCACCTTCCTTGACGTTGGACATATTGCTCCCAATCATTTGCATATCTCATCACCGAACTATGACAATACTTGTTAAATTTATCAATGCCAAAATTTATAATTGCTGTACGCCCTGAAATCCCAAGCTCTTTTTCTGCCCCCATTTCAGCAGGTAACCCGTGGCAATCCCAACCAAATCTCCTCTCTACCCTTTTGCCTTTTATAGTTTGATATCTAGCATAAGTGTCTTTTATAAAACCTGTTAGTAGGTGGCCATAATGGGGCAATCCATTAGCAAAAGGAGGGCCATCATAAAAGACGAATTCATTATTTTTACTACTCAATTTAGAGGGGCGTGAATCAATAGATTTCTCAAAAATTTTATATTTCTGCCAATAATTAATAATATTTTCCTCTATTACAGAAAAAGAAGCAGATGGATCTACTTCAGGATAATTCCTATACTTTGTCATTAAATGTCTCTATAATCTCTATAATATTTTATCTAAGAAAAAAGTCTAATAATAGGTATATCTTCTAACTTTATCAATTTCAATTTTTGTTTAAACTTGGTAACGTTTAAAATATTTTTAACAATCTTTACAATAAAATCATCTGTCTTATAACAATTCTCAGAATTATCGTTAATATAATATGCTATACTTGACAAGTAAGCCAATACTAATAGACTACGTTTAGAATAATAATTAAAATCAACTGACTTGTCATTAGCATAACACCACATCTTATCACAAGTTGCCCAAGCACAATTAAGGGCACAAAAATTATTACCTGGAAAACTATAAAAAAAAGCAAGTTTTGATACAAGTAACTTAGGCATTAATTTTATACGATACTTTAAAGCAATAATAATTTTTTGATGAGTTTTAACAGGCATATCTATCAAATTTAACTGCTCTAACATTAGCTCATCAAAAAAAGCCTCTATGTTATTTGCTACTTCTTTTAAACCTTCTGGAAATAAGATCTTCCAATATTTGTTAGGTAAATCTATTTTGGTAACAGCAAACTCTAAGGCCTTAACATTGAATCCTAAAAGTGGAATTATTTTTACTAATTGCTTCAAAATAAGCAACTTTCTCTCTTGCTCTTTACTAACATTTAACATTAAAAAAGCCTTATTTATCTTGACTTATCGTTTATCAAATTATATACTTTTAAAAGAATAATGCAATATTTGAAGTTGGTTGTTCTTTAATCACAATAGAGGTAATTTAAGTGATTTTTGTAAATGTTATTGCTAGCGAAGATGATAACGCTAAAAGAGCTGATCAAGCTATAAGAACTCTTAAAAAGAAAATGCAAAGGGAGCTTATTTTTAGTTTAATGAAATCAGGTCGTTACTATGTACCTCCCTCAGTAAAAAAAGTAGAAAAAAGGCAAGAATCTGAGCGTAGACGTCGTAAGTCTTTATTAAAAAGAATGGAAGATTAATACAGTAAGTAGGTAGTATATGGTATTTGTATCTAGCATATTACTTTGTATTAATTTACTTATTTTAATTAAATTAATTATCTTACAATATATATTATATTATATACTTTGCTTACTGTAAAATTTTCTATTTAATTTCTTCAATCATCTACAGTTATTTTAGAATTTTCTTTATAAAAACATAATCCTATAAAACTTATAGCCGCACATAAAATTATATAATATGCACAAAATTTAAGTGATTTTGTCGTTTGCACTAAATATTCAAATATAATTGGTGATGTACCACCAAAAATACTTGTTGAGATATTATACGACAAAGATAATGCAGTGTTTCTAATATTATCGTGATAAAGTGCTGCTTGTAATGCAGGCTCAGCCCCTATATAAAATGCTGCTAAAATAGCTATTATAACTTGAGAAAAAGCAACTAACATAAAGTCTTCTTGTTCTAATAATCTTATTATAGGAATAGTAAGTATAATAATAATAAATATAATTATCATATATAATCTCTTTCTTCCTATTTGATCAGATACCCAACCACTAAGTAAAGCTACAACAGCCATAATTACACAACAAATTTTATTAAGACTATCTACTGATACCTCATTAAACCCACGACCAATTTTTAAGTAATTTAATAAATATACTGCTTCTAAATAAAATATCACTGAACCAGTTGAATTAATAACAATTGAGATTACTATTTCTTGCCAATGAAATTGCAACACTTTCTTTAAAGGAGCATTAGATATTTTTCCTGCTTTCTTAATTTTTTCAAAAATCGGTGTTTCTTTAATATTATATCTAATATAAATACCAACAAAAACTATGGGTGCTCCTAATAAAAATGGAATACGCCATCCCCATTCATTAAATTGTTCTATAGTCAAACTCACCTTTATTAGATGTGATGTTAATGAACCAAGTAATATACCAATACATAGACCTGACATTGGCAAGCTACCAAAAAAACCACGGGTCTTTTCTGTACTATGTTCTATCAAAAATGACACTGAACCTGTCAAATTTCCTCCAACTGACAGTCCTTGTAGAATTCTAGTTATAGTAATAACTATCGTAGCAGTTATTCCTATTGATTGGTAAGTCGGTAAAATACCAATAATTACAGTTGGTAAGGACATACACATTATTGACATTGCAAGAGATTCTTTTCTGCCAAACTTATCCCCTATAATTCCAAAAAATATCCCTCCTATTGGCCTCATTAAATAACCAATAGCAAATATTAAAAAACTTTGTAGTAAAACTACAGATTTATCAACTGTTGGAAAAAATTTATCAGTAATAATTACTGCATAATATATAAATAATGTATAATCA
The DNA here is from genome assembly GCA_000309075.1 of Occidentia massiliensis. GTDB lineage: Bacteria > Pseudomonadota > Alphaproteobacteria > Rickettsiales > Rickettsiaceae > Occidentia > Occidentia massiliensis. The sequence continues at coordinate 12,668 of CANJ01000026.1, forward strand.
TACCATTCAAAAATATTAGCAACACAACTACTAACAATAACTTTATAGTTCTTCATCTAGCTTCCTACATTATATATTATAAACCAATTAGCACTTAGCGCTAAGTTTATTAATAGCTATTTTTTCACTATAAAATATAAATGTAATAGACATAACAAGAATTATTCCACCATACCAAATATAACAATGAGGAGTTTCATTAAAAATTACAAATCCAGCTATAGCTGAAAAAATAAGTTCAATATATCTATAAGGAGCAACAGCACTAGCATCTACTAGAGCAAAAGATTTTAAAAGAAAATAAAGTATTAAGTTTGCACTACATCCCAATATAAACATTAAAGATAAATCTTTAAAACTCACTGGTTGCCAAGAATAATACGCTGAAGGAGAAGCAGCAATTACTGTAAATATAGCAGAATAAAATAACATTGATAACATAGATTCTTGATTAACAAATTTTTTATTTATAATATCAAGCAGAGCAAAAGCACAAGCAGATAAAATTAACATGTAAATCTTTAAATTGAAAAACTGTTCATAAGATCGTAAAGCAATTAACACACCGCAAAACCCAAATATAGTTGCAATCCATCTATACCATCTAATTTTTTCATTAAGAATTAAGCAAGCTAAAACTAATGTAATTAAAGGAATAGAAAAAGATATAATTGTTGCAGATACTACTGGAGCGATTGTAAGACCATACGTCCAGCTAGATATAGCTCCGAATAATAATACTCCTCTAACAATATGTATTTTTAAAACTTTACTCTTAAGATTTTCCACACCTATAAACATTATAAACGGTACTAACGTTAAAGCACTAAATAAAAATCTTAAAAACGCTACTTGAGTGCTACTGATTCTCAAACCAGCTTCCTTAGATAGGACATCATTAACTACACTACTAACCAAAGCAAGAATAAACCATCCTATACCTTTGAAATAATTATATAACCTAGAATTCATAACTTAAAACCACATTATAATCCATGAATGTGGGTTTTATACATCTATCAAAGTAAGAATTAAATTACATTGTAAAATTTTAAGTATTAACCCACTCTAAAGCTTAAAGTATTTTTTAAATATAACTACCTATCTAACTTTTGAAATCACATAGTATATATTTAACATTTAACTGTTTAAAAATCCTTTACAATCTCAATTTGCAGCAATATATTATTTATTATAACAAAATTATAATAAAATGCTTTGTTAAGTTAATATAACATTTTTTTGTTGATATTAAGCACGATTTAGATAATCTTGGGCTAATTCATTTATATATAAGGTAAAATAATATGTCAAAGTTTTTAAAAACAATTTTAATAACAAATATAATTTTTTACATAGCCTTAAATACAATTTTAGCAGACAATGATGTAAACAAAGAAGATGATTATTATAGTAGTTACTACCAAGATGAAGGAAGAATAGTTCTTAAATCTCGTGTATTAGGTGCCACCACTCATAGTAAAAAATCATCGTCACCATCATCACCTAAAAGCACCAGAGGAAACATATCTCCTGTAAACGAAGTTCAACTTTTTAAACATGGATTAGGAATAGAAGGTGCCGCTACTATATTTTTTAACGACAACATAGCATCTGAGTTAAGTTTAGGAGCAACTGTTTACAGGACAAAAGCAGCTGCTATTAATGCTATTTATCATAATTATAGTAATACAGCCAGTACAAACGAAAAAAGTAAAATTACAATTGCTTTTCCAATAGTGTTAACAGCACAATATCATATTTCACCTTTTGGCGGAATTCGTCCATATATAGGAGCTGGATGTCATTATAGTATTCTTTACTCAAGATCAAAGCCAGTACATCTTAGCAATGGCTATGGTATTGTAGGTCAAATCGGTATAGATTTTGTTATGCGTGATGACACCATTTTAAATTTAGATGTAAAACAATATATGCTAAAAACAAAAGCTACCTATAAAATCAATGGCAGTAATAGTGTCAACTCTAAAATAAAGATGAATCCTACTGTTATCGGCCTTGGCATTGGTTTTAAATTCTAATTAACTTATAAATAGTTGTTTGATAAGAAATAATAGTTTTATAACTAATATTTCTTATTTTAAATTTTATACTATTACTTTTAAAGTATATTTAGCTAGCTTGCATACTTTAACTCTTGACATTTAAGTCAGACTAGTATAGATTTATTTTAAATATTTATAGATGAGTGCATTAAGGTTAATATGTCAAAGATATGTGAGTTAACTGGTGTAAAAGTACAGTTTGGTAATAATGTTTCTCATTCTCAAAGAAAAACCAAACATAAGTTTTTACCTAACTTACAAAACATGTCTTTACTAAGTAATAGTATTGGCAAAACCTTTAAATTTAGAATTACTACTAGTGCACTAAAAACCTTAGAAAAAAAAGGTGGGTTAGATAATTATCTTTTATTAGCTAACAAGCAGGTTTTATCAAAATCAGCAGTAGCTCTTAGAGCTATTATATTGAAAAATAATAATAAAAATAAAGTTTAGTATGAAAAAAAATATTCATCCACTTTATAAAACATTAAAAGTTAAGATTGGTGATGACGTGTTTGAAACTAGATCTACATACCCTGGAGATGAGGTTCTAATGGATATAGATTTTAGAAAGCATCCTGCTTGGACTAAAAAAGGAGTAGGAGCAATTGATCAGTCTAATAAAGATATTAGTACTTTTAATAACAGGTTTCCAGGATTATCATTTGGTCTTAAAAAATAGTTTAAGGCTGAACCTAGTACAGTATATTTGATAGTTTTAAAACATTAATAGTTAGTTCTATTAATGTACATGATAGGGCTAATTTTAAAGTAGCTTTTGGAAGTAAAAGAATACATATTCTCTTATTATTTATACAATATATTGGCTAAACTTTAACGCGGAGTGGAGCAGTCTGGTAGCTCGTTAGGCTCATAACCTAAAGGTCATAGGTTCAAATCCTATCTCCGCAACCATTTTTACAAATACATAATTTAGGTTATAGTTTTCCACTTTTTAGTTAAGATAAGCAAAAGAATTTCTTAAAGAAAAAACTTATAAATTTTTTATAAATTTAAAATCTATACATTAAAACATCTATATTATTAGATCGACTCACTTTTTGTAAATAAGCAGCATTTTAGTTATTTTAAATTAAACTTAATCATTATTGATAAATAAAATAAAAGCTATTGATTTAGAAACAAAAGTGACCAATCTTCAAGAAAATTATTATTTTAAAAAGATACGTGTTGAAATAACATATAGATCTTAAACTTCAACTTTATTCATCTCTCCCCAATTATCTCCAATTTTAAATTCTACTTTTAGTGGTAAAGATAAATATGGTATTTTCTCCATAGTTTCTTTTATTAAAGGCAACACTGCTGGTAATAGTTCTTTAGGTACTTCAAAAATCAGTTCATCATGAACCTGTAATAACAATTTTATTGTTGGATATTTAGAATAAACTAACCTTTTAAATTGAATCATAGCAATTTTTGCAATATCAGCAGCTGTTCCTTGAATTGGAGCATTAATAGCTGCTCTCTGAGCAAAGCTCCGCCTTGCATGATTAGAGTCTTTAATTAACGGTATATAACATCTCCTACCTAACATATTCATAACATAACCATGTTTACGAGCAAATTCTTTAGTCTCTATCATATATTGTTTTATTCCAGGATATTCTTGAAAGTAGTTATCAATGTACTTTGAAGCATCCATATTACTAATACCTAGTTGTTTAGCTAGTCCAAATGCACTAATACCATAAATTATACCAAAATTTATGGCTTTTGCTTTTCGCCTATACTCTGCATTTACTTGTATTGGTAAAATTTTAAATATCTTACTAGCAGTAATAGCATGTACATCTCCTTCTCTTGCAAAAACATTTTTTTAAAGATTTTATATTGGCAAGATAACTTAATATTCTCAGTTCTATTTGAGAATAATCAACAGATAAAATCTTATAACCTTGTTCTGCACAAAACGCTGATCTAATTTTATAACCATATTCTGACCTTATAGGTATATTCTGTAAGTTAGGTGACTGTGAACTCAATCTTCCTGTAGTAGTAGAAGTTTGTAAAAAAGTAGTATGTATTCTTTGGGTTTGAGGATTTACTTGAGGAGGCAGTGCATCAGTATAAGTAGTTATAAGTTTAGTTAGCTGACGCCATTTTAATAACAAATCAGCTAATTCAATACCAGAATTGCTTAAACCTTCTAATACTTCTGAATCAGTAGAATAAGTATGAGTTTTCTTAGAAACTCTAGAATGTGGAAGCTTTAAAACATCAAACAACACTTCCCCTAACTGTTTTGGAGAATTTATATTAAACTCCATACCACATAACTGATAAATCTGCTGTTCAAGAGTTTTAACCTTTTGTCCTAAAAATTTTGATAAGTCGTGCAATACAACACGATCAATTTTAATCCCAGTATTCTCAATATCATATAATACATAACATAGTGGTAAATCTATTTCATAATAAAGATGTAAAAACTTTTCTTTAAATAGCTGTAATTTTAAAACATCAAAAATAGCTTTTAATAAGCATGGGTTATTTTCTAGATCTTGATCCACATAATCTTTGTCATAAATTTTAATGGTTTCTGCAAGAGATATTGAATTTCTACCAGCAGATAATATATAATTCATTAACATAATATCATCAAAACAATTATATTTCTCTAAATCTGGTAATAACTTGGAAAAAAACTTAAATAATTCTTTAAGATTATAAGTAATCTTTTGAATGGAATTATCTGTTAAAATTTTTATAATAGATTCACACCACCACCTATCATCATCTAACGAATCACTAACTTCTAACTGTAATTTCTCTAGTTTTATAAAATATAATTTATTGAAAACAGTAGAAAACTCTATATATAGGTTCCCTTCTAGATTTTTATTTAATAAAATAGATATATAACCATTTCCCATTGCTTCCATTTGCATTTGCTGTAGTAGCTGCATGCTAGAGAGCTCTATTTTACTTATATTTTTACTATCATATTTAGACCATTTTACAATTTTATCCTCTAACTTAATATTAAAGATTTTAGAAGCTCGAACAGCAAGTGACTTAAATCCAAATTTTTGAATTAATTCTTGTATCTGCTTAGCGTTTGGTGGTATCCATATTAAATCTTCAATAATTAAATCTATATTTAAATCTTTTTTTAATCCTACTAATTGCCATGATAATTCTACCAAATTTTTATTGTCTTTAATAAGATTTCTTCTTCTATCTTGTTTAATATCGTTATAGTTTTTAAGAATTTGATCTAAAGTTCCAAATTGATTTATAAGATCTATAGCAATTTTAGGTCCAATGCCTGGAACACCAGGAATATAGTCAGATTTATCACCTATCAATGCTAATAAATCCCTAACCTGTGAAGGTTTTACTCCCATTTTCTTTATTACTTCTTGCTCTTGTAAATATTCTCCCTTAACTGGATCATAAACACAAACATTATCATTAACCAATTGTAATAAATCTTTATCGGATGAAACAACAACAAACTTATCTAACCCATTAGAAAATTTCGAAACTAAAGATGCAATAACATCATCTGCTTCAACTTTTGGTACTTCAATAGTATTAAGATTAAAATATTTTGTAACCTCTCTAGCTAAAGGAAACTGTACCTTTAGATCATCTGGAATTAATGGTCTATGACTTTTATATTCTGGATAAATATCATGACGAAAATTTTTTGCTCCGCTATCAAACACTACCGCAATATATTGTGGTTTTAACTCATTAATAATGCGCATAATCATTGAAGCAAAACCATAAACTGCTCCAATTGGTGTTCCACCCGGAGTAGTTAATGGAGGATTAACAAAATAAGCTCTAAAAATAAAATGATAACCATCAAGCAAAAATATTGTTCTAGGAAAATGCATGATTCTAACATTTATTTAATAAAAATACAAAACTCATCCTTATAGATAACATATATATGTTAGTGTTGCTATTAAAATATGCTACAATACATAGTATATGAGAATTAATGAAAATCTTACAATTATTTAATTTTTATAAATTTTAAAATAATTTCAGTAAATAGATTATGGTAACTTCGGTTTATTAAAATAAAATACTAACCTTTTTTGTACTAAAGTATAATATTTCAGTGAATAATTAACAATAATTAAGGTTAAAAAATTAGATACAATACCAGGTATTAAACTATCAATTTCAATATAAGTTTGTATGTAATATCTCCAAATTATTATACTAATTGCTCCAGCAATAATACCAGAATGTATTGCTCTAATATTAAAATTAAAGCCTAGAATTGCTATAATCAGCGGTACAATCACAATTGGAGCATAAAAATTTGATGATAACAATACTAACTCAAACATATCATATGCTAAAGAAAAAATAAAAGCCACAATTCCAATACAGCCTACAAATGCTCGGAAAACATCAATGCTCTTACATTTTACTGCAATTCCTTCCATCCCCAACTCAGGAACAACATCATTAGTAAATATTATTATAGCAGTATTTATATATGCGTCTGTACCTGAAATTACTATTGCACACAGTGCAATTAATATCCAACCTTTAAGCCCAGGATAAAAATACTCATCAATAACATATGCTATAATATTATCAATACCATAGCAAGGTAAAGTATCAATTGAAAGAATAGATATTACTATTACTGAAACCAATATCATCAATATAATAAATACTATAAAAGCTAAAGCAAAAGAGTAACCTACATTTTTACTATTTCTTAATAGTAATATCCTTTGAATATTAGAAGGGCAAAACACAGATAAACTTGTTAATAAAATAAATGAAAGCAAACTATAAAATTTGATATTATGTAATTTAAATATGTTCTTATAATTAAATAAGTAATTATAGTTAAATAAATTAATTATAGAATCATAATCAGCAAAAGTCATAATAGTAAATATTGTAAGGATAGGAATAAATACTAAAAAAGTATTTATTTTTAAAATCTCTATTAAAGTCACTGACTTAGCATTTGCTAGTGAAGAATATAAAACTATTACATTAGTGCCTAACAATGCTGCATAAACATAATTAAACCCTAAAAAATAACAAAAAATAGATGACAATATTTGAATTCGTAATGCAACAACAGTAACTAATAGTAAAATAGATGAAATACCAGTAATAAACTTAACTTTGTTACCATATATATCTCCCATTATTTGAGCAACTGAAATACTACTATCAGAAATATTATTAAAAAAATTTTTTATCCGAAAAATTATAAGATAACTACTAAAAATTAAAAAAACTATGCTACAAAATCTAATTCCAAAGAAAAGTAAAGGATTAATATAAATTTTATGAAATCCATAAAAAATAACTACTCCTCCTACCCAATTAGAAATAACATTAAATACTATATTAAATATATTGTAAACTTGCCCATTATTCAAATATCTCCTAAAAGATCCAGATTCTTTACTATAATATATGCTAATAAAAATACTCATTAATAAAAATATTAATAACATGCTTATATCTAAATCTAAAGACATTTTATACCCTTATGCATATTTTTGTTATACTTACAATAACATAAAGCTTATATAATTCAACTTTTTGTTTAAAAAAACAAATAAAATACATAATTACTAATATTTTATTGCTAAAGGTTGATTTGGAATAAAGCCTTCTATTTGTGAACTCCATAATCTTTTATAAACTTTACTATATTCTAATAGCTCCTCATGTGTACCATCTTCAACAATTTGACCTTTATCAAAAACTAAAATTCTATCCATATGAAGAATAGTTGCAAGCCGGTGAGCAATCACTAATACAGTTTTATGCTCCATTAAATAATCCAAGGAATTTTTTATTAATTCTTCAGTTACACTATCTAATGCGCTAGTAGCTTCATCAAGTATTAATATAGGAGAATTTTTTAAAATTACTCTAGCAATTACAATTCTTTGCCGTTGTCCAACTGATAAATTACTTCCTCTCTCACCACAAAGAGTATTATAACCTTCAGATAAAGAACTAATAAAATCATGTATGTTAGCCCTTTTAGCTGCCATAACTATTTCTTCATCACTACAACTAAAATTTCCATATCGTATATTTTCTCTAATAGTTCTATGAAAAAGTAATGGCTCTTGTGGAATAACACTAATACTACTTCTTAATGAATCTTGTGTCACTTCCTTAATATTTTGATTATCAATTAAAATTTGGCCAGATTTAATATCATAAAGTCTATTAATCAAACTTACAAAAGTGGTTTTACCTGAGCCAGAAAATCCAACCAAACCTACTTTTTGCTGGCCAGGAATAATAATTGACTGATTATTAAATACATTATTATTTTTTTTATATTTAAAAGTTACATTTCTAAATTCAATACACCCTTTAGTAACTACCAGATTTTTAGCATTAGGAATATCTTGAACTGAATATGGTTGTATTAAAGACATACATTGACTAAAATTACCTACTTCTTCATAAAGATCAGCAATTTCTTGCATTAAATCCCACATCTCTTCCATAGTATTTATACATAAAGTTAATATTAATACAAAATCACCAATAGTTATACTCATATTGCTTAGTAAATACGTTAATGTATACATCATAAAAAAGCACATAACACTACAAGATGTTCCTAAAATAAACCTTAATTTCAGCATGAACCATTGCATACTTTGTTCACTACCAACCATATCATTAAGGTGTAAGTAGAGGTATTTCCTTTCAAAACAATGAGATAAAAACATTCTTACAGAATAAATATTAGTAATAGCATCAACAATTTTACCAACAACAGTTGCTTTACGTTCAGTAAAACACTTTGAATATCCTGCAATGTAGCTAGAACAATAAATACTTATACCACCAAAAAATGCTAACCATATAAAAAAAATTATGAAAAATAACAAATGAACTGTATACATAACAAATAATATAGTTACTACTACAATTATCTTCCGTACAATTTTCTCATTAAAAATAGCAAATACCATTTCCAAAGATCTAGCAGCTTCTGTAATACGGTAACTGATATGCCCAGTAAAATTTTCTTCAAAAAATTTATGACTGTGATATTGTACATAGTTATATACTTCATCCATTACTTTAGCTTTAATTAAAGGTATAGTTTTTAAATAAATATAATCATAAGCACGGTACAATAAATTTTCCAACTGCCACCAAACAGAATATATACAAACCCATAAAGTCATTATTTCAAATATGTTTAACCCATCTGAGTTTGTAATTAAATTAACAGAATCTATTATTTTTTTTAAAAGTATAGCATCAATAGAAGGAATTATTCCTGTAAGTAGAGATAAGAATATTAATATCCATATTTTGGAAAATTTGTCTCTAGCAAAATATATTATTAGATTCAAAAAAGAGGCAGGAACTCTCACTATTATAGTCTACATTTAATTTAAATTGTTTCAGTTATATAAATCTATACCTTAACGATTTCAAGAATTGTTTTAAACTCACTGTAATCATAAATATAATATAATCAAGCTACTTCAGTATAGATAAAATAATTTTACCACAAATTAATAAAGGCACTAAGTAATTAGATGTATATTTTCATTACTACGAATAGTTAACAAAAAACTATGTCTAAAAAAACAATTCTCCTAACAACTATAATACGTATAAGCTTTCTTATGTATCTTTTACTACTCAGTAAAAACTATTATAGAAAAGATCAATTTTACTATATTTTGCTCTTTCTAAATATTCTCAACAAACTTTGTATAAAGTACATATTTTAAAGCTAACTACTTCTAGTACTGATCTCCTATTATTTCTATTTCTGTACATTCACCTTCAAATATTTTGTAGCAATACTCTGGTATAGCAATATCATTATACAAACATTTTAACTGCTTTTTCCATATTTTTGATACACCAATTTCATCAGCATTATCAGACAACAATTTCAATATTTGGGCAATATCTCTTATGTTTTCAATAATTTCTTGTGAATCATTAATAAATCCTTCTAGAGTTTCTATAGGCTTGATAGCTTCTGCCAAATCATTGATCCATATTTTTAAACTACCTAATAACAATTCTATAGGACTGTAATTGTACTTATTTAACATATCATTACTTACCATACATTTTTCTACAAAGTTTGTAAAAAACTTATCAGTATATCTATTTAAATTACCTTTTATTTTATTCTCAATAAGACTATCAAAAATTAAATCAATAGAATATATAATCAATTTAAACAATCTATCAAAATTTATGAATTCTTTTATTAATGATAAGTCTTTTTTCTTTAATTCTCTTGTAAATGCATCTGTTACTTGCTGTTTAAGATTTTCCTGTTCTTTAGTACTAAAGTTCAGATATAGTAGTCTTTCCCATAATCCTTTTTCTAGCTTATCATTAATAAAATAAGTCATCAACTTCTCATCTTCTAATAAAATGCTACTAACTACTTTAAGATAAGTATTAAGCTTATTATTACTAATCATACTACCAAAAGAAAGATATCGTAATAAGTCAACTTGGTAATTATAACACCTTATTATCCTTTCTTTTGAATCTAATGTAAAAGGTAATATCGTACTTTCAAGAAACTTAGGTGAGTTAAAAAATACTTTAGTCAAACTATCAAAGTATTCTGCATCTGAATGCAGATAAAAACTTATGCTTCTTTCTGCTAGTGCTAGGGTATCATTATCTTTTATTGGTACTGCACGCTTCAACGTACCATCTTTAGGATTAAAAACTATTGACGAAGGAGCATCCTTACTCCATATATCAACAAATACTACATTAACATTCTTAAACTTCCATAAAACATCAAGTACTTTATTTATATTTTCAGCAGATACTCTCGGTTTATACTTCTCACCACGTCCACCTATTAAATACGTTTCAATCTCTTTATCGCCTTCATTAAAATATTGCCTTATAATATTCTCTAATGATTGAGGACTAGTATACCTGTTAAAATGAACAAGTGCTGAATATTGTAATGGAATATGTAATATTACTACTACACATTCCCTTATATTATCAGTACCTATTTTAGGACCATCTGAAAAACCAACTTCCATCTCCATAACAATATGTGCTTCTTCATCTAATTCACCCTGAAATAGTTTAAATATTTTATTTTCATGCTCTATAAAAGAATAAATATCATTTTGTTTTATAGCTATTGACTTTAAAAAGCATCTAGATTTTAGTTCTTGTATTCGATCTTTATTATTAATAGCTTCTTGTAGTTCAAAATCCCTTTTCTGTTTAAATTCCTCCAATTTCTGCCAATTTTGGCAAATTTCTATTATCATCTTAGAATTATGATTAAGTTCACCTTCAACGGAATCATAGTCTTGACCAGCAATATTATTAAAGACTTGATCAATATTATTATTATAACTTTTTATATCTTCCTTATAATTACTACAGTTACCATATTGATCTACTATAGACACTTTTAGCCCTTCATACAATCCATTTTGCACTAATGGTTGATATTTATAACAACAAACAAGACTAAATTTACTCAATGCTTCACTTAACTTACTTCTATTTACTATCCAAACACCATTTACTTTCATCATTTCTATATTTTATAAACTTCATTATAAAGTATTACTTTTATTTAAAAAATGTAATATAATACCTTAAGCAATATATTAATAAAAAACTAAATCCATATAAATCCAAAGTTGATTAGATAATATCTAATCAAACAAGCAAATAATTCTCAATAAAACTACCTTGACAATTAATAACTTTAAATGATTTGCTAGTGATAGCTAAGCAGATTCAAAAAGAAAAAATTACAAACTTTCTTTACTATCTTCAAACTGCATTTTTGTAGTTGAAGAAATATATGTACCAATATTTTTACCAAAGCATATTTCTCCCATAGCATTGTCTTTATCAAAATTAAAAATGTGGATTGGAAGGTTATAATCTCTGGCTAACAAAACTGCTGAGTAATCTATAATATTTAATCTGTTAGTTAAAAAATCATTGTAAGCAAGAGTACTATATTGTTTTGCATCTTTATTCTTTTGAGGATCTAAGTTAAAAACACCATTTACCCCATGTTTTGCCACAAATAATGCATCACACTTTAATTCTACAGCACGTTGAGCTGCAGTATAATCAGTAGTCACAAATGGCTGCCCTATACCACCAGCTAAAATAACTATATAACCTTTATTTAAATAACTAAGAGCACGTAACCTAAAAAATGGTTCTGCTATTGTTTCCATTTTAATTGCAGTCATAACTCTTATTTTACAGTCTGATCTTGCTTTTAAAGCTTCTTTTAACATTAAAGCATTCATAACTGTACCAAGCATCCCTACATTATCAGCTTCAGCACGTTCTATCCCCCAATATTTTACACTATTTCCTCTAAAAATGTTACCACCACCAGTTACTAAAGCAACTTTTATTCCTATTTTTACAATAGCTAATATTTCCTGTACTATATGCTCTAAAGCAGTTACATCAAAATTATTATCCCCACTTCCTTTTAAAGCTCCTCCGCTTAACTTAATAAGCAATTTTTTATATCTTAGAGTAGAATCTATACCCATATTATTACATATTTTTCAATTTCTAGAAATATATAATTTATACACTTTAAATAAGATTACAACCCATTAATTCCATTTAAATAATTTTTATAAACAAAAATTAACCTTAATATAGTATCAAGTAAATAGGTCAGTAATATATGTAAATATAATGTCAAATGCAAATTTTAACAATTAAAAATAATACAATCAATATTAACATGTTTGTTGCTTTTATAAAGACATTTCAGGTAAATATGTTATCTTTGAACTAAGCGCAATATCAAGTACTTGATCTGCCTCTGATAAAGGAATAATATCTAGATCATCCTTAATACTATTAGGTATTTCTGCTAAGTCACTTGCATTACCTTCTGGTATTATTACAGTTTTAATTCCACCACGTTTAGCAGCTAATAATTTTTCCTTTAATCCTCCAATAGGCAATATCCTACCACGTAAAGTAATCTCCCCTGTCATTGCTACTGAGAGCTTAACTGGAATTCCTGTCATCAAAGATACTATTGTAGTAAAAATAGCTATACCAGCAGAAGGACCATCTTTAGGAATACCTCCTTCAGGAACATGCAAATGTATATCATAATTATTATACCGTTCATATTTTACATTATATTTTTCTGTCCTAGAACAAAAATAGCTAAAAGCAGTTTGACTTGACTCTTTCATAACTTCACCTAATTTACCTGTAGCTTTTATTTTACCTTTACCAGGTATCATTACTGCCTCTATATATAATAAATCACCACCTACCTCCGTGTAAGCTAAACCAGTAGTAATGCCTACTTGATCGTAGCTTTCTACAATTCCATATTTATATTTTCTAACTCCAAGATATTGTGGAATATTTTCCTTTTTAATATTTTCTGATTTTATGCCAGTCTTACTCAAAATCTTTTTAAGGACTTTTCTACATAGTGTACCTATATTCCTTTCTAAAGATCTTACTCCAGCTTCCTGTGTATAATATCTTATTAACTCCAATATTGCTTCATCTTCAATACTAAATTCTTTAGGCTTTAAGCCATTTGCTTTCATCTGTTTAGGAACAAGATAATGCTTTGCTATTTGCATTTTCTCTCCTTCAACATATCCAGCAATACGAATAATTTCCATACGATCACGTAATGGCCCTGAGAAATTTAAAGTATTAGCTGTAGCTATAAAAACTACTTTTGAAAGATCATACTCTACTTCTAAAAAATTATCTTGAAAATGCTGATTTTGTTCAGGATCCAAGGCTTCAAGCAAAGCAGATGTGGGATCTCCCCTAGAATCTCTAGATATTTTATCAATCTCATCTAACAGCATAACGACATTATCTGTGTTCTCTTTTTTTATCAAAGAAATAATTTTTCCTGGCATTGCACCAATATAAGTTCTTCTATGGCCCCTTATTTCAGCTTCATCACGTATACCACCAAGTGCAAATTTAGTGTATTTACGTCCTATAGCCTCTGCAATAGACTTCACTAAAGAAGTTTTCCCAACTCCTGGTGGGCCAACAAAACATAATATCTCTCCTTTAGATTTTTTTATCCTCTGTAATACAGCTAAATATTCACTTATTATTTCTTTAATTTTCTCTAAACCATAATGATCCCTTTCAAGTATTGCTAAGGCCTTATCCATATCAATTTTTACTATATCTTTATCATCTTTTCCCCAAGGCATCCCTAAAAGCACATCAAGATAATTTCTAATAACAGCAGCTTCAGCTGCCATTGGATTCATTAATTTTAGCTTTTTTAATTCACTCTCTGCTTTTTCTTTTGCTTCTTTAGATAATTTTAAAGTATTAATCTTTTTCTGTAACTCAGCAATATCTGATTTTTCATCATCTACACCTAAAACTTTCTTAATTACTTTCATCTTTTCAGTTAGAAAATAATCTCGTTGAGTTTTCTCAAGTTGCTTTTGTGCTTCTGAGTTTATTAATTCTTCTGTCTCAATTATAGCAATTTCTTCTGCAACAATCTTACATAAATGTTCTACCCTTTTTTTTACATTACTTATTTCAAGCAACGACTGTTTTTTAGCATTTTTACAAAGTAAGTGTGATGCTAAAGCATTAATTATATAACTTTGATTAGCATAAGCTGAAACTTGTACCAATAAATCTGGATTAACCTTTTTATTTAACTTTATGTATTTATTATATATTGCAATTGCCTCTGCTAATCTATTTTCAATTTCTTCAACATTATCAATCTTATCATCAGGAATAAGCTTATACTCAGCTACTAATATTTCTTGAAAATAACTTATTGAAAGCTTAACTTTATTTTCTACTTCTATTAGAATTTTATAATTGTTGTTAGGTACTTTTACAACCTGCAATATTTTAGCTATAACACCAACCTTATATAAAAAGGTTATAGATGGTTTCTCATCATTAACATTTTGTTGAGTAGTAAATAAAGCATGCTGTCCTTCTGGGTTACTACCTAACATAGACAGGGTTTTTATTGACTCAGACCTTCCAATTGATAAAGGTACTACTATACCTGGAAATAACACTGTATCTCTTATTGGAAAAAGAGGAAGTACAGGCGGTGCAACAGAAACATTATTTGAGATACGTGCCACTAAATTAATCCAAATTTTTATTTAATATTAACATAATAAGCCATATAATTACCAATATTACTAAATTCAATCACACTTAATAACTTATTTTGATTTTCAATGAAACATTTTAATCATATACAATCTATATCTGATATTATACAATCTTACCACAGAATTAAATCCTATATTCATAAAACTCCAATCTTATATTCAAGATCTCTTAACCAAATGCTAGGGCATAAGATTTATTTTAAAGCAGAATCACTACAAAAAACAGGAGCTTTTAAGGTCAGAGGTATATTAAATCATTTACTTACCCTAAAAGACAAACATTTACTACCACAAAATATTGTCACTTACAGTACTGGTAATCATGGTATAGGACTTGCTTGGGTTGCAAAACTATTCAACCTACATGCAAGAATATATTTACCTAAAAACACTTCCGTAATAAAACAACTAGCTGCAAATCATTATGGAGCAGAGGTAATACTTACTAATTCAAGAATTGAAGCAGAACAACAAGCAAAAAATGATCAAGAAAAAGGATTTTACTATTTACATCCTTCAGATAGTGAAAGCAGTATTGCTGGTGCAGGAACTATATGTTATGAAGCAATAAACCAATTAGGATTTAGCCCTGATGCAATATTTGCTTCTTGTGGTGGCGGTGGATTACTTTCAGGCACATATTTAGCAAAAACACTGGTCTCACCATCAAGTTCATTAATAGGATCCGAACCACTACAGGCTAATGATGCATTCATTTCTTTAAACCAAAATTACATTTTTTCTTTTGCTGATTCACCAAACACTATAGCAGATGGTCTTCGAGCCCTTAGTATATCAGAGCGAACCTTTAAATATATTAAAAAATTAGATGATATGGTCCTTGTGCCAGAAAATTCTATTTACTATTGGACATTATGGATTACTCATTTATTAAAAGTAGTTTGTGAGCCATCATGTGCTCTTAATATGGCAGCTGCATGTAATTGGCTCTCAAGACAATCTAATACTAAAAAAATTCTTGTGATAATATCAGGAGGAAATACCATACCTCAATTCTTTACTAATATAATACAAGACAAATCTTTTCTAAAGAAACCTAACATTAATGATGGTACTAAATCTACTATTTCTCTAAAATATAATAGTTAAAAACAAATAACCTTTTAAACATACATACCTTTTTATAAAAACTAAAAAAACACAAAGTACTTAAAAAATATATATTACTTACTGATTTCATTTACCCAAACTCACTTGTGTAACCCTTGCTTTATCAACAGCCTGTTGCAATTGCCCAGCTGTCATTAACCCATAATATATCTTGTTACCAATTATTACTACAGGTACACCGTCAATTCTAAGTTCAGATATTACATTATTTAAAATATTAATTATCTCATTGGTTTCAGAACTATTAGCTACTGTTTTAATCAAAGCAACATCCATTCCTATATCTAATAAAACACTATCAATAGCTTCAGAAGTTATATTTGATAAATTCATTAATTTATTATGAACTATAAGAAAATTTTCTGGCGAATTTCGATAAACAGCTAAAGCAACTCTTGTTGCATAATCTGATAACTCTCCTAAAATTGCTATTGGTTCATAAAAAAATTTTATATCAGTATTTTTATTCATCAAATTATTTATCACTTCATTAAGCTTTCTAGAATATGAACAATTATAATCATAAAATATAATCATAGTAACGTTACCTTCAGGGTTACCAGTTTGAGGAAGATATGAAATATCTTGTAATATTTTTCTTTGTTTAATAACAGTTTGCTCCATTTTAGCATTTTCTTCGTTTTTTGTCTTTTCTTGCATTATTTCAAGAGACTTAATAACAACTTCAGGATGATCCAAAATGAATTTCTCAACAATTTTATTAATTTCTTCTACATTTAAACTAGCTTTATGTTCTGGTGCTAGCTCTATTGTACTTACAGCACCACTTAATGGCCTGGTATAACATCCCATAATTACATTACTGCATAAAGCTACAAGAAATAATATTATAATTGCAATAAACCCTGTATTAAAGACTGATCTTTTCATATATACTTGCCAATTTTTTACTATTTAAAACCAATATTTTTACTTTATTAAATAATTAAAGCTAAGAGATTAGCATTTATTTATCAAATATTAAATCTTGAGCTTTGTACCAATCAACAGTTTTCGGTTCTAGTTGTTTAATTGCCATTTTAGCTAATTGTTTAGCTTTTTCTATATAACCAACTTTTTTACAAAAAATAGCAGCAGCTACTAAACTTTTTGCTTTATTACCCATTTTTTCATGATAAAGTGATATAAAATAAAAAACAGTTGCATCATGGATTTTACTGCTAAGTTCTGTTATATCTAAAAAATACTTCTTAGGAATGGCGTTTTTAGGATATAATGTTATTGCACTTATTGCTCTACTTAACTTTATCAAATCATCATCACCTAAAATTTCCAAGGCTTTATCATAGGAATTTACGGCTCTTTTATCACCATCTTGAAACAAAATATCACCCTGTAGTTCCCAATAATATGGATCCAAGGAAAATTTTTGAGTAAGATAATGAATATTTTTTAATGCTTGCTTAGTTTTACCTTGACGAAAATATATTATAGTTTCAATATACTTTCTAAGGTCTTGGTTTAACTTGACTTTATTATATTTTTTTAATACAATGTCTATACTTTCAGTATAAGCTTCCAGTTTAGCTGCAGCTCTTTTATAATCTCTCACCATTGATTCAGATGATAAGTTATTCTTACATTTTGAATTATTATAGAAGTTTTTAACAATTTTTAACCTTTCCCTAGAAGGTGGATGTGTTTGTTCATATAAATTTACATCACTAGGCAATATTTGATTATTGAAATTTTCTAGTAATTTTACTAGACCAATAGAACTGTAACCAGCTTGCTCTAACATTGAAAGAGCAACATTATCAGCTGCAAATTCACATGACCTAGAAAACTTTAACAAAGATTTACGAACATATTCTTGGGCTGATAACATCATAGATAATGGTAATTCTGAAGACTTAGTAATAACACTAGCAGCAATTGCTCCTATTACAGATGAAAGTGTAAGTAAACTATAATTTTGAGCTGCATCTATTGTTTTTACAACATGCTTACTTGATATATGTCCTACCTCATGACTAATAACTCCTCGAAGTATTTCAGGATCAGGAAAACTTTTTATTAACCCACTATATATAAAGATCTTATTATCAACCCTAGCATAAGCATTTATGTCATTATTATTAATTAATAAAATTTCTACCTTATTCAAATTAGCTACTTTTAAAATTGGAGCTGCTATCTTCTTAATAACATTATTAATCTCAGCATCTTCTATAATTGTGTCTGATAAACAGGAAAAAGAAAATACAATAATATTAATAAACAATAATAAAAACCTAATCATATCAATTCACAATATTTTTTAAATTTATTAGTTTCGTCCTTATGTAAATCAGCATCTGGCAATGGAGGTTTTTTATAAAGAATTTGAGGCCATTTCTTTGAAAATTCTTGCCCAATTTCTATCCATTCTATTAACTCTTCTGCTTCTGGTTTAATTGCAGATATAGGACATTCTAGCTCGCATACACCACAGTCAATACATCTATCAGGATCAATAACCAGCATTAACTCACCCTCATGAAAACAATCTACAGGGCACACCTCTACACAATCTGTATATTTACATTTTATACAAGAATCAGTTACCACATATGTCATCAATATTTCCTAAATTTATGGAATTATAAGATTTTATTTTAAAAAATAATACATTTATTCTAAATATAATTACTAAGATAAAATAAAACAAAAAAGATATAAACATCATTATTAAAGGCTTTAACATTGAGATATGGATAGTTGATCCATCAAACCTAAAAACACTAGCTGGTTGATGAAGAGTACTCCATATATCAACTGAAAACTTTACTACAGGTATATTAATAGCTCCAATTAAAGAAATCACAGAAGCTGGCTTCTCACAGCGAAGTATATTATCTCCAGCATTGACTACTATAATATAACTTAAATACAACATAAATAATATAAGCATTGAGGTTAATCTTGCATCCCATACCCACCAAGTGCCCCATGCTGGCTGTCCCCAAATAGAACCTGTAATTAATGTAATAGCAGCAAAACAACAACCTATAGGAGCTGCTGATACTGCCACGATGTATAAAATTTTCACTTGCCAAACAATAGAACCAAAACTACAAAAGGCAATAAAAGTATATATAATTAGAGATAACCAAGCAGAAGGTACATGTATATACATTATCCGTACTAATTCCCCTTGTTGATAATCAATAGGAGAAACAAAAAATGATAAATATATACCATAACTAAAAGTTAAAATGAATATTATAACTAAATATGGTAATATTTTTAATGACAAAGATAAAAATATTTTAGGAGTTAAAAATTTAAGCATTTGTAATCATTATAGTAGATAACATATTTCCATTATAAGGAATATTAGTATGGCAATAGCGTCTATAACTTGGATAGAGCTCTGGTATTAAATAAGTATCATCTTTAGAAAATTCAACTATTTCAACATTCTCATCTAAAAGTTTAGATTTTACAAACCCAGGTAAATCAAATAAAAACTTATTACTTTTTAATGAATTCTTAAAAAAATAATTATAGTTACTATTATCTTTAATAAAATTATTACAAAAATCTTTATCTACCTCATAGGAATTCTGCTGTATAGATGGACCAATTATTGCTTTTACATTAAGTACATTATTACTACTTAAATTTCTCATTAAAACTATAGTATTTTTAATAATATCAGCTTTTGCACTTTTCCAACCACAGTGGGCTGCTCCAATAAGCTTTCCATCTTCACTAAATAAAAGCACAGGTACACAATCAGCAGTTTTTATTGCAAGTACTAGTAATGGAACATCAGTAACAACAGCATCTGCAATTGGATCATTATATAAATCGTAATTAGTATTCTTTGCATAATAAACCTTATTACCATGGACTTGTTTTAAAATAACAATACCTTTTGCTCTTAAATCATCTATAATCGCTTTTCTGTTATTCTCAACTTGTTTCAAATTTATAACATTATTATCCTTAAATGATAATGAATATACATGTGTAGACTTAACAAAAGACTTATCAAAAAATTTATAACATACTTTTTTAGAAATAATTGTTTTTCTCATGAGTGATAATATTGAGTTTGTTTTAAAGTTATCAAATAAGCTAAAAAAAGCTAATGCTTTAGAAAAGTTACAGAAAAGATTAAAGCAACAATTTCATTATAAGCTAAAAATAGGAGTAGAGGTAGAATTTTATTTAACTCCTTATAATATCAATCAAAAGTTATATCAATATTTCAAACCTTACAATCTTAAGAAAGAAAGAGGATACAGTCAATATGAGATCGAATTACCTCCAACTGATAATTTAACTGATTTATCTAATCTTATTAATAGTACAATAACCAAAATTAAATCAATAGTATCATCACATGGTGGAATAGCAAATTTTGAACCAAAACCTTATTCCATTGATTATGGTAATTCTTTACATTTTCATATTGAACTGCTAGACAAAAATAATATAAATATTTTTGAAAAAGATCATACTGTTTTAAAACTTACAGCTAATAGTATATGCCATTATATGAAAGAAACATTCTTAGTATTTGCATCATCAACTATAGATTTTTCTAGATTCGACAAAAACTTTATGGCACCTACCCATATCTCATTTGGAGGCAATAATCGTACTGTTGCAGTTAGAATTCCAGCAAGCTCCCCTTTAAGAATAGAACACCGCTTAGCTTCACCTTCTACTTGCCCATATCTAGCACTATATACAATACTAAATTCAATATATCAAGGAATGCACAACTCTAATAGAATTAAAAGCTACCCTAAAATCTATGGTAATGCATATGACCCCCAATATAAATTAGAACCTCTACCAAATAATTTTACTTCTGCATTAAAACATTTTAATTTCAACTTTTTTAAGCATTAGGATTCTTGACAGTCCTGTTCCAGTAGTAACGCAACTTCAGCAAGCAATTCAAGATCACCATTATCTTCTTGATGTTTTATCACTACCTCCTTATCATTACATGTACACGCCTTATTGGACTCATGACTTAATAATAATCCATAAATTTCTTCCACACCTGAATTATTAGCAACGTCTAAAGCCTTTTGACCATTATTACCTTTTACACTAACATCAGCTCCAGACTTAAGCAAAACATCAACAAACTTTTTGTTCATATTTGAGGTTGCCCAATGTAAAGCTGTATAACCCTTTTCATCTTGAGCATCAATAATGCCTTTACATTTATCTCCACTCATTAATTCAATTATATATTTAAGAGTTCTCATATTACACTCATTATTTCGATCATCAACTTCTTTACCAGCTGCTAGATGCAAAGCCGTTTGCCCAGCCTCATTCTTAGCTCCAACATCAATATATCCATTTTTAACAGCATTTCTTATAGTTTGCAGATCGAAACCTAAATCACTATTGTAAGCCATATAATGTAAAATTGTGTATCCAGTACTTGGCTCTACATATGTAAAATTTTTTCGAAAATTTTCTCTAAGCTGTCTTAATTTAAACATTTTTTAAGTTCCTCTTGTTTATCCAGTGACAATATAGCAGTATAATATACTAAGTTAATATATTATACAATTATAAAAAGAATTATTTATATATTTATCATCTATATTAATAAACGTTAATATATTCTACTATCTTAATGCTACCCACTTTTAACAAATAAAAAGTATGAATGCAGAAAAACAAACAATAACAAAGCAATAATAATCATTACTTTTCCCCCATATAGAATTAACATAATTTGGTGAGAAGTAGTATTTAATTTACAATCTAAACATACAAATCCATATATATACAATAAATAACTAACGCTAAATAGTCTCAATTGTAGTATAGCAATTTTATTACTTACAAAATATTTCCTGTCAATAATAAAATAACTTACAGTCATAAAAATCACAACAATACCAGCTACTGTTCCCCAATGAACAACCAAATTAACACTTAAACATGGTACTACCCATCCTATTATATTACTACTCAAAAATAATATAATAGAACTAATAAGACCATTATAATAACAATTATTCAAACAAATTTGGTGAGCTATCAACAATTCATAAAACAACATTATAGAAAATATAATTGGTATTATAGTACCAAAATATTTCATTTGACTAATATAAAATTGTTGAAATAAAGGATATTCCATATTATATATCAAGTTTCCTAGCAACCCACTAATCCCTAATACAGTGTTTAAAATTAGTATTATATTATAAAAAACAATTTTCTGCTTTATAAAATTAGAATTACAAACCAACTGAAATAAGTTATACCATGCAATCATCAATATTTGTGTAAAAGCAAAGTGCATAATATGGCTACCACTCCACAGTAAATTCTCATAAAAAAATAACAAATCTACAGGATATTTCAGAATTATTGCTTTTAATCCATGATAAGAAAGTGTAAAACTTATAAAAGTAGCCAAAATAAGCATTAATAATGTTATATTAGCAATTTTTTTAGTATTAAATGCAATTATATGAGTAAAAATTATAGTAACTACAAAACAAGATAGCCCCAGAGTAAAAAACAAATTATTCATTATGGGAATGTAAGAATTCAATACTATTTGTTCTATCTCCCCAATAGGTGATAGTATAATTAAAATAACTCCTAGCAAATATAATTTCTTAATTATATTAATTATATAATAATATCTTTGTTCTAAATCTTTAATATCAATAAAAAAACAATTAGTAAGTAAACATATTATCATCAACAAATTACTATACTCTACAAATGCAGCTTCGAATAAAGCCTTATTTGTAAACAGGTTAATTAAAAACAATATTTCAGAGAAAAATAATATAATAGCATATGCTGTAGATGCAACAATAACTATTAATCCTAATTTATACCAAAATAAATCATTACTAATTATCAATTCTTGCTTATTTTTAAGTTTCACTTACAATTAAAGACACCTTAATATATTACTAATGTTTAACGATAACAGTAATAATTACGTACATTATTTAGAATTATTTTTAATATTACTTGATTTTTTAGAATTATTTAATTTATACGTTAAATTTTTAATTATTTCTTCATAATCATCATACGATAAGTTAAAAGGGTCTTTACCTTTAGGAATTGAAATAAATATTCCCTCATACTTCATATAAGGACCATATCTCCCTATTCCTAAAATAACATCTTTGTAACCATTGATATTTAATTTTATAATTTTGGGTAATTCTAATAAATTTACAGCAACGTTTAAGTCAACTTTCTCAATTTCATAAATTGAAGGAACTGCTACTCTTTTAGGTTTATTTATTTTATCTATTGTATCTTCTCCTAGTTGGACATACCAACCAAACGGTCCTTTTTTTAAATATATTGAATTTTTTAAATTTTCAGAATAACCAAGAAGTCTACTTTTATTATCCTCTATAGTTTCCATAAGATCATCATCACTTCTAGTTATAGTAGCAACACTACAAGTAAAATTACAATGTGGATAATTTCTACAAGCTAGAAAGGCCCCATATTTACCTAACCTTAATTCTAATATTCCTACCTTACAAAGCGAGCATATTTTAGGGTTAGTACCATCTTCTCTAGAAGGAAATAAAAAACTAAACAACGCATTTTCTAGATAAGGTATTATATCTGCAATCTTGTATTTCTCTATTTCCTTAATATTTAAATCAAATTCCTGCCAAAAATTCCGTAATAAATCCTTCCAACCTATCTTACCTTTCGCTATATCATCAAGTTTATTCTCAAGGTCAGCAGTAAAATCATATTCCACATATTTTTTAAAAAATAATGTTAAAAATGCTGTAACTAATTTTCCCTTATTTTGCGGTATAAAACGTTTTTTTTCCAATACAACATAATCTCGCTCCTGCAGTACAGATATTATGGTTGCATAAGTTGAAGGCCTACCAATCCCTAACTCTTCAAGAGTTTTTACTAAAGTTGCTTCAGTGTAACGAGGTGGTGGTTCAGTAAAATGTTGCTGAGGTAGTATAGTTTTAGTTTTCATTACCTCACCTTGACGTAAATTAGGAAGTAACCTTCTACTATCATCTTCATCAATAGCATCATCTTTCCCTTCCTCATAAATTCTATAAAAACCATCAAATGCTATAGTTGTACCAGTAGCTTTAGCAATGTGTTTCTCGTTTTCAGTTGCAAAATATACTGAGACTTGATCTAAAACCATATTTTCCATCTGACATGCTACAGTACGTCTCCAAATCAGATCATATAATTTTAAATAGCTAGGTTCAATTTTTTCCAACAAAAATTCAGGAGTAACCATAATATTAACAGGCCTTATTGCTTCATGAGCTTCTTGAGCATTTTTTGCTTTTGTTTTAAATTCTCGAGCTTTTCTTGGTAAATAATTGTCACCAAAAGTTTTTTTAATAAATTTCCGAGTTTCAGTAACAGCATCTTCAGACAATGTTACACTGTCTGTTCTCATATAAGTAATTAAAGCAGTAGCCTCACCTTCTAAATCTATACCTTCATAAAGCTTTTGAGCAATAATCATTGTTTTCTTTGCTGAAAACCCTAATTTTCTAGCTGCTTCCTGCTGCAAATAAGAAGTAGTAAAAGGAGGAGCTGGTACCCGCTTTAATTGTTTTTTTTCAATTGTTGCAACAGTAAATTGTTTATTTTTAATAGCTTTAACAATATTTTCTGCTTGTGATTCAGTAGTAACTGAAAATTTTTCAAGCTTGTGACCATCAAATTCAATTAATTTAGCTATTACAGTTTTACCATCATTATTTCTCACTATAACTTTAATATCCCAGTACTCTTGAGTCTTAAAATTTAATATCTCTTCTTCACGTTCATAAATCAGTCTTAACCCTACAGATTGTACTCTCCCTGCTGACTTACATCCTGGCAATTTTTTCCATAATAGAGGTGAAAGAGTAAACCCTACTAAATAATCTAAAGATAACCTAGCTTGCTGAGAATAAACCAAGTTCATATCAATATCACGTGAATGTTCAATCGCATCATCAATAGCTTTTTGGGTTATCTCATTAAATGCTATTCTTTTAACAAATGGTATAACTCCTATAATAATCTTTCTTGCCTTTAGTACCTCAATAACATGCCATGCAATTGCTTCCCCTTCCCGGTCAGGGTCTGTTGCTAAATAAATGCATTCTGACTTTTCTGCCAAATCACAGATTCCTGCAACATGATTCTCAGACTTTGCATTAATTTCATAATTAATACAAAAATCCTCCTCAGGTAATACCGACCCGTTCCTTGAAGGCAATTCTCTAATATGACCATAGGAAGCTACAACCTTAAAGTCTGAACCTAAATATTTATTAATTGTCTTAGCTTTCGCAGGAGATTCTACAACTACTAACTTCATACTTTTTGTATCCAAACCATTAATTATAATTTTGACAGCTCACAACTTGTGCTTTATTTAGATAATAGATATTCTTAATAGATTTTTTAAGCAAAAAATACAAGAACATCTTATATATAACTAATATAATCTATTACAAAAAAACTTATTATTTACAGAAAAAGATTTTAAAATAGGCTTATATACGATAAAGGCATAAACCTTAATATATCTTTTAACATATATCATTCACATCACTAAGAGCAGTATAAACAATATTCATATTAATTTGTTTTTTAACAACACATAAGCTAATTATATTATCAATCATTAAACAAATAAAATAATAAAACCATCCTTTACTTAAACCAATTATATTACTGTTCTTGTAAAAAGTTAATTAAAAATAAAAAGTTGCTTAGTGAAAAACATAAAAAATATATAGTAAGGTGAAATAAATTAAGAATTTACTTGACAATAATACAAGTTATTTAATAACTTTATTAAATAATAGTAATTCTTATTATTATTTAGTTAAAAAATTATAATTAAATGAGAAAGAAGTGATGCCCTTAAAAATATATTTAACAGAAGAAGATGAGAAGGAAATTGAAGGACTTAATTTAGAAGAACTAAAATCTCTTTCATATGATAATCAACTAACATTTAATCAAACATTAGCTTTAGCTATTTACTACACTAAAAATAATGATAAAGATTCATTAGAAAAGTTAATAACCTATAAAGAAAATTTTAAAAATAAATTATTATCAATATATAATAAGAAATATAATTTATGGAAAGTAGCATTTGATCAGTGGGAAAATGAATATAATTTATGGAAAAAAGAATCTGATAAAAAATCAGATGATTGCTCTTACAAAGCAAATGAAGATATATTAGAGTATCTAATTAGTATAAAAGCCCATAGCCAGTGGGAAAAAATATATAAACAAACAGTATTAACACATAATGATATAAAAACACTTGATGCATCAAATATAGACGCACTCAAAGATCAAGTAAAATTATCAAGAGAACATGGTGAACTAGAGAGCGAAGTATCAATATCTGAACCATCAAAATCATGGGAATTTCTTCTAGATCTTAAACTAGCTATTCATTTTACTAAAGAAAATGATGCAAAAGCACTAAAAAATTTAATAATAAACACAAATTTTAAATCGGAGCTGTTAAATATAAATAGCATATCATATAATTTACTTAAAATAGCCCATAAAGCAAATGCTAAGAAATTAGGTGACCTTTCTTCTATGCATACTTTAATTTCAGATAATAGCGTATTAGATTATCTTATCAGCAAAGGAGCTAGCCTTCCAGACCGAATAAAGATAGGTAGAAGAACTGCACTAGAACCAGAAAAAGCAAAAAAACTCATACAAGATGAATTAGAACTAGCTGAAAAAACATTTAACGCAGACATAAAATCATTGTTACCTGTTCAAGCAAGTAGATTAGCTTTTGAGTTTGTTGCAAGAGAAGATGTAAACAAATTAACAACTCTAATAACTGAAAGAAAAGACCTTAGTAAAGAACTGCTAAAAGTAAGGTATACTAATGGTAAAACTTTTCTATACGGCAGTACCTTGCTTATGGCAGCAGCTAGTAAAGGCTCTCCTGAGACAGTAAACATACTACTTAAGTTAGGAGCTAACCCATTTGATCGCAATCAATATCGAAATGAGGGTGATGGCAATGATGCTGCAATGTTAGTTTGCAATAAACAACTAAAATCTCACCTAACACCTGAACAGCATGACAATAATGCCCTTGATATATTAAAATCACTACTAGAAAAACGCAAACAAGAGATTAAACAAAATAAATTATTGAATAAGTCTGTAATATTTAATGAAAAAGATCTAGATGGAAATACTGTATTTATTGAAGCAGCTCGTTCAGGTTTAATAAAATGTGTAGAGTTTCTTCTTAAAACAATTAAGGAATATGAATCCAAAAATAGCAATGAATTACTTGAAGAAATACTGTTACATGAAAATAAAAGTGGAGAATCAGCATTAACCATAGCTTTAAATGCTCCAGCTCAAGATGAAAGCGAATCCATTGATTACTCAATAGCAAATTCTTTGATAGGAGAAATAAGAAACATAGGTTATGTTAAACCTGAAGTTGTAGCAAAAATTTTTACACATGCAGCAATAAGGTTTATTAAACCCACATCTAAGAAACCTATTATAGGACTTAGTGAAAATACTACTACACTTGCAGATGAAGGGCAAAAAATATGGAATAACTTATTAGACTATACACAAAAATTGCTTATACATATTGAGCAGGACAATATGCAATTATTAGTTCAGGATATTTTTTGTAAGAGTGTAAGTAGTAAAAATACTGAGCCAGGTAATGCATCTTGGATAACAGCAATACGTGAACAAAACCCATATGGCCTTTTTGGATCCAAGGTATTTACTGAAAGAGATATAGAATTAATCAAGTTGTTTGCAGCTGCTGGAGCTGATTTATCTCCTTTCTACAAATTTGTTAATGAATTGCCTTCTGTAAGTGCAGAGAATGCTAAAAATGATTTCTACAGAGAAAGGTGTAGAATCTTGGAAGAACATAAAAAAGAACTACTTAATATTATAGAAGCAAATACTTTCTTAAAAGATATCACTCCAGATTTTAAAATGGTTGTTCCTGAAGTAAATATGAATAATATAGAATATATAAAATTCTTGACTATTATAGAAATGGCAATGCAAAAAGTTTGCTTCATGATTCTTAAAAAAGAAGATGAAAATAAAATATCTGATATTCCAAGAGAATTTAAAACCTTAATTGACTTTATTAACAATCATGCTCCTTTTACTGAAGGTTACCAGCCTACTAGCAGTACTCTTTGTTCTACAATATTAGATAAGCAACTTAAAAAATTCTTTGATCAGGTAAGCTTTACCACAAATGCTGGACCATATTTATTGATTGAATATATTATTAAATCTGGCATGATAGACCATACATTATCACAAGAAACAACAAGGAAGCTTTTCACTCATATAAAAGAAAATATCATAAATAATATGATAATAGATGGAGAAGGCATACGTATATATTTTATTAAGTATAATAATCCAGAAATAGAAAAGACATTTAAAGAAGATATAGATAAAATAATAGAATGCATACAACAAGGTGGTGATCTAACAAAATTAGAACTTTCAGAAAATAGTCATATATGGCCATTAAGTGATGAACTTAAAGAACATTTAGGACTAGAAGAAAATATGCAAAGTGATACTACTTCTAAAAGTATGGATACCTCTCCTAATGTAGATGATGCTGCTTTTGAAATAAATGTAGTTCCTTCTAATAATAATTCCACTGATGATACCTACTTAATAGGGGATAATTATGGCAATGTATAAAAAGAAGTAAAAAAGTACAAGAGAAGAATGTTGAGTTACAGAATTAATTAAAAAATGTAACTCAACACTGAGAAAATATATTAATTTATGTTTTATCTTAAATAATATATAAGGAGTAAATTATTATTAAAATCAAAGATGAACCTCTACTAATCTCATGTTTTAATTTTATAAATTAAACGATTTAAAGGGACAGTATAGTCATTTAGTCATATAAATTTCTTCAATTTCTTGCCATAATTTAAATAATTCCTCAATTTTTTGCTTTAATTGCTCAAATTCATTAGAAAAAGCTAAAAACTTCTCAGGAGCACTATTATAAAGCTCATGGTCATTTAATATTTCTTCTAATTCTTTAATACGATTTTCTAGCTGGTCTATGTCTTTAGGTATATTTTCCAGCAATCTCTGATGTTTATAAGACATTTTTTTAGGTGATTGCACAGACCTCTCCTGGTCTGGTTTTTCATCATTATTTTTTTGAGTCTTTAAATCTATGACTTTTTCTTTTTTATCTATTCGGCGATAATATTTTAAATAATCTTGATACCCTCCAATTACATTTACAATATGACCATTTTCCTCAAAAACTAATGTATTAGTTACTAGCCTATCTAAAAAGTCCCGATCATGGCTTACGACAATTAATGTTCCAGTGTAATCTGACAATATATCTAATAACATTTCAATAGTGTCCATATCTAGGTCATTAGTAGGCTCATCAAGCACCATAAAGTTACCTGGCTTGATTAAAGTTTTAGCAAGCAACAACCGACTAGCTTCACCACCAGATAAGGTAGCAACCTTTGTAAATAACAATTTAGGATCAAACATAAAACTTTTTAGATATGCTCCTACATGCATAACTTTATTCTGTAAAAAAACTTGATCACCACCAGATGGACAAATTACTTGCTGAAGAGTATCGCCAGGATTTAACAAACTCTTATGTTGATCAAAATATGTCACCTCTAAATTAGTACCACATCTTACCACCCCAATATTAGGTTCTAAATCTTGTACAAGCAACCTTACTAAAGTAGATTTACCAGTACCATTAGGACCTATTATACCTATTTTATCTCCTTTACTAATACTTATACTAAAATCTTTAATAACAAAATTTTCGTTATATTTAAAACTTATATTCTGAGCTTCAATAATAAACTTAGCTTTTTTTACTTCTTGTCCATTAAAACAAGGTTGGACTACTTGTAAAGCTGTTGCCAGTCTATGTGATCTAGATTTTAATTGCTCACGCATAGCCTTTAAATTAGTAAGTCTTCTCTGATTACGCTTACGTCTTGCTGTTACTCCTTGATGAAGCCACATAGTCTCTGCACTTAGCTTCTTTCCTAATTTAATAAGAGCTGCTTCTTCTTGTTTTATAACTTGTTCTTGCCATTGTTCAAAATACTTAAATCCCATTTTAGATTTATAAAGAACCCCTCTATCTAACCACCAAATTTTATTAGTAATTTTAGATAAAAATTCTCTATCATGGCTAATACAAACAATACTCCCTTTATACGACTTTATATAAGTTTCTAACCACTCAATTGCAGCAATATCAAGATGATTTGTTGGTTCATCTAAAAGCAATATCTGAGCATTTACCGCTAAGGCTTTTGCTAGCTGTACTCTACGTAACTGCCCACCTGAGAGTTCAGCTAAAGTTTTATTAGGCTGAATTTGCAATTTTTTAATAAAAACATCTGCTTGATAATAATTTTCTTTACTTTCTACAGATTGGATAATAAAATCATATGTTTTTAGAGATAAATCACATATATTTTCTTGCTTTAAGTAAGAAATTTTAGCAGTAAAATGCTGAAATATTTCTCCTGTATTTAATTGATAGCCTCCACTTATTACCTTCATTAAGCTAGATTTACCAGAACCGTTTTTACCTATAAGGCAAATTCTATCCCCTGGATATAAATAGATGTCCAAATCATTAAAAATTTTTTTATCAGCAAAGGATAAAGAACCACTTTTAATATAATATATTGGTACTAGTGACATTGATTTTACTATCTATATCAATTTACTTTAAATTTTAGTGGCTTAAAATATCTATGTCATTCCACCCAATAATATCAAGCTTAGCCCTTACTGGTATAAATTTAAATATTTCTTCTGCTATAGCTAGTCTATCCTCACGTTTTAACATATCTACTAAAATATCCCTAATCTTATGTAAATATAAAACATCTCTTGCTGCATATTCTTGTTGATCTTTTATAAGATCTTTCTTTCCCCAATCAGAACTTTGCTGTTGTTTTGAAATCTGTATATCAAGTAACTCTCGGCAGAGATCCTTTAGACCATGAAAATCTGTATATGTCCTAACTAACCTTGAAGCAAGATGAGTACAAAATATATTATCTAAAGCGATGTTTAAATAATATTGTATAGAAGCAAGGTCAAACCGTGCAAAATGGAAAATTTTCTTCCCCTTATTTTCAAGAAGTAGCTTCTTAAGGTTAGGACAATGATATTTTCTATCTTCAAATTTAACTAAAAAAACTTTCTCATTACCATTACTAAACTGTAATAAACATAACCGATCACGAAAATGGTTTAACCCCATTGTTTCAGTATCTATAGCTAAATCACCAGAAATTGTAAAATCATGTGGTAAATCATTAATAAATATATAAGTTTCTATAACGCCTCCATTTTTAATTTAATATTTTTCTTCAACAGTAAATATTTTCTCATTAGGATTAGCTACTCCTAACACTTTCCTTGCTTGTTCATCAAGCATATCAAGATCTAAAGATTGTGGTTTTAACAAATTTGCTCTTTGCTCAATCTCTACTTTTTCAGCTCTAATACGATATAATTTTTTTAAGGATTGATCAAGTTGATTATTAAGTTTAGCATATGAAATTAATCCCCTACTACCATAAACAAAATGCAGAGAAAAATAAGTAAGTAAACTTATTAATACTAAACTTAATAATATTTTCTTTATATTGTAACCAGTGTCCATTTTCATATTATCATTAATAATAAAAACAATGGTGCTGTAAGAATAATACTATCAAATCTATCAAGCACACCACCATGCCCTGGTATAATATCACCACTATCTTTCATGTTATTCTTTCTCTTAAAATAGGAAATCAATAAATCACTTAATTGCCCTAATAAAGCAATAGTTGTACCAAGCAAAAAAGGGTGAACATTAGAAATCACACTACAACATGTAAAAAAAAGGTCAGGTACAATCATAGTAATTATTAATGAAATGCTACCAGCAGCTCCCATACCACAAATTAACCCACTCCAAGTTTTATTAGGACTAATATATGGAGCTAGCTTAGGACCTTTAAAATATTTACCACCAAACATCGCAAAAATATCAGTAAACCATATCATGAAAAAATAAGCTACTAAAATTAGTTTATTATTAAATATTTCTCTAAGCACTATAAGACAAGCAACAGGAACCAAAATTATGATATACCCTAACACCAATAATAATGGCCGTTTATGATACATATTAAACCATTCATTTAGCATTCCAACTGTGATAATAATCATTAAAAAATAAAATAATGGTTTTAACCATAATAAACCAGATAAAAATAATATACCAATAATTACCCCAGATAAAATTCTCAATTTTAGGTTACATTGTCCCTGCATAATTAGCACTGCCTTAATAATCCAAAAGTACGCTGGCGACTATAGAAATCTTTTAAAGCTAATTCAAAATCTTCCTCATCAAAGTCAGGCCAGTATTTATTAGTAAAATACAATTCACTATATGCCAAATGCCACAATAAAAAATTACTAATTCTTCGCTCCCCACTAGTACGAATCAATAAATCTACATCAGGCATAGTTGGAGAATAGAAATATTTTCTAAATTCATTCTCTGTTAATTCTTCAGCTTTAACGCCAGAGCACATAATTTTTTTATAAGCTTCTATTATCTCTAATCGACCACCATAACTAAAAGCTATATATAAATTCAATGTAGAATTGTTAGATGTCAATTTCTCTATATTTTCAATACTTCTTTGTAATCCAGGGCTTAATTTCGTTTTATCTCCTATCACAGTTAATTTTATACCATGATTATTTAAATTTGTAACTTCTTTTCTAAGGTAGAGCCCCATCAATCTCAATAAACTGTTAACTTCTTTTTGAGGACGACCCCAATTTTCTGAAGAAAAAGCAAATAATGTTAAATATGAAATCTTATGTTTTATGGTAAATTGTATTAATCTTTTTGCTGCCTCTCCCCCCTTTTTATGACCTTCAATTTTTGCTAACCCTTGGGATTCAGCCCATCTACCATTACCATCCATGATCACTGCTAAATGCTTAATCGACATTACAAAACTCCTAAAAATAATTAATCAAAACTTTTTGGCAAGTAAATTCTTACTAAAAGTCCTTTTAAATTATTACCATCAAGTAAAGATATTGACCCATTGTGACCAAGAATTATTTCCTTAGTTACAGTCAGACCTAATCCTACATTGCCAGCATCATTTATATCTCTAGATTTATCCGAACGATAAAATGGACTAAAAACTAATCCTTTATCATAATTATTAATACCACTACCATTATCCTCTATATCTAGAATAACATTTTCCTTATTGGAATAAACCAAAATTGATACAATATTAGCATATTTAGCTGCATTACTAAGTATATTATCAATAGCTCGTTTAAATGCTTGTTCTTTAATATTTACTATTACTTTTAAATCAATTTTACCGTAAATAATTTTTAAATTTTCAAATTTATGTCTACCAGTATACTTCTTCATCCATCTCCCAATCTTTACTTTACTAAATTGTTCACCTCCCTCACCTCTTGCAAAGTCCAAATAACTTGCTATCATTTGCTCCATACGTTCAACATCATGTAGCATCTCATCTGCAATATTTTGTTCAGAGAGCATAGTAATTTGAAGTCTTAAACTAGTTAATGGTGTTTTCAAATCATGTGATATCATAGCAAGCATCTGAGTTCGTTTTTGAATTTGCTTTTCAATTCTCTCTTTCATCCTTAAAAAAGCAAAACCAGCTTTTCTTATTTCGGTAGCCCCTGTAGGTTTATATAATATCTTCTTATTAATACCTTGACCAAATATATCAGCTACCTTTGATAACTCTAAGATAGATTTTATTTGATTTTTAGAAAATGTTAAAGCAATAGTAAGAAGCAGCAAAGTTAAAAATAAAATCCATAATACAAAAATATAAGTAGTTGGGCTAAGTAGCATTTTACCAATAACAGTTATATCTAATACTCCTTCATCTAACTGAATTTCAACACGAATTCTATTACTTTCCTCTAATAAACTAACTTTATTTGGAAAGGTAATACTATTTTGTAAAATATTTTTAAATATTTCTATTTCTTGATTTTGGTAAGTATTAGTTATATTCAAAGAAACATTTGGGATAAAAACATAACTCAAATTTAAATACTGGTAAGTATTTTGGGATTCCAAACTCTTAGAAGCAAGATCTTTTCGTAATAAAAAAAGTAAAGATTCAATTTCTTTAACAATCATTTTACTACTATAGTTTGCTACATTATACCAATGTCTTGAGTAAAATAGGTGAATAGTAAGTAACTGGGCAACAATAGTTGGAACTGTAATAATCAACACAAATCTTGCAAGCAGAGTTTTAGGAAATAATTCATATATAAAGTATATAGCCTTTGTTACGAATCGTTTGTAAAATTTTTGGCTGTTTAGGATCATCTTCAATTTTATTACGTAACCTTTTTATTTGTACATCTACTGATCTTTCATTTAAACTTCCCATAAATTTAGATATAGTTTGCCTTTTAATTGGTTGATTGGACAGCTGAATCAATATCTCAAGTAATTTTTGCTCAGTACTACTAAGTATTACAACATCATTGTTACTATTTCTTATTTGCTTAGTAACAATATTATAAGTACCATTACCTAATTTAATAATTTCTTGCTGCCTACTACAATGACCATATAAATTAATTAAGTTTTCTATTCTTAAAACAAGCTCTCTAGGGTCAAACGGTTTGGTCATATAATCATCAGCTTTTGTTTGTAATCCCCTGATTTTATCCTCAGGTTCAGATAAAGCAGTTAATAGAATTATAGGTATATTATTTATATTACTTTTAATCTTTTTTGCAAACTCCAAACCTGTGATACTAGGCATCATCACATCTAAAACCATAATATCAAAAATATAATATTTCAGATATTCAGCTGCTTCCATTGCCGATAAAGCCGATGATACAAGATAACCACTCTTTTGTAAAAACTGTTTTAACAATCTGAGTATCCTTCTATCATCATCTACAATTAATACATGTACTTTCTCATTTTCATTAGTCACGAATAGTAGTTTACTTTAATTACAATTAGTAGTAAATTTATAGTGTTATTTAAGCCATAACAAAACCATCAACAAATTGTTTATTATACATTTATCTTCTTTCCTAATTCTAGACAACAAAAATATAAGTATCAAATCTAGATCAAATACTATAAAAAAAATATAAAAATGACAATCGATTTTCATACAAAACTTAACTATTTATGGCTAAATGGTAAGTTTATTAAATCAGACGCAGCTAAAATACATTTAATGACACATAGTCTACATTACTCAAGTTCAGTATTTGAAGGAATCAGAGTATATAATGGAAAAGCCTTTAAGCTCACTAAACATATTAATCGTTTACTTAATTCAGCTAAACAACTAATGATAAGTTTAAACTTTTCAATACAAGAAATAAAAGAAGCTTGTCTGCAATTGATAAAAAACAATAACCTTAAAAATGCTTACATAAGACCATTAATATGGAAAGGCAGTGAATCATCAAAATTAGCGTCAGATTTATTATCCACAAACACTATGCTAGCTGGCTGGGAAATAACCACACCAACTCAAGAAAGGCCTGTTAACTTATGCTTTAGTAATTGGATTAAACCTCATCCTAAATCTATGCCACCTCAGTGTAAATCCGGAGGTCATTATACTATGATGATAGTAAGTCAAATACAAGCTAAAGACCAAGGGTATAGCGATGCTATTTTATTAGACTGGCGAGGATATATTGCAGAATGTACTACTTCTAATATATTTTTTGTTGAAAATAATAGTATCATAACTCCAATAGCTGATGCTTTTTTAAATGGTATTACAAGACAAACAGTAATTGAGATTGCTAAAAAATTAGATATAATTGTACAAGAAAAATATATAAATCCTGATCATATTAGAAATTACCAAGAATGTTTTTTAACAGGTACAGCTATGGAAATTAAAGCAGTAAAATCAATTTATTATCTTAAAAAAAATTTTACTTTTCATAAAACCTCTATTAGTGATAAGATAAAAAAATCTTATAATCAAATGGTATTAGAATTTAATGAGTAAGCATATATTTAAAGGTTTAATCACAGCTATGATAACTCCTTTTAAAAACAATTTTGATAAATCTATTGATTTTTCTGCATTAGAAAAATTAATAGATTTACAAATTAATGCTAAAGTTGATTCTATATTAATTGCTGGGTCCACAGGTGAAAGCTCATCACTAAGCTACGATGAATATGAGAGTTTAGTAAAATTTGCAGTAAAACATACCAATGGTAAAGTTCCAGTAATTGCAGGTTGCTTTGCAAATAATACTATAAAAGCAATACAAATAGCTAAAGATTGTGAAAAATTAAAAGTACAAGGAATAATGTGTGTCACACCATTTTATAACAAACCTAGCCAAGATGGTTTATACCAACACTTCAAAGCTATTCATGATGCAACAAGCAATTTACCAATCATGCTTTATAGTGTTCCAAGTAGAACAGGTATTGATTTTCAAGATGAAACTATTGTTAAACTATCTATGTTAGATAGAATAGTTGCCATAAAAGATGCATCTAATGATTTAGAAAGGCCACTAAGGATTAAGTCTAAATTAGGTAATAAAATTACCTTTTTATGTGGATCAGACTCACTAGCATTAGGGTTTTATGGTCAAGGAGGAGAAGGTAGTGTATCAGTAACTTCAAATATCTTGCCTACACACTCTAAAAAACTTTTATCTTTATGGCAAAATAATAATTTTGCTGAAGCATTACAACTCCACTTAGAACTTATGCCTATTTACAACGCTATGTTTATTGAAACTAATCCAGTTCCAGTAAAATACATTGCTTCAGAACTTGGATTTTGTAGCTCTGAAGTTAGGTTACCACTATGTCAGTTAACAAAATCACATAGTACAATTATTAAACAAATTTTAAACAAAATAAAAGAATTGTTACTTAAATAACATATGCAACAAGATTATCAAAAAATTATCACTCAAAATAGAAAAGCTAAATTCAACTACTTTATTACAGAAAAAATCGAAGCAGGAATAGTTCTAAAAGGCACTGAGTTAAAAGCGTTAAGACAAGGCAAAGTTAGTATTGAAGATTCCTATGCAGCTAGTAACGGTAAGGAAATATTTCTCTATAATGCTTATATAGCTGAGTATGACAAAGCTCACAGATTTAACCATTCTACACGTAGACTAAGAAAATTATTGCTTCATAAAAAAGAAATACAAAAAATAACTGGTATAATTAAAACTAAAGGATATACACTAGTAGCATTATCTTTATATTTTAACAGCAAAAACAAAGCAAAAGTAGAACTTGGAATTGTAAAAGGCAAAAAACAATATGATAAACGTCAATCGATAAAAGATCGTGACTGGAAAAGAGAACAAGCACAAATTATAAGAAACAAATTTTAAAAAAGGTTATTATGATAATTGATCCTGATTATTTAATAGAGAGAAAATATTATAAGCTACAATTAAAGAAATGGAAGCTTATAACTTTACTTTTAATTATTATTTTATTGGTATTTTTAGGCTTAAAAACTCAAGAATATAAAGGAATTACAGGTTCTAAGCTAGGAAAAGATTATATTGCTTCTATAAGGATTGAAGATATAATTATGGAAGATAAGAAGCTTGACAATACCCTCATAAAAATTAAAGATGATAATAAAGCCAAGGCTTTAATTTTATATATAAATTCTCCTGGAGGCACTGTAGTAGGCTCTGAAAGAGCATATAAAATCTTAAGGTCAATAGCAAGTAATAAACCTATTGTTGTTGTACTTGGCACCATTGCAACTTCGGGTGGATATATGATAGCATTAGCTGGTGATCATATTATCTCTCATCAAGGAACTATGACTGGTTCAATAGGAGTAATTATGCAAACTGCAGAAGTTACTGAATTAGCTAGAAAATTAGGCATAAAATTTCATAGTTTTAAATCAGGAGAGTTAAAAGCTAGTCCTAATCCACTAGAAGAACTTACTCCAGCTGTTGAAGGAGCTATCATGGCTACGGTACAAGATATGTATAGTTTTTTTGTTGACCTAGTTGTAGAACGGAGAAAAATAGATAAAAACAAAGCATTACAAATTGCTGATGGAAGAATATATAGTGGCCGCCAGGCTTTATCCTTAAACTTAGTTGATGCATTAGGTACAATGGAAGATGCTGTTACTTGGTTACAAAAAGAGAAAAATCTTAGTTCTGACCTTGAGGTAGTAGATATGACAACTAAACCCAAATTATCTATTATTGAAATATTAAAAGATAACATGAGTGAGTTGTTTTCTGGGATCTACAATAGAAAAATTAAAGGTTTTATAACATTATTTTAATATAAATATACAAGTTTCTAAATAGTAAGCTAAAAAACACCTAGAAGTATTATTTATCAACAATAAGCTATACAAATTTTAATTATTTTAACTAATTGTTAGCAACAATCTATTTTTTTATTGCTATAGTAGCATATTTAACTTTAATATCATAAATTATGAAAGATAATAATATTACACAAACAAAATTAGCAAAACCTAGTTGGCTTAGGGTTAAGGCTCCTACTTCTGAAGCATATAAAAGTACCAATGCACTAATTAAAGAACTAAAGTTACATACAGTATGTGAAGAAGCTGCATGTCCTAATATAGGAGAATGCTGGGCCAACAAACATGCAACAGTTATGATTCTTGGTTCTATCTGCACTAGAGCTTGTGCATTTTGTAATGTAAAAACCGGAAAACCAGAAGTAATAGATCAATATGAACCATACAGGTTATCTGAAGCAGTAATAAAGCTGGGTCTTAAACATGTAGTAATAACATCAGTAGATAGAGATGATCTAGATGATGGAGGAGCTAATCACTTTGTAAGTTGCATAAACTTAATAAAAGAGAAATCTCCTTGTACCTCCATAGAGGTACTAACACCAGATTTTTTACGCAAACCAGGAGCTTTAGAATTAGTTGTCAAAGCAAAACCAGATATATACAATCATAATATTGAAACAGTACCATCTTTATATCAAAAAATTAGGCCAGGAGCACGTTATTATCACTCATTAAATTTATTACATAGGGTTAAGTTATTAAATAGCACTATTTTTACTAAATCTGGAATTATGGTTGGTCTAGGTGAAAGTAAACAAGAAGTATTACAAGTAATGGATGACCTAAGAGCTGCAGAAGTTGATTTTTTAACAATTGGTCAATATTTACAACCAACAATAAAACATGCACCTATAGATAGGTATGTTTCACTAGAAGAATTTAACTATTATGAAAGAATTGCTAAAGCTAAAGGATTTTTAATGGTATCTGCAAGTCCTCTTACCAGGTCATCTTACCATGCTACAGAGCATTTTGATAGGTTAAAAAGAGATTACAATAAACTTTGAGAGATGTTACAGTTTAGTCAAACTAAAATTATGCCTTATACAGCAAAACAACTTTTTGAGCTGGTACTTGACATTGAGTCTTATCCAGAATTTCTCCCCTGTTGCTCTAATGCAAAAATAATTCAAAAAAACAATGAACGAATACTTGCAGATCTAACTATTAGATTTAATTTTTTTGTTGAAAAGTATCGTTCCATAGTAGAACCTAGATATGATAAAAATGGTAAAGAAAACTATAAAATTGAGGTTAAATCTATTAAAGATGGTCCATTAAAATCCCTAAATAACATATGGGTATTTGAATCTCAAGGTGATAATGCTTTAGTAACCTTAAATTTAAGATTTGAAGTCAAATCTATTGTATTAGAACAAATGATAAAGATAGTTTTTAATGACACTGCATATAATACAATGGTAGCTTTTGAAAATAGAGCAAAAAAAAATATGGTTAAATTTTTGAGAAAAAAATTATATGAAGGGTCAAGCAAAATTATCTATCAAGGAAATAAGGAAGGTACCCTAATACAATATTTTAAGGATGATTTAAAAATTAACAATAAAGAAACAATTCAAGTTTCTGGGAAAGGTATCCTAAACAATACAATTTCTGCCTATATTTTAAGCAGAATTAGTATGGTTGGTATCAATCATCATTTAATAAAAAAAATTAATATGAGGGAGCAATTTATATATGCGTTAGATATTATTCCTGTTAAAGTATATGTTACTAGCATATCTTCTGGAAAATATGTCAGTCAATTTGGCATTGAGGAAGGTTATGTCTTTGATAACCAGATAATTGATTTTCGGGTTAAAAACCCTATAAAAGACTATCCTATTATTAACGAAGATCAGATAAT
Source organism: Occidentia massiliensis (assembly GCA_000309075.1). GTDB lineage: Bacteria > Pseudomonadota > Alphaproteobacteria > Rickettsiales > Rickettsiaceae > Occidentia > Occidentia massiliensis. The sequence continues at coordinate 53,388 of CANJ01000026.1, forward strand.
GAAATTTAATTGGATGGACTATTGTGAACTTAAAACTGTAAAAAAACTAGCATTAAAGTCTCATAATTTTTTAACAGGATTATTTGCTGGAAGAAACATCAGATTAGTAGAATGTCAACTAGAATTTGGTAGAGCTTATAGTAATGAAGACCAAATTATCTTACTAGCAGATGAAATAACACCAGACACATGCAAACTTTGGGACTTAGAAAACAACTACAAGCTTGGCCATGAAAAAGCATTTACTCAACCAAATAATGCTATTGATGCTTACAAAGAGATTGCCCAACGAATTAATATCCAAAGAGTTGAATGTTAAAATATAGTTAACCTCTTAACAATCTTGCAGCTGCTGTTAAAGTATTTTTAATTAAGTAAGCAATTGTCATAGGTCCTACTCCCCCAGGTACTGGAGTAATAAAACTAACTAACTCTCTAATTTGAATAAAATCACCATCACCAATTAGAGCTTGCTTACCAGATTCATCAACAATATAATTTATTCCTACATCTACAAAAGCCAAATTAGCAGAAAAATATTCTTTAGTTAAAAAGGCTGGTTTACCTACAGCTGATATCACTATATCAGCTGACGTTGTATAATCACTTAAATTTCTAGTAAAAGAATGACAAATACTAACAGTACAATTATTTTGTAGCAATAATGTTGCAAGAGGTTTACCAACAATATTTGACCTGCCAATTATTACTACATTTTTTCCTTTAAGATCACCAACATAATGTTTTAGTAAATGCAAGCAACCCAGAGCAGTAGATGCAATAAATCCTTGATTTAACCCTATATTAAGATATCCAATATTTAAAGGATGAAAGCCATCAACGTCTTTTTCAGGACTAATCCTTGTTATCACATTTGAATAATTAATATGAGACGGTAACGGTAGCTGAACAATAATACCACAAACATTACTATTGTTATTTAAATTATCAATAACATCTAATAATTCATTTTCTTGCACAGATTCATCTAACTTAATTATCTCTGAATCCATACCAACATGCTTAGCTTTCTTTATTTTATTATTGACATAAATAAGACTAGCAGCATTATGACCAACAAGCACCACTACTAATTTTACCACTATATCAACTCTGCACTTAGTCTTTAAATCTGCTAAATCATTTTTTACATCTTCTAGTATCAAATTCGCAACAGCCACTCCATCCATAATTATTGCCATTAAATAGGAACTCCTTTAGTAGTAGAATGTTGAAAATGAAGTACCTTACCATCAAAAACCCTGCTATAGCAATGATGCAAAGCAGAAGCTGCTTCAGCAAAACCAGTAAGTATTAATTTTAGTTTACCTGGATAAGACGCTACATCACCTATAGCATAGATACCTGGCACATTAGTTTCATAATTACCAAGGTTTACATCAATATGATGTAGTGAGGTTTTTATTCCCCACTGATAAATTGGGCCTAAATCAGCTGATAAACCAAAAAAAGCCAACAAATAATCTGCTGGTAGTGATTTTTTATTACCATTAAGATCAGATAGAACTACCTCTTTAATTATGCCATTTTCTCCAACTAAACCATTTAATTGATAAGGTATTATCTTATGTATTTTACCTTTTTCAACTAATTGATTAATTCGTATAAGACTTTGGGGTAAGCATCTAAATGTTTGCCTACGATGAACTAAATATATTACTTCTGCTAACTCTGATAAAGATAATGCCCAATCAACTGCAGAATCTCCACCACCAGCTATAACTATTTTTTTTCCCTTAAAGATCTCTCTACTTTTTACTGAATAAAATACTGTTTTATTTTCAAAATCTTCAATATTTTTAATAGGAGGTTTTTTAGGAACAAATGCTCCACTACCAGCAGCAATAATTAGCACTTTAGTAATAATTACATGCCCAGATGAAGTTACAACTTTTATCCTACTATCATCGTTAACCTTACATTCTACAACCTGTTGCCCTAAATAATAAGTTGGATTAAATGGCTCAGCTTGTTTTTTTAACTTTTCAACAAGTTCAGTACCAGTAATAATTGGATATGCTGGAATATCATAAATTGGTTTTTCTGGATAAAGAGCTACACATTGACCACCTAAACAATCTAGCACATCTATTACATAGCACTTCATTCCAAGCATTCCAGCTTGAAATACTGTAAATAAACCAATTGGCCCAGCTCCTATAATAACTACATCTATATATTGCATTATTGACATTATAATCTAACTTAAAATTAAGATTAGGGTAAGTTTTATAAATCAATTTGTTTTTAGTGACACTAAAAGCAAATAAATAAACAAAATTTAAGGTAATTTTTCTTATATAAAATTTAATATATTTTCAATATATTATTTATTTGCTCTTAGCGTACCAGGTTTTTAGTGTATTTTCAATATTGTTAAAAATATTGGAAAAGAGAATGTTTACAAAACTATTTAGCATTATTGGTGGATATATAGGTAAATCCTTAGGAGGAGGAATATTATCAACCATTGGACGTTTCTCAGGTAAGTTAATTGGTAATTATTTAGATCAAAATCAACAACAATATGAAGAGCAGAATAAAGAAGTTTTTGAGTATTACCATCTAGGCAAGCATATTAACTCTTTAGAAATACTACAACAAGCTTATGGTAATCATATTCCTTTAATATTCGGCATAGCAAAAGTTCATGCTACTATTATCTGGGCAAGTAACCCTAGAGTTCAAAAAAACATTTATACTATTAATAAAGGTGCTACAGTAAATTCTATCCATCACTATAGTAACAATATTTATCATATATCAGTAGCTATGGCCTTATGTGAAGGACCAATTACCGATATAGGTAGAGTTTGGTACAATGATAACATAATTGATATCTCAACATATAAATATAGCCTTCATAAAGGCACAGAAGAACAAGAACCAGATCCACTGATTAGTTCTATTGAAGGAGAAAATCAAACCCCTGCGTTTCGAGGATTAGCTTACATAGTCTTTGAAGATATTATTATTAATGATTTTAACAGTAAAATACCTATTTTCACTTTTGAAGTAATTAGAAAACCTTATGTTCAACAAGAACACACTAATAACGTTGAAGACCTCGTAAAGTCAATAATAATGATACCAGGAAGTGGAGAATTTGTTCTTGATACTGAAATTCAATATAAATATCTCCATTCTGAAAATGGAGTAATATTAGAAAAGGAAGCCATCAACTGCAATAATGGTGACAAGGTAGCTAATAGTATTGTTAGCCTTAATCATCTATTAAAAACTTGTAATAATATTAAATGGGTAGCTCCTGTAGTTTGTTGGTTTGGAACAAGTTTAAATGCAGGAGAATGTAAAGTTTTACCTATAGTTGAATATAATGATTGTTTCTCTTCTACTTCAGAAAAATGGCAAGTTAGCCATTACAACCGTTATACTGCTAGACTAGCTTCTAAAGATAGTAAAGGCAAAATAAGATATGGAGGCTCTATCAATGATAATAGTATAATTAGATATTTAAATTTATTAAAAAGCAAAAATTTAAAAATCATGTTTTATCCTATTGTCATGATGGATATTCCTGGTAAAGCTTGGCGTGGTTATATTACTGGTACAGCTGACACCATTGCAAATTTTTTTAGAGGTGGCCAAGAATTCAGTCCTAATAATCCCAAAGATGGTTCGTATAATGCTTTCATTCTACACTATGCTACTTTAGTTAAAGGTATGGTTGATGCATTTATTATTGGCTCTGAATTAAAAGGCCTCACTAAAGTTCAAGATATCTATCAAAAATTTCCAGCAGTAGAAGAGTTAATAAAACTTGCTGATTGTATAAAATCCATATTAGGGCCACAAACTCTAGTTAGCTATGCTGCTGATTGGAGTGAATATCATCACATTGATACGGTAAGTGGCTATTGGTATAATTTAGATCCATTATGGGCATGTGAATCTATCGATTTTATCGGTATTGATGCTTACTTTCCTCTTACCAAATCTATAAGTTCAGACATTTTTATAGATGAAATAAAACAAGGCTGGCAATCAGGAGAAGGCTATGACTATCATATCAACAAAGATGGATCACAAATACAATACAATAACCAACGTTTTGCTTGGAAAAACATTGAATATTGGTGGAGTAATATTCATGTTGATTCTAATGGTAAAAAAACATTATGGCAACCAAAAATGAAAAAAATCTGGTTCACTGAATTCGGCTTTCCTTCTATTGATAAAGCTACTAATCAACCTAATATTTTTTATGACCCATATTCTAGCTCTAGTGGAATACCATTACACTCTACCGGTGAAATAGACTTTGCTATTCAAAGAAAAGCTATTAAAGCTAGCTTAGAATATTGGCAAAATTCTCCTATGGTAGAAAACATGTTTCTTTGGGCATGGGATGCTAGGCCTTACCCTGCATTTCCATCTAACTCTTATTGGAGTGACGGTAACTTATGGGAATCTGGCCACTGGGTTAGTGGCAAGTTTATGTATGCAAATTTAGCTTCAGTAATTATAGAACTATGTATTAAATGTGGCATAGATGTACAAAAAATTGATGTCACTTCACTCAACGATAATATTGACGGCTTGTTAATAAGTAAAAATCATCAAGTCATCGATATCATTAATATGTTAAGATGCTGCTACTTTTTTGACCTAATAATTAGTAATATTGATAAAGTATCTTTTATTAAAAGAGGTAAGAAAAATACTTTTACTTTATCAGTAAATAACTGTGTAAATCAACAAGACTATACTCCTGTAAACTATATAATAGTTCCCAGTAACCAAATTTTAAATGATATAAACCTACAGTTTATAGATATAAATAATAATTATAATATAGCTATAAGTAAAAACTCCCAAGAACAAGAAAGTTACAATAAACCATATAATTTATGTCTCCCAGTAGTAATGTCATTATCACAAGCACAAAATATTTGCCAAGCAATTTTAAGAAATGCTAATGCTGAAAGCCAGGCCTTTAGTTTTATATTACCTATCAATTATATAAATCTTGAAGTATCAGATATAATAACTCTAGAAGAAAATAACTTAACATATGTTATTAGAATTACTAATAATATGTTATTCTCAGTTTTTAATGAAAATTAATGCAGTACTTGAAGATATTTCTTCTTACCAATTTAAAATCAATAAAACTAACCAACTAACTCAAAATATACAATTAGAAGATATAAGATTAGTAATATTTGAAATACCAGCTTTGCCAACTGTAAATATAAACCATTCCTTTATAATAATTGCAGGGTCTTTCTCAACTAAACAACAATTATTTTTTAAAACTTCTGCTAATAGCAACTATATAAATGTAGGAGAACTTTATGGAACCAGTATTATAGGTACTATAACATCTTATTATGATAAGGCATTACATCACCTACTTATTGATGAAGTTTCTCACTTTATCATATACTCTAAAAGACTGATTACATCTATATCTGACGATGATTTTTGGCAAGGAAAATCTTTTGCTATAATAGGTAGTGAAATAATAAGATTTAGAGATGTCATAAATTTAAAAAATAACTTCTATAAGATCTCTTATCTTGCTAGAGGAGAACTAGGCACAGAACAACATATTGGCTATCACAAATTAGGAGAAAACTTTGTTTTACTTAACCAAAATAACTTTATCCTAGAAGTAGCTAATATAAAATCAGAAAGTATTTTATCTTTTAAAATCTCTAATAATCCACAAAAAGAAGATATTACCTATTATGATATTTCTAGTAAACCTCTACCCCCAGTAATTATAGATTCAGAAATAACTAAAACACATATTAAAGTGAGATGGTATGGTAGAAATAAAACATTTGACGATTGGAAACAAGAATGTAATTCTGAAATAAAAAAATATCTGATAATAGCCAACCAAAATAATGTAACACTGCTGTCTGATAGTACAACTAATACTCAAATTTCTTTAAAATTGAAAAATTTTAATCTTAGTCAAGCTATTAACATATGTATAATAAGCATAGATGCTAAAGCTATGCCTTAGTGACAACACAAAATTATATTATTTAAAATCATATTAAGAATTATGAAAATAAAAACTCCTGAAAAAACTTTTCACTTTGGGCTAAATTTGATGATTCCCATGCAAATTAATAAAGAGCTAATTTACAATGAATCAATTGCTACAATTGATTCTCTTTGCAGCTTCATAGTACAAGATTTTATCTCTAATCTTCCAACAAAGTTAGAGTTAGGTAAAAAATATATATTAACAGATCAAGAACATAATAACAAAATTTGCTATTCTCTACCTAACAAAAACTGGCAATTTTTCCAACCATTTACTGGTATGGTAGTTTTTATTTATAGCCAAAAACAACTTTATTATTTTGATAATAATAAATGGAATAAATATTGTGAATATGGAGACCTATTTATAGTTGGAAGTAAGATATTTAGCTATAGTAACGATAATAAAAATATTATTACTATATCAATTCCAAGCTACAAAAGCTTTTTCTATATTACTATTAATCAAGATTTAGAAATAGATCTTGCTAAGGTAAACTCAAAATTATTAACAATTATTTTAGAATGTAACCGTAAGACTTCTAAGGAATTCAATATTAGTATTAAGCAAAAAGTTATTTGGTCACCACAATATTTTCCATCTAACTTACAATTAAGCAATAAAGATGTAGTCATGCTAAAACTATATCCTTTATCAAATACTAATAACACCTTTTTAGGAGAGTGGAATATTTTTTCAATAGGAGAAGAACAATGATATCTTTACTAGCCTCTATAGTTGGATTTATGAGCTCTATTATACCGGAAATCCTTAAATTTATTCAAGACAAAAGCGAAAAACAGCATGCAAAAACCATGTTTGATAAACAACTACAAATGATGTTTTATTCTAACAATAAAGACCTAGAAAAGGTCTATTTAAATAATGCTTTATCTGAACGCACTGCTCTCTACTCAACTTATAAAACTGGTATAGGCTGGATTGATGCCATTAACGGCAGTGTCAGACCAGTATTAGCATACAGCTTTTTCATTATATATACTGGAGTAAAATTTTTACAGTATGAGTTTATTAAATCAACACCACATATTATAGAATATATCGACATATTATGGAGCAGTGATGACCAAGCTATTTTTGCTATTATAATAAGTTTTTATTTTGGCCAGCGTACTTTTAGCAAACTACGATATAAAAAACCTAGTTAAGTTATAACTAAAAAACAATAAATAACTTTCTCAAGTAATTATCCCAACTAAATAGAAAGTATATGAAGCTTTCTATTTATATCTTTTCATTCATTTTATTATAGATCCATACATTTATATACTAATATATAAATTACATTTTTACTCTTTAAAATAAAACCAACTAAAGTAATTATTTAAGTAATTACTTATATTTTTAATGATTAATTTTTACGCTTATCTGTAAAAAACCATTTTTATAGATAAAAATATTATTTAACTGTAAGGTTATGATGATTCTCTGTTATATGATCAACTAAACCAAAATCCTTTGCAACTATTGGATCCATAAAATTATCACGTTCCATACTGCTCTCTATTGTTTTTAATGATTTCCCAGTGTGTTTTACATATAAACTATTAAGCATTTTTTTTATTTTAATTGTCTCTTTAGCATGAATTTCTATATCTGTAGCCTGACCTTGATACCCCCCTGAAGGTTGATGAATCATCACCCTACTATGAGGCAAACAATGCCGCATCCCTTTCTCTCCTGCTGCAAGTAATAATGAGCCCATTGAGCAAGCTTGCCCTAAACAAAAGGTCGACACAGGAGGTTTAATATATTGCATAGTATCATATATGGCCATTCCTGCAGTAACTACTCCTCCAGGAGAATTTATATACATGAAAATTTTCTTTTCAGAATCTTCTGCTTCAAGAAATAGTAATTGTGCTATTATTAAATTTGCCATATTATCCTCTATCCCACCACATACAAATATAATCCTGTCTTTCAGCAATCTTGAATAAATATCATAGGCACGTTCTCCAAAATTTGTTTGTTCAACAACAATTGGAACATATAACGAGGATTGATTATGGGACTTTTTATTATGAATCATAAAATATCCTATGAAAAAAACTTCTCATTACTAATATATTATTTTTTATTTTTCAATTTTAACATATTAATATTTTCTTGTTGTAAGAAATTATCTAATTCTTCTATAGTACAATTTTTTTCTGTAACACTAAGCTCTTTTTCAATAATAGTATTAATAGTTTTAAACTCAATTATAGGCCCTACCAAATTTTCAACAGCTTTAGGATTTGATTTATAAAATTCAATAATTTTATTTGCTTGATCTGGATATTGACGCATTCTTTGTAATATTACTTGCTCTATATCTGAATTTTCAACTTTTATACCCTTTTCTTTAGCATAATGAGAAAGAAATAAGCCTATCTTTACTCTTCTAGATGACATATATTTGTAATATTCTTCAAGATCTTGCTCAGATTTTTCTTTTAACAACAAATCCTGATCTTTTAAATTACTAGTCTCTACTTTTATCATATCATATTCTTTCTTCAGTAATGATGGTGGAAGATCATAATCTAATATGTTTTCTAATTTATTAAAAAAATGCATTTTCAATAACGTGTAACTATGATTATCATATTCCATGCTTATAATATTTCTAACTTTTTCTTTCAAATCAGCAAGGTCTTTTGCCTTAATCCTTTTTGCAAAATCATCATCTATCTTAACAGCTACAGGAGCTTTAATTTCTTTAATCTTAATCCTAAAAATAGCAGATTTACCAATAAGACTCTTAATTTGATAATCTTTGGGAAAGACAACATTTACACTAACTTCATCTCCTATGTTACTACCTACTAACTGATCTTCACATTCTGGAACAAATTTTCTACTACCTAATACAAATTCAAAATCTTTATTACTATCAGATATATTATTATCCATCTCCATATAAAAATCAACCAACAACTTATCACCTTTACAAGCACTTATCTTACTATCCTGATAATCATTGTAATTACTTGCCATTTTTTTAATGTAATCGCTTACATTATCATCTGTAATTTTTATTACCATTTTTTCAAGACTAATTTCACCAAAATCTATTATCTTAATTTCTGGTAACAATTCCAATTTCAATATAAATTCTACTCCTTCATCCATATCTTTTCTATTTTCAATATTAGGATCAATTGCTAAATTGAAATTGTTCTCCTTAATGATATCAATAATTGAATCACTTATCTCTTTTTTTATAGCATCAGCTTTAACAGAAATACTATATTTACTTTTAACCAACTGCAATTTGTTCTTAAGCAAATGCGAAGAGATCTTAGTATCTTTCTTCACCTTTCTAAAGCCAGGAAGATTAATTTTAGTAGCTAAAGATTCAATCTCTAAATCAAATCTTTTTTGAATTTGCTCAGATGGAATTAAAACTTTGAAGTGCCTCTCAAGACCGTCATTTTTTAATTGGTTAACTTGCATGCATAAAACCTCTTAATGATGATAGCAATTTCTTAACATGGTGCGGATGGAGGGACTTGAACCCCCACGCATTTCAGCGCCAGAACCTAAATCTGGTACGTCTACCATTTCGCCACATCCGCACAATTTAATTTAAGATGATTTAAAACTAGTCCTTAAAAATTTATCTAAGGCAGTATAATACACATTGTGTAAAATTTGTAAATCATTAATTGGACAAGATTCATTAATTTGGTGAGCTGTATTATTTAATAAACCAAATTCAACTACAGGTGAATAATTTTTTATAAAACGAGCATCGGAAGTTCCACCAGCTGTTGAAAACTTAGGTTCTATTGTTGTTATGTTTGTTACTATTTCTTTAAAAGTAGTAATATAAGAAGATTCTAAAGACAAAAAAGCCTCAGCATTACATCTTTTTTTTAATTCATAACTAGTAGTAAATCTTTCTATGACTTGTTTAACAAAACAAAATAATTTTTCAACTGTTTGTAAATTATTAAATCTAATATTAAACTTTGCTGTTGCTATTTCAGGTATAATATTAGCAATGTTATTACCAGTATCTATAGAAGTAACCTCAAGATTAGATGGTAAAAATAAATCATTCCCCTTGTCTATAACACTAGAAATTAAAATGTTTAAGATTTTTATAATAATATGATTAGGGTTATTTACTAAATCCTGATAAGCAACATGTCCTTGTTTTCCATAAACTTTTAAGTCAAAATTTACACTTCCACGCCTACCAATTTTTATAGTATCACCCATCTTGCTTGTACAAGTTGGCTCCCCTACAATGGTAAAATCTATCCTATGGCCTTGCTGCTTGATAAAATCAAGCATCATTTTTGTACCAAATAGTGCTTCACCTTCTTCATCTGCAGTAATTAAAAAACTAACACTACCTTGAAAGTTTTCATTATCATCAACAAACCTAAATACTGCTGATAGCATGGCAGCTATTGCACCTTTCATATCAACAGCACCTCTACCATAAATTTTACTTTCATATTCAGTAGCACAAAAAGGAGGATATATCCATTTATCAATACAACCAGGCGGTACTACATCAACATGCCCAGCAAAACATATGTTAGGAGAACCATGACCTAGAACTGCATAGAGATTATTAACTTTATATTCTTGCCCAAATTGTTGCTGATAAATACTAAACCCTTTACTTTTAAGTAAGTTAGCAATAAACTCTATTATTCCGTTATCATTAGGTGTCACTGAATCAAAATTTATCAATTGTTTCAGTAATTTAGTAGTAAGTTCTATAAACACTCTTCTTTTATTAATAATAAATACTAAACTACATCTATAATCAACTATATAACTACATTATACTATAATAACTACTTCTTACTAAGAAATAGTATATATTATTTTACTTAATTTATAATAATTACTTCAAAATACACACTCCTTTATCAGCTAAAATCATAATTAACAAGTAATATCTTCCTGAAACGAGAGCTAGACTCAAGTTAATCTTTACCAATAATTTTATATATAAACATATGTGATACTAAACTTTTGATACATAATTATAACAGAACTAACTATCTAACTTCTTTAAGCAATATAATTTCATTAAAAATTATATTGCTTAAAGAATATGAGTTGAAATAACTATATCAAATATGATTTTAAGTGATTGTTGAAAAATAAATTAAGATAATCTTAGATTTACAGCAGAAGATTTTCCTTTTTGAGATTCTACTTCAAAATATATTTTATCTCCTTCTGACAATTTTGTTATTCCTGCCTTTTGCAAAGCCGAAATATGTACAAAAACATCTTTAGAATTATCACTAGGCTTAATAAAACCATACCCTTTGGTAGTATTAAACCACCTTACTGTGCCAGTTGCCATGACAAACCTTTTTTACATTAATTTAGTATATGCGCTCTAGAATTAATAACAAACCTGGAAACATTAGTCGTTAAATCAAAAAATAGTTAATACTAAATTACCCTGTATAGTTTTAGTCTAGTAATGCTAGGTAATGTTAAACTTAATTTGTATTTAAGTCAAATATTATTTATATATAACTTACATTAAACTTAAATTAATAATTAATTACTTAATAATTAACATGAAAAAGCTTAAAAAACTAAAAAAAATTACCTGGTCTAAAATTCCAGCAGTAATAACCTTTATAGTTGGTATTGCTGCAGGAATTAAATATTCTGACCTTGAACCCAAGCATTATACAATAGTTAGTAAGAGCACTAGCCTTGATATTTGTTTTACCCCTCCAACTGGTTGTAGCACTTTAATAACAAGAGAAATTGCTAAAGCAAAAAATAATATATATATTCAAGCCTATGGCTTTACTTCTAACTCAATAGTAGATGAACTTATTAAAGCTAAGCAACGTAATGTACAAATTTTTGCTATTTTAGATAAGAGTAACATTAATGATAAACACTCTAAGGCTAATCTTTTAAAACAATTTGGTATAAAAGTAAGCTTTGATACTGTACCAGGTATTGCTCATAATAAAGTAATGATTATTGATGATAGTAAAGTTATTACTGGTTCTTTTAATTTTACTAATGCTGCGGACAAAAGCAACGCAGAAAATTTAATAGTAATACACGACATAAATGTTGCAAAAATTTATCTTGAAAATTGGAATAAAAGATACTTATCCTCAAAACAACATAACAATAAAAAATAACCTTTATCAATAACATATAATATATGCCTAAAGTATAATCTAATTAACAACTATAAAAAAGGCTACATAATTATAAATTCTATTATATTTAAATTTATCTATATTTCTTTTTCTTACTCTTGTTAAATCTTCCTATATTACTATAAAACTTCTGGATAGGAGACATTTTAATTATATTAGGATTTACATGTTCAGGAGCTAATTTGATATTATAATTAGGGACGCTATCATCTACTTTTACTATAACTAAATTATCATTATCAAAAACAAGTTTAACAACTCTTTGCTTATAGACATGTGGTGAGAAGAAAGCTCGCTTTGAAGTTGTAGAATGTATATAGTACCAGTTATTACTACATTCTGAAGGCACAAAAGTAGGAGTGCCAAGTAGATCTATTACTTCTTCTGCATGTAATTTACTATTATTTAACTCTCGTATTTTACTATCATCAATATACTTACCATGATTACTTATTGTCTGACATCCTATTATTAGCAATAAACTTAAAACTAGGAATATTTTTTTAATTATTTTTAAATAAAACATATGATATTTATTAATTTATTTATTAAGAACTAGATTTTGTTGACAAAATATAATATATTAGCTTCTTATTTTACAGATAAAAATAAAATTATTAAAAACTTTTATTGAGGTTATTAAATGGCAGTTCCAAAGAAAAAAACTTCTCCATCAAGGAAAAAGATGCGTAGATCTCATCATTCCCTAAAGCCAGTAAATGTTATTATAGATAAAAAAACTGGGGAATACAGGCTTCCACATCATATATGTAAAATTCATGGAACTTACAATGGTAAACAAATAATTGTAGAAAAACCATCTGAGCAAAATAGTAGTGAATCTTAATTATGTTATGCAAGGTATTGGGATGTGGAAGTTATTTACCACCAAATATCATTACAAACAATGAATTACAAAAAGAAAAAAATTTAAACACCTCCTCTGAATGGATTGAAACAAGAACAGGAATTCTACAAAGGCATATATCATCTCCTGAAGAGCTCACTTCAGATCTAGCTAATAAAGCAGCACTAGCTGCAATATATGACGCCCAAATTAATAAATTTGATATTGATTTAATAATTGTTTGTACTACTACCCCAGACAATACTTTACCATCAACAGCAGCAAAAGTTCAAGGTTACCTAGAACTAAATACAGTACCATCCTTTGATTTACAAGCTGTTTGTTCGGGTTTTGTGTATGGGCTACATTTAGCTGATAGCCTGCTGCAAACTAAAAAACATAAAACTATTCTATTGATTGGAGCAGAAAAAATGTCTTGTTTACTTGACTGGACAGATAGGAGTAGTTGTATATTATTTGGTGATGGAGCAGGAGCAATAATTTTAAGTACAAACCATCAATCCAAGCAATCAGGAATAGTCGATACTGCAATCTACTCTGATGGCAAACTATATAATATATTATATACTGATGGAGGCACTGCATTAAACAATAAAAGCGGAAAACTACGTATGCATGGTAAGGAGGTCTTCAAACATGCAGTTGAAAAAATGTCTAGTTCAATAGATAATTTACTTAAAAAAAATAACCTCACTCAAAATGATATAAAATATTTAATTCCTCATCAAGGTAATATACGAATAATAGACAATATTGCATCCAAGCTTAACATTCCAGAAAAAAAAATAGTCAAAACTATATATAAACACGCAAATTGTTCAGCAGCATCTATACCTTTAGCTCTTGATTATTTAAAAAATAATTATATTTTAAATGAAGGAGATTTGATACTAATAGTAGCCTTAGGTGCCGGGTTAACTTGGGGTTGTGCCTTAATAAAATGGTGATAAGCTGAACTTACAGATAAATTTTATAAATTAACAATTCTCAACAGTTTTATATTATTTTACAAGCCTCAGAAAATTCTAATCTAGGCAAGCGTAAATATTGATTTTCACTGTCTCTATAGCCAAGGTTACACAAAAAATTAGCAAAATAATCTGGATATTTTTTCTTAAAAAATTTCTCATAAATTTCTTTAGTATTGAATCCAGACATAGGACCACAATCTAACCCTTTACTTCTAGCGATCATCATAAAATAAGCAGCTTGTAAAGTAGAATTTCTAAATGCAGTTTCTTGAGTTAAGTGACCATCATTCTTAAATGTATTTGCTACTTTTGAATTATGAGGAAAAAGTTTCGATAATTTATTATAAAATTTTTGATCACTTGCAAATATCGCAGTAACAGGAGCAGATTGAGTTTTTGCAATATTAGAAGAATCAAGACATTCTATTAATCTTGCTTTTTCTTTATCTGATACGATAAATAATATTCTTAACGGGCAACTATTAGCAGAAGTAGGCCCTAAACTCATTAAAAAATATATTTCTTTTAACAAAGAAACTTCAACTTTTTTTGAAGAAAACTTATAACAACTCCTATCATTGTAAAATATATCTGCTACTGTACGGTCTTTAATCACTTTTTTATTCCTTATTATTATCTATTATTTTAATTATTATAGCGCCATAATTTAACTGACTAAGCGTAAAAAGCTTCTATATAATAAAATGCTATTTTTATAAATTAATATTTCGAGTTGCAGATGGTAATTTTACTTTAAGCCCATCAAAATTTTCAGTAATAATCACTTGACACCCTAATCTTGATGTGCTAGTTAGGCCAAAAGCTAAATCTAACATATCATCTTCCTCTTCCAATGGCGGTACAAGTTTATGGTACCAACTTTCATCAACTATAACATGACAAGTTGCACAAGCAAGTGATCCTTCACAAGCACCTTCAAGATCTATCTCATTTTGATGAGCAACTTCTAGTAATGACAAACCAACTGGAGCATCAACTACTTTTTCTTCACCTTTATCATTAATTACAAAAATAATTTTTACTTCTTTTCTTTCCATAATTACCATATTATTTTAAATGCTATACAAAACAAACTTGAAAACAAAAGAGTATATATTTAAAACAGAGCAATTGTTACTCATATAATTTGGCAATATCCTTACCCTTAAGAGTTAGTTTTAAATCACTATTCAATTTATTAAATATGAAATTATAACTATGCTTTTCAAGCTGTTCAATCCCACCTCTTATCAAGTCTACATCACCTATTTGTATAAATTTTTTTAAGCTACAAACATCTTTTTTAATTAAATTCACATCTTTCATTGATATTAAATTTACTCCCTCTATAAGTAACCTTTCTATATTAGAAATAACAAACTGGGCTCTTGTAATAGACTCACTTAAAATCTTTTTGTTATAATCTGTCATATTATTTGCATAAGCATCTTCTAAAATTTTATTTATTTCCCCTTCTTGTAAGCCAAAAGTAGGTTTAACACAGATAAACTCTGTTACTCCTGTCTTTTTTTCAACAGTATTAACAAAAAGAATACCATCAGCATCAATAGCAAAATTAACTTCAACATTAATGCTGCCAGCTGGACCTAATGGAATATTAGTTAACTCAAACACTGCAAGTGATCTACAATCTACTGCCATTTCTCTTTCACCTTGCACAATATGAAAATTAATTGCTGTTTGATTATCAACATACGTTGTAAATCTTCTAGTAACAGAAATAGGTATAGGAGAATTTCTTGGTATTAAAACTTCTACTGTCCCCCCCATCATCTCTAGCCCCAAAGACAATGGTACTACATCTATAAGCAAATGTTTACTTAACGAAGCAAGATTTTCTGCTTGTAATGCAGTTCCAGTTGCAACTACTGTTTCTGGATCCAAATTAGCTAATATTGGTATACTAAATCTTTGCTTTAGCATTTTTTTAACCAATGGAATATTAGTTGCCCCACCAACTAAAACTATACCTTCAAGTCCATATTCTTTTATACCACTATCATTTACAACTGCAGCAGTAATATCTATAGTGCAAGCAATGATATTTTGTATAATTTGCTCAAACTCCTTCTTAGTTATATAAAGCTCAATTTCTTTACCATTATACTTTATTTTCCTTTTAAAAAAACTACTATAGGTTAAATGCTCTTTTGCCAATTTACAACATTCTATAATCAATGGCATAAACTCATCTGTAATTAGCTTTAAATCACAATCCAATTTATTTAAAAAATACTCTTTAATTAAGTAATCTATATCGTCTCCTCCAAGCTGATTATGCCCACCTACAGCTATAACTTGAAAAACATCTCTTTTCATCTTCAGTACTGAAACATCAAAAGTACCACCACCAAGATCGTAAACAAGGTAAGTACCTTCAACTCCTTTGTCAAGACCATATGAATATGCAGCTGCAGTTGGTTCCGTAATTAGCCTTAATATTTCAAGACCTGCAATTCTAGCTGCTTGTCTTATATTATTACGAGCAACATCATCAAAATATGCTGGTACAGAAACTACAGATTTCTTAACTTCTTTATTAAAATGTCTTTCTGCTTGTAACTTTAAATACTTAAAGATTTCAGCAGCTATCTCTATTGGATTAATAATTCTATTACCAATCTTTAAATTATTAATACCAGTATTTCCAATTAACAATTTTTTAATTTCTAAACTAATAGCATCAGATTCTAGTATCTCAGCTGAGCTTTTACCAAGTAATCTCTTAACGGATCTTACCATTATACAACCGTCTTTCTTACAACCTACTGCAACAACTTTCCCATCTTGGTTAAAATTAACAATAGAAGGAGTAAGCATTTTACCTTCTTCATTTTTTATTATATAAGGTTTATGATTTATAGAATAAGATACTAAAGAATTAGTAGTACCAAAATCAATACCTACTACAATATCTTCACATTGACTGTGTTGTATAATTTGAGGTTCTTCTATATCTATCAAACGCATTTTTTAGCCTTTCTATTAACCATATTTACTAAATTATCCCAATATTTTAATTCCATAACCTTAATTTTAGCTTTTTCATAATTTTTAAGCTTAAATAGTAAGGTCAAGTCCTGTATAGTACTATCATAAGATTTTATTAAACTCTGCTGTAACTTTCGTAACTCTACAGCTGAATTAACATTATCTAACTTACTTTGCAGTTTAAAAATATCCTCTAAAAAATCTATATCTACTAGGGATCTAAATTTTGGATCAGTCAAGTCTATCCCTTGCAGGCTTAATATATGCTCAGCTCTAACACTTGCCTGCTTTAATATCTCATAAGCTTTGTTAATACTTATTGACATATGTAAATACTGAGTTTTTTCTTTGTCACTTTTAGCTTTATCTGGGTGGTATTTTAACTGCAACTGTAAATATTTATTCTCAATCTCATCTTGACTTAGATTAAAAACCTCTGGCAAATCTAGTAATTTAAAACAATTAAGCATAATTACACACTAAAAGACTTACCACAACCACAGCTATTCTTTTGATTAGGGTTAATAAAGTTAAACCCTGACTTAAACCTATCTTCAACATAATCCATCTCTGTTCCAACTAAATACATTAGAGCTTTTGGATCTATAAAGACCGTTACTCCTTTCTCTGTTACCACCTCATCAAAAACACTTTCATTATCAACATATTCAATATAATAAGAAAGACCAGAACATCCTCCAGGCTTAATACCTACCCTAATACCTAAAGAATCTCTATCACGTCTTTTCAGTAAGTACTTAATTCTTTCTGCTGCTTTATCAGATATAGTAATAACTTGCTTCACTGTTTCTGCTTTAGATTTTAAACTATCTAGGTTACTACTCATAAATCTTTTATGTTCTATTTTGCTTGGATTTATAATCTGCAATAGCAGCCTTTATAGCATCTTCAGCAAGTATTGAACAATGTATTTTCACAGGCAATAATGATAAATGCTCCGCTATTTGTCTATTTTCTATCACTTCGGCTTGATCCAGCGATTTATTTTTAATCCACTCAGTTACTAACGAGCTTGAAGCAATTGCAGATCCACAACCAAAAGTTTTAAATTTAACATCTTCAATGATACCTTGTTTATTTACTTTAATTTGTAATTTCATAACATCACCACAAGCAGGAGCCCCTACTAGCCCAGTACCAACAGAGCTATCTTCTTCATCTAATGAACCAATATTATCTCTATTTTCATAATACTTTATAACTTTTTCACTATACCCAGCAGTTTTCGTACCTGTTATAATTTTTTGTTTATCATTTTCCATATTTATTACTCCTATAAATTCTTAATCTTAATGAACTGACCAATTAATTTTCTTAATATCTATCCCTTTCTGAATCATTTCCCAAAGTGGACTCATATCACGCAACTTAATAACATTATCAGAAATTATACCTATAGCATAATCCACTTCTTCTTCAGTAGTAAATCTACCAAAACCAAACCTCAAGGAAGTATGAGCTAACTCTTCCTCTACCCCCATAGCCTTAAGTACATAAGAAGGTTCTAAAGAAGCAGAAGTACAAGCAGAACCAGAAGAAATAGCAAGGTCTTTTAAAGCTAAAATCAGTGATTCACCTTCTACACAAGAAAAACTAATATTAACGTTACCTGGATATCTATTTTTAAAGTCGCCATTTAAATATGTATAAGGTATCTTATCAACAATATTATTAACAAATTTGGTAAATATTTTCCTTAGCCTTTCTAGCTCACCTTCCATTTCATTACTAGCTATCCTTGCAGCTTCACCAAAACCAACTGCTAAAGGTGTAGGTACTGTCCCAGAGCGCATCCCCCTTTCTTGCCCCCCACCACTTATTAAAGGACTAATACGTACTCTAGGTTTTTTTCTTATATACAAAGCACCAATACCTTTAGGTCCATAAATTTTATGAGCTGAAATACTAGCAAGATCAATATTACATCTATTAACATCTATTGGTATTTTACCAAAAGCTTGAGCTATATCACTATGAAAAAAAACTCCTTTTTCACGACAAATTTTCCCTATCTCTTCAATAGGTTGAATTACCCCAGTTTCATTATTAACTGTCATAATAGAAACCATAACAGTGTTATCCTTGACTTCTTCACAAAGTCTATTTAAATCTATTAACCCATTACTATTAACCGGCAAATAAGTAACTTGCATACCAACTTGTTCTAAATATCTACAGGCATTAACTACACATTTATGCTCAGTCATAGTTGTAACAATATGATTCTTCTTACCAGAATAAAAATTTGCTACCCCTTTAATAGCTAGATTATTAGATTCTGTAGCTCCTGAGGTAAAGATTATCTCTCCAGGATCAGCATTAATAAGATCTGCAATTTGTTTACGAGCAACTTCTATTGATGCCTCAGCTTCCCAGCCAAAGGAATGACTACGCGAGTGCGGATTGCCAAATTTAGTGCTAAAATATGGCCACATTTTTTCCTTAACTCGATCATCTACTGGCGTGGTAGATTGATAATCCATATAAATTGGAAATCTTACTCCATTATTTTTAAGCTTTAACTTTAATTGTTCTATCTCCATATTTATCTTTCATATTTTATATTATTTATTAATTGCACTAAGATATTTTTACAGTTTTTGCTATACTTCTATATAACTATAATTCATACATTAATAGGTATATTCTTACTTTTTAGAAACACCTTAAAGTTATTTTGTAAATTTTTAATATAGTAAAGATTATTTTCTCCTCCAATTTTTGTAAGCATTCTTACATACAATTCTTTCCATACTTTACAAAACTCCTCTATTTCGGTTTTTTTCGTATCCCAGCCCATAGACACCCTAATCGCACACTCTACCTCATCTTGAGCCATTCCCATAGATTCAAGTACATGTGATTTATTTACTTTACCAGCAGAACAAGCAGATCCACTACTAACTGCAAACCCTTTAATATCAAAATTAATAATCTGACTTTGAGCTGTAACATTTGGCATAAGTATCATACTAGTATTACCTAATCTAGGAGCTCTCTTACCAAATATTTTTATATTTGGACAAATACTAGTAATGTTATCTTCCATAAACTGTCTTAAAAACTTTATCTCATCAATTTTTTCTAGCATCCTAGGAATAAACATAGCTGCCAAGCCAAAACCAGCAATAGCCGCCACATTTTCTGTTCCAGCCCTAACTCCTTTTTCCTGCCCTCCTCCTATTATTTGAGGAATAATAATATTTGGCAGTTTTACTATAAGGGCAGCAGCTCCTACAGGACCACCAATTTTATGACTAGAAATAGTAATAAAATCGAATTGTATCTCTGTAACATTTATAGGAACTTTACCAAAAGCTTGACTACAATCACTATGAACTAAAGCTTTATATCTCTTAGCAATTTCTACAACTTGTTCAATAGGTTGAATCACTCCAGTTTCATTATTAGCAAACATAACTGTAACTAATTGTGGTAAATTTTTATTTCTATCTAATATTTGTTGCAATTGATAAAGATCAATTATACCATCTTTATCCACTTTAACTATCTGAGTATTATTGTAAGATTTAGCACAGTTTAGTACAGAAAGATGCTCTGTTACACAAGTAACTATCATCCCATTTTTGAACTTCTTCTTAAAACTATTAAGCACTAAGTTGTTAGCTTCAGTACCTGATGACACAAATATACACTCAAAACCACTTTTTATACCTACTGCTTTAGCAATTTGTAAGCGCGCTTTTTCTATAAAACCTCTAGCTCTTTGCCCAAAATAATGTATTGAAGAAGGATTAGTAGGATAACTCATCACCTCCAACATTATTTCTAAAGATTCAGGATATACAGGCACAGTTGCATTATAATCAAGATATATATTCTTACCTACTAACCTCTTATGTGATAAACAAGAAGCTGATTGCATATTATCAACATGGATAAGTTCTTGCTCTTTACTTTTTCCATTAATATTTGGAGTTATTTGCGTGTATAGTTTTTGCATTATTATCCCTGATCTACTAATTTTACTTTTAACACTTCTGATTTTAGCTTTCCTGAAATTACATCTTCTAAAGAAATATTATTAAAATAACTTCGAATATGATGCTCAAGCCCTTCCCAAAGGTAATGAGCAGAGCATTTTATATTCAAAGATAAACATCCTTTATTGCTACTACATCTAGTAATTTTAATATTTTCTTCAACAGCATCAATAATATTATCTATTGTTATCTCCTTTAGGCTACGACTCAATAAATAACCACCACGTGGGCCCTTGATTGATTTTACTATTCCACTAACCTTTAACTTGTTAAATAGCTGTTCTAAATAACCAAGTGCTATGTTTTGCTTCTTAGCAATCTCAGCTAGCCCCACAGGATTACTGTGATTTACATTTGCAATATATAACATACCCATAACAGCATACTTACTTTTAGTAGTTAACATCATAGCTTTATTTATATTTGTATTTTTCTCTATTTTATGATAAATATATTTACCTAACTAGTGTTGATTATCTTATATCATACTATTTTAGTCAACTATTATTTTGTTCAAGTCTAGAATTATGTCTGAGATTTTTTTTAATGGCCCAGCTGGAAGAATTGAAGGCAGGTATAAACAATCTGAAAACATTAAAGCTCCTGTAGCTTTAGTGTTGCATCCACATCCTCATCCAGCACTAGGAGGTAATATGAACCATAAAGTGGTGTATTGCTTATATAGTACCTTAGCTAAAAATGGTTTTTCTGTGCTAAGAATTAACTTTAGAGGAGTTGGAAAATCACAAGGTAGCTTTGATAATGGTGTAGGTGAATTAACAGATGCTGCTACTGCTCTAGATTGGCTGCAATTACAAAATCCCTTCAGCAATGATTATTTTATTGGAGGATTTTCATTTGGAGCATGGATAGGCATGCAACTAATTATGAGACGCCCAGAAATAAGCCACTTTATTGCTGTTTCCCCACCAGTTAACAAATTTGACTTTTCATTTCTGTCACCTTGTCCAATACCTGGCTTAGTAGTTCAAGGTAATCAAGACAGTATAGTTCCAGAAGAGTCAGTTTTAAATTTAGTAGATAAATTATTAAAACAGAAAACAGTTAATATAGAATATAAAGTATTATATGGTGCTGATCATTTCTTTAGAAATAAACTAGAAGAGCTTGCTAAGGTAGTAGATCAATATATAAAAGATAAATTTTTAGTTGGTAGTAACAACTCTAAAAGTCAACAAGATCCCATCAAAAAATTACTACTTGATTAATTTCTTAAAAACGTGTAACTACCATAATTTTATAGTAATTATGTCAACATGCAAAACCAATTATATCTTTATAGAACTATACCTCTATAAAATGAAGAGTAAGGTAGACGAAGGTCAACATCAATAAATGCTAGAAGTTATTAAGTCAAGCAGCAGGGCATACTTTAGTATATGAGCAGCGCAGATCTTAACTTGACAACAACGCAATTATTGATGTTCACTGAGTATATGCTAAAGGTATCTTATAGCTGTAAAAATCCTAAAAACCAGCACTCTTATAGGGTTTATTATTTCCTGAAAGTCTTGTGGAAGCATATCCTTATGAAATGAAGAGAGGTATACGAAGATCAACTTCAAAAAGAGCAAGAAAGCTACAAGGCAAGGAACGAAGCGTATGTTATAATACGTGACACCGCAGCTCTTGTAGATGACGTAGCCAATTTTTGAAGTTCATCGAGTATATACATATATTACTCGTAGGTGAAGTTAATACTCTCAATGTTTGTTGTAAAAAATAAACCTTTTATAGCTTATTTTCATAATAAGGACTATACCTCAAGTACAAGCATTAGCTACTTGAGTATAGACTGTTAACAAAGTTATTTTAATTGATAATTAAAGAAATTTTTTAGCGAAAATTAATAAGATTTTTGTTTGAACAGACTCCTATTTCAAAAAAATCTTGTAATTTACAGCAAAAAAGAATTTAATTAGCTTTAAAATTAACTTTGTTAACAGCGCTACATGTTAATTAACCTTTACCCATAATATTAAATTCTTGAACAAAACCAGAAAAGTTACAATCTTCATATGGTACGCTACTATTTGATCATACTCATTAATTCCCTACACCATTACCTCCATAGTTTCTTTTTCAAGTCTTTGTAACTTCTTATTATATATATATCTTCTATAGTAATACTAGAATTTACTTTTTTTAGTAAGTAATATATACATTTTACCATAGAATTGAAATAATAAGTAATGTAATCTATAAAGTTATGTTCGTAATACAACTCACTCCTTAAATTATATAACTCCTGTGTATAATTGAATTCGTAATACTTTAATAATGTATATAACTCTTTAATATTAAAATTATTTTTATAAAATTCTTCTAAGCTCTGGTAATTCTTTAAATTTACTACTTCCAATTTACTATCTCTACTTTTAGTTTATTACCTTTCTCAATCATCTTATTTATTATACTATCTATAATATTTTTTTAAATGCTTGTTAAAATTCACCATAGCAGGTTCCATTATTATTATAGTCTTTTTCTTCATTTGCTCAGCTTCTTTCCTAAGAGCGAATACATCCTTCACGTTATCCATATCAAAATCAAGTTATACAAATATAAACACCCAAACTAAATCTACATAAATAGCATTAACATACAAGAATAAAGTCAAGATCTCATACTTATCTTCCAAATTACCTATATCTAACTTGTAAAAAAATACATTTTCTTACTTTTAACATCTTACACATCAAATTTAACAAAAAGAATAGATATATTAGTACAAATTAATTTCTTATTCCTTAACTTTATAATTTAACTAAATGATATTATACAATAATTACTTACTTTCATTAAGTTAATAAAAAATAATTTTAAAAAATTATTAAAATTATTTATTGAAATCTAAAAACAACAATGTTATAATTATAATTGCTGTAAAGGCTATAGCAATAAACTTTATTTGAAATAAAAGTAGTGGACCCGGGGGCAGTACTCGGCGCCTCCACCAAGTTTGTTTAGGGGGGTGAAAAAGATTCGACACGCTTAGTAAAGAAGTAAATTTTGCTCGGAATGATTCCACCGCATTAAGCCTAGTAGTTATATTGGGTTTATGGGTCAAAACAAAGAAATGCAAACGATAATAATCGTACTTTAGTAGCTGTGGCTTAATACGAAGTACCAGTACTAAGCGGTTCCTAGGGTTTTCCGTGCAACAGAAAAGCCCTAACTACTTTAGTAGTCAGTAGAATTTATTAGTCGCAAGTAACCGTGGTCAAGTTGATATAGCTTATCCATTTTAGAAGCTAAACTATAGTCATGTGTAACAACTATAGCACTAGATTTTTGCTGTCTGATAAAATTGAGTAACAACATAAAAACTTCATTGGCAGTTTTAGGATCAAGGTTTCCTGTTGGCTCATCAGCAAGTATAATTTTAGGCTTATTAATTAAAGCTCTAGCAATAGCTACTCTTTGTTGCTCTCCACCTGACAGTTCCCCAGGTAAACTGTTAGTTTTTTCTCCCAATCCAAGTTTTGTTAAGATCAGATCAGCTTCCTGAAGAGAATGGTAATAATCATGTTTAGCTATTAACTTTGGCAAAGCTACATTTTCTTTCACTGTTAACTCTTTAAGCAATAAATGATTTTGATAAACAAAACCTAAATATTCCAATCGTATCTTATCTTTTAAACCATTTGAGATATTTTGTAGATTATAATTTGCAATAGTAACTTTCCCACTTGTTGGCTCATCTAATAATCCAGCAATATGTAATAAAGTAGACTTGCCACTACCAGACATACCTATAATACCAACTGCCTCACCTATTCTTAACTTTAAAGTACTTGCTTTTATTACCTCAATAACATAATTTCCTTGCTTATAATTTTTAGTAATACTACTTAAGGAAAGAACTATATCTTTATTCATATCTCATTGCTTCCACTGGATTTATAGTAGCCGCCTTATAGGCTGGATATATAGTAGCAATTAGTGATGTTCCTAAAGAAAAAGAAACTATTTTTACTATATCTAACCAAATTATTCTTGACGGTAAATTAGACAATAAATAAACAGCAGGTTCAAAAATTTTTACACCCACCATATCTTCAAGGAAGTGACGAATAGAATCAATATTAAATGCAAAACCTAACCCTAATATTAACCCTAAATACGTACCAATTATTCCTATAATCAACCCATTTATCATAAAGATCAACATAATATCATATTTACTAGCACCTATAGTTCTTAAAATTGCAATATCTCGTGTTTTATCTTTTACTAGCATAAATAAGCTTGAAATAATATTAAAGCAAGCTACCACTATTATTAAACTAAGAATAGTAAACATAGCTACTCTTTCAACTTTTAAGGCATTTAATATTTGGTCATGGCTAGATTGCCAACTACTTACCATAGCATGTCTTTCTAGTTTAGATTGAATTTCTATGGCAAAAGACAAAGCCATATCAGGATTAATAGAATATACTTCAAACATATTTACCTTACCAGCAAGAGATAAAAAACTAGCAGCACTATTTATATTCATTATTATAACAGCAGCATCGTAATCATATAAGTTACTATTAAATATTGCAGCAACTTCAAAATCTTTAACCCTTGGTAAAATACCTAAAACACTAGTAATAGTATTAGGAGAAACCAGCTTAACTTCATCACCTACTCTAACCCCAAGTATTTTTGCAAGTTCATTTCCTAAAATAAGTTTATTATTTTTAGAAAACTCTGTTAAATCACCTAATATAATATTATCAACTATTTGTGATTTTAGCTTTAAATCTTGTACTGACATTCCTCTTATTACTACTCCACTAGATGCTCTAGAACCTATAGCTAATGCCTGACCATCAACTACTGAGTTTACCTGTTTAACAAATGGAAATTTTCTTATTTTTACCAATAACTCATCTGCTGTAGAAAAATAACTATCATAAGGCCTTATCACTATATCACTGTTTAAGCCTAAAATATTTTTCGTTAGTTCTAAATGAAAGCCATTCATTACTGACATAACTACTATTAGTGAAGCTACACCTATCATAACCCCTAACATTGAAAAGCCAGAGATAAATGATACTAACGTTTCATTCTTCTTAGCAAGAAAATACTTAATAGCAATTCTATATGAAAAACTAATATTCACCTAAATATTCTAATTAATTTGTTAATACTTTACTAACTATATCTATTATCATTATAACAATATTAAGCCTTATTAAATTACAATTGTAAAAGCTTTTTAGCAGATGTAGAATTTCCTGTATATATTATCTCTGACCTACTATACCCTAACCTTAACAAAGTAAATAATGCTGGTATATCATCTTCAATATTAAATACTACCTGTGATATATTACTAAATCTAGCTTGTAATATTTTAAATAGATAATCTATAGAGCGTACTCCTAAATATTTAACACTACCAGGTGGATTAGTAATTGTGATTGGATCTTTTATAACCTTTAGCTGTTTAACTGCATCCTCAAAATTATAAACCATAATTACTACCATACTATTTTTCATCTCTCAATACTTCAATACCAGGTAAGGTTTTATTCTCTAACCACGCCAAAAATGCCCCACCACCCGTTGAAACATAGCTAAAACTGTTAATTAACCCAGTAGGTCTAATTGCTGATATTGTATCTCCTCCACCAATAACGCTACAAAGCCTTTGTTTACTCGTCTCCTGTGCTATCAACTTTGCAAGATAATTTGACCCATAATCAAAAGGAATTTGTTCAAAAACTCCTACTGGACCATTCCAAGCTAAAACTCGAGACCTTTCAATTATTTTAGCAATATAATTAAGAGTTTTAGAACCAATATCCATAATCTTATCACTAAGCCTAACTTCTTGTACAGGTACTAATTGTGGTTTTTTCTTACCTTTTATTTGATTAAAATTACTAATAGTAACAACATCAAATGGCAATATTATCTGACAATTTGTAGTTAAAGATTTTTGTAAAATATGCAATGCTGCCTCTGTTAACGACGGTTCATATAGTGAGCAGCCAATGTTTAACCCTTTAGCAGCTAAAAAAGTATTTGCCATTGCTCCAGCAATAATCAAGTAATCCACCCTTTCAACTAACTTATTTAATAAACTTAACTTAGTAGATATTTTGGCTCCACCAATAATTACTGTAAAAGGTTTGTTATTATCATTAAGAAACGAAGTAATACTACTTAGTTCATTCCACAGTAAAAAACCAGCTGCTGATGGCAATTTTTCTGCTATACCATAAATAGATGCATGTTTCCGATGTGAACAAGAAAAAGTATCATTAATATATACATTACCTAAATTAGCAAGCTGATTAATAAAGTTAATGTCATTTAACTCCTCACCTGGATGAAATCTCAAATTTTCAAGTAATATAATATCTCCAAATTGCATATTATTAATAGCATTTTTTGCTACTGGTCCTACACATTCTCTGCAAAATTTTACTTTCCTATCTAAACATTTTTCAAGTTCAACTATAATTGGTTCTAAAGACAATTCAGGATCTAATTTTCCTTTTGGTCTACCTATATGAGATATAATAACTATTTTTGCATTCTGAAAAATTAAGTAATTAATAGTAGCTACAACACGAGTTATACGTGTATTATCTTTTACTTTACCATCTTTTCTTGGTAAATTAAGATCAACCCTCAGTAGAACTATTCGATTTTTTACATCAAGATCAGAAAGTAACTTTAATCTTATCATAGGTTTTTACAAAGTTTACATACATCTAACATCCTATTTACAAATCCCCACTCATTATCATACCAAGAAACCACTCGGCCAAATTTCTCACCAACAACTTTAGTTTCAAATGGATCAAATATAGAACTAAATTTTGAATTATTAAAATCCATTGATACTAGCTCACTTTGGGCAATAGCAATAATATTCTTCATATTACTTGCTGTTGATTTTTCAACTACATAATTAATATAGTCTTTGGTTATAGGATTTTTACTATAAAAAGTAAAATCTATAAGCGAAACATTAGGAGTTGGCACTCTAATAGCAGAACCATCTAAACGACCAGCTAATTCAGGAATAACTAAATTTAAAGATTTAGCAGCTCCTGTTTTAGTCGGTATAATAGATAAAGCGCAAGCCCTCGCTCTTCTTAAATCTTTATGACTATTATCTAAAATATTTTGATCACTAGTATAAGCATGAACAGTAGTTACATAACCACATTCTATGCCAAACTCATCATTTAAAACTTTAGCAATCGGAGCCAAAGCGTTTGTCGTACATGACCCTACTGATATAATATTATGCTCTCTTTTAAGAATATGATCATTAACCCCAACTATAATAGTTGCATCAGCATTATTACATGGAGCAGATATAATCACTTTTTTAGGACCAGAAGCTAAATGCTGTACTGCTAAATCTTTACTATTAAATTTTCCAGAACATTCAAAAACTACATCTATTTCTTTTCCCCATGAAATGTTCGCTGGTTGATCTTCTTTATAAACCCTAACCTTACTGGTAGAATTACATAGATAACCATCAATATATTGAAACTTATTAACCAGCTCACCATGAATTGAGTCATAATTTAAAAGATGAGCAATAGTACCTGCTTCACCAATACTATTAACTGCTGCTACTTTTATATCACTTAAGTTCATAGCAGCCCTAACTACTAACCTCCCTATTCGGCCAAGACCATTTACAGCAATTTGCATATTTTAACTTTAAATCACTTCTAAAAAATATTAAAATAAAATGTACACTCTACCTTATATAGATTTAACAAATTATAAACAATTAACTAAGTAACGTCTACTCAAGGTAGTATTATAAAGACTATGTAAGTAATATCACAAAAACTAATTATCACTAAGTAATATTTACCAAATTTTCTAATAATTTTTCCATATTCTTCTATTGGAAATAATTTTATATTAAAAATAAGTTTGATTTTATTAATTATTAATAATTATGTATTAATATAACTTAAATAAAATAATAAATTTATTAAGACATATTTATATGGGCAACAATTTTTAGAATTGGTAAATAAAGAAAACTAGGCTTAACAACATTTTATATATTTCTTCAACTATTAACTCTTAAAAATAAAGTAACCTATAAATTATTCAATATAATCTATGTTAAGTGATACTTCTTGATTATTAACTACAATTAAACTATAGGGTAATTTTTGCTTTAAGTTATATATGTGAGTCTCAAGAGTTTGAGTTCTAATATTTTTAGAGTAACTCCATACAATTTCAAGTAGACTTTCTTTTGTTACTTTATAGCCCTCCATAAACAACAATGTCTCAAATATCTTATTCTCCTTATCCGTTAGCATTACTTGCTGTGTTTTTGTTTTAACTGTGGCAGTATAAGAATCATAAATAATATCTTTATTGATATTACAAAAGAACTTCTGATTCTTTCTATAAGAAGTTATTATATCAATTAATTCTATAAATTTAAATGGTTTTTGCAAAGCAATTGAATTAGCTAATATAATATTATTAGTAAGGTTAATAACATTTTGAGAAATTTGTAAGCAACTATTTATATATTCTCCCTTATCATCAATTATTAAAATATTTATTTTAAAATTGTCCCTAAGAAAGTTAATTATATCATTACAACTTTGTAAAATGAAAAAACTATGTTGATCAGCCAAGTTATACATTAAATCTAGGTATAATATTTTATTAGGGCTTATTATAACGTCCTTTCTAACCAACACTTTTAAATTACTATTTAATAGTATTTTTACCAATCTAGTTTATTTTTAAAAATTAATAAACAATTAATTAAAATGTTTATGATACTAAAATATTTGTAAAAATAAATAAGATATAATATATAGTATTATAAAATTAATATAAATATTTTAAAATAGGCTAAAGTGAGGAGAATAAAAAAAACGACTTAATAAATGTTCTTCCTATAAATTCTGAATTTATTCAAGAAATCAAGCAATTAATTTTAGAAGCAGGAGATTTATCATTAAAATATTTAGGAAAAAAAATAGATATTAAGTTTAAGCAAGATGCCTCACCAGTTACAGAAGTAGATTTTATAGTTAGCGAAAAAATTATTACAGGGTTACAAAAAATTACACCACATATTCCTATAATTTCTGAAGAAGCTATTAATATTTGTCCCCCACACTTACCTTATTACTGGCTAATTGACCCTATTGATGGTACTAAAAGCTATATTAAAGGTGATAGTAGCTATACTGTTAACATTGCCTTTATTGCTCAAAATACCCCTGTCCTTGGTTTTATTCTACAACCAGTTACTAAAATGCTTTATTATACCGATAGCAATATTAAACTCAAAGTAGAAAAAAATAATAAATTAGTAACTAGTAATCTTAGTGAAAGACATTATATAAGAGATGGTAAGTTAATTGCTGCTGTTACCCCTTATTCATTAAATGATCTAACTTATTATTTTCTAGCAATAAACAATATAAGTCAGTTTATCAGCATTGCTAGTTCTATAAAATTATGCTTATTAGCTTTTGGTGACGCTGATATCTATCCACGATTTGGTAAAACTATGGAGTGGGACCTTGCTGCTGGGCATGCTTTATTAAAAGCTATTGGTGGAGATATTTTTGATTTTCAAGCTCGCCCTTTAGAATACGGCAAAGAAAATTTTGCTAATCCGTATTTCATAGCTTGTAGATCAAGAAACATGATAAATCTAGTAAAATTTTAAATTAAAAAATTAACTTAAATTAAGGTTTACTATAAATTTATTTATAAAAGATTAACTTATAGGTTGCTTTTTTATAAAAATACTATATAATGCAATTCGTATTTTAATACTATAAGTAAATACTAGCGATATTAAAGCATTACATATTCTTTCACTTTTAAGAATTGAGTTAACACTCTATATTAATAACATATAAGTTTTTTGTCTGTTCAATTCTTAAATGAAACACACATTCCTGCTTTCAAATGTTGGATATATTAAAGAATACTACAAGATCATGCATTATTATAGCAAACCTTGTTTTCTTATTAGCTCTTACCAACTTTTGAAATTATTTGTGTATATATCAACTAAAAAATAGGTGTAAATTGTTCATACGTTTCTTTATTTACATATTATGTACCTCTATACTTGTTAGTTGTAAAACTAACCAAAATTCAATACATAAACCAACAAAAAAAAACTTCAAATAATATATGAAGGACATTACAAAGTGGGAAGTCCATATAAAATAAAAGGAGTATTATATAAACCACAATCAAATTGTAAAGGTTTTGTACAAGTAGGTACTGCATCTTGGTACGGGCGTAAAGATGGGTTTCACAATAAAAAAACAGCCAATGGTGATACATATCATTTTGCATATCTAACAGCTGCTCATCCAACATTACCTATGCCATGCTTAATAAAAGTTACTAATCTTAAGAATAAGCACTCACTAATTTTAATGGTTAATGATCGTGGACCTTTTGTAAAAAATAGAGTTCTTGATGTATCTGAGCGTAGTGCTGAGCTATTAGGATTTAAAAATCAAGGCACTACTCAGGTTAAAATAGAATTTTTACATCAAGAAACTCAAAAATTACTAAATACACTTTCTTTTAAATCTAAAAAGAACATAAAAAAAGCTGCCAGCACTAAAAATAAAGGTTACCCTGTAAATCATTATGTTCAATTAATAAATATAAAACATAGATGCTTAAATAAAAGCAATAAGACATACTAAAATATTTAGAACCAACTATAATATTAATTAGAACTATATGTATATTAGTGTTATTATCTTACTTAAGTAAAATTATAGAACTCAAAATAAAAGGTCACATTAATATACATGATAAGCATACAACCATATCTTATTTTATAATCTTTAAAATTCATTTATATAAAGACAGTTCTTTATCATCACATAAATAGTGAAAAATCAATAACACAGCACCAGATGAAATGTATATATCAGCAAAATTAAATGCTGGAAAATGATAATAATTATAATGCATATCAATAAAGTCAAACACAGCACCACGTAGTACTCTATCAATAACATTACTACTACCTCCACTAATAATTAGTATATAAGCACTAAATAAACTTAACGTCTTTGCTTGAGTAAAAAGATAACACAAATATATTAAAATTATAATATTAACAAGAATAAAAACTTTATTACTTACATCATAGTAATTACTTAAGATCCCAAAGCTTATACCATAATTCCAAGCATATATTATACTTAAATATTTAAAAACACTAATAGTCATTTCTGGCACTTGCTTTAAGTAAATAATTAAAAAAGATTTGCTTACTTGATCTGTAATTATAAGTTTAGCACTTATAATTATAGATAAAATAATTCGTTTAAAGTCAAAACAAATTGTTTTTCTAGAGTGAGTCATAGAACTATACATAATTAAACATATAAATAATTTCAAAGATTTAATATATCAACACATAACCTATAGTTAATATACTAAACTCTTGAAATTAGAAATATTATTACCTATTTTACTACCTAAATATACTACTAAAATTAAAATAGCATTTTTAATTCAACATTATTAAATTAAACTACTTTGACTTTTATAGATAATTTGTGTAGTTATCTTATATATTGCCTTTGTGGTGAAATGGTAGACACGACAGACTCAAAATCTGTAGCTTATAAAGCGTGCTGGTTCAAGTCCAGTCAAAGGCACCATACTAATATGCACAAATAAACTTTTTATAGTATAGAAAAAACAAAGCAAAAACTATATTTAATAATCAATCAACTTACCTAACATCTCTTGTTAATTATATTTTCAAGTAGAATGATATAGCGTTGTCCTAAACAATTAATTATAGTAATAAAACATTTCTTTTTTGCAAATTTGTTAACTAATGTGTATATATAAAATGTAATTATAATTATTAATCAAATTATTTATATGTTAATACGGTTTATTTGCTTTTACCTAATTTTAATGCATTTAGTGAGCTGTAGTACAAATCCTAAAAAAAATTCTGTAATTCTCCCAGCTGAAGAAACATATTTATATGGTCTTAAACTTTTACATAATAAAAAATATAAAGCAGCTGCTGAACAATTTTCAAACATTTACTTCCAACATCCTGGCTCTCCTATTACACCTCATGCAGAACTTATGGAAGCTTACTGTTTGTGTTTACAGGGAGAGTATGAAGAAGCTTCAGATGTATTAGACAATTTCATTAAATTACATCCTGCAAATGAAAAAATTACAGAAGCTTACTATTTAAAAGCACTAGTTGCATATTACCAAATTTTTGATATTAAACATGATAAATCAAAGGCCGAAGAAGCTAAGCTAGCATTAGAAGCAGTAATAAACCGCTTTCCTAACAGTAGCCATGCTACAGATGCACAACAAAAACTAGCTATAGTTACAGAACATTTAGCTGGTAAAGAAATGGATATAGGTAGATTTTACCTACAGAACAAAAACCCTATTGCAGCTTTAAATAGATTTGATATAGTAATTTCTGATTATCATTATACCTCTTATTATCCTGAGGCTTTATATAGAATAGCTGAAAGTTATGCAATGTTAGGTTGTAAAGAAGAAGTGAAGAAGTACTTAACTATTTTAGAAAAAAAACATCCTAATAGCACTTGGTCTAAATATAAATTATCTTTACAAAATTTATGAGCTAGTGTAGGTTATTTACATTTAATAATTTTTTAACATCTTAATCAAGCTAATCTCTTTGTGCTAGCTAAATAATTATTAAAGCTGTTTCTCATATAGTAAGAAGCTTAACCAGTTGTAATTTTAACTGTGGATACTATAAGTAATGTTTAAAAACAAAAGAATATATGTACTATAAATTAGGATGTTTTAATTACCATTTCTTTTTAACTTATAAATACAAAAGTTTATGCGCATTCTGTTGTCTCGTTTAGCAGTACTATTTTTAGTTGTTAGTACATTAGTTTTTAAAGAATCAGTCTATGCATTAACCCCAGAGTTATTAGAACGCATTAAATCTTCTGTAGTAACAATTTATACAAGAACTAATGCCTCACCTTTTTATGGTGGTAGCAGCTATGGTACCGGGTTTATTGCTAACAAAGAATTAGGGTTAATTATCACTAATAGGCATATTGCTGATCAACCAGGAGTTACCGAACATAATATTACTTTTTATAATGGACAAGAAATTGAAGGAAAAGTTATGTATTATGACTCTTGGCAAGATTTTGCAATATTAAAAGTTAACCCAGCTTTAATCCCTAAAGACACAGATGAAATACAATTTAGCTCAGAACCACCTGTAATTGGTCAAGACGTATTTATTGTAGGTAATAGCGCTAAACAAGGGTTTTCATATCATTCTGGTCATTTAGCTAATTTATACGGTACTGGTGGTTTTTTATCTCAACACAGCTATGTAATTAACCTTAATGTAGTAGGAGGAGCAAGTGGTTCACCTTTACTTAATAACAAAGGGAAAACTATAGGTATAGTATATGCTGCTACCACTAGCTATGCTGTAGCAGTAAAAGGAGAATACATTATCGATGCAATTGAAGCAATTAAAAATGGTACTGACCTAGCAAGAAAGCATATTGGTGTCATAACAAAATTTTACTCTCTTGACCACGCTGTTAAATATAGAAACCTGCATCTAAACTTAGTAGCCCAATATATATCAAAATACCCGAATGCCTTTAATAAGGCTATTGTAGTAGATCGTACTATTCCTGGTACTCCAGCTGATAAAGTGCTAAAAAATGGGGATATTATATGGTCAATCAATAAACAAGAAGTTGGACCAAACTTATATTTATTTGATAAAATAATGAATAATAGTTCTAATAATGTTGAGTTAGAAATATATCGTGATGGAAAAATTCTTAAGAAGAGTATCCCTCTATATGATGTTAATAACTTAAAAGTCAACAAGTTTATAAAATTTGCTGGAGGATATTTCTTTGAAGCTAATGAACTTGCTAGCAGTATTACTGGAGCTCCAATAAAGTCATTAATGTTATTTAGGTATGACTCAGATAGTAGTATTAGAGATGCAATATTTGATGATTCCTATCCTGAAGAAGGAGTTATTAGAGCAAATATAATTTCTTTTAATGGTCAGTTAGTTTCCTCTTTAGATAGCCTAATTAAATTTATACCTAAACTAATTTCAAGAAAACATAATACCATGGAATATATAAATTATACAATTTATTCTGACTGGAACAGATTGGCTCAATTTAAATTAAATACACTCAGTTGTGATTTTAGTTTAGGTCTTTCTGATCATGATCCAAAGTTAATTACCTATAAAAATGAGAATAAAGAATGGAGTATTACTTCAATAACTACAGAGAAGTAGCACAGAACATTACATTATTCTATAATTTAATAAAATTTTAATAAACAATAATCTTACTTAAAAACAAATGAACTTAAAAAAATCTTAAATACAATATTTTGTTTCTTATTTTCCATTTAAAAACGTATATAAAAAATACTTTGGTATTTGAATATTATAAAAATTACTTACTTGTAAGCAACAAAAGTTAAAATATACTCGGATTTTTTAAGGTTTAGGCAGATAAAGCCAGCATAGAGTATATATACCTTTATGAAATAAAGAGTTGGTAGACACAAAAGTCAACATCAATAAAGCTAGGAGTTATTAAGTCAAGCTCGGGCGGAAGCATACTTTTAGTACGTGAGCAGCGCAGATCTAACTTGACGGCAAACACAATTATTGATGTTAACGAATATATAGCAATTCTGAAACAAACCTTGTATAAACATAAAAGAATATAAGCAGTATCTTATAAAAAATAAGAAAAATATCCTACAAGATTAAAGGAATAATCTTTTACAATTAATAAAGAAAAAACACATTATAATAACTACCTACAATAGCAAGTAAAGCATACAAGAGCTTTTTAACGTAAAGCTCTTGTACTTAATAACGAAAAAATTTTCATAGTTCAAAACACTAATAATCACTGAACCATTATATTGGTTTAGGTAAAATAACCCTAAATAAGATGTGATTAAAAAAGCAATGGCTATAATTATCTTAATCATTTACAATATCTAGAACCTTAGTCTTGTTCCAATAACAAATATAGTACCTGCAACTTTTCTTACTGTTGTATTATCAGTAAGTGATGTTCCTTTACCTTGAAAATAACTTACATCAAAATAAGGTTGTAGACCTGGAGCCAATTTATAATCAGTACCAAAAGTTATACTTTTTAACTTATTACCTCTACAATTAGAACTAAAATATGAAATACTAGCTCCTATTGGACCTTGTTCATAAGCTGCACTTAAACTATAAAAATTAGTTTTAAGCTTACCTTTATAAATCTCTAAATTAGTAAAACTTTTACCATGACTTCCAAATGATGCTGCATAAGAAAAATTACTGTAATTTAATACACCACCAATATTATAAGCTCTTAAGTTTTTTAGCTTAAGGTCTCGAACTTTATGATCTTTTTCACATTTTTCATTATCATACAACCCCACTGGCTTAGTTTTCCCTGAAAATTCACCTGTAAGAGCTAATTTAATATTTACATCTTCTCTAACATCATATTCGTATGTTACTCCACCAGAAAAAGCATCCCTTACTATTAATTCATGCTTAAGATAATGACCACCAGCAACTTGCACTATTCTTTCCTTGGTAGCACTCTTTTGACCTGCTGCCCCAAAACCACCATTACTGCTATCCATGATATAAGATATACCCAAACTAAAACCTTTATAGTTAGGTGTAAAATATGAAATTTTTCTGGAAGCTTCTGTATCTTCACTTGGTGGAACATTTGTACGAAATTGATCTATAGCAAAACCACTACCAACAACAAAACTAACATCTTTTGGCAAATACGCATATCTTGACCAAGCCAATGATCCATGTGTGATATTAAATTCAGTAATACGCATTTTACATCCTGCTGCATGTTGGGAACCTAACTCAATTAGTCCCATATCTGATTGAATAAAAATATGTGAGCCATTAAGAGAAGCTGCAGTTTTTGGTTTTGTTGTAGTTTGCAATACTATTTTAGCTCCATAACTTAAGTCATTATCTAAGTTATTTCTAGCTTCTAATCCAACATACCCTTCTGTGTATAAGGTCGAAGATTTCTTAAAATCTGAAACAAGTTTTTCATCACCCTTTAGCTTCTTTTGATGCCTAATGCCAGCTTCAAACCCAAATGCTCCATCCCACTTCAGTTCAAACTCAGCTAAAGCATGTGAAACAAGACAAGTACTTAAAGACAGTACTGTTATCAATTTTTTCATAAATTTTTATGCTCCCTTAACTTAAGTTAATAATTTTACTAATCTAGATTAATACCCTTAAAAAGTGTTTTAGTAAAGCATCATCTTCTTAACATACTAAAGTACTAGCTACTGACCAAACCTAAGTTAATTAGATTAGTAATCCCTCAACATTTAACTTTAAAGATATTTATCTTGCATGTCAACTTTAAACACATTATTAATTAGTAACAAATTTAAATTATCAATCTTAAATTAAAGATAGCTAGTATTTTTTACTATAGCTATATTTATTGTTGTAATAACAACACATAGTTATTACTCTAAAGCAATTGACAATTTTACGTTTTTAAATACTGTAATTCAACCTTAATTTAAAATTTAAAAACATTAATATAATGACCATAATGGCAGATAAGTGGATCAAAAAAATGGCAAGTTCACAAAATATGATTTCTCCATTTACTGAAAAACAAATTAGAATCAATGAAAATAATGATAGAATAATTTCTTATGGATTATCATCTTACGGCTACGATGCTAGAGTTGCTAGTGAATTTAAAATTTTTACAAATATTGAATCTGCTATTGTTGATCCTAAAAATTTTGATAAGAGAAGCCTAGTAGATAAAACAACAGATATATGTATAATCCCTCCTAACAGTTTTGCTTTAGGAAGAACCGTTGAGTATTTCAAAATTCCTAAAAATGTTATAGTAATATGTGTAGGAAAATCAACTTACGCTCGTTGTGGAATTATTATAAATGTAACTCCACTTGAACCTGAATGGGAAGGACATGTAACTCTAGAGTTTTCTAACACAACACCTTTACCAGCCAAAATTTATGCTCAGGAAGGTGCCTGCCAATTTCTTTTCTTTAGAGGAGAAGAAGAATGTGATACTTCATATCTTGATAGAAGTGGAAAATATATGAAACAAACTAACATAACTTTACCAACAGTATAAAAGAATCAATAATAATTTGACTACTATGAATAATAAAGTGCTCCTAAATCCTAAAATACTAATAAAATCTCAATTTATTAAAGACTTATCATTTGAACGTCCTATAATTTTAACTATTGAAGAGTTAGAACAAAAAAATGAAGATGTCAAACCTAAAATTAATATTGATTTAGACGTAAGTATTACTAAAGCATCTGGAAGCAACGATTTTGAAATTTCATTAAATATTAAAGCTGAAGCTACAGTAACAAGCAAGACTCTATTTGTAATTGAGCTTGTATATATTGGAATATTTCATTTAATGAATATCCCTGAAGAGCAAAAAAAAGCAATGTTATCAGTTTATTGTCCTTCTCTTATTTTCCCTTATGCCCGTAATATAATTTCTTATACTACTCAAAATGGGGGATTTCAACCACTAATGATTGATCCTGTTGATTTTACTACACTCTTTCAACAAAAAGTAGATAAGGAACTCAGTATTTAACATTATAAATCATTAGAATCATATACTAGCTTAAAGCTATTTTAGGCTATTTAAGATTTTTTGAAATATATTACCTAAAACATCTTGGTTAAAAAATAAAAAAGTTAAAAAAATACCAACAATTAGTATTAACGGAAGGTAATTTATATTATATATTCTAAAATAGTAAAATATATTAACTACATGTCAAGAACAGCTATAACACCTACCAGAGATGAAGATTTTTCTAAATGGTATCAACAAGTAATACACTCTGCTGAGCTAGCAGAAAACTCTCCTATAAGAGGATGTATGGTAATAAAACCTTATGGATATGCTATTTGGGAAAATATACAAAAAATATTTGATTACAAGCTAAAAAAAATAGGTGTACAAAATGCTTACTTCCCATTATTAATACCAATTGAATTTTTATCAAAAGAAGCCACTCACATAGAAGGATTTGCTAAAGAATGTGCAGTAGTAACACATAGTAAATTGAAAAAAGATAAAAATGGTGATTTAGTACCAGATAGCAAACTACAAACCCCTTACATAATTAGGCCGACCTCAGAAACAATTATTGGCAATATTATTGCTAAATGGATAAGCACTTATCGAGACCTCCCATTAAAACTTAATCAATGGTGTAATGTAATGCGGTGGGAAATGAGGCCAAGGCTTTTTTTAAGAACTTCTGAATTTTTATGGCAAGAAGGACATACCATATTTGAAACAGAACAAGAAGCAAAAGCTGATGCTTTAAAAATGTTAGACATATATTATAATTTTATTATCAAAGATCTTGCATTACCTGCAATAATAGGAGAAAAAACTGAAGAAGAAAGATTTGCCGGAGCAAAAAATAGTTATACAATAGAGGTAATGATGCAAGACGGCAAAGCTTTACAAGCTGGAACTTCACATTATTTAGGTCAATCTTTTTCAAATGCTTTTAATATAAAGTTTTTGGGTAGAGATAACAAAGAACATAATGCTTACACTAGTTCATGGGGTATATCAACTAGATTAATTGGAGGTATTGTTATGTCACACGCAGATGATAATGGTCTAGTATTACCACCACAAATAGCACCATATCAAGTTGTAATAATACCAATAATTCATGATAACATGAAAACTAATGAAATAAATGATTATTGTGCTAGAGTACAAGAAATATTAAATAAATTCAATATTCGCACTTATGTTGATTTATCAGAAAACACTGCTCCAAACAAAATTTGGAAATGGATAAAAAAAGGAACACCAATTAGATTAGAAATAGGCCTTAAAGAACTAATAAACAATAACATCACTCTTGCTAGAAGAGATTTAAACAAAGAAAAAAAATCGACATTACAAATAAATTCACTTGATAAAATAAACACAATATTAAAAGAAATAACTGATAATTTACGTACTAAAGCTAACAACTATAAAGATGCAAAAATACAAAAAGTCACTAGCTTAAATGAAATGAAAAGTTTGTTTGCCAATGGATTTAAAGGCTTCGCCTTAATAGACAAAATTTGTACTGATAATAATGAATTTTTCTTAGTATGCAAAAATTACTCTCTTACCAGAAGATGTATGTTATTAGATGGTTTGCAAGATACAAGCAAGTTAAAAGATGTATTAGTAAGCAAATCATATTAGTTTTTATATTTAAAACAACATAGTATGCAATTTTATACTAATAACTGGATATTATGAACAAACTTAAAGTTGTAAAAAAATACTTACTAAAAGCACTTATTTTTATATTTAACTATGTTAGGAGCAACTTCAAATTAAGTAATGCTTTTTCTCTAGATACAGCACTTAAAATAGGGTTCATGTATTCCTCAGTAGTACTTTCTATAATAGTGCTTGATTGTGAACCACCTCCTAACTTTTTGCTAAATTTGTATAAAGAAAATTATAAAAATACACGAAAAATGATAGTATATGCTGTTAATTACAGAATAGGTGAAGATCTGCTCGCTACAAGAGTTTTAACTGCAGCACAAAAACTAGGATGGACAACTATAAGAATTAACGCTAATGAAACACTTGCTTCAGTATTTCCTTTCAATTATTTTTATTATTCAGCATATTACCTAATAGATTTACTCTTTAAACCTAATTTTAATATATCTATTACTCACTACGTTAATATTGTTCCTCCTGGCTATAGTATAGTTTATCTTAATGTTCCAACTAGCTTACTATTTTCCTACTCAGGAGA
Organism: Occidentia massiliensis; assembly: GCA_000309075.1. GTDB lineage: Bacteria > Pseudomonadota > Alphaproteobacteria > Rickettsiales > Rickettsiaceae > Occidentia > Occidentia massiliensis. The sequence continues at coordinate 94,425 of CANJ01000026.1, forward strand.
ATTTAAATATGAAAATCTTAAACACTATAATGCATATATAGATCTATATACTCTTAGCAATGGATCAAATAAAGCTTTAGAACATGCTTTAAAACTTTACAACAATAGCAACGCTCCAATTTTCCCTCTTTATTTATCTCAAAATGAAATTGATTTTAGTTTTTCATCTCCAAGACAGTCTGTTATCACTGGTTCATTATGGGGATGTGGTAGAAATTCAATACGTATAACAAATGCTATAAAAAAACTAGCAAAAGATAATCTATTGGTTGCTTACGGTTTAAACGATTACGAATTTATAGGTCAATACTACAGAGGTAAAATTGAAAAATATGGTAACCCTCAAGAAGCTATAGTTAAAGTTATTAAAGAACATGGTATAGCACTTATCATTCACAATTTAGAACATATGATTGAAGGTATTCCAACATCTAGAATTTCCGAGGCAATTGCTTCAGGAGCAATAGTTATTAGTGATAAAAACAAATTCATTATTGATCATTTTGGTGATAATATTTTATATTTTGATGCCTTAACTTCTTCTGAAGATATATATCAACAAATTAAAGCTCACATTAAGTGGGTATTAAACAATCCTAAAGAAGCAGAAAAAAAAGCTAAGCGAGCTTACGAAATATTAGCTGAAAAATTCTTTCTCGAGTCTCAACTAAAATCTATAGAGCAAAGGTTAATTGAGCTAAAAATAATTAAACCAATAATAAGCAGTGTTAGCAATTAGCTTCATAATATTAATATTTTAATGTAAAATACTTTAATTTAGACATAAATACCCATAATGTGTTATAATAATAATATGTATAATATAAGTTATAAATTTAACAATAGGTCTTAGCTTAATTATTAAGTTATTATTAACATATATTATGTTATATAGATTGAAATGATTTTACTCTAAGAGCATTATTTAATTTAATAATAGGTAAACTAAAAATGACAGAAGTCAAAAATAAGGTAACAGAAAAATTAAAGAGTAGGTTTAATCAAGATTTATTAGCTCAAAATAAAGGTGACCTTAAAAACAAATTAGATAGTCTTCTAAAAAATCCAGACCCAAAGCGGCGTGGAAAAGAAGCTACTGAACTTTTAATGAAGAATATCAAAAATTATGATTATATAATAAAATATAATAACGAAGCTCAAAAAAAACACCAAAAAAATCTTAACATTGATTTTAAAGCTGTGTTATTTAATGCTGTAGAACAAAAGGATATTGACCTTAAAATAATTAAGAAACTTTTAGACAACCAGAAAGTAAATTTAGAACCAAATGAAATAAATCAGCTACTAAACATAAAAAATGAAAAAATAAGAAAAATGGTTGCAGAGCACCCTAAAACACATAAAAAGATGTCACCAGAACTATCTTCTAGAGCTGAAGTTGTAGCACCAGCCTTAGTTGGCGATATTGGAAATAAAACTAAAGAATCTAAGAAAAATCTAGAACAAAATAGACAAAAGCCTGGGTTTTTTCAAAGAATATGGAACTGGATTACTGATACACTAGGTATTACTGATCCTAAAGAGCGAGAACAACAGCAACACAAACAAAATATGGTAAATGAAGTATCAAAAGTTGTTCAGCAACAAGCTAAAGATATTGGTCAGGGAGTTAAAAGTAGCATTTCTACAGGGCAAGCACAACCACCACCTCCTAAAACTAATAAACAACCATCAAGAAACAGATGATAATAAAGAGATACAAGTTAATATGCTTACAGTGTATCTAAGATTTATAATACCATATAATTACTTTTCTCATTTGTTAATTTTAAAAATCTTAGTTAAGTTTAGATTAAATATTTTTAATCTTGTTTGCAGGGTGGTATTTTTCCATTAAATGCTTTAAAGTTTCCGGCTGAACATGAGTATAAATTTGTGTAGAGCTAATATCTGCATGCCCTAATAGCTCTTGAATAACTCGCAAGTCAGCACCACCTTCAAGCAAGTGACTAGCAAAGCTATGTCTTAAAACATGAGGAGAAATATTTTTAGCTACTAAACCAGCATCCAAAGCAACTTGCTTAAGTAATATAGCAAAATTTTGTCGTGTCATATATCCTTGTTTTGCTTTCGAAGGAAAAAGATAAACATTATTTTCACAAGCAATATTAATAGGAATAAAAAGCTTCCTATATGATAAATATTGTTTTATAGCATTAACTGCAACATCATTTATTACAACCAACCTTTCCTTATTACCCTTTCCTAAAATAGTAAAATAATTTTTTATAGAATCTACATTATAATCAAACTTTAAATTAGTAACTTTAATGCTGACAAGTTCTGATACTCTAAGCCCTGTAGAGTATAATAAACAAACCATAGCAAAAATTCTAATACCTTCAGCTGTAGTATTTTTCTTACAATAATCAATCAATACTTCTATTTCCTTTAATGACAATATTTCAGGTAACCCTGGATTATAACGCGGCACTTCTATATTAGCAACAGGATTGGTTTGTACAACATTTTCTGCTAACAAAAATAAATAATATTGCTTGATAGTAGAGATTTTACGTGCAATAGATCTTGGACCTATATTTTTATTAATAAGGTAATCAATAAAATTTCTAATATTATCTTTAGTAACTAAAAGTGAGCTAGGCAAACTACTTTTTCTTAAAAAATCTAAAAAATCTTGCATATCACGCTTATAGGACAATAGAGAATTTACTGAAGCATTTCTCTCATATGATAACATTTCAAAAAACTGTTCCATAAAATTCATTATTACCTACCATTAGAATAATAAATTTGGAGGCCAGAGCCGGAATCGAACCGGCAAATAGAGGATTTGCAGTCCACGGCATTACCATTTTGCTATCTGGCCATTACTTTAAAATCTAGTATATATTTAGTAATAAATTGGCTATATCTTAAATAATAAAAAAAAAAACAATATCTTTCTTTTATAAGAAAAAAGCTATATATTATTTACCATCTGTAACATGTAATATATCTGTATCAAGTTACATATAGACAAGGTTTAACACCTGTGGTTAAGAAGTTTACAAATTTATCTTAAGTATTAAAGGAATATTTATGTTAGCAAAAAATTATCTTTCATGTTTTTTTTCCTTAATTTTATTAATATATACTTTTCCATGTAGTGGATTAGATATTAATACTGCTTTAGTAAAAGCATATAAAAATAATCCTCAATTTAAGATATATCAACAACATTTTTTAACTCAAATAGAAGCTTTTCCTCAAGCTTTATCTGGGTTTATACCACATATCCAAGCTTCTATAAGCTCACGGTATAAAACTGAAAAACAAACATATCCTAAAATTAGTCATACTGAAGAAATTGGCTATAGACCGATAGGTGATGGTATGGCAATACCGTATTTTAAAAAAGTACCATATAATAAGAGTAGATATAATACCTTGCAAAAAAATATAGCTATAGAACAAAATATATTTAATAGTGGTAGAGATATGGCACTACTAAAAGCTGCTCAAGCAACTTTCAGAGCAGCAAGAGGAGAGTTCTACAATAATGAACAAAAGGTCTTGTCAAAATGTATTACAGCATACTTAGAATATTTTGAATCAGTTGAACTGCTTAAGCTCAGTGAATCAAGTGTACAATTTTTTCAAAAGCAATTTGAAGCAGAAAATGAAAAACTAAAATTAGGGGAATCAACAAAAATTGACATTGCTCAAGCAAGAACAGAACTTTCAAAAGCAGAATTTTCAAGAGCCCAAAGTTTTGCAGAAATGCAAAGTAAAAAAGCAGTTTTTAAAAGTATTTTTGGTACTAAGCCAGACAATATAATATTACCATCCCTACCTCAAAATCTGCCATCTAGTCAAGAACAATTACTTAAAGCAGCACTAGCTAATAATTTCTCTCTCGATACAGCAAAAAACTCCATGATATCTGCAAATTCTCAATCACTAGCAGCAAAGGCAAATTTATTACCTAACGTAACTGCACAAATCTTAAGAGCATCAATAACAAATCTGTCAGGTTCTAATAAAGTCCGTAATCATTCAGTAGATTCCGTTATTTCACTAAACATACCGATATTAAGCCGGGGTGGAGCTGAATACTCTAAGATGCGTAAAGCTAAAAATGAAGCTAGAAAACTTACAAGTGACTATGAAAATTCATTAAACATATTACGGGCAGAGGTAATATCCGTCTGGGAGAAATACAATTCTACTAAACAACAAATTGCTCTTGCTGAAGAAGCAATCAAATCAGCTACTATTGCTCTAGAAGGAACTCAAGAAGAAAAAGATTTAGGTACTAAAACAATGCTCGATGTCCTAACTGCTAAACATAAGCTTTATGAAGTTCAAACTAAAAAAATTAAAGCTAATACACAATATCTACTAGCAGCATATACAATGAAACAAATTATTGGACAACTCACTGCAAAAGCGTTAAACTTAAAGGTAAATTACTTTAGTCCTGAACAAGAGTTCAAAAAAATTAAGTTTAAAGTAATAGGGTTTTAGAAATGAGGATATATGATTAAAGTAGATAAAGAAAACATAAAATCTGCTGACTTGTCAATAGAAGAAATCTTAAATTCTATTAGGGGAGTAATAAATGCTAATGCTCCAATAAATTCCAGCCAAGACATAAGTAATAATGATGAAGACATATTTGTATTAACTGAAACAGCAAATAATGTACCTTCTCATTCATATACATCTAATCAATCTGATAATACAGAACAAAATCAAGATAAAGAATTTAATAAGCCTATTTTAAACAAAGAACAAAATCATAAAAATAAAGGTTATAATTTTAACAATAGCTTCTCTCATAGCAAATCAGATAATAATATAACTCAAATTGATACTCAACATTCTAAAAACTTAAATAACTATATACAAGAACGTTTTAGTGAATATCTTCTTCAAGACCAACAAAACAAAGAGACAAAAAGTGAGAACCATACTCAAGATAAAGATATAAATTTAATATCAAAATCTACTACTTCTAGAATAAAATCTACTGTCAAGCAGTTCACTGATATAATTAATAAAGAGAGTAATCAAAACACTAAAGTTAGTAAAGATAAAACAATAGAAAATTTAGTAATTGAAGTACTTCAACCTCAATTGTCAAAATGGCTTGAAAATCATCTTTTCGATTTAGTAAAATCAATTTTAGAGCAAGAAATAAAACAATTATTATCTAAATCTGATAAATAATAATATATTAAAATGTTAGTAAAAAATTATCTAATATACTTAATTGTAATAATTTTAAGCCTAACAACTATTAACAATAGTTCTCATGCAAATTCAAGCTACGTACAAATAATTTCAACAATAAAAAAAGAAAACAAAGAATTATATAAATATAGATTATTTTCACTTAAGTTTATATATTCAATAAGTATAAGCAATGAAGGCTCTGTTTTACCTTCTTTACCTGATCTTAATAAGAGCCATAACTCAAACAATAAAGAAGGTTGGAGCTGGTGGAAAAAAATAAAGTCATTCCTAGGGTTCAATGTTGAAAATAATAATGATGAAAATAATAAGGAAGTAGAAAATCAAAGTGTTACAGAAAATAATACTACACAAAAATCACTACCAAAAAATAATCAAAATTTAGACAATCTAAATAAGACACTAATAAATAACTCTGATACTAGTGATGAAAAAGACCCATCAAGTAATTTCATCGAGTTAGGCAACAATGAACTTCCTAAAGTATCTAGTTATAATAAAAAATATATGGATGAAGATATAAAATCGCCATCCTTACCTGAAGTTAATAATAACTTTACCCCAAATCTTGAACTACCTACTCTTGATCAAATCAATCAAACAAAACCTAAAGATCAGCAGCTAAGTAAGTTAAATCAACTATCCCAAGAAACTGATACTAATACTTCATCTGATACTAACTATACTCCTAAATCCATAGAAAACAAAATATTAGAACAAGAAAAGCCGCCAAATTTAAATAATTCTAATGTTATAACAGATAAAGATACAAGCACTAAGACAATAAATCAATTTTTAGAAAAATCAGAACCCAAGCAAAATAATAAAGAAGATAAATTCGATGGTCCAACTAAGCTAGACTATAATAAATCCACTGAAATGTCTCGTGCAATTACAAGATCTGCTATTGATGAGGTAACTAACCAACATGATAACGGCAATAAATCATCTTCTGATATTCTAGATACTGTAAATAGTAAGACTTTAATTACTCCCCCTTCACATAATAAAAGTAATGTTAGCTTGCAAATTACTTCACCAATAGTTAAAAAACTACAAGAAAATGAAGAAAAGTCAGAAACAATTAATAAGTTAAATAAAACAACCACTATTTCAGATAAAGACCAAATCAAATTAGCTCAACAACCAACTAGCAACAAGCAACAAGGATTAAATTCCCAGAATAACAAACAATCTAATAGTTCTAATAAAAAACTATTAATTAATAATCAGGAAAAGACTAACCTATCAACAATAAAAACACCAATAATAGATATGCCTAAAATTGCTGATATTAAAAGTAAGACTTCATCTAATTTTCAATCAGATACTATAAATCAAGTAAAAAATTATACTAATCCTAATAAAAATAAGATACATAATACGAAAAAAATAGTAGTTAAAAATATTAGTGATATTTCTAAATTAAGTTATAATAAGACACCAAGTAAAAGCAAAGTTAAAAATATAGATAAGTTAGATGACTTTCAGGTAAGTACATTTATTAGTGATGAATTACAATCATTAACAAGTGAAAACGATGATATAATTCTTGGTAAGTTGACTGAAATAGCTAGATTAGATTTATTAAATCATGCAGAATATATTAAATTCTGTGAAAACAAATGGGATTATAAAAAAGATGAAAGTAAACGTAAAATCATAGATAGTATGATTAAATATTATGGCTTAAAGCAACAAAAACTGAAAAATTTAAAGAAAAATGAATGGTTGAAAAGCCAAGCATTTAATCAAGCAGTTGAATCAATACATAAAAATAACATAGACGGGCTACGAGCAATGATAGACAACTACCATGTTCTTAATTTTAATAGTAATGGAAACTACTTACTTCATATATCAGTAGATTCTAATAAATATAACTTATCAAAATTTTTAATAGCAAAAGGTAGTAATTTGAATATAAGAAACCACCATAACCAAACAGCATTTGACATTGCTGTAGCAAATAAAAATCCATATTTAGTAAATTTACTTTATTATTGTAATTTTGCTAAACCTAAAGATTTTTAACAAAATTGATATTTAATTAATGTGCCTAATTATCTACATGCTTATATATTATCTATTTTTCCAGACATGTTTCCTGGACCATTGCAATTTTCCCTAGCAGGAAAAGCACTTAGAAGTAATATATGGTCTTATAATGTTATTGATATTAAAAACTTTGGGGCTACAAAACATAAAAAAGTAGACGACAAAGCTTTTGGTGGAGGAGCTGGGCTAATAATGAAGCCAGATGTACTAGCTACAGCTATTGATTCTATTGATTTTTCTCAATTCAGTTCTCCTCCACCTATTTATTATATGTCACCTAGAGGCGATATAATAGATCAGGATTTAGTAAAGAAAATAACTCAGCAAAAAAATATAATTATTATTTGCGGACGGTTTGAAGGAATTGACGAACGAGTTATAGAAGAGTATAATGTTTCTGAAATTAGCTTAGGCAATTTTATTTTATCTGGGGGAGAAATAGCTGCACTAGCCTTACTTGATGCATGTATTAGGCTTCTTCCAGGCGTTTTAGCAAATCAAGATACGTTAGTAGAGGAGTCATTTAACAAAATAGGTAAAGATAGGTTACTAGAATACCCATTATACACAAGACCGGCCATATGGCGAAATCGTAAAGTACCAGATGTTCTACTATCAGGCAATCATAAAAAAATAAAAGAGTGGCAATTAAATCAGGCTATAAATTTAACTAAGCAACGTCGTCCTAATTTCATTAAGAATGAAAAATAAAATTTTAAGGAGTATACAATGAACTTAATACAACAATTTGAACAAAATCAAATTGAAAAATTAACCAAAGACAATCATATCCCAAGCTTTAAATCTGGAGATACAGTAAAAGTCAATCTAAGAATTATTGAAGGTAATAATGAAAGGATTCAATCTTATCAAGGAACTGTAATTGCACGTAATAATCGCTCTATATGTTCTTCATTTATAGTACGAAAAATCAGTCATGGAGAAGCTGTTGAGAGGAAGTTTATGCTTTATTCTCCTATGATTAGTAGTATAGAAGTAGTAAAATATGGTATAGTAAATCGTGCTAAACTATATTTTTTAAGAAAACTACAAGGTCGAAAAGCAAAAATTAAAGAAAAGATTTTTTTTAAAGAAAGAAAATAGCAAACTAAATACTAATTTAATGATATTTAAATAAACTAAGTTTAATTAACTTACTACATTTATAAATATTAACATAAAAGTTACATAATGTTAATTATTATCTAAAATATTAAATATTTTAGATAAAACTTTCTGTTCTTGCTAAAAATAGTATTTTATGGAAAGATTATAGGCTTTAAATTAACTATTTGAAAATAATTCTAGAGAGTAAGATCAATATATATTATGATTCAACTATAGAAAATATAACAGCTTTTAGTTTATATAAGTTTTCAATATTAAATATTATTTTATAAATAACCTCATGGAGAATTAAACATGAACAAATCGAAAAAAATATGTAGTTTACTATTAACTGGAATACTATTAACAGGCTGTCAAGGTAACAAAGCAGCTGTTGGTGGTGTTACCGGAGCTTTAATAGGGGGGCTAGCTGGTTCTGCTTTTGGAAAAGGTGAAGGTAGGCTTGTAGCAACAGGTTTAGGAGCAGTTGCTGGAGCTTTTATAGGAAGTTCCATTGGTCATCAATTAGATGAACGCGATAAATTGTTAATGGAAAAAACTGCACAACGTGCTTTTGAGTATACTCCTTCTGGACAAAAGTCCGAGTGGGTAAATCCAGATACTGGACATAGTGGTTATATTGAACCAACTAAAGTTGTGCAAAGATCACAAGGGCAATATTGTCGTGAATTTACTCAAGTAGTTAAAATTGGTGGTGAGTCTAAAAAAGCTTATGGAGTAGCTTGTAGAAAACCTGATGGAGCTTGGGAAATAGTTCAATAGATATGACAAAGGTAGTAGAGTTTAAAGAAGTATCAAAATTTTATGGATCTAATCTTATAGTTGAAAACATAAGTTTTACTATTTCTAAAAACACTATTACCAGTCTTATTGGACCCAATGGTGCTGGTAAAACTACAGTTGCAAAACTAGTGCTAGGAATTGAATTACCAACCACTGGTAATATAATAAAACAAAATAACTTATCTTTATCATACGTACCACAGAAAATTAACCTTAATTATAATTTACCAATTACAGTAAATGAGTTCTTATATTATATCGCACCCAACTGGTTAAAAAATGCAGAAGAAATAATTGACTTCATTAATTTTGACTTCACAAAAGACAAACAACTTATTTCTTTATCAGGAGGTCAAATGCAAAGAGTAGCAATAGCTGCCAGTTTGCTTAAAAAAGCCAGTCTTATGGTATTAGATGAACCTACTCAAGGACTTGATATTATTGGTCAACAACAACTATACACTTTACTTACAGAAATTAAGAAAAAAAGAAAAGCATCTATACTTATAATTTCTCATGACCTACATACTGTAATGCCAACTTCTGATCAAGTTTTATGTATAAATCAACATATATGCTGCAGTAATAATTATCAGAATAATAGAGACGTTACTTCTGGTAGTTTAACAACATTAAATTCTCAGCTTGGGATATATACTCATAATCATGACCACACTCATAATTAGTATAATTGTTGCAACAGTTTTAATTAGTATATTGTCTGCTTCACTTGGGTGTATAGTCTTATGGCAACGTTATACTTATTTTAGCGATGGGTTAGTACATTCATGTATGTTAGTAGGAAGCCTTGTTACAATCTTCAATTTTTCTATTTTAATTTCTTCCATGCTAGTAGCAATAATTTATTCTGGGTTAATTTTTTTTTCCGAAATAGTCATAACAAATCAGCAATTATTTTAATAGTTTCAAACGGTATATTAGCTTTATCAATTATTTTAGTTGATCTTATTCCTCAAGCATCAACTATTTCTACTGTTTTATTTGGTAATATATTATCAGTAAGTTTGGATGATTTAATAATTTTATTTATACTTGTGTTTATAGTAATAGTTTTACTATATATAAACTTTAGAAAACTTATATTAATGTCTTTAAATAAAGAATTTGCTATAATTATGAAATTCTATCCTGAACTTATTGAAGTAATATTTTTAGTTATTTTATCAACTACCATTATGATAGTACTTAAAATATTTGGTGGCATACTTCTAACAGCCTTATTAATTATTCCTCCTACTACAGCAAGAATGCTAAGTAATTCAGCTACTGGAATGGTTATATATTCTAATATATTATCTTCAATTTTAAACATATCTGGAGTTGGCATTTCATTTTGCTTTAATATTCCTACTACAGCTACTATAGTACTAATAAATTTTATAGCTTTTACTTGCGTTTTTTTAATTTCTAATCTAAGAAGACATAGACATTAATAAGTAAAGACAATAATCATGAAAATAATTACTGATAATTATTAAGTATAGTAATAACCACAGTAAATATTTTTTTATAGCACTTAATTATTTTTAATAAAATATTTTACCTGACATCACAAAATTTATGGTAGCATGTAAATATACAATTTTCTTATTCTAGAATAGTCTAAAAAATTAATGGATAGTACTAAATCAATTCAAGAATATATTAAAAGTGGTAAATATTTTGAAGAAGCACAAAAGTGGTATAATAATAAATATTTATATCCTCTATTTCAACGTTCTATAGTTTTTGTATTACTAGCAGTACTAGTTATATTAATTACAGTAACCTTAATTAATGTTTATAGTTTATTACCTCTTAATAAACGTGTACAATATATTATATCAGTAGATGAAGAATTTAATGGTGCAGCTAAGGTAACTAATGCTAATGAAGTTCTAGGAAAGCCTTTACAATCTATAATAAAAATTCTTGCTGAAAGTTATTTAATACAACGTGAAAGCTATGATTATAATAACCTTGTCAGTCAATTTGAATATATCAAGAATAAATCCACTAGGATTATATTTAGAAAATTCTACAATTATATGAGCCTTGAAAATTACCAATCCCCTGTACTTAGGTACCAAAATATAGCAAAAAGAAAAATTACAATTTACTCTACTGTATTTAATAATGATGAGCAATTATCCATATATTTTAATTCTCAAGCCAAAAATGAAGGGGAAGAAACATTTGAAAATATGGATTGGAAAGCCGATATTACATTTGAATCAGATAGAATTAACTTAGAAGCTTCACCTGGATCAAATTTTAAGTTTTTTGTAACAGATTATAAAATTACGTTATTACGGAATAATAATGATAAATAGAATCAATATTATTATAGTGCTAATATTAATCGCCATATTACCATCAAATGCCATAGCTCTTAAAGAGCCTAGGCCTACAGCTATTGATAGCAGATTAAGAGTAATGGTTTATAGTCCTGAAGATGTTTTTAAATTTACTGGATATTACAATTATCAAGCTTGTATCGAACTAGCAAAAGATGAAGAAATTATAAGTATATTTATGGGAGATACAACTTCTTGGCAAATTATCCCTTCTGGATATAGGCTGTTTATTAAACCTGTAGAGCAAGATGCTACTACCAATATGACTTTAACCACTAATAAACGTACTTATTTTTTTGAGCTACATGCTGAAGAAGTAGATGATATCCGTGATCCTGACATGGTATTTCATGTTAAATTCTTGTATCCAGATGAAGATAACGATGATGACTTCAAAAATTATGTACAATCATCTAAAGGTCCAGACTTATCACATCCGGAAAATTATAACTTTAATTATACTATTAGTGGCCATCCAGATATATCACCAATAAAAATTTTTGACGATGGCAATTTTACATATATACAATTTAGAGATAAAAATGCTGACATGCCAGCAGTTTTTGCTGTAGATGAAGATCTTAGAGAATCAATTGTAAATTTCAGGATCAGTTCTGAAAATGCTAATTTGATGATTGTTGAGCAAGTATTTCCTAAGCTATCTCTAAGACTAGGGAAAAAAGTAGTATGTATATTTAATGAAGCTGCAAAAAAATTAAGATATTAAATTTGTTTTTGTACAAAAAGTTATTTTAAACAAGTTAATAAAACTAAAGTCTAACTATTAATGTATAAAATTCTTTCTTAAATTTTCTGTAATTAATTTCTTCACTCTATTCTTCCCTCAGAACCAACTATTAATAATTATTTCATATTTAGCTTAATACAGAAAAAATTAATTTAAGGTAGGAAACGTAAAAATTTACATTATTTTTAATTGTTTATAAAAACATGAAATAGTGTTTCACAAAATAGATAATCTAACTATAATAGCAAAAAATCTTTGAAAGGTAAAAACTTTATGAATAAGAACAAACGAGCTTTTGTTTTTTGGTCTGCAATATCTGGAAACATACTAGACTATTATGATTTTACACTATATTCAATTTTTTCAATACAACTTGGCAAAGCTTTTTTTCCTGGAAACTCCGATTTTACACAAATTTTATCAAGCTTAGCAGTCTTTGCTGTAGGATTTTTAGCTAGACCAATAGGAGGGATATTTTTTGGTTATATAGGAGATAAACATGGCAGAAGAATATCTCTAATTTTTTCAATGTTAGGTATGACGATACCAACTTTTGTTATAGGACTTATTCCAACTTTTACAGATATTGGCTATTTTGCCCCAATAGCTTTAATATTATTGAGGTTAATGCAGGGATTATGTATAAGTGCTGAAGGAGCTGGAGCTGCAATCTTCGTTTTAGAACATCACCATAATCTCAAGCCTGGTTTAGTAACAGGCTTAGTACATGGATCAAATACTTTAGGAATGTTACTAGCTTCTTTCATAGGCATAATAATTGCAAATTATTTTTCCAATATTGATTATGCATGGAGATTTGCATTTTTATTAGGTGGATTTATGGGGATTATAGGTTTCTACTTACGCCTTAAAGTATCTGAAACCCCAATATTTAATGAATTAGTAAAAAAAAACATACTTTGAAAGCTCCGTTATTACATGTGATGCAAACTGCTAGACCTAATATGTTTTTAACTTTTTGTGTTGGAGGAGTAACAAGTAGCATTGTATATTTAGTTAAAAATGTAAATGTCTTTTACAAAACTATTTTACAATCAAGTCATACCACAGCATTATATTATTTATTTTATGCCTCGTTTATATTGATGATTTCAATGCCTATATTTGGAGCTATGACTGATTTTTTCGGTCGAGCTAGAATGGTTGTATACTCTGCTATAGCAGCAACTTTTACTGCTATCCCTATCTTTTTATTAATGTCTTCACCGATAGTTTGGCAACAAATTCTAGCTTTAACCTTTCTTGGTATGCTAGCTGGAGCAATTTCAGGAGCATCTTACATATTTATAATTTCACTATTTACACCAGAACAAAGATTCTCTGGAGTAGCTTTTAGCTTTAATTCTGGAATTGCTGTTTTTGGAGGCACTACACCAATTATCACTATTTGGCTATCTAAAAAAATAGAAAGCTATAACACTGGTTTTTCCTATATTGCCCCTGCTTTTTATATTATGATTACCTCATCCGTTTTTTTATTAATAATTTATTGCATGCGCTTTTGGCTAAAAGAAAGAGTAGAAAAACTGTGCTATGGTAAGTAATCATAATTTAGGTATATTAGCTGAATGGCTTATTATTATTAGGTATAAGATAAGATTTTATCGATTAGTAGCTCATAGAATGCGTAATAAAGCTGGTGAAATAGATATTATATGTACAAAAGGTAACCTTATAGTTTTTATTGAAGTCAAAGCTCGCAGGTCGCATTTTGATGATATTATTTGCAGTCACAATCAAAGGAATAGAATTAAAAAATCAGCTATGCTGTATATTTATTACAATCCAAAATACAGTAACTTTAACTTAAGGTTTGATTTAGCAATAGTCAGACCATTTCAGTTGCCACTAATTATAGAAAATGCATGGTAATATGTTATTTGCAAAAAATATATACTTTAATAATGTAAACCAAAATTTTCTTTAACTCTTCTAATAGTCTCTGACGCTATGGCTCCAGCTTTATTAGATCCTTCTTTAAGTATTTGATATAAATAATCTTTATTATCTATATATTCCTTATACTTCTTTGTAATAGGTTGGAGCTCAGCTATAGTTATATCAGCCAGGTCTTTCTTAAATTTTTGAAAGCTAGAATTTGCATACTCTTTAATTATATCATCAACAGTTCGTTTAGAAAAAGCTAAAAATATATTGATTAAATTAGTAACTTCAGGTCTTGCATTTGGTTCATATGTTATATATTTTTTACTATCAGTTTTTGCTTTTTTAAATTTGCTATAAATAACATCTTCAGAATCAACCAAATTTATTCTGTTAGCATCTGACAAATCTGACTTACTCATTTTTTTATTACCATCACCAAGACTCATAATTCTCTTTGTAGTATTATCAATTAATGGTTCAGGTAAACTAAAAACTTTCTTATCAAATTTACGCTCTACTATTCCTACAATATCTCTTACTAACTCTAAATGTTGCTTTTGATCTTCACCTACTGGAACTAAATCTATATTATATAACAAAATATCAGCTGCCATAAGCACAGGATAAGATAACAACCCTAAATTATTAACATCTTGTTCACCTTTAGCTGATTTATCCTTAAATTGAGTCATTCTTTTTAACCATCCTAAAGGAGTAACACAGCTCAATATCCAGGTAAGTTCTGTATGTTCTTTAACGTCAGACTGCATAAAAATTATCGACTTTTGGGGGTCTAACCCACAAGCTAAATACATAGCAGTTAGATCCATAGTTGACTCACGCAATTTTTGAGGGTCTTGACTTACAGTAAGAGAATGTAAATTTGCTATAAAAAATAAACAATCATGCTCATACTGCATTGCTACCCAATTACGCATAGATCCTAAATAATTACCAATATGTAAATTACCTGTTACCTGTGCTCCTGATATCACACGCTTTAACATTTAATAACTACCTCTTTGCAAAATTAAGCAAATATAAAATAACAAACTACACCAAGTAACAAACCTATTGCTTTATTATTCTTAGGAAATAATATTATCTTTACTGTAAATAATCTTTACCACCTTGAGAAAAAGGGTTACATCGCAATATTCGCTTTAAAGATATAATTACACCTCTTAAAACACCATAATGCTTAATTGCATGAAAAGAATATTCTGAGCAAGTTGGTATAAATTTACAATTACTACCTAAAAATGGCGATAAACAAAATTGATAAATTTTAATAAAAAAAATTATCACCCCTCCTGGCAATTTAACTAATATATTTAACATATTTTTCTTACTTACCATCTACAAACTTTTTAAAGAAAGTAAATGATCAACTAATTTATTTTTAATTATACTATATTCTTCCTTATTGTCTAAGTCTTTAATTGTATAATTTTGACTTTTTACCTCTTTTTCTCCAACAAATATAACTCTACTAGCTTTAACCATATTAGCATTTCTTAACCGCTCAGATGGTTTACCATATAAATCTATTATTGTTGCAATACCATTACTTCTTAGTTCTTGCAAAAGAATTATAGCATGTTTATTATTTTCCTCCTTACCAATAGGTATAATAACAACAGGTCTAGTAAATGTTGGAGTATAATTTAACAGTAATGCTAATCTTTCTATACCACCAGCAAAACCAAAAGATGGTAAATGCTGGTTACCACCCATCTGCTTAAATAACCCATTATACCTTCCTCCTGCCAATATAGCTGACTGTGCTCCGAGAAGTTTAGTAGTATATTCAAAAGTAGTATGACAATAATAATCTAATCCTCTAACTAATCTAGTATTAATAGCATATTTTATCTCTAATAGTTCTAAATATTCTAACAGCTTATTAAAATGATTAGCAGATTGCAAAGTATAATAATCACTTATTTTTGGTGCTGATGAACATATTTTTTGATCATATGGATCTTTAGAATCAAGAATTCTCAATGGATTCTTGATTAATCGGTGCTGACTATCTAATGATAATTCTTTTCTATATCTAGAAAAATACTCTATAAGAGCAACCTGATATCTCTCTCTTGATTGCTCACACCCTAGTGAATTAATTTCTAACGTAACTTTTTCCTCTAGATCTAATTTCGTGAGTATACTGCTAGCTAACTTAATCATTTCTACATCAGTAAAAGGGTTATCACTACCAATATACTCAAAATTAATCTGATGAAATTGTCTTTGTCTCCCTGCTTGCGGATTATCATACCTAAACACTGGACCAAAAGAAAAATATCTCAATGGTAAATAAGTTTGTAATCCATGAGTAATTACTGCACGCATTATAGAAGCAGTAAATTCTGGCCTTAAACAAACATTACGGCCCCCCTTGTCTGTAAAAACATACATTTCCTTACTAACTATATCAGAACTACTACCTAGTGTTCGATCAAATATCTCTACATATTCTATAATAGGTGGAACAAGAGGTCGAAACCCATAAATTTCTCCTAACTTCAATGCAACATTGATTATATAATTATGTACATTATATTCAACCGGTAATAAATCTTTAGTACCTTTTACAGGCTGAAGTTTTTTTGACATTTAATCTTTCAAAATAAATTTTGTAGTAAAACTTATAGCTTATTCATTTAGAGTTGTACTTCGCTTTCTATCTGTATTTGGTTTTTTATTACTAACATAAAAAACCAAATACAATACTAATACTGCTAGCATCCAAACAATTATTAATTTACCAGTATATAATAAAGTTCCATCTTTAGCTATGATTTGTTTTAATAGCAAATAACAACAAGCAATTAATGCTATGGGAGCTACAATAAATATAGCTGGACATTTAAAAGATCTTGGTGCTTCTGGCATTTTTATTCTCAGCAACATTACAATTATAGTTATAACTATATAATCTATTAAAGATCCCATACTAGACAGCTGAGCAACAGTCTGATAGGGGCAAAAACTAGCTATCAATGCTGTTATCAAAGAAAAAAATAAAATAGTAACATAAGGACTATCATATTTAGGATGTATTTTTTGAAAACATCTAGGCAATAATCCATCTCTAGCTATAACAAAAAATATTCTAGATTGGCCATAAATGTTCAACATTAAAACTGTAGTCATACCGCAAATTGCTCCTACAGCAACAATAGCTGAACCGATTGCACTATTATTCAGCTTTAAAGCATAAGCTAATGGCTGAGCATTATTTAACTGATCAAATGGGGCAATACCTGTCAATAAAGCTGCAATTAATACATAAACTATTGTTGAAATTACAAGCGAACCAATAATACCTATTGTCAAATCTCTCTTCGGATTTTTACATTCTTCCGCAGATGTTGCAAGGACACTAAATCCAGTAAATGCAAAAAATAGTATTGATGCCCCTATAAGTACATCATCAATACTATAAGGTATAAAAATCTCCCAATTTTTTAACTTAAAATGAGGAACTGCTACCACTATAAAAATTACAACTGCTGATAATTTAATAAATACTAAAATTGTATTTAACCTTTTGCTATCGCGCGTACCAAGATACAGGATAAAACTAACAAAAGCTACCACAAATGCTGCTGGCAGGTTAATAATACCACCTTCTGCAGGAGTAGCTGTATATGCTTTAGGTATAAGTACTCCCCCAGCCTCTAGTATGCCTTGAACATAAGCAGACCATCCTGCTGCTACTGTTGCTGCTCCAAAAGTAAGCTCCAAAACAATAACACTTCCCATCATCCATGCAAAAACCTCACCTAACGCCATATAAGAGTAAGTATAGACACTTCCAGATGTAGGCAACATAGTTGCAAGTTCAGTATAAGCAAGAGCAACAAATATACAGGTAATTCCTGCTATAGCATAAGATAACATAACTGCTGGCCCTGCATAGCTTGCTGCTACACTTCCAGTCAAAACAAATACACCAGTTCCAATAATTGCTCCTAAACCTAACAATACAAGATCAAAAGCATTAAAGCTCTTGTTCAAATTCGTTTTCTCTCCATCTTGCTTAATTGAAGCAAAACTCTTCTTTTTAAAAATACTCATTTAAATACCTATAACATTCACAAACTTGATAGCTTACCTTATCAATATTTAGTAATCCATCCTCCTCCTAGTACCATATCATCTTTATATATAACACAAGCTTGGCCTGGAGTAATAGCTTTTTCAGGTGATTGCAGTATAACCTTAACAGTTGAATCATCACAAATATATAGCTTAGCGTTCTTAGCTGAATGAGTAGAGCGAATTTTTATCTCTACTTCAAGATTGTCTAATGCCAGGTCTTCATCACCTAACCAATTTAAATCTTGTATAGTAAAATCAGTTTTAAATAGTGCTGATTCTGGTCCAACATATATTATATTTTGCTTTGAATCAATTTTAATTACGTATAAAGCTTTAGAAAAATTAACATTTACTCTACGCCTTTGCCCTACAGTAAAATTAATAATACCTTGGTGTTTACCAAGTTCATAACCATCAATATGTAAAATTTTACCCTCTTGTTTAGCATTTGGCCTTAATTTTTCTATAACTTCATTATATGACCCGTTAGGAACAAAACATATATCTTGACTATCCGGCTTATTTGCAGTATGCAATCCATAACGGTTAGCATGATACCTTGTTTCCTCTTTTGTCATATTACCAAGAGGAAAATAAAGATATTGTAACTGCTCCTTAGTAGTATTAAACAAAAAATAACTTTGATCTTTTTTATTATCAATAGCCTTACATAATTTGGGGCCATTAACTCCATCGACTCGCCTTACATAATGCCCAGTAACTAATGCATCTGCCTGTAGTTCTTTAGTAAAATTTAGGAGATCATGAAATTTAACAGATTGATTACATTCTATACATGGTAGTGGCGTTTCTCCTCTAAGATAAGAATCAGCAAACTTATCAATTACAGCTTCTTTAAATTTATTTTCATAGTCAAGAACATAGTGTGGGATTTGTAACTGATCTGCAACCATTTTCGCATCATAAATATCTTGACCCGCACAACAAGCACCTTTTCTCCCAATTGTCATACCATGGTCATATAACTGCATAGTAATACCAATTACATTATAACCATTTTCCTTTAAAAGAGCAGCAACAGTAGAACTATCAACCCCACCAGACATTGCTACTACTATTTTTGCTTGGCTTTTTAGAACTTTTAAATTTAGCATACAACTTTAAGTTAAGATTTGTAGTAAAACCAATTATAACAGTTTACTTAAAATATTAAACCTTTCTTTACCATATAAGAATACAATAAATCAATTGATATGTTTAAAATAGCTAGTATATTTAATTTAATTTAAGACTCAAGACTTAATGTTACTAAAATTTATTTATTAACACCGAGATTTAAATTTACTTACAATAAAAAGCAATTAAAATAATGAATAATAGAAGAGTTTAATCAATACATTTTCCTATAAGACTCCTATTTTTAAATTTTATTAAATTAACTTAAAGTTAACCAACAATAATACTGTACTATGAATCTTAATAGCTTACAAATACAGGCTAATTTAGAAAGAAAACGGCAAGAAGCTAGACAAGCTGGTGGCAGTGAAAAAATTAATATTCAACATAAGAAAGGTAAACTTACTGCTCGTGAACGGATAGAAGTTTTACTTGATCCTCAAAGTTTTGAAGAAATAGGTATGTTTGTTGAACATAGATGTACTAATTTTGACATGGCAAGTAAAAAATTTGCTGGAGATGGGGTAGTAACTGGATATGGTACCATCAATGGTAGATTATTACTAGTATATAGCCAAGATTTTACTATATTAGGTGGCTCCTTAGGAGAGATACATGCAAAAAAAATCTGTAAGTTACTAGACACTGCAATAGAAATTGGTGCTCCAATAATTGGCATTAATGACTCAGGAGGAGCAAGAATTCAAGAAGGAGTAGATTCACTTGGGGGATATGGTAGTATATTTCAAAAAAACGTACTTGCTTCAGGAATAGTACCACAAATTTCAATAGTAATGGGCCCATGTGCTGGAGGAGCAGTATATTCTCCAGCTCTTACTGATTTTACTTTCATGGTAAAAGACACTTCTTATATGTTTTTGACAGGGCCAGATGTAGTAAAACAAGTAACAGGAGAAGAAACTAGTCCAGCAAAGCTTGGTGGTACGACAATACATACTACTAAAAGCGGAGTTGCTGATCTAGCCTTTAATGATGACATCGAGGCCTTACTTGAAACTAGAAAATTTTTTAATTTCTTACCTTTGTCAAATATGCATGCTCCACCCTATAGACAAACTGATGACCCAGCTGATAGAGTAGATATGTCTCTCAATACTTTGGTCCCCATAAACCCCAATAAGCCTTATAATATGAAAGAGTTAGTAGAGCGGATTGTTGATGAAGGATACTTTTTTGAATTACAACCGGATTTCGCTAAAAATATTTTTATTGGTTTTGGTTATATGGAAGGTTATCCAGTAGGCATCATTGCTAACCAACCACTATACTTAGCTGGATGCTTAGATATTAACGCCTCAAGAAAAGCTGCAAGATTTATTAGGTTTTGCGACGCTTTTAATATATCTATTGTAACCTTAGTAGATGTTCCTGGCTTTCTACCTGGCAAAAATCAAGAATGTAATGGCATAATCAAGCATGGAGCAAAACTACTATACGCATATGCAGAAGCTACAGTGCCAAAAGTAACAGTTATTACAAGAAAAGCGTATGGTGGTGCTTATATAGTAATGAGCTCTAAACATTTGCGTGGAGATATTAACTATGCTTGGGCAAACGCTGAAATAGCTGTTATGGGAGCTGAAGCAGCTATAGAAGTACTATATAAAACTAAATGCCAAGACTTAGAAACCAGACAAAAAAAATTATAGAGTATAAAAATACCTTAACTTCTCCTTTTATAGCAGCTGCTAGAGGCTATATTGACGATGTTATTGAACCCCAAAATACAAGATGGCGTATTTGTAAGGCTCTCAACTTTTTAAGAAACAAAAAAGTCAAAATACCGTGGAAAAAACATGATAATTTGCCATTATAATCAAATTATATATTTTAACCATTTTAATCAGTAGCATAGATCTAACAATTATATTATCAACAATTTTGAAGTAACCTAAAAATACATATTAAAAATCAAACAAAAATAGGTAGTATGTATTAAATAAATTTCAAAATTAAGAAAAAATAAAACATATTTATTGCTATTTTACATTTGTAGTTTAATGTACTTAGCAGCAAAAATACAATATATAAATTTGATATAAAATGATTAACAAACCTCTATTTGATAAGGTATTGATTGCTAATCGTGGAGAGATTGCTCTTCGTATTATTAAAACCTTAAAAAAAATGGGTATTAAATCAATTGCTGTATATTCAGAAGCTGACACTAATTCTCTTCATGTGCAATATGCAGATGATGCTTATTTTATTGGTAATTCTCCAGCCACAGAAAGCTATCTTTCTATACCACATATCATTAATGCAATTAGAACTAGTGGAGCTCAAGCTGTACATCCAGGTTATGGCT
This sequence comes from Occidentia massiliensis, assembly GCA_000309075.1. Lineage (GTDB taxonomy): Bacteria > Pseudomonadota > Alphaproteobacteria > Rickettsiales > Rickettsiaceae > Occidentia > Occidentia massiliensis. Next base: position 116,203 of record CANJ01000026.1, read on the forward strand.
TTTTAGCTGAAAATCCTAATTTTGCTTTAGCTCTTAAAAGAGAAGGCATAACTTTAATAGGACCTAGTATCAATTCTATAATTAAGATGGGAGATAAGATTGAAGCTAAAAAAATAGCTATTGAAGCTGGCGTTAGTACAGTACCTGGTTACATGGGTACTATCAACACCATTGAACAAGCTATAGAGATTGCTAAAGAAATTACTTTTCCTGTAATAGTTAAAGCTGCAGCAGGAGGCGGTGGAAGAGGAATGAGGGTCGTTAACAATCCTACAGAAATGCAGGCTGCATACGACTCAGCAAGACTAGAAGCAGAAAGTAATTTTAACGATAGTAGAGTATTTATAGAAAAATTAATCCAAAAGCCTCGTCATATAGAAATTCAGCTTTTAGCAGATAAATACAGTAACGGTATTTGTTTAGGGGAAAGAGAGTGCTCTATACAACGTCATCATCAAAAAATAATTGAAGAAGCACCTAGCCCTTTTATAGATTATGATACAAGGCAAAAAATGTATAAACAAGTGTTAGAACTTGCTAAAAAAGTAAATTACTATTCAGCTGGAACAGTTGAATTTATTGTTGATATGAATCAAAACTTTTACTTTTTAGAAATGAACACTAGACTGCAAGTTGAGCATCCCGTTACAGAATTAATTACTGGTATAGATATTATTGAAGAAATGATTAGAATTGCTGCTAACGAAAAACTACGTTATAAACAGGATGATATTAAACTAAATGGTCATGCCATAGAATGTAGAATTTATGCAGAAGATCCACAAAGAGGGTTTTTACCTTCTAGTGGTAGAATTACAGAATATGAAGAACCAATTCCAAGTACCCACGTTAGAATTGATAGCGCTGTTAGGGCTGGCTCAGAAGTTAGCATGTTTTATGATCCTATGGTTGCAAAATTATGTACTCATCATAATACTAGAACAGAAGCAATTGAATATATGTCTACAGCTTTAGGGTCCTTTATAATACGCGGTATTGCCCATAATATCACATTTCTTGAAGCTATAATGTCTCATACCCGCTTCATTGAAGGAAATATTAATACTAATTTTATTCATGAAGAATATCCAGATGGATTTGTTGGAGCTGACTTAACCTCAGAAATTACAGAAGTTTTCTTAGCTGTTGCAATCCATATCTTTATTTCCGAACAGAAACGGGTTGCAACAATAGCTGATCAAATCATTAAACAAGCAAAAAACATTGGTACTAGATGGATTGTTACAATAGATGACAAAACGTTCCCAGTAATTATAAAACCTGTACAAGATGGTTATAATATTAGGCAAAGTTATAATAGAATATATATAAGAAGTAATTGGACTGTTGGTAGTAGATTATTTAGCTGTACAGTAAATGGACGTAAAGCTAACGTAAAGGTAGATTATATTAGAACAAAATATAATTTAACCTATGCTGGTATCACAGTCAAAGCATATGTACAATCACCTCAGCTTGCTCAATTAGAATCACTAATTACTAAACAACAAGTTGTAGAAGTACAAACAGAACTCACAGCTCCATTATCTGGTCAAATTATTGATGTCAAAGTTGCAGTTGGAGATAAAGTGGTAGAAGGTCAGGAATTAATAATTTTAACTGCGATGAAAATGGAAAATGTTATTTATTCAGAGCGTAATGGCAAAATAAAAGATATTTTCATTAAGGCAGGAGAACATGTATATTATGGCCAAAATTTACTTGAATTTGATGAATGAATCATACATGTTTACGTCTATTCTTTTTTTATTTTAAGCAATTAAACGTAATTTGAAATATGTTAATAAATTATGTACAATAATTTATTTAAAATTATCTGCATAATTCTTTTTTACTAGCTTACGAGGAAACTTTACAATTAATTCGTAATTAAAGTTATTTTTATGACAAAATTTTATTGCTTCAGCTTTATTGTTAAAGTAAATTCTTGTTGCTGTTTGAGGATTTACTGTACCAGTCCAACCCAAGGTAGAGTCGATAAATTGAGTTTGCTGAAAAGTTGGAAGAAATTCCAATACCCATTTCTTATTTGTTAACCCCGATTGTGTGGGTGGTTTAGATAGCTGGTAAATTCTAACTTGCATATTTAGCGTAATAATGTTTAATATATATAATATAGCATTAATACTATATAATTAAAACAAATAATAAATTATGAATAAAGAAAAATCTGTTGATGACATGAACTTTGAAGAAGCTTTAAAGGAACTAGAACAAATAGTCAAAACAGTTGACTCTGGTGAAAAAAGCTTAGAAGATGTTATCAAGGCCTTTGAAAGAGGATCAACTCTTAAAATGCACTGTGAAAAAAAACTTAAAGAAGCAAAAATGAGAATTGAGAAAATTGTTAAAGAAGACGATAATATCACTAGTGTAAATGTAGAACTATAGTGTATTTACTAATATTTAATATAAAATTATTAAATATACTTTAAAATAAATTATAAACTAATTAACTAATAGTAATGAGTGATCTCATAAATTACCCAAAACTTATTGATCAATCAATGTATAATGTTGTTAAAGAAGCCCTTAAAATCATAAGTAAAGGTTCTAATATAGGTCAACATTGCTTTTATATATCCTTTTTAACATCATTTCCAACGGTAAAAATATCGAATAAACTAAAAAACGAATATCCAGAAGAAATTACTATTGTATTACAACATCAATTTAGTAACCTTGTAGTTGAAGAAGAAAAATTCAGTGTTTGTTTAAGCTTTCATGGTACCCAGGAACAAATAACAGTACCCTTTAAAGCAATAAGCACTTTTACTGACCTAAGCATTAATTTAATAATAAGGTTTACCTACTATATTAAAGAATACAAAAATCAAAATAATAATACTAGTTTAACTAATACTAAACAAAATAAAGACGAATTGCAATCTCAAAAAAAAATAATAATATCATTAACCTTGAGAGCTTTCGTAACAGATCTAAAGATGAAAAGTAAATATGAAGACTCAATTTCAAGTTGAAATATATACTGATGGTGCATGTTCTGGTAATCCTGGCCCAGGAGGCTGGGGAGCATATCTAAACTTTAAAGATAAAAAAAAGAACTTTATGGATTTAATTTAAAAACTACTAATAATCGAATGGAACTTACAGCAGCTATAGAGGCGTTAAGAATTCTTAAATGTAGTTGTAAAATAAAATTATATACTGATAGTCAGTATCTGAAAAAAGGTATTACTGAATGGATAGAACAATGGATCAAAAATAATTGGCAAACAAGTAATAAAAAATTAGTTAGTAATATTGATTTATGGCAATCTCTAGATATGCTCATGCAAGCTCATAAAATTGACTGGTACTGGGTTCAAGGGCACTCAGGTAATATTGGTAATGAAATTGCAGATAGACTAGCTGTAAAAGGAAAAGAAGAAGCACTAAAAATTATTAATAAGCAATGATAATAAAAAATTTTTTAATTAGACTTACTAGCATCTTAGTTGGAAGTGATAAATATGGTAATAAATATTATATATCTAAAAAAAAACGTGATTATTTAGGCCATAAAAGCAGAATAGTTATTTTTAAAAATGAGGAAGAGCCTTCAGCTATACCATGCGAATGGTATCAATGGTTGCATTTTATTAGCAATACAATTCCTTATTTAACAAATGTAAAAAAATACAACTGGCAAATTAACAGAATTAAAAATATGACTGGTACAAAATTAGCGTATTCTCCATTAAAAAATGACAAAAATAAGCTAGTAAGAATGAAAGTGTCATCTGATTATATTCCTTGGCAACCTAAAAAGTAGAAAAACAATGAAATATAATCATTTTGAAACATTTATAGGATTATTTATAGTAATAGCTGCTATATTTTGCTTATATTTTGGTTACAGCACATACAATTATCACACAAAGAACAGCAAATTTAATACCATATATGCTACTTTTCAAAATGCTGAAGGTATCACAAAAGGTAGTCACGTTTTAATCTCTGGAATTAGGGTTGGAACAGTAGAAGAATTAACACTTGATCCTAATACTTTAGATGCAGTTGTTGAATTAAAAATCACAGCAAATGTTAAACTACCAAGTGATTCTCAAGCAGCAATAGTAACTAAAGGACTACTTGGAGAGAAATATATTTCTATTGTAGCTGGTATAGAAGAACAATATATTAAAGACAAGGATCAGATAAAATTTACTCAATCATCAATAAATGTTGAAAATTTAATTAGTAAATTATTTTTAAATTATACTACATCAAAATCCTCTTCTGAAGTTAACAGTAATAAATAATAATTTCATTAATAATCAGAAAATAATTAATAATTTTAATAAAGAAGCTAGAATTTTTAATGTGGTTGTAGATGTAGAGATGAGTAAAAACCTTATAGCTAATTTGTTAAACAGTGACTTAAAAGGAGTATACCCTTATGAAATGAAGAGTAGGTATATGAAGATCAACTTCAAAAAGAGCAAGAAAGCTGCAAGGCAAGGAGCGAAGGGTATGTTATAATACGTGAGCACCGCAGCTCTTGTAGATGACGTAGCCAATTTTTGAAGTTCATCGAGTATATCAGTTAATGTAAGGTTCGTTGTTGAAGGAAAGTCTTTAGTAGATAAAATATTCAAGCTGTTTAATCCTAGATTGAAATATCCAATATCTTGTTATTTCATAACTTTTTCTTACTCTTTTTGAACAAAATTGTTTCCAATAAGCTCCTGATTAAATTCCGTTACTTCAATAGCACTCTCTATGCAATTATATATAGAAACACCTAGTAGGAATTCATATGTACAAACATATTGAAAAACTCCCTTAAAAATACATCCAATTATATTTCTAGCTGTGATATTACTCTCAGCAATAACTTCTTGTTGCGTTATTTCTTTTCCCATTTTTACAACTAATGCATCACTACCAACAAAAACTTTTTTATCTCTGTTATAAAATTTTGTCTCTTTTTTTGCTATACCTGCTTGTTGTATAAGATTTTTTACAAATTCAGGATCTTGCCAACGAGCTGCATCTAATGCTGTAACTCCACCATTATCTTTAGCACTTACATCGGCACCATGTTCTATTAAAAATTCCCGAATTAAATTATGTCCTTTCTCATTTGCAAGATGTAAAGGAGTATATTTACGATTAGTCACAGCTTGATTTACATCTGCACCATTTTTAACCAATGACTTTACTACATCAATGTGACCATAGTCAGTAGCTAAATGCAAAGCAGCATAACCAGCTTTAGTAACTCTGTTAAGTAATGTATTTTTTAATACAACATTATTGCTTATATGTTCTAGAAATAATATTACAACCTCATTATTACCTTGTCTAGCTGCAATATGTAATACAGTTTCATCAAATTTGTCTATTATTTGATTAGGATTAATATTTACTACTGTTTCTATATCGTCACTTAATATCTCTTCCTTTAATATAATCATACTTATAAAAGGTTTAAATAACTTTAGTAAAATAGTGATAGTTAATTATTTGTCAATAAATTTATTTCTTATTATAGGGATATTTCCTTTCCAATTGCTTTAATTAAGTAAAATGTTTTACTTTCTCTATACGATATTAATATACTCAAGATTTATTAATGTTTATAAAAATTTTTCTTAATAAATTTACAGTTAACAATTTCAATGCTAGAATTAATAATAAATAAGATTTGCTTTGGAGTAAAACATGACTAAAAGAAAATTTAACGAAGGATTAGACAATATGGAAAAAGAAGATATATCTTTACAAAATCAAATCAGGAAGATTGAGTATAATAAAGAGAATATTGAGAAAATACTGTATAAATATACAAACAAGAATGTAGAAGTATTTTTAGGTCACTTAGATGAGCAAGGTGCACAACAACATAGCTCTGCAACAGATAGATTAATTGAACAAATACAATTGTATGCCTTAAGCCAAACCAAGAATGTACAACATTATCTAATTGTCAACCTAAATGAAGAAAAATTAGTTGATAGATCGTATTTAGCATATTTACACTATAGTGATAAACATAAATACTGGAAATGTAGCATAATACCATTAATAGATTATAATCAAATAAAAAATATAGAACTTAGTTATATAGAAGATATTTTAGGAGGTACAACTCATATCAATATTTCTGGGATTAGAAAATACTATGATATTACCATGATAAGTGCAGCTTTTGAACAAGTTATAGAATATGCAAGATTAAGGATACAATACCCAGAATTAAACAAAAGTAATCTTGAACAGTATAAATCAGAATTTGATAGTATCAAATTAGCTGATGCAGACACTTATACAGAAGCTCACAAGAAAATCTTGGAACAGTTATCGATTAGCAATGGTATAGATACAATAGTTAATTCACAACAGTCAGAAAAAACATTGAATACTACCAACATAACACATAATACAGAAGAAGATTCCATTAACGAAGGATTAATAGGAGAAACAGATTGAATACAAAAAAAGAAAAACAAAATCAGCTCTTAGAAGAGATAAAAAATAAGTCAATATTGTTAACGCAACAAATAGACATAAATATAGATGATAAAGGAGTTTTAGAAATTAATCCCAAGAGATTAACCAGAAGTGGTAATGGCGGGAAGCAAAATAATCATATTGTACCTGTTGCTATATTTCTTTCTTCCATTGAATATCATCTCAAAAGACAAAATGATATATCTAAAATTTTTGATAATTTATCTTATGTTTACGGTTTAGATGATATAGATATTGATAAGTTTATGGCAGTGAAAGAATATTATGATAGTAAATTTGTAAAAACAACAAGGAGTAAAGCTAAAGATCAAAAAGAAGTTTTAGAAAATACCTTAAAAAGCTATATAATACCATTTATTTATAGCAGTTGGAATGAAAGAGAGAATTCAGTTTTTAAACTACAAAAAAGTTTGTCAAAGCTAGGAGAAGAAGGTAACAAAATTAAAGTACTTAAAAAGCAATTGACCTCATTATATGAGAATACTAAAAACTTCCAAGACTTTAATAATTTTACAAAAGAAGTACAAATCTTTATAAAAAGATTTAATGAAAATATTGATATACCAAGTAATATTACTCCCCGAAACCTTCCAAAAATAATTATAGATGTAAGAAATTATTTAAATATTGTACTTAATATTATTGAAGTTTCTGAAAAGAACGCTTTTTTACATAGAAATAATAATGGTATAACATTACTTAAGAAAGAAGTGGAGAATTGGCATAAAGAACTTTTAAAAAAAGGTGATTTTGGTAGAAAGTTTATTAATGATCATTCTCAAATTAAAACAAAACAGGAATTTCTTGATGAGTGGGTAAAATATTTAAAAAATGATCAAACAATATTAAGTTCTGATACAGATCAGACCATAACTAAATCAGAGTCAGATAGTCATAATACAGATTTAGACAACTCCCCTGTAAGAAATAGAGAAAAGGAAATGGTATATAATGAGCAGACTATACAACAAATATTGCTTACCAGTACAAAAACTAAAATAGAGGCAATTTTAGACATTACTACAGCTGCTCAACGTCAAAATGCACAACATATACCTGGAACAGATAAACTTATTAGCAAAATAGATAAATATATTAAGACACAGAATAAAAGTGAACAATATTATTTAATTATCAGCTGTGTTAACCAATCGTTAGCTGATACTGCATATTTAGCACATTTACGCTATAGTAATAAGCATCAACATTGGAAATTAAATATAAGACCTATAGTTAATTATAAATATGTAAAAAATATAGAGTCTAATTATATAGATGAGCTTTTAGGAGAAGAGCTACATGTTGATATTGTAGGGATTAGAACACATTATGATATAAATATACATAGTGCACGCCTTGAACAAATAGTTGAGTATACAAAATTAATCACAAGCTACAAAGAACTAACTGATACTAACCTTAAACAATACAAGTCAGAACTAGATACTATAACAAATGCAGAACCTGGAATATATAGAGAAGAGCACTATCAAAAAAGTAAAGTAAATACACAAAGCTTGCTAATTAGTCCATCACATTTAATAGATGATGCTGATACAGACTTTAGACCTAAAGAATCTATAGATGTACCAAAGAGTAATTATAACATAATTACGCGATTAAAATCAAGTAAAAAAAGCATTGCAGATCAAGCTGGAACAAGTGGGGTTAATGTAAAGAGAAAAGAGCCTAGTTCAGACTCCAATAATGAAGATAAGATACCTAATCCTGAGAAGAAAGTTAGATTTGACTTATCTAATTTAAGAGATTTTAGAGACGAGGTTAAAAGGATAGGCCTGAAGAAAACAAAGGCATTAGATGAGGCAGGAGCAAGTTGTAGTGGAGGAAAACGTCAAAAACGGAACATAGAAAGCTGTGTAGATGAAGAAGAATCAGATGATTTTTCGTATGAACCTTTAGAAAAGAATAGGACAGTAACTAAGGAACAAATAAGAGAAGCGCAATTATATTCACAAATAGCAATGATGTTATCATCGTGGCATAGCAAGGAATATATGCATGATCGTAATGCAGCATTAGATAACATTCTTGCCTATAATAAGAATATAGGAGAAATTATTAATGAAGGAGAACAAAATCATAGTCCTAGAGAATCAAAGTTACTAAAAGAACATAATAACATAGCTAATGAATTCCTTGTAAGATATCAGAATAAAAATTCAGATGATCATATAAATAATAAGCTGTTGAGGAGCATAGAAAATAAAAAGGAAATATCTAAGCAAAAAAGATGGTTATTTGATAATGGGAAACATTCATTATTAGTGATATATGATGAGAATAACTATAAATTATATAGTGCAGATTTTAACTACCAACATTTATTTCAAACTAAAGAAGATATATCTTTCTCAGAAATAAGAAGATTTGCTAGAAAATTTTTTAAATGGTGTAGCGGAAGTAGTGAATATGAAATATTTACTTTATCTAATGATTTAAATTTACTTCAGGAAGCTGTAAAGCTATTGCAAAAGCAACCAAATTTTGTCAATCCTGATAAATTTGTATCAGATCGAGTGTTATTATCAAAAGATTCTCATGATGCAATTAAAGGCATTTCGGTACAAACGATAAAAGACTTATTTTATTTAGATGGTAAACCTCCTGATATTGAAAGGTTAAGTTATGATTTTTTCCAACAATATGGGGATATGGTTAAATTTAGAGTTAAAAAATTACATAAAATATTGCCATTTTTAACTGAGCCGGAACGTATTGCACTAGTAACAGTAATCAAGAAGTATAAAATAGCGAGTGTACCATACCAGAATCAAATATTAGATGCTGCAAAACCTATCTTAGAGGCTTATACTATTCAGGTGATGGATGAATTAGACAGAAAAGATACAATTACTCCTGAACGATTATCAGAAATATCTTGGGATGTCATAGGTAAAGAACTTGAAAAGCATCCAGATATTTCCTCCGAAATGAAAGATCAAATATTAGGGACTTCTAAATTAATACATGAATCAGCTTTGAAAAACATATGGAACAAAGGGAAAGGAGTTGTACAACAGTCTCTCTTTTTTTTACCAGATATGATTAGTGCAGTTAATAGTGGTAACGCTGAAGGTTTAATTCAAACTGTTGGAATAATGGAAGGTGATGCTGTACTCAATCACTTCTATTCTAGTCTTCTTACAGGATTAGAAAATGCTGGAAATGTAGGAGCTGTTAAAATACTAAGTAAGATACCGGTAACGAGTCCTATATTTAAATTTGTGGTAATCCATTCAATTGTAGAACTACATAAAGAATTAGCAACATTGCCCTATGGTTCTGCAGAACGTGAGGTTATTAAACATCAATTAGGGGAACAATATGCAACTGTAGGCTTAATGATTGCTGAAATGTTTGGAATTGAGACTGGTCCATTATGGATAGCATTAACTATAGAGCAACTAGTATATGGAGGTGAAGCATTTCGTAAATTACACCACCTACATATTGATCTAGGAGAAGCAATTTTAATGAGCTTAGGTTTTGAACAAGAAAAACTTGAAGATATTATTAAGGAAAGACAATTAGTTTATACTAATTTAGGATTGATAGATCAGATATCTAATGCTACAGAAGGAAATATAAAATTTGGTTGGGAGATAGCTAAAATACCTGTATTAAGTCAAGTAAAATGGAATTATATTGATGAAAAACAGGTACCTGACATTGTGCTGAGTAAAGCCAAGGAACTAACAGGAACACTACCAGAGTTTCAACACATATTTAGCGCTCAGAGCAATGTACCATTAGAAGTTGGTTGGTTTAAAAAAACTATTTTATTTCAACCACACTTAATAAGTCCTCGCTCTTATCTAGCAGAAATGAAACAAACTGGTTCTTATTGGGAAAAAGTAGAAATTAGTGCTGAATCAACACTAACAACTATTAAATTTAGTTTCATATCAGATAATACTTGTTACGAAAGTAATGTTTTTTCACCTAAAAACACTGAAGAGAGTATTGCTCATCATAAATTAATATCATCTGTTCAAGGTGAGGAATATTGTATAGCAGATGATGATTACTCGCCACCAGAATTTGCAGGAGGGGCTGGTGTTCGTATTAATTGGAATGATCTTCTGTCCTCATCTTCTAGTTCAACATTTCGACCAGTAATAACTGGAGGATTAGCTGCATTATATGTCAACAACCGATCTTTTTCTGATAATCTAACTCAAAGAAAAATTTATATTAATTTTGACCCACGTGAGGGAGATATAAAATGGTATCTTAAAAAAGAAGATCTAGTAGAGCTAGATAAATTAAACAAAAAACATAATTCGGAATATTCTGTTAACAAAACTACTCCTTATGTTATCACTGTTAATGTTAGACATAAAGCTTATCCAGATTCAATAAAATTTGTAGGAGATAAGAAATCCACATTTTCGCTACTAGATGATAGCAAAAATGTGATAAGTGAATATTATATTGATACTTCAATACCATTTCAAATACAAGATAAAACTTCTATAACACAATTTACTTTTTTATCAACATTAAATAACACAGATTCTATTATATATAATAGTTTAGCAAAAGGAGGACCTAATTTTATCCAAATTCAATATGCAAAATACAGTATAATTAAGATTGACCCTAATGAATTTACAGAACAAGTAGATTATATAGGCGATAGTACTATTATACTTGAAGGAACAAGAGAGTATTTACAGTTAGTGTTTAACAATATCTTAATCGATGATAATTTAAGATTATCTGCTAGAGATGTACAAATTCAAGGAGTAAAGGGAAAAGAGTATGATAGTAGACTTATTCTTGAGAAAGATATTAAAACTTTTAATATAAGTATAGAAGGAAATATTAAAATTAATAGTGATTTAACTGAATTACACGTTGTTGGTAGAAATAGAAAATCTGACTCAGTATATTATAATGGCCAATTTTACGTTGATCATTCTTTACACAAGCTTCAAGTCGAAAAGTTACAACCAATATTAAATAGTATATTAGAGGAAAATCTTTCTAGATTTAAATTTAACATTTCAGCAGAATTACAATTTTTCTGGAAGAGTAAAGATTATTTCCGTAATATTCTAAGGATAGAAGGTTATTTAGATAATAAATACTCTTACTTACAGCTAAACTCAGATAATATTTATCTAAAAGTTTTAGATAATAATAATCAGCTCACTAGAATAGAAATTAAACATTATCGTTCAAGAGAAGTTTTAGATGATCAGTTAATACTTAAAAATAATGGTAATTTAACTATAGCTAATGATTATAGTTTGTTTAATATTACAGAATATCAGGAACAAGGAACTAGTTTGATTTTTCAATCTAATCAGAACTATGAAGTTTTACACCATTTTCCATATAAAGATAAGATTATCATTAATGATATAGATTATAAGATAAAAGAAAATAAACTTTATGTCCTTCCTAAAGAGGGTGAAATTATAGATGCTAATAGACTAATTAAATATATAAAACTTGATAGTAATAATCCTATAGTAGTTCCTATCTTTATTAATAGTTTATTTAAGAACAGTAAGATTGTTTTTAGAGAAAGTATATTACATATTAACAATTCAACGTTTCAGAACATGCCTAATAATGCTGAGATATATTTTAGGCAAAAAGCTTATGCATTTTCAGTTAAGGAGTTGCAAGATTCATTATCTTCTGAATTCCATCAATATCAATGGTCAGACAAAAAGATATATAGAGAATATGAAGTGGATTTTGGCAGATCCTTTGATATAACGCACAATCATAGAATAGAAAATGATACATTAATTCCTGTATTACCGAATGAAGAAATGGTAGGAATTATTACATTTAAAAATATTATCCCAAATCAAGTACAAGTTGTTAGAGCCAATAAAGATTTAGTGATTAGCAATAATAATATACGTTCCTACTACCAGGGTTATACTAATGTTAGCTCCACTGTTAAAATAAGGAATTGGTTTGTTGACAAGAATTACACAATTTCCGCAGTGAAGTTTAATTTAGGGTTAAAAGAGCCAATAAAAATTTATAAATGGAATGAAAATACAAACACCACTAGAGGTAATAGTACATTAGAACTACTACAAAATAAGATTAAATTAGCTGGGGAGATGCGTGATTCTCCAAGTATTTATGTAAAAAGAAAAGTAACTGATAATGAATTATATACTTTAAAATGTGTAACAGCAATAAATAATCTTAATAGCACAATAACATCTTATGCGGCCTTAGGTTTTTCCTTACCAGAAGAACAAATAAATTTTGTAAAAAATTGTAAATTTAAAGAAATATCATTGTCTCAATTAGAAACGTTTATAAAGAATATATGGATCTTTTTATGTTGTTCCCGTTGTAGTAACTTAGTATTACCCCCACCTAGTTTGTCTAAGAACATATTAGCATGTGATGTATGGAATAAGTTAATATTACAAGGCTATGATTATGAAGAAGCATCGCAAATATATAATGGTATAAGTAATGAGTTTACACAAAGTAAAATTCTAGAGAATATTAATAAGATTCGAAGTGGCTTAAGCAACAAAATAGATGAAGATAATCATCAACGTAATCGTCGTGAAATTAATGTAGAAAATACACAAGAGCAATTATCATCTTCCTATAATAACGATTTTGCTCAGCCTATATCTTCTGGTACATCTAGATTAGAGTTTTGGCCAATTAAATTAGTTAAAAATATAGGACCAACAATAATAGATGCAATAAACTATTTAAGTCATAACTCTCCTGAAAAGATGATACAACCTTCATCTAGCACTTACCATGATACATCAAGATTAGATACCAGTGCTAAACCTCATTTAAGTGATATAGGTAGTAATACAAAATCACAACATAATTATGAAGTTCCTAACAATAACTATAAACATTCAGCCCCACCACCTAGTACTAAAAGTCAAGATGTAAATTGTGTACCTTATGCTTGGGATGCTCATAGTCAAAAATATGTTATAGATGCTATAAGTTGTATATTACCTAGTGGTCAAACTAAGGTCTTTAGTAACATTTATCAAGGGACTAATTCTATACAGACTAAAGGTTATTCTATACAAGGTGATACTTATAAAAATTGTCGTCCTGTTGAGTTTTATAAACATCCATCTATATATTGTGAAGGAAATCATACAAACCTAGTTTATACTCCAAATATTCAACCACGTTTGTTTGATAGTCTTGATAGTACATTAATGCTAACATATGTTGTTTTACATCTAGCAAATAAACCATGTCATTGGTATCCACCGCCAAATACAATAGAGGAAGGCGTAGCTGTTGTTGAAATTACTCT
>CANJ01000025.1 GCA_000309075.1 Occidentia massiliensis
TTTATAGCTAAAAGTAATACTAAAGATAATAACCAATATAACACTTTAGAAAGATTTCTTGAAAAATACTCTCTTTCATCCCTTTATGGTGATGAGTTTTTAATAGGAAAGAATATGGCACGACTTATCTTAACCCTTTATGAAAAAACTATTCATGTATCTCAAGAATTAATTAAAAATGTACAAGATGGTCTCCTAACCAAAGACAAAATTGATGAATATATTAGTACACAAAATCCTTCTAGTAGATCAAGTATTACTAGTATAACCGACTTTTCTTCTAATATTAGTGATACTTCTGAATCAGGTAATTCAAGTTCAGATGAAGAAGATTATAATACATATAGTAATGAGCATAACTTGCCAACTTTAGGCTCAACTCAAACTTAACTAAATCTATGGGAATTGTTAAATACTAACCAACAAGAATTAAAAAACATATAATTAACTAATTATAGGAAAAAATAATGAAGGCTCATATAGATAGTAAAACTGTATTACAGGGAAATGATATTACTGACTTAACCAACAGTCAATATATTCAAGAAAATAATTGGTATAACAAAGAGTTAGAATCAAACCTATTTTTTATAACTTTAGCTAGTGTTCTGTGTATTGTCTACTATATATGGTTTTATACAAATAGTGAGCAAGATAACAGAGAAAATCAAACATTTGAAACCATAATTGCTGCTGTTACCATTGGTACTATCCAGTATTTTATATATGATTTCATCTGTAATATAGGGAGTAACGACACTGATAGCACAAGTGAAATTGCTAAATATGAACCAACAATAATAGGAGATAATTAAAATCAAACTAATAGTTAGAAGATAGTTATAGTAAAGTTAATTTATCTCTAACTATTAGTTATTAGTAAATAAAAATTTAGTAAGTGTTAAAATTTATTAATAAAATTTATTTACTTTTATATAATATTTTAATATTATATAAAAGTAAATAATTAACTAACCAATTAGAAAGGTAATTCTATGCAAGGACTTCAACTTAAACACATATTAGGATCTTTTAACAAAGAGCAACAGAAAGAACTTATTCTACGAGCAGCTAAAAACTACAATGGTATATATCCTAGTTTTCTTGTACAATATCTTAAAGAACATACTCTTTCAGACCTTGAGAGCAGTAAAAGTCCTTTACTTGAAATAGAATTAAAATTCTATGCACAATTCTTCATAACCCCTGAAGAGATAAAAAATATACTAGAAAAAGATGAAAATATTAAATTAACTGAAGAGCAAACCACAATTCTTAATAAACTAAAACAGTTAGAGGATAATCAAAGTCAAACTGCTATAGAAGCTATTTTATCTGAACTGTTCCTAAATAGTAACAACGAGTTTTCTCTAGTAGAATCAGAGAATATAACAACAACTTTAGGAACAGAAATAACTGGCACTAGTGAACAATAAGTAAAATAAGGAGCTTGTAATGCCAAATACTAGAGAACAACGACTTTTAACAGGATTTACTATAATAAGTGTAAATTTACCTGGGTCTAGAAACTACTCAGATAGTGATAATGAAAGCGAAGGTGATATTTCTAATAGTGAATCAGATACAACTATAAGTTTATTTACTAACTTTATTTATTATATGATTCACGGATTAAGCATAGCTGGCATGGTACCAGCTATAAAATATATAATTAATTTTATAACAAATCATGATAACAATAGTGAAATTACAGATGCATTTTATATGGCTACTGCAACTGCTACCATTGGATATGGTTTATGTGCTATTAATGATATTTTTAGTAACGATTTTAGTATATCTGACACACAACCACCTAACCAATCAGAAACTATATTACAATCAATTGGAGCAATAGAATTTGATTAAAATTAATATAATTAAAGATAGCTAATATTAGAAAATAATCTTAGCTATAACATGACTAAAGAGAGAAATTTTTATGGACGTACAAGAAAGTGGCAATATCAGTAATTCTAGAAACATAACAGATATACAATCTAACAACTCAAATCAAGAATTTTCAAATAGTAATGGTGAGCAAATTCTATCACCCCAGACCAATAACCACGTATCAGAAATAATTGATGATTCGTTTTTTGATATGATTGGCGACCTTACTCCAGCTAACATTTTTATTGCTTTTATCTTTACTAGCATTCCATATTTTGTTCCCTATATGAGCAGTTTTACAAGTCATTATATAAGAAATTATATAGGTGATAATGAACCAGTTCAATCAACAGAATTAACTAGTAGAATAACAGAAGCAACTAATTATTTATTTTTTAATTTAATTTCTATAGTTGGTATTTGTATGATTCAGTATGGTATATATATTTCTTATCAAAGATACTTTAGCAACAATACACCTATAGGAGAAGACAATAATAGTTTAAATCAGGAAAATAGTGAACATAGTAATCTAGAACCGCAAGAAATTGGATTAACAGGAGTAGAATAAAGTTAAAATTTTTATTAAAGAATTAGTATTTAGTATATCCAATTCTTGCTTTAATTTAGTATAAAATAAAATTATTCAACTACAAGTAAATGAAATAGAAGATTTTATAGTATTGTTAGCATAACAATTATTAAACAATCTTTTATAATTCTTATATAAAACTTGCATTACATCAAAATACTATATAATATTTTAATGTTTTAAACATAAATACATGTAATAAGATAATATGAAGATTGTGCTATTCCTACTTACATTTTTTTTATCCATTAATTTAATTAATGCTAACAATATACTAGCTTTAGATTCACTAGAAGAACCCTTAATCACTGAAGATAATGCATGTGCAATAAATTCAAAAGATTCTAGTAATAAAATACAAATAGTACAAAGCAACAATAAAAAAATTACCCCTTTACCAACTCAGTTTTCTCCAGAAGATAAGATTAAGCATTTAGCACAAAATTATAAGTTGGTTCTCTTCATACGCAGTAAATGCAAATATTGTGTAAAATTTAAACCTAAATTTCAAGAATTTGTAAAAAAATATAATTTTAACCATGAAATTCTTAATACTACGCTTCTTGATGTAACTATACCAGAAGCAGAATTAATAACAAAAATAGAAGTTATACCTACAATCATGTTAGTTAACAAAAAAAATTCTCATAAAATCATAGAGTTTTCAAGAGGTGACATATCATTTAATCAACTAGAAAAACGAGCAGTTAAAGCTTGGAACTTGCTACAACCTAGAAAGTTGTAAGTTATATCTTTTTCACTTATAAAGTGAATATTAATACTAAACATTTATATATTCTACTATAATAAACATGCTGAACATAAGAGTAAGCTGCACATATTAGTTTACTAGTCTCCTGCTCTATCTTTTATATTATTTTGTTTTATAAAAAAATCGAAAAAAATATATAATAACAACTGAAATTGCTAAAGAAAACCATATAATAGCATATTCTAAATGGTTATTTTGTATTTTAACTAAGAGATCATTTTGTAATGGTCTAAGATAATGATTAAATAATAACCCTGAGGTTTGGAGCAAATAGAAATTACTATTTGTTGTACAATCAACATATTTCATTATATCTTCTTTCCTTAAAGAAAACCAAACATTACTTTGTATATTATTATTAGGAATAAAAAGTTTTGCTTGTTCAAATTGTAATGCAATACCAGTAAGCTCCATATCTTGTTTACTATTTAATGGTTCTTGTAAAAAATTATTTAAATTTTTGTAATCTATTAAGCCACGAGCAACAATTACTACATTTCCTTTAGCTGTAAGTAAAGGTGATACTAATATATATTTATTACTATATTTACCATATAAAAAAATATCTTTTCCAGGCAAGAATTTACCTCTTACTTTTATCCTAGTAAATACCAAATTTTTATCTTGCAAGTTAATAATATCATCAAAATTAGTTAGTGCTCTATTTTTTTTATCTATAATATCATTGATTAATGCTTGTTTGTCACTAAGGCGATATAACTGCCAAGTACCTAAGCTTAATAGTATACAAACTGTTATAATCGTAAAAAAAATTGGTATAAGTGCTTTCATTATTGTATTCTTTCAATATAATATTAAAAAAAATACTAATTTCTTTTACAAAGATTACAAGTTAATTATTTATAAAATATACCATCTAAAAATATAAAACTATGATTGACAAAAACTTTTATAATTATAATGGTAATTATAATCTTGAATATATAGCTAAAGTAATCAATTGTAAAATTATACCACCTAAACTAAATTCTACTAAAGCATCACAAGTTATTATTAAAGACATTTCAACTATAGAACAAGCCAAAACAGGGAACATAACATTTCTAAACAACTTAAAATATTTAACTAAATTACAAACAAGTAATGCTTCTGCCTGTATAATTAACAAAAAAATAGTCAATGATAATTTTAATGATAAAATATGGTTATTAGCATCAGACAATCCTTACCATAGTTTTCAAAAGGCTATAGATCTTTTTTATTCACCTAAAATATCAGACTATTCTATACCATCAACAGTCTGTATACACAAAACAGCTATAGTAGGTTCTAATTGTATAATTGGTTGTAATGTGATAATAGAAGAAAATGTTGTTATTGGTAAAAACTCAATAATTGGCCATAATACTGCTATAAAACATGGAGTAAAAATTGGTGAAAACGCTAATATTGCTACAAATGTTAGTATATCACATGCAATAATAGGTAAAAACGTTGTAATTTTAGCAGGTGCTAGGATAGGTGAAGAAGGGTTTGGCATTGCAAGCCATCAAGGCCAACATAATAAAATATTTCATATAGGCAGAGTTATAATAGGTGATCAAGTAGAAATTGGTGCAAACACTACAATAGACCGTGGCTCTATCCAAGATACAGTTATTGGAGATTATTGTAAAATAGATAATTTAGTACAAATTGGCCATAATGTTAAACTAGGCAAAGGAGTTATAATAGTAGCTCAAGCAGGTATTGCTGGTAGCACTTATATTGGTGATTATTCAGTAATTGGAGGACAAGCAGGTATTACAGGTCATTTAAATATTGGTCATAATGTTCAAATTGCAGCTCAAAGTGGAGTAATAAAGGACTTAAAAGATGGTATGATTGTTGGTGGAAGTCCATCTATTCCCATAAATGATTGGCATAAACAATCAATAATCTTAAAAAATTTGATTAAAAAAGAAAAATAAATGGAAAAAAATAATCTTATGTTAAATATAACTGAAATAATAAAGAGAATACCACACAGATATCCTTTTTTAATGATTGATAAAGTAATTGAGCTAATAGATGATCAAAAAATTATTGGAATAAAAAATGTTACAGCTAATGAACCACAATTTATGGGACATTTTCCTAATAATCCTGTAATGCCTGGAGTATTAATTATTGAAGCGATGGCACAATTATCTGCTATTTTAATTTTAGAAACTATCAAAAGTGATCTTACTAATCAAATTTGTTATTTAATGAGTATTGAAAATGTAAAATTTAGACAAATTGTTACTTGTGGTGATAGTATGATTATTACCTCTAATATTATTAAAAGTCGTAATCCAGTATGGAAATTTGAGGCAACTGTATGTGTTAACAATAAGCTTGTAACAGAAGGATCCTTTACTGCCACTATGCAAGATAAAAACCTAAAATAATAATTTAACAAATGGTAATAACGTCATCTAAAAAATTAGGTATCATTGCCGGTAGTGGTAAGCTACCTTTGGAAATAGCCAGGTACCAGTCTTTTAAAGGTGTAGAGTGTTACTTAATTTTAATCGAAGGATCTGCCTCTTTCAATCAATATAGTGCTTGGCCTCATAAAAAGTTATATATTGGTAAAGTACAATCAGCTATAGATTACTTTAAAAGTGTAGGAGTAATAGATATTGTCTTTGCTGGTGGTGTAAAACGTCCAGAACTTAAGAACATTAAAGCCGATTTAACAGGTAGCATCTTACTCTCTAAAATATTATGTAACAGATTTTTAGGAGATGATCAAGTTTTAAAAACTATAAGATCTTTCTTTGAAAGTTATGGTTTTAATATTTTATCAACAATGGAGGTAATGTGTACATTTAATAAAGATACATTAACAAAAAAAACACCAAAAAATTCTGATTTAAATGACATAGAACTTGGTTTAAAAGTGTTAAAAGCTATTGGCAATTTTGATATTGGTCAATCTATAATAATTGAAGATGGAGTAGTATTAGGTATAGAGGCTGCAGAAGGTACTGATAATTTAATAGCACGCTGTAGTAAGTTAAGAAAAAAAGCTAAAGGAGGTGTATTAGTTAAAACAATGAAAACTAATCAGGACCCTTACCTTGATATTCCAACAATAGGCCCTACAACAATAAATAACTTGTCGAAATACTACTTTGATGGAGTTGCTATAGAAAAAAACAAGGTAATCATATTAGACATTCAAAAAACCCTTAATATATGTAAAAATAAAGATATCTTTTTAATGAAAATCTAATAACAACTAAAGAATAAGCTAAAAAAGTTAAAACAACTAATCTATATAGCACTGTTAACAAAGTTATTTTAATTGAATAATTAAAGAGTTTTTTAGCAAAAATTAATAAGATTTTTACTGGAATAGTTACTCCTATTTAAAAAAACCTTATAGTTTACAGCAAAAAAGAATTTAATTAGCTTTAAAATAACTTTGTTAACAGTGCTATACTTAAGTTACACAAAGATTTGTTTTTTTTTGTTATAATTTTGATTTTGTTTTAAAGCTCTTAAACTTACTATGGTACATATAACTGGTTTTCAATCTTTAATTCAAAATATAAAATTTTCTTACAAAATCTCAAACCTTCACGTCACTTAAGTATACCTCTATGAAATGAAGAATGGGCAGACAAAGGTTAATATCAATAAATGCTAGGAGTTATTAAGTCAAGCATCAGAGCGTATTTTGGTATGTGAGCAGCACAGAGATTTATTGATAGAAGGAGTGGTAGATTAAAAGACAGTACTTAGGCGGAACGGATTGATCAAAGAGTTAACAAGAATATTTTGGAAAGGGCATAGAAGCTGAGCTATCAGAACATTTATGGTATAGCAAATATGATAGAGCTGAAACTGAGAATGCTAGAAATGGTAGGATTTCAGCTCCATATAACTCATGTAATTGGTCTTGATATCTGCTAGACCCACCCCTTTAGCATACAGGAATATTATCTTCTGATCCAATCCCCATCTATTCTTGTTTGTTTCTTTGATATAATTGCTGGTTCAAACTTATCTTCCTATCTCTTGAATATTTTACTCTATATTGCCACTCTCACTAATCAAGTTCTTATTAAAACTACCATTTCTAGCATTCTCAGTTTCAGCTCTGTCATATTTGCTATACCCTAAATGTTCTGACAGCTCAGCTTCTATGCCCTTTCCAAAGTATTCTTGTTAACTCTTTGATCTAATCCGTTCCGCCTAAGTACTGTCTTTTAATCTACCACTCCTTCTATCAATAAATCCTATTGCTTCATTTATTTAG
>CANJ01000024.1 GCA_000309075.1 Occidentia massiliensis
TTCCCTATCCCACCATCATATACATTAGAATTGCCTTTATCATGTTGCATATCCTCTTGTTACCCCCCTAACTAGTGACTACTACTCAGTCTTTCTTTTTCCTTTATCGTTAATTTCCTATATCCCTATGTCTTCTTATTACCATATCTTCTCTATTTTTACAACTACTCATTTATTAAAGATATATATTTCTGGTTTATTATTTTCCTTTTTAATGCTATAAACATATTAAATAAAATTATAATACAATAATGAATAATGAACAGGCAAAATAGACAAAAATTTGGCTTAATGATTTTATTCCTTCCTATTATATTTTTTATCTATCAAATGTGTAGTAATAATAACCAATATAGTAAGTATGCTACTTACTTTAGCAAATACAGCAATAAAATCATTAAAAAATATGATAATGTAGCTATAGTTACTTACGCTGCTGGTAAAGCTAGTTATTTTGCTAACAAGACTGCTCTTATGGTATCAGCTCATGATCATGGTATCGATCGTATATTAACATATTCTCCTAATGACATAGATATTAATTTCTATCAAAAAAATGCCCATATTCTAGATCAAAAGCGAGGAGCTGGATTTTGGTTATGGAAACCATATATTATACTTAATGCTATGAAACGACTCCCTAAAAATAGTATAATATTTTATATTGATGGAGATTACTTTATTATAAAGGATCCATTTTATTTAATTAACCTTGCTCAAAAATATGATAGAGTGTTATTTAAAAATCTTCACACTAATGCAAAATATGTAAAACGTGATGCTTATATATTAATGAATGTGGATGAGGACAAATTCTACAATGCAACACAGCTAGAGGCTGGGTTACTTATCATAAAAAATACAGCTAAAAATGAAAAATTCGTGCAAAAATGGCTAGATTATGCTCTAGATGAAAGAATTTTAACCGACAAACCAAGCACTTTAGGCAAAGAACTACTTGAATTTACCGATCATAGACATGACCAAGCTATATTATCTTTACTATCAATACAACACCAAGATCAAGTTTACATAGAATATAAAGATATACATAAATTTATACATTCTCATAATAGTAAAAATAACTTATTTATTTTAAATAAGTACATTAACTTGTTTAATACATTACATCAATAAATTATATTATACTCAATCTTATAGAATTCACTAATACAAATTACTTTAAAATAAGGCGAGAAAAATAATTTTGTATATAATATCATACTCATTAAGACATAAAACAGTTATTTATGTAGATTACTATATTTTATATTCTATCTATTAGAGCTTATATACTAAACCTGGCAACAACCTACTCTCCCATGTATTTTACACAGTACCATCAGCATCATGAGATTTCACGTTCGAGTTCGGGATGGGATCGTGTGGACCCCTCATAATTATAACTACCAGGTTTAATATATAAACTCCTAAAGATTCAAAAACTATCCTAAAAATCAAGCACTAGTTATTATACTAAAAATTAATATAATAACTATTACCTATCGTTATAAATAAAAAACATAAAGTTAACCAAAAACTATACTCTAAAAAACTAATAGCAAAAGTAGAACTAACTATAGAATTAATACTGTATACAAAGTGAAATTAATAATTAAAATCAATCGAGCTATTAGTACCAATTAGCTTAATATGTTACCATACTTACACACTTGGCCTATCAACGTGGTAGTCTTCCACAGCTCTAATAGGGAGATCTAGTTTTAAGGTAGGTTTCCTGCTTAGATGCATTCAGCAGTTATCCCTTCCGTACTTAGCTACCCAGCTATGCTGTTGGCACAACAACTGGTACACCATAGGTACGTCCACCTCGGTCCTCTCGTACTAAAGGCAGATCCTCTCAAATCTCCAACACCCACGGCAGATAGGGACCGAACTGTCTCACGACGTTCTAAACCCAGCTCACGTACCACTTTAATCGGCGAACAGCCGAACCCTTGGGACCTTCTCCAGCCCCGGGATGTGATGAGCCGACATCGAGGTGCCAAACGATTTCGTCGATATGGACTCTTGGAAATCATTAGCCTGTTATCCCCGGAGTACCTTTTATTCGTTGAGCGATGGCCCTTCCACTCGGAACCATCGGATCACTATGACCGACTTTCGTCTCTGCTTGTCTTGTCAGACTTGCAGTCAGGCTAGCTTATGCCATTGCACTCGACAGTTGATTTCCGACCAACTTGAGCTAACCTTCGCACGCCTCCGTTACTTTTTGGGAGGCGACCGCCCCAGTCAAACTACCCACCATGCACTGTCTTAACTCCTGATTCAAGGAGTATAGTTAGATATCAAAAATTAAAAGGGTGGTATCTCAAGGATGACTCTACAACAGCTAGCGCCATTGCTTCATAGTCTCCCACCTATCCTGCACATTTAACTCCTAATACCAATACAAAGTTATAGTAAAGGTTCACGGGGTCTTTCCGTCTAACCGCGGGAACTCCGCATCTTCACGGAGAATTCAATTTCACTGAGTCGATACTGGAGACAGTGGGGAAGTCGTTATGCCATTCGTGCAGGTCGGAACTTACCCGACAAGGAATTTCGCTACCTTAGGACCGTCATAGTTACGGCCGCCGTTCACTGGGACTTCAATTCAGAGCTTGCACTCCTCCTCTTAATCTTCCAGCACTGGGCAGGCGTCAGACCCTATACATCGTCTATTGACTTTGCAGAGTCCTGTGTTTTTATTAAACAGTCGCTACCCCCTAGTTTGTGCCACCTACAAATGGTTGCCCATATGTAGGTCATCCTTCTTCCAAAGTTACAGATGCAATTTGCCTAGTTCCTTCAGCATCGTTCTCTCAAGCGCCTTGGTATACTCTACCTGTCCACCTGTGTTGGTTTCGGGTACGGTCTATAATAAGGGTGTTATTTCCTGAAAAATATTAACTGCATAAACAATCCATTAAGCCTATACAATATTCTATTTTTGTTACATCCCTTAGGTTCAGGAATATTAACCTGATTCCCATCGGCTACGCCTCTCAGCCTCACCTTAGGGGCCGACTAACCCTGCGCAGATTAGCTTCACGCAGGAAACCTTGGACTTTCGGCGAAAATGTTTCTCACATTTTTTATCGCTACTCATGTCAGCATTCTCACTTCCGATACCTCCAGTAAACCTCACAGTTCACCTTCACAGGCTTACGGAACGCTCCGCTACCACTTATACATTCAGAAATTGAACATATAAATCCATATCTTCGGTACATAACTTGAGCCCCGTTACATTGTCAGCGCAAAAAAACTTATTTAGACTAGTGAGCTATTACGCTTTCTTTAAAAGATGGCTGCTTCTAAGCCAACTTCCTAGTTGTTTTGGTTTTTTCACATCCTTTCACACTTAGCTATGATTTTGGGACCTTAGATGATGGTCTGGGCTGTTTCCCTTTTGACTATGAACCTTAGCACCCATAGTCTGTCTGCTATGCTATACTTATTGACATTCGGAGTTTAATTGAGTTTGGTAAATCTGTGGGATTCCCTAGCTCATCTAGTGCTCTACCTTCAATAGTAACCACATAACGCTCTACCTAAATAGATTTCGCGGAGAACCAGATATATCTGAGTTTGATTGGCCTTTCACCCCTAGCCACAGCTCATCCCCTAATTTTTCAACATTAGTGAGTTCGGCCCTTCAATAAATGTTACTTTATCTTCAGCCTGGCCATGGCTAGATCACTCAGTTTCGGGTCTAATTCATCGAACTAAACGCCCTATTAAGACTCGCTTTCGCTACGCCTACACCTCACGGCTTAAGCTTGCTCGATAAACTAACTCGCTGACCCATTATACAAAAGGTACGCCGTCACAGAACAAGTCTGCTCCGACTGCTTGTAGGCATTTGGTTTCAGATCTATTTCACTCCCCTAGTCGGGGTTTTTTTCACCTTTCCTTTACAGTACTAGTTCACTATCGGTCGCTAGAGAGTACTTAGGCTTAGAGAGTGGTCTCCCTATCTTCAAACAGGATTTCACGTGTCCCGCCCTACTCAAGAACTTTAAAAACATTTACCTATACGGGGCTATCACCCTATACTGCTAACTTTTCCAAATTATTCTAGTTGAGTTTTTAAAGCTACTGGCCTGGTCCATGTTCGCTCGTCACTACTAACAGAGTCTCATATTGATGTCCTTTCCTCCAGTTACTAAGATATTTCAGTTCACTGGGTTTGCCTTATACAGCTATGTATTCACTATATAATACCTAAAATTAGGTAGGTTTCCCTATTCGGAGATCTTCGGATCAAAGCTTATTCGCAGCTCCCCAAAGCTTATCGCAGCGTATTACGTCCTTCATCGCCTTCTAGCGCCAAGGCATCCACTAAATGCCCTTTTGTTTATTTAATTACTTGAAATCACTTACTATATACAGAACTAATTCTAAAATTGTTTTGTATCTAACAGCAAATTTTCGCGTTATAATTTATATTGGATAACTTTATTTACTTATCAAACAGCTATAAGCATGGAAAACTTATTACCTTGCTTATTATAATTACTTTATATAATCTTTTTTTATTATGTCAAGCACGATTTTCTAACTTTTTTCAATTTTTCCAACGTTACCTATAATAGTCATCAACTCGTTCCATTCTCTTTTAGATAATTTACTATTTTCCCTTACAACTTCCTTTCCAGCAATCATCCTTTTAACCACTTCTAATCCATTTCTTGATATTGTAACTGCATGAGCTACATAGTCATTAAAAGCTTCAAAACTATAAGGAACCCAGAGTTTTACTATATCAAGTATTTTCTTTGCATAAGCTCTAATCTCATATTGAGCATGGGAATCAGTTCTCAAAGCCAAAAAATGCAATAAATTATGTAAATTAGTTTTCCAATACCACTCAGTATAATAATTTAACGTAAGATTCATTCTAGCTAGCTCTCGTGAGATACAAGCAACACCAACATCGATTATATCACCATTTTCATCTTCATTAAGCATTTCTTTATAGTGCTCATAACATATATTAGCATCTTTTTTTAATATTCCCAAAACTTTCTCTGCTAAACTATCAGGCACAGCAGTAGACTCCCTACCTTGTTTATTAGTTTTAGATTGAACAGATAGATGTTTCTTTTCAGGTAAGTAAAATTCTTTAGCAAGTATAGAGTAACGTGCCGAATATTCATTAACACTAGCTGTACGATGTCTAATCCATTGACGCGCAACAAAAATGGGCAACTTAACATGAAATTTAATGTCACACATCTCAAAAGGAGTAGTATGCCGATGCCGCATTAAATATCTTATCAAACCTTGATCTTGATAAATAGTTTTTGTCCCTTTACCATATGATACCCTAGCAGCCTGTACTATAGAAGAATCATCCCCCATATAATCAATAACTCTTATAAATCCATGATCTAACACTTTAAACGACTTATACAGTATTTCTTCTAAAGCTTTAACAGTGTTTCTTTTAGTTAATGTTTGCTCAAACTCAGATGATTCTCTATCTTGGCTTCGATTAGAACTTTTTAACCTATACATTACTTTTACTCTTTAACCATAGTTTATTAAAACACAAAATACTAGTAACTTAACATTATACTAATAAATTTTATCCAATAATATTTACGCTAACAATAGAATAAGGATTTATTTTTTTTAAAACTTTGTTATCATTACATTATTACTTTTTCTTAACTCATTTTATTGGTATAATAAAGATTATTTTTTCTCAACTACATGTAATCTTTATTTTATCTCTTAATATCATATTTATTAACTATTAAAAACAACTATGTTTCAAGCTCTCACAAACAACTTCAGTAAAATTTGTAACAAACTTCGAAATAGTACTTCTTTATCAGAAGAACAAATCTCTCTAATAATGAGAGAAATAAGGATAGCCTTGCTAGAAGCTGATGTGCCACTAATGGTAATCAAAGATTTCATTTCTAATGTTACAACAAAAGCAAAAGGAAAGGAAATTATCAGATCTGTAACACCAGGTCAAATGGTTATTAAAATAATCAATGAAGAAATGGTTAAGATCTTACAACATAAATCTAAAGCTAATAGCATAGAAAAAGACTATAAAAACAAAGAAGCAGGTGAAAAAAGTATATTAAATATTAAAGGAAAATCACCAGTTAATATGATGGTAGTAGGTTTGCAAGGCGGTGGAAAAACAACTACAACTGTTAAGCTAGCTGTTAAACTTAAGCAACAACACAAAAAAGTTATGGTAGTTTCTCTTGATATAGCCAGGCCAGCTGCTAGAGAACAATTAGAAATCCTAGCAACAAAGGAAAATATTTTATCTTTACCTATAATTAAACAAGAAAATATACTACAAATTTTAGAGCGAAGTCAACAAGAAGCTAGACTACTTGGATGCGATGTAATTATTTATGATACTGCAGGAAGACTCCATATCGATGAGTTAATGCTTCAAGAACTACAACAAATAAAACAAATAACTAATCCTAACGAAATACTCTTAGTAGTCGATTCACTTATTGGTCAAGAATCAGTAAATATTGCAACTACTTTTGATCAAAAATTGGATATTTCTGGAGTAATATTAACAAGAATTGATGGAGATTCTAGAGGTGGTGCAGCATTAGGTATAAAATATGTTACTGGTAAACCTATAAAATTTCTAGCCACTGGAGAAAAAATTAATGATATAGAAGAATTTCATCCTGAAAGAATAGCTTCTAGAATTCTTGGTAGAGGAGATATAGTTTCCTTAGTAGAAAAAGCATCCAGTCTCATTGAGCAAGAAGAAGCAGAAAAAGCTGCTAATAAGCTTAAAAAAGGTAAATTTGATTTAGAAGACTATCTTCAACAATTACAAAGCATTAAAAAATTCGGTGGCATCAATAATATGCTTAATTTCATACCTGGAATAAACAAAATGCTTTCCCAAATCAACCAAAATCAACTAAACGAAAATATGTTTAAACAACAAGAAGCAATAATCTTATCAATGACCAAACAAGAGAGGACCAAACCAGAAATAATCAATGCTAGTAGAAAAAAAAGAATTGCAGCTGGATCTGGAACATCAGTACAAAAGATAAATCAACTTATGAAACAATTTAAACAAGTAACTGATCTTGTCAAAAAAACTGGTAAGCTGAATACAAGAAACTTATTGGGTAGCCAATTTAGCAAATTCAAAAATCTTTTTTCTTGACTAAAAACCAACAATTTTGCTAGCATGTTAATAGTCAAATTATATAAAACTTGGCTAAAATAGAGTTTTTAAAAAGTATTAAAACAATCATTCTAAATAGGAGTTACAAAAATGTCAAAAGCTAAGACTGCATCTAAAAATAATCCAACTGCACGTGAGCAAGCTAAAGATCATTTCCATAATAATCGAAAAATTAAACCTGTAAAATTAATAACTTCTTCAAGTTCTTTTTTAGCTGCTGAATATGAAGACTCAGGTGAACTAGTTTTAGGACAAAATGGTCAACCTATAACTTGGAACAGAGCTAAATTATACAAATAGCCTAAAGGTAGAAGTGGTTAGTGCAAACTAGATAAATTTAATTTAAGCTTTCTATAACATCCTGAAGAAATAACGTTATATTATTTAAATAGCAAGGAAGAGTTTATTATGGAAATTTCAGCTGATTTACTAAAAATTATAGTGTGTCCACTAACAAAAAAGCCCTTAATCTATGATAAACAGAATCAAGTTTTAATTAGTAAAGGAGCTGGTCTTGCTTATCCTATTAAAAATGGAATAGCTATATTACTACCAGACCAAGCCATTAAAATAACAAATTAATTTTACCTTTTTATTTTTAGTACTATTAAAGTCTTATAGAAAAGTTGTTTAGCATTTTCTATCTTTATCTCTCCTTACTCTTTTTTTTATCCTGAAATTTTTTTAGCAGATATCTTCTATTAAACCTTTCGTCATCAATAGGCTTTCCACTTGAATCAGCTATTAAAGGAATATTCTTTCTTTTCATCTCTTGTATGAAAGTGGCTATAGCACCCTTTTTACCTTCAGAAGCTAAATGTGTTTCTATACTACTAAATTTCTCAAAATTTCTAGGACCAGGAACTGTTTCTTTTTCTTTATCCATTTTTTTTCCATCACCTATTTCTTCTCTAAAAGCTTGCTCTAAGTCAGATCTTTTCTCAAAATAAGATTCCAGCACTTCCTGTACTTTAGGGTCTTTAGCAGATGGTATTGATGTATTTTGCCAGTTAGAAATGTAGTTACCAGCTTTAATAGAAGCAACAATATTACGAGCAGCTTCTCCCACCTGAAACAACATAGGTTTATCAGGTAATGAATTTATTACTTGTTCAATAAATTTCTCTTTATTATCTTGTATATATTTCGGATCAGCTATAAGCATTTGTTCTGACTTGGAATATCTATCTTTTACTGAAACAGTATACCCTTCTTTTCGGGCTTGACTTAAAATATTTCTTATAGGTTTTTCAGATCTGTAAATCATTTTATCAGTAAAAATAATATTACCACTCTTAAGGTGATCACGATACTTAGTTTCCACAGCTTTCTTCATAATATCTTTAACTTCTACTTTTAGTTTAGAAACATGTTCATCTTCTTGGTTTACACTATATTCAATACAATTATTGGTACAAGCTTGATAGATCATATCTAACCTTTCTGGAGTATTACCATCATGAGGTACCATAAATATTGCTTGTTCTTCTAGCATACTTCTTTCAGTACCTTTATATGATGGATAGACAGGTTCTTCTTTTTCTCCTTTAGTAATGATTCCTCTTCTAATTAGATCTTTAGCCGCATCCTTAGCTAAAATTTGATATGCTTTTGGATTATTACCATAAAAATCAGTTTGATAACATGCTCGAGACTGTAACTCATGATTATTAAGATGTTTAATATTGGAAGGAAATTTTAATATTCTATTGATTTCATTATTTGTCGCTTGTAATAAATATTGAGTCTGCTCCATTTTAGTAGGTAAGTCCGGTAATTTATCATCTACAGCAGATACTTCCACTTTCTTATGTAATTTACTAGCTAGCTCCTGCTTAAGCGCTTGTAATTGTGATAAAGTCTCTTCATAATCTATATTAGTAATAATATTAAATACTTGCCTGAAGTTGCTTTGAGGTAGCATCTCCCTACATGCTATTCTAATACTACGTGTATTACAATTGCCGATTCTTTGCATTACTCCTTTTTCCATTTTGGACTCAACCATTTCTCCTAAATATTTTGATAAATTCTTACTCTTTTCTTTAAAACTATTAAGTGTTTTTTTAGAGCCACCTATTTGTTTAATATAATTTCCCTCAATAGTATGATCAATAAACTCTTTTACATTTTCTGGCTTAAGCTTATATGTTACAGTATCATACGTTATAGGCATACCGTCTTCACTGAAGTTAAATAACCCTGTTTTTTTAGCAAATAAGCCTGTATCAAATCTAGTAATATAATAATTTTCCCCTTCCTTAGAAAATTTTGTTACTATATGATGGTTCTGAGCAATAGGATATGTTGGAATAAAAACATTTCCTTCTTTTTCAAATATATTATGTACTAACTCTTTAGATTTGTGAACGCGGTCTTGTACTTCTTTATCTTCAAATTTTTCGTTATTAACTTTTCTACTAAAGTCGTTAGATAGACTAGCCATATATTTTAAAACATTATCAGCATTAGCAAAAGCTTGTTGTAAATTATCGATTTTAGATGGTTCATTATATTGTTAGTATCAATTAAGGCTCTAGCAGCATTTAACCATGCTCTATAACCATAATACATATATCTACTTGGTCCACTGTGAGATGTATAATATAAAGGCAAGTTCTTCGCCTTTATATCTGACTTTTCCCTATATTGTACCATGCGACATTCATTTTCATTTTCAATAAAATCATTTAATGCTTCCGTAACCCTTTGAAATTCTAATTCTAATTCATTATTAGCCATGCTATTACTATCCTTGTTTAAATTATTAACTTACTTAAATCTATTATTAATAATTGTAAACTAATTCTATTATTAAATACATAATATAGAATAAAAATCGCAAAAATAATATAACAAATATGATACACAGAGGAGAGTTTCCCCTCCTCTCAAATCAACATTGATGTTTTTTACATACCTGGTTACATAAATTCTTCTCCAGTTAAAGGATAATTCTCTCCAACTAAATCATCTGAATATTTTGCTGTTATTGCCCAAGCCCAAAACATATCTTCATTTGTAATTTGGCTATCATAACGTTCAGGTTGTCCATTAGCTGAGAAATGAGCCTTAAAAGCTTCTAGCAACGGTGTAACTTTTAAGAAGTCACTTTCACTTTGATTTACATTGATCTTAGCAATATTTACATCACTTGGTATTTCATAGCCATATTTACCTAATAGCTGCAAAAATAAAGAAAGGTCAACTTCTGTAGGACAAGGTATTTTAGGATCATACTTCTCAACAATAACTTCTGGTTTTTTCTCATCTTCATTTAACCAAGCTCCAACACCATAATCATAATAAATCTCACCCCATGGAAATAAAATTCCAGGATCTTGTTTACGGCCAGGAGCAATATCAGCATGACCTAAAACATGAGTAGGAAGTATTCCATATTCTTTAACAATATCCTGACTCATTATTCCAGAAATACGAATTTGATTTTCATCAAAAGGAAACCATTTTCTGATTCCTTCTTCATCAACAAACCCTTGGTTAACATGCTCGATACCTATTGATGTTGCATTAAGATTCTTTTTTCCTCCCCAAAAACTCACTCCAGCATGCCAAGCTCTTTCACTATCTGGCACAACTCGAATAGGAATTCCTCCAGAAACTTCTTGTTCTTTTTGAGAAATAACATAATGAGCACTTACTCTATTATCAGGCTTATTCTCAGTAAATAATTCCATAGTACGACAAAGATTTGAGACAGTATAATGCATAATTAAATATTTTATAACACTCCCTTCTCCACGACTATCCCAATGATTACGATTTTTTTCTGCTTCTGGGAACGGATCCATTGTATATCCACTAATATTATGAATATTATCTAAAGACAGGTAAATACCTGTATTTTTCCCTTTGAATGCAGCTATAACATCTTCTATAGGAATATGTTGTTTTGCAGAAATATTCTCATTTTGTAACATTTTATCCCCTTTATTAATTAATATATTACATATATTAGTAACACCATCATCTATATGTTTCATAGAGTTTACAAAATGATATTACTAATTAATTATTATTATATACTATTTTCACAATGTTATTAAGTATATTAATCTTTTTATTATTTAAAAATCATTAAAAAAACTTAAAAATATTGTTATGGCCATTTTACTTCAGGTGGAAGAGACATTAATATAGCTTCAATATTACCACCAGTCATTAACCCAAATTTAGTACCTCTATCATGCAATAAGTTAAATTCTACGTACCTTCCTCTCTTTATTAAAAGCTCTTCTCTTTGTTTAGGAGTCCAAGAATAAAGCATTTTATTTTTAACAATATCTGGATAAATATTTAAGAAAGCTTTCCCTATATCTTTAGTAAAATTAAAATCCCTATAAAAATCGTTGCTATTAAGGTAATCATAAAATATTCCTCCAACCCCTCTATATTCTTTTCTATGTGGTAGGTAAAAATAATTATCACATGCTTCTTTAAATTTTTTATAATAATTAGGATCATAATCATCACATACTTTTTGAAAAGCTTGATGAAAATTTGCTGTTTCCTTAGTGTCAGGATATAATGGTGTAAGATCTCCTCCTCCACCAAACCAATATTTTGAGGTTTCTAAATATCTTGTATTAAAGTGGGCAGCTGGAATCAATGGTGATTGCATATGAGCTACTAACGAAATTCCCGTTGCAAAAAAACAAGGATTACTCTCTGTACCTGGAATTTGATCCTGAAACTCAGGAGATAACTTGCCATACACTTTAGAAATATTTACTCCCACCTTAGCAAATACATCCCCTCTCATTATAGCCATTTCACCTCCCCCTCCCCCTACTCTATTCCATTTGCTCCTCTTAAACTTAGATATTGGTAGGTTTTTTAAAGAAGCATAATGTTCTTCAATTGATTCAAATGATCTAATTATTTTATCCCTTAACTCTATAAACCAAAGATAACACATTTCTTGGTATTTATTCATAAATAATTTTTTTAGGTAAGAACAACAACGGGTAATATATCAAACAATATAAAAGGAAAAAACATTAAAAATTCATTTTTTCTAAGCATTTAAAAAATGTATTAGTGAAGCTTATTATTAACTATATAATCTTATTAAGAGAAACAAAAAGTTATGAAGTAGTACCATTAAAAAACACCTGAAATAAAAAAAGTGCATCTCAAGGAAACAACTAATATAACATAAGTTTACAAATTACTATCTCTAAGTTATATAAAATTAATAAATTTATATATTAATTGGGAAAGAAAAACTTATTCTCATGTTAAGTTAAATTGTTATTATCTCTACTAGTAGAGATAATAAATCTACAAAATATTCAGAAAACAAAAAAAATCTAAAAAGGTCAGCTCCAAAAAATAGAGTTATATAATAATTATTACTCTGAAAAATATAAAATCTCTATTTAATTCAAGGATGTAAATTTGTTATCTTTAGGAAGACTAGGAGGAGGAATTTTACCAACCTCCCCTATTTTTGATATCCATAGCTTAATATTTTTTTCAACTTTCTGACAGCTATCTATATACCAATCCAAACCATCTCTAGCATTAAAAATCCTTATATCAGATAAGTGACAAGTTTTAAATTTTTGCAATGTAACTCCATATCCTTTTTTCATATAAGGTATTTCATTGACAGGAAAAATCAGTAACTTTCTATTTTGACCAATACAAGCTACCATATCGCCATTAACTATAACAGATTTTATACATTTATGACCATCCTTTAACTTTAATATTTGTTTTCCTAATTTTGTTTGAGCAACTACATCTTCAATATTAATTATAAATCCTTTACCGCTACTGCTAGCAACTAAAATATTTTCCTTAGGTTTAAATATTAATATATTAGCTATTTCTTCCTCAGTAGAAAGATTTAATATTAACTTAACATGCTCGCCTGGACCTTTACTTTTTATTATATTGTCTGCTAATATTGTAAAAAACTTTCCTTTAGAAGTAGAAAGAATCACTTTATCAGTCGTATAAGCTTTTAATATAAATTTCTGTCCATCACCTTCTTTATATTTAATACTAGCTAAGTCAATATTATGCCCTTTAATAGATCTCATCCACCCCATCTGAGAGCAAATTATAGTAATAGCCTCTTTCTCAATTAATGTTTCTGGATTAATAGGAGAAACTAGCTTTTCAACTTTCTGAAATTTAGTCATTCTTCTACCTAAAGAAGTTGTAATATCAAATTGTTCCTTTACTTTTTTTATTTCATTATTGATAACTTTCCAACATTGTTTAGGATTTTGCAAAATATCATTCAACCTATCTTTTTCTAAAATTAGATTATTAATTTCTTTATAAATTTGCTTTTCTTCTAACTTTCTTAAAGACCGTAATTTAGTATTCAATATAGATTCAGCCTGAACATCTGTTAAACTAAATTTTTGCATCATTACCTCTTTAGGAGCATCTTCTTCTCTTATAATTTCTATAATTTTATCAAGGTTAAGGTAAGCTATTTTTAAGCCTGACAATATTTCTAATCTATAACTTATCTTTTCTATTTCAAATTTTGAACGTCTTACCACTATCTTGAAGCGATGGTCTAAAAACTCACTTAACACTTCCTTAAGATTCATAACCTTAGGTAATCCCATAGAATTTAAAACATTTAGATTTAAATAAAACCTAGATTCAAGGTCAGTTTGCCTAAACAAAATTTCCATGATTATTTCTGCTTCACATGTACGAGATTTAGGTTCAATGACTATGCGTATTTCATCAGTTGATTCATCCCTAATATTACTTAATAAAGGTACTTTTCTATCTTTTAATAAATCAGCAATTTGTTCAATAATCCTTGACTTTTGCACCTGATAAGGAATTTCAGTTATAATAATATTATAGCTACCTCGATCTAAACTCTCCACATGCCACTTTGACCTTATTCTAAAACTACCACGTCCTATCTCATAAGCTTTGGTAATTGCCTCAAAATCGTCAATTATTACCCCACCAGTTGGAAAATCAGGTCCAGCAATAAATTTTAGTAAATCTTTTATCTCGGAATCAGGATTCTTAATTAAGTATATTAAAGCATCGCATAATTCACTAATGTTATGAGGAGGAATAGAAGTTGCCATACCTACTGCTATCCCTTCAGCTCCATTTGCTAATATATTAGGAAAAGAA
This sequence comes from Occidentia massiliensis, assembly GCA_000309075.1. Lineage (GTDB taxonomy): Bacteria > Pseudomonadota > Alphaproteobacteria > Rickettsiales > Rickettsiaceae > Occidentia > Occidentia massiliensis. Next base: position 14,354 of record CANJ01000024.1, read on the forward strand.
GCTGGCAATAAACTAGGTTCAAGCTCGGAATCATCATAAGTTTTTTTTAAATCTACCGTATCTTTATCAATATCTTGCATTAAGGCCAAAGCAGCCTGAGTTAAGCGCGACTCAGTATATCTCATAGCAGCTGCATTATCACCATCTATGGAACCAAAATTACCTTGACCTTCAATCAATGGATATCTCATAGAAAAACCCTGTGCCATTCTAACTAGTGTATCATAAACAGCAACATCGCCATGCGGATGATATTTACCTATCACATCTCCTACTACTCTAGCACATTTCTTATAGCCACTATTTGGATCTAACTTTAATTGTAACATAGCATATAAAATTCTACGATGAACTGGCTTCAATCCATCGCGCACATCAGGCAACGATCTTGATGTTATAGTAGAAAGAGCATAAGCTAGATAAAGTTCTCCTAATATTTTATTAAAATCTCTGTTATTTTCAGTAACATTGTTTTCTTCAAACATTTTATATCCTAGTTACATTTTTAAATCTTAAAATTTTATATTTTATTTCACAATAAGTTTAATAAATCAAGATTTCTAAATAATAATTAACATAATATTAAAATTAATATTTTGTTAGTTGATTATGTTTCTCTTAGTATTTTAATATTATTTATATTATTCACTAAGCAATATTTTTAATACTAATAAATAAGTTTTAACAAAAGTACTTAGTGATCACTCAAAATATAATATAGTATTAATAAAATTAATGATTTGCTAATAAAATACAAGAAATTAGAAATTAATAGTTGCAGTAAATTATTAATTTATTTACTATATCCATATAGTATATACCATAGATAAATACTATAAGTTTAAGTTATAATAACTAACCAAGTAATGATTGCTCTATGAAAGACTATCCTAATCAGAAAAAATTACTGCTTAAAGATGTTTTAAACTCAATATCATTAGATAAAGATCAAAAAAAATAATTATCTTATTTATAA